>NZ_JBSWTM010000001.1:0-947500 GCF_056158545.1 Halobacillus sp. ABR2_026
TTTTGATCTTTGAAAACTGAACGAACCAACCAGTACGTCAAAACATTTCTTCTTTATAGAAGAGATTTGAAACAAAGCACATTCGGTGTGCAAATGAGCAAGTCAAACTTAACTTTTATGGAGAGTTTGATCCTGGCTCAGGACGAACGCTGGCGGCGTGCCTAATACATGCAAGTCGAGCGCGGGAAGCGAGCGGATCCCTTCGGGGTGAAGCTCGTGGAACGAGCGGCGGACGGGTGAGTAACACGTGGGCAACCTGCCTGTAAGATCGGAATAACCCCGGGAAACCGGGGCTAATGCCGGGTAATACTTTCTTTCGCATGAAGGAAAGTTGAAAGATGGCTTCTCGCTATCACTTACAGATGGGCCCGCGGCGCATTAGCTAGTTGGTGAGGTAACGGCTCACCAAGGCGACGATGCGTAGCCGACCTGAGAGGGTGATCGGCCACACTGGGACTGAGACACGGCCCAGACTCCTACGGGAGGCAGCAGTAGGGAATCTTCCGCAATGGACGAAAGTCTGACGGAGCAACGCCGCGTGAACGATGAAGGTCTTCGGATCGTAAAGTTCTGTTGTTAGGGAAGAACAAGTACCGTGCGAATAGAGCGGTACCTTGACGGTACCTAACGAGGAAGCCCCGGCTAACTACGTGCCAGCAGCCGCGGTAATACGTAGGGGGCAAGCGTTGTCCGGAATTATTGGGCGTAAAGCGCGCGCAGGCGGTTCCTTAAGTCTGATGTGAAAGCCCACGGCTCAACCGTGGAGGGTCATTGGAAACTGGGGAACTTGAGGACAGAAGAGGAGAGTGGAATTCCACGTGTAGCGGTGAAATGCGTAGATATGTGGAGGAACACCAGTGGCGAAGGCGACTCTCTGGTCTGTTTCTGACGCTGAGGTGCGAAAGCGTGGGTAGCAAACAGGATTAGATACCCTGGTAGTCCACGCCGTAAACGATGAGTGCTAGGTGTTAGGGGGCTTCCACCCCTTAGTGCTGAAGTTAACGCATTAAGCACTCCGCCTGGGGAGTACGGCCGCAAGGCTGAAACTCAAAGGAATTGACGGGGGCCCGCACAAGCGGTGGAGCATGTGGTTTAATTCGAAGCAACGCGAAGAACCTTACCAGGTCTTGACATCCTTGGACCTCCCTAGAGATAGGGATTTCCCTTCGGGGACCAAGTGACAGGTGGTGCATGGTTGTCGTCAGCTCGTGTCGTGAGATGTTGGGTTAAGTCCCGCAACGAGCGCAACCCCTAATCTTAGTTGCCAGCATTCAGTTGGGCACTCTAAGGTGACTGCCGGTGACAAACCGGAGGAAGGCGGGGATGACGTCAAATCATCATGCCCCTTATGACCTGGGCTACACACGTGCTACAATGGATGGTACAAAGGGCAGCGAAGCCGCGAGGTGTAGCAAATCCCATAAAACCATTCTCAGTTCGGATTGCAGGCTGCAACTCGCCTGCATGAAGCCGGAATCGCTAGTAATCGCGGATCAGCATGCCGCGGTGAATACGTTCCCGGGCCTTGTACACACCGCCCGTCACACCACGAGAGTTGGCAACACCCGAAGTCGGTGAGGTAACCTTTATGGAGCCAGCCGCCGAAGGTGGGGCCAATGATTGGGGTGAAGTCGTAACAAGGTAGCCGTATCGGAAGGTGCGGCTGGATCACCTCCTTTCTAAGGATATTACGGAAACGTACTGTGTTGGTTGTTCAGTTTTGAGAGATCAAAGAATCTTTCAACTTGTGAACCTTGAAAACTGGATAAGGAATCATTGTTTCATCTAACGATGAGGCAATTGATGACAAGACATCTAATTGAAATTGTAAACGTCTTTTCACGAAGATAGTTAAGTGAATAAGGGCGCACGGTGGATGCCTTGGTACTAGGAGCCGATGAAGGACGGGACTAACACCGATATGCTCCGGCGAGCCGTAAGTAGGCTTTGAACCGGAGATTTCCGAATGGGGAAACCCGCTGTTCGTAATGGGACAGCATCCTATACTGAATCCATAGGTATAGGAAGGCACACCCGGGGAACTGAAACATCTAAGTACCCGGAGGAAGAGAAAGCAAATGCGATTTCCCAAGTAGCGGCGAGCGAAACGGAATCAGCCCAAACCAGAAAGCTTGCTTTCTGGGGTTGTAGGACACTCCATTGGAGTTACCAAAGAGAAAGATAGATGAATCGATCTGGAACGATCAGCCAGAGCAGGTAACAGCCCTGTAGTCGAAATCTTTCTCTCTCCGGAGTGGATCCTGAGTACGGCGGAACACGAGGAATTCCGTCGGAATCCGGGAGGACCATCTCCCAAGGCTAAATACTCCCTAGTGACCGATAGTGAACCAGTACCGTGAGGGAAAGGTGAAAAGCACCCCGGAAGGGGAGTGAAAGAGAACCTGAAACCGTGTGCCTACAAGTAGTCGGAGCCCGTTAATGGGTGACGGCGTGCCTTTTGTAGAATGAACCGGCGAGTTACGACCGTATGCGAGGTTAAGCAGCAGAAGCGGAGCCGCAGCGAAAGCGAGTCTGAATAGGGCGAGTGAGTATGCGGTCGTAGACCCGAAACCGTGTGATCTACCCATGTCCAGGGTGAAGGTCAGGTAACACTGACTGGAGGCCCGAACCCACGTAAGTTGAAAATTACGGGGATGAGGTGTGGGTAGGGGTGAAATGCCAATCGAACACGGAGATAGCTGGTTCTCTCCGAAATAGCTTTAGGGCTAGCCTCAGAATAGAAAGTCATGGAGGTAGAGCACTGATTGGACGAGGGGCCCCTATCGGGTTACCGAATTCAGTCAAACTCCGAATGCCATCGACTTTGTTCTGGGAGTCAGACCGTGGGTGATAAGGTTCATGGTCGAGAGGGAAACAGCCCAGACCGCCAGCTAAGGTCCCAAAGTGTGTGTTAAGTGGAAAAGGATGTGGAGTTGCTTAGACAACCAGGATGTTGGCTTAGAAGCAGCCATCATTCAAAGAGTGCGTAATAGCTCACTGGTCGAGTGACTCTGCGCCGAAAATGTACCGGGGCTAAACACACCACCGAAGCTGCGGATTGATCTTATGATCAGTGGTAGGAGAGCGTTCTAAGGGCCGTGAAGTCAGACCGTAAGGACTGGTGGAGCGCTTAGAAGTGAGAATGCCGGTATGAGTAGCGAAAAAAGAGTGAGAATCTCTTTCACCGAATGCCTAAGGTTTCCTGAGGAAGGCTCGTCCTCTCAGGGTTAGTCGGGACCTAAGCCGAGGCCGAAAGGCGTAGGCGATGGACAACAGGTTGATATTCCTGTACCACCTCCTTTCCGTTTGAACGACGGGGGGACGCAGGAGGATAAGGAGAGCGCGCCACTGGATGTGCGCGTCCAAGCAGTGAGACGGTCGGATAGGCAAATCCGTCCGGCAACGTTGAGCTGTGATGGGGAGGGAAATATAGTACCGAAGCTCCTGAGTTCACACTGCCAAGAAAATCCTCTAGTGAGGAAAGAGGTGCCCGTACCGCAAACCGACACAGGTAGGCGAGGAGGGATCCTAAGGTGAGCGGGAGAACTCTCGTTAAGGAACTCGGCAAAATGACCCCGTAACTTCGGGAGAAGGGGTGCTCCTCTGCCGAGGAGCCGCAGTGAAAAGGCCCAAGCGACTGTTTACCAAAAACACAGGTCTCTGCGAAGCCGTAAGGCGAAGTATAGGGGCTGACACCTGCCCGGTGCTGGAAGGTTAAGGGGATGCGTTAGCTTATGCGAAGCGTTGAACCGAAGCCCCAGTAAACGGCGGCCGTAACTATAACGGTCCTAAGGTAGCGAAATTCCTTGTCGGGTAAGTTCCGACCCGCACGAAAGGTGCAACGACTTGGGCACTGTCTCAACGAGAGACCCGGTGAAATTATACTATGTGTGAAGATGCACATTACCCGCGACAGGACGGAAAGACCCCGTGGAGCTTTACTGTAGCCTGATATTGAATGTTGGTACAGCTTGTACAGGATAGGTAGGAGCCTTGGAAGCCGGAGCGCTAGCTTCGGTGGAGGCGCTGGTGGGATACTACCCTGGCTGTACGGACATTCTAACCCAGGACCGTGATCCGGTCCGGAGACAGTGTCAGGTGGGCAGTTTGACTGGGGCGGTCGCCTCCCAAAAGGTAACGGAGGCGCCCAAAGGTTCCCTCAGAATGGTTGGAAATCATTCGCAGAGTGTAAAGGCACAAGGGAGCTTGACTGCGAGACCTACAAGTCGAGCAGGGACGAAAGTCGGGCTTAGTGATCCGGCGGTTCCGCATGGAAGGGCCGTCGCTCAACGGATAAAAGCTACCCCGGGGATAACAGGCTTATCTCCCCCAAGAGTCCACATCGACGGGGAGGTTTGGCACCTCGATGTCGGCTCATCGCATCCTGGGGCTGTAGTCGGTCCCAAGGGTTGGGCTGTTCGCCCATTAAAGCGGTACGCGAGCTGGGTTCAGAACGTCGTGAGACAGTTCGGTCCCTATCCGTCGTGGGCGTTGGAAATTTGAAAGGAGCTGTCCTTAGTACGAGAGGACCGGGATGGACACACCGCTGGTGTACCAGTTGTTCCGCCAGGAGCATCGCTGGGTAGCTACGTGTGGTCGGGATAAGTGCTGAAAGCATCTAAGCATGAAGCCCCCCTTGAGATGAGATTTCCCTTTGCTTTAAGCAAATAAGATCCCTCAGAGACGATGAGGTTGATAGGTCCGAGGTGGAAGCGTGGTGACACGTGGAGCTGACGGATACTAATGGATCGATGACTTATCTATCGAAATGATAGTGTTCGTGAAAAGCGTTTCTTCAAAAAGATGTTTCCTTATCCAGTTTTGAGGGTTCACCTCAAACTTTATATTGATGTGGTGGTGAAGGCGAAGAGGTCACACCTGTTCCCATGCCGAACACAGCAGTTAAGCTCTTCAGCGCCGATGGTAGTCGGGTTTACCCCCGTGAGAGTAGGACGCCGCCACGTCATTTAGAAAACCTTCAGGATTATTCCTGGAGGTTTTTTTGTATGTGAACAGCTCGAAAGGAGGTCTTTTTTGTTGGTAATATCAACATTAAATGTTAACCAAACCTTTAAATATATAAAACTTCTTTTTTATGATATGGACGTATAAAGTTGATAGATTGGGTGATACTAAAAGTAATGAAGTAGTGATGAAGGAGAGGAGGGGGATGTATGAGCCGGAAAGATCAGTGCAGCATATGTGAAAAAGAAACAGAAAAGGGAATTTATCTATTAAGAGTCTTTATTTGCGAACAGTGCGAGGACGAAATGATTGAGACTCCTGCTGATGATCCGAGGTATGAGTATTTTGTAAAGCGTATGGCAAAAGCTCATCGTTCAATGATTCCATCTTGAATGAAACAAGTTTAGCAGCTGTGAAGAATACACATCCACCCTCCGTATGAGGGTGGATTTTTTATATGGATCTCTGGCATTGCTTGTATAGAGGTTTTTAGGTACGCTTGAACATGGAAGAAGGTGTTTCCAATGAAACATACGTATGCGCCTCTGTACGAAGCGCTAAAACAAAATAAAAAGCAGGACCCTATATCTTTCCATGTGCCCGGTCACAAATATGGAAAAGTATTTGATAGAAAATACCACGAAGGATTCCGTTCTACATTAGAATTGGATGCTACTGAAGTGGAAGGACTGGATGATCTCCACGCACCTGAGGGCGTGATCAAAGAAGCACAGCAGATGGCCCGTGAGTTTTTTAATAGTGATCATACTTTCTTTCTAGTCAATGGCACGACCGTCGGTAATTTAGCTATGATCTTATCTGCCTGCCGGCCCGGAGAAAAAATGATTGTGCAGCGCAATTGCCATAAATCCGTCCTGAATGGAATCGAACTTGCTGGGGCTTCTCCTATTTTTATTTCTCCCAGGTTCGAAAAAGAAACGGGAAGTCACAGCCTTATGTGTGCAGAAGATATCGAACAGGCATTGAATGATCACCCTGACTGTAAAGCAGTGTTTTTAACCTATCCCGATTATTTTGGAAGAACATACGATCTAGAGAAGATTTCAAATGTCGTCCATAAGCGCAGCATTCCATTGTTAGTGGACGAAGCGCATGGTGTGCATTTCCACTTGGGCTCTCCTTTTCCTCCATCTGCCCTTGCTTTAGGAGCAGATGGTGTGGCTCAATCCGCTCATAAAATGGCACCAGCGATGACCATGGCCTCTTATCTCCATATCCATGGGAACCGTTTGAACTTGGGCAGAATCCGTCACTATTTGCAGATACTTCAGTCCAGCAGTCCTTCCTATCCTTTAATGGCAAGTCTGGATGTAGCCCGTGCCTATTTGGCTTCCTGGGACGATTCGGATAAGGAACGATTGGTTGATTTTATTGAACAGGTAACCTCGTTATTTTTATCCTATCATCATTGGAACGTAACAACGACGAATGATCCGCTGAAGCTGATTTTAGAAGTGGATAAAGGAGAGGGCTTTTATTATGCATCAGCTCTTGAGTCTGTTGGAATTGTACCCGAGCTTGCTACGACGGACCAAGTGTTATTGGTGTTTGGGCTTGCTCCAAGTCTGGATGTCTCCCAATTGGAAGAACGGCTCAAGACCTTGGATTCCCAATTAAAAAAGAAACCGAACCGTGCTACAATAATAAAGGATTCCATACAGTTCCCGGCTGTTCAGGAGCTGGCATACAGCTACTCCCACATGCAGAGACTGGACGTAGAAAAGGTCAATTGGCAAGAAGCTGCAGGTTGTGTAGCAGCTGAAGCGATTATTCCTTATCCTCCCGGGATTCCTTTCATTATGAAGGGAGAACGTATGGATGAGAAACGGATCGATCAAGTGCTCGCTTTAATGGATCAGGGGGCACATTTTCAAAATACAGGCATGGACGAAGGAGTTCTTGTTTTTAAAGGAGAATAGATTGTGAAAGGTTTGTTTGTAAGTTTCGAAGGTGGAGATGGAGCGGGTAAGTCATCCATTTTACGTGAGGTTGGCAAGGAATTAAGGGAACATGGGTATCCCGTCCTTGAAACGAGGGAACCCGGTGGTATACGTATTGCGGAGAAGATTAGAGAAGTGATTCTTGATCCTTCCCATACAGAAATGGATGGAAGAACAGAGGCTCTGCTTTATGCGGCCGCACGCAGGCAGCACCTAGTAGAGAAAGTCATTCCTGCATTAAAAGAAGGAAAAATCGTTCTCTGCGATCGCTTTTTAGATTCGAGTCTTGCCTACCAGGGTGCCGCCCGGGGGCTTGGCATGGAGGAAGTGTTTAACATTAATGCCTTTGCTATTGATGATTATATGCCGGACATAACACTTCTATTTGATATTAAGCCGGAAAGAGGACTTGAAAGAATTGCTGAAAACCAAGGAAGAGAAAAAAATCGTCTTGACCTTGAACATATTGACTTTCACCAGAAAGTTTACGAAGCATATCACCAATTGGCTTCCCAGAATAAGGAACGCATACAGGTGATCAATGCCGACCAGGATTTTGATTTGGTGAGGCAGGAGGCTTCCCGTGTTCTGCATGCCTATTTGACGTCATAACTATCGGCCGATTTGTTATAATAGGAGAAAACACCCAACAGGAGGGTATAATGGCATGAAAATGATCATTGCGGTCGTTCAGGATAAAGATAGCAGCCGATTGACGGATGCCTTAGCTGAAAATGACTTCAAAACGACGAAACTATCGACAACGGGTGGTTTCTTAAGAGAGGGAAATACGACCTTCATGATCGGTTGCGGTGATGATGAAGTGGATGATGCTCTCGATATCATTAGAGACAACTGCAGCCAGCGTGAACAGATGGTCGCCCCGATCTCGCCTATGGGAGGCAATGCAGATTCTTACATTCCAAAACCAGTAAAGGTCGAGGTAGGAGGAGCCACTGTTTTCATCTTGCCGGTAGATTCCTTTTTTCAGTTTTAACTCAGAAGGGGTGCAAGTATGAAAATCAGTCAGGACATACGGACACAGATGGACGGTACGAAAAAACAGACCCCTCATCAGATGAATGGAAAGCCGGGTTTCGATGCGATGGTTCAATCCCAAAGTCGAAAACTTCAGGAAGCTCAATTGAACCGGCTGATGGAAAGTATCACGGCTCAGGGGGAGCGGGTAGCAAGGGCAAGGTCTTTCCGTGACCTAGCCAAATACAAACGTCTCATAAAAGACTTTGTGAAAGAATCTGTTCAATATGGGATGAATTTAAAACACTCTCATAGTTGGAACGCTCAAGGGCAGACCCGTAAATTGACGATTGTGGAGTCGGTTGATGAGAAGCTTGCTGATCTTACAGAAGCCGTGATGGATCAGGAAAAGCGGACAGTCGATTTGCTTGGACTAATTGGTGAAATTAAGGGTTTGCTCATTAATTTATACACGTAAGGACGGAAGTAGTATGCAGACTTGGACACAAATGAAAGACATTCAGCCCCTTGCTGCTCAAATGCTCATGAACAGTTTTAAAAAGGGGCGGATTTCACATGCCTATTTGTTCCAGGGAAACCGGGGAACAGGAAAACGGGAGATGAGCATCCTGTTTGCAAAAAGTATTTTCTGTAAACACCGGGACGGAGCAGAACCTTGTCAAAATTGCAGGGACTGCAAGCGAATTGATTCAGGGAATCATCCCGACCTGCACTGGATCGAGCCTGAGGGACAGTCGATCAAAAAGGAACAGATCCTCCATTTACAAAAAGAATTTACGTATACAGGTCTTGAGTCAAACCGAAAAGTTTACATTATTGTAGATGCAGACAAGATGACTGTCAATGCTTCCAACCGGTTGCTGAAATTTCTTGAGGAACCTAGTCAGCAGACCACGGCGATGTTACTCACGGAAAGTGGACCGACCATTCTCGATACGATCCGATCCCGGTGTCAACTGCTTGCGTTTCAACCGTTGAACGCTGTACGGATAAGGGAAAGGCTTGTCGAAGAAAATGTTTCAGAGTCGAACGCCCGGCTTCTATCAGCGTTAACGAATAATTTGACAGAAGCACTGGCCATGAATGAAGATGAGTGGTTTGCGAATGTGCGAAAACTAGTGATACAATTAATTGAAGTGCTTCAAAATAAACCAAATGAAGGACTTTTGTTTATCAACCATCAGTGGATGCCTCATTTTAAAGAACGAACGCAGCTGCAGCGTGGTCTGGATGTACTTATGCTCTGGTATCAGGACATTATTAACCAACTTTTGGACCGGGAAGAATCAATTATCTTCATAAAAGAGAGAGAAAAGCTGAACCAGGCGGCCATGCGATGGTCAAGACAGTCGGCAGCGCGCAGTTTGAAGGATATTCTTGAGGCGAAACGAAAGATAAATCAAAATGTCCATCCTAATTTAGTGATGGAACAACTTACCCTTCAACTACAGAGGTGATGATCGAATGATCGAAGTTGTAGGTGTCCGATTTAAGCAGGCGGGTAAGGTATATTATTTCGATCCGGGGGGACTGCGGATGACGACCGATGATTATGTCATCGTCGAAACCGTACGCGGGATCGAATTCGGAAAAGTTGTCATTGCTAACAAATCCATAGATGAAGAAGACGTTGTTTTACCTCTTAAAAAAGTCATCCGTATGGCAGATGATAAAGATAAAGTGACGGTGGATGAAAACAAAGACAACGCCGCAGAAGCTTACCGGGTTTGCGAAAAGAAAATCCGTGAACATAAATTGGACATGAATCTTGTGGATGTCGAATATACGTTTGATCGTAACAAAGTCATCTTCTACTTTACAGCAGATGGCCGCGTGGACTTCCGTACCTTAGTTAAAGATCTTGCATCAGTTTTCAAGACGAGGATTGAACTGCGCCAGATTGGTGTCAGGGACGAGGCAAAAATGCTCGGAGGAATCGGTCCATGTGGACGAATGCTTTGCTGTTCAACGTTTTTAGGTGATTTCGAACCTGTTTCAATAAAAATGGCCAAGGATCAAAATCTATCCTTGAACCCAGCGAAAATATCAGGCCTTTGCGGCCGCTTAATGTGTTGTCTCAAGTATGAAAATGATGATTATGAAAATGCGAAGAAAGAGCTTCCTGACCTCGGCGAGAGCATTGCAACATCTTTCGGTAAAGGAAAAGTTGTCGGCCTGAACATGTTGGAGCGTATGGTGCAGATTGAATTCCGCGACCAGGAACGTGTCCTTGAGTATTCTCTTCAGGAGCTGATCGATGAGGGAGTTCTTCAAACCGAAGCCTCAGAATAAAGGGTGGAGTCGAGCGTGAACAAGAAAGCCATATTTGAACAAGTATCCCATTTTGAAAGTCAGATCGGTGAGCTTTATGAACAGCTTGGCGATTTGAAAAAACAGCTGGCTTACCTTTTAGAGGAAAACCAGCATTTATCGCTTGAAAATCATCACTTGCGACAACGGTTGGAGAAAGAGAATGAAAAAGAGCAGTCTTCCCAGGATTCCAAACAGGACAAAGGAGCAGTCGTCGGTGAAGGCTATGATAATCTCGCGAGGCTTTACGAAGAAGGTTTTCACATTTGCAACCTCCATTTTGGAAGTCCAAGAGATGAAGATTGTCTCTTTTGCTTATCTTTCTTGAACAAAAAGAAATAATTCCAGGTCCAAGCCTTTCCTTGCTCGTCCGAGGAAGGGCTCTCTTTATATCAAACGGGGGTTGTGGAATATATATGTAGAGGAAGACGGGGGACATAAGTTCCGTGAAGGTTTAAGTGGACGAGGGCCGGAAGATTATCACGGAATTTTCTTTGTTGCATGTTCCATGGCAGCTTTCTGAATATTAATGATGCTCTGTACGAGCAATCGTGCAGTAAGGCATCGTTCCTCTACCAGTAGTATGAGTTCTGGGAAACTGCGAGATTCCTGCGGGTATAGAGTTTCAGATGAGACCCCGATGAGCGGAGATCGAGGGAACTCAACAACGGTTTCCAAGCACTCATTCCGCTATATATGAGCAACGAAACCGCCAAAGTAAAGAAAGGTAAGGTACCGTACCGGAGAATTTCACGGAAGAAAGGAACGCAGAAATGGTTCAATTATATGGAGATGAACGAATTGATTTTTTATTAGCGAAAGAGAATATGCGGATTATACAGAGCCCGAGTGTGTTTGCCTTTTCATTAGATGCTGTATTGCTCGCTGACTTTACCTACGTGCCTAAAACACGAGGCAAAATTCTTGATTTATGTACCGGAAACGGTGTGGTGCCGCTATTTTTATCTACACGGTCCAAGGTCCCGATCACAGGCGTTGAAATCCAGGAGCGGCTTTACAATATGGCTATGCGAAACATTCAGTTGAATCAACTGGAAGATCAATTGGATATGATTCGAGGAGATCTAAAAGATATGCCTGCCTATTATGGCAATGATAAATTTGATCTTGTCACATGCAACCCTCCGTATTTTCCAACACCAAAAGCGGACGAACAAAATTTGAATGAGCATTTGGCAATCGCCAGGCATGAGATTCACTGCAGCTTGGAAGATGTCATAGAGTCATGTAGCCGCCTAGCAAAATCAGGGGGGAAGGTATCCATGGTCCATCGTCCTGAACGCCTGGTTGAAATTATCCAGTTATTCAAGACATACAAGCTGGAGCCGAAACGGATGAGGCTCGTCTATCCGAAAGAAGGAAAAGAGGCGAATATTCTGCTGATTGAAGGTGTGCGGGATGGAAAACCAGGTTTAAAAATCCTTCCCCCATTGTACGCGCTCACACCAGAGGATGAATACACGGGTGAATTAAGGGAAATTCTTTATGGAGAATAACCATTATGTGTACATGCTCAAATGTAAGGACGATACGCTCTATACCGGTTATACGAATGATTTAGAGGCTAGATTGGAAAAACATCGGAGCGGAAAAGGCGCGAAGTATACGAGAGGAAGAGGTCCGCTCCTGCTGGAAGCTTTTGCGATTTATCGTACCAAATCCGAGGCCCTTCAGCAGGAGTACCGTTTGAAACGAATGACACGTAAGGAAAAAGAGCGTTGGATTGAACGAAATAAGGAAGGGGTGAGCACGAATGAATGTACAAAAGAGTTTTATGAGTCATGATCGGGGGACATTATATATCGTACCTACCCCTATAGGTAATTTGGAGGATATGACTTTCCGGGCCGTCCATACATTGAAAGAAGTGGAGATCATCGGGGCCGAGGATACACGGAATTCCAAAAAACTGCTCAACCATTTTGAAATTTCTACACACCTTGTCAGTTACCATGAACATAATAAGCACACGAAAGGCCCGGAACTAATAGAGAAACTACTGAATGGACAGAATATCGCAATCGTCAGTGATGCCGGGATGCCGGGCATTTCAGATCCAGGTACTGACCTCGTTCAAAGAGCTGTAGAAGTAGAGGTCCCGGTCGTTGTTCTTCCTGGAGCGAATGCAGCTTTGCCTGCTCTTGCAGGTTCAGGGCTGCCGACAGAAGAGTTTTATTTTTATGGGTTCCTTCCAAGGAAAAAGAAAGATCGTGCGGCTGTGTTGGAGGACCTTCAATCGATTCGAGCCACGTTAATTTTTTATGAATCCCCTCATCGGTTGAAGGAAATGCTGGCTCATGTCTACGATGTTTTTGGAAATCGAAGAGCTTCCTTAGTCCGGGAACTTTCGAAACGTTATGAGGAATATGTCAGGGGAACAGTGGGAGATTTAGTCGATTGGGCTCAGACTGAACAAGTCCGTGGAGAGTTCTGTGTCGTCATTGAAGGTTCTGATGAAGTGGAGTCGAAGGATCATCAGTGGTGGGCTGAACTTTCTGTCGTTGATCATGTCGATCATTATGTAGAAAGCGACGGCATGAAGAACAAAGATGCCATCAAACAAGCGGCGCTGGACAGGAAAATTCCGAAGCGGGAGGTTTATCAAGCTTATCATGTAGAGGAATAAGACGTTGAAAAAACCCCTTACTGTCAGGCCTGTGAACAGTAAGGGGTTGCTTAACATATGTCTTTTCTCTCGTGAAACCAGTCAATCGTCTCTTTTTTTATTTATCTCTAATCTAATATTATTTAAGGTTGTCTTGTAATTCGTGAAGGAGCATCTGTGCGCCTTCCTTGCTTAGGACAAGATTGCCATTTGCCAGTTTCATATTCTCATCAGAAACTTCCCCTGTGACATGGCAAGTCATGTTGGGCTTATATTTCTTTAGAACGATGCGGTCGTCGTCCACATAAATCTCCAACGCGTCCTTTTCGTTAATTCCTAGTGTGCGTCGAAGTTCGATCGGAATCACCACGCGACCGAGCTCGTCCACTTTACGTACAATGCCTGTAGATTTCATTTTTCTGTCTCCCCTCAATCAAAAGTTTTCTGTCATGTTTCGACATATGTCTCGACAATATAGTACCAACCATTCCCAGACGTGTCAATTACTTAAAAAGGGGTATGAATTTCCAATTCCACATACTGGTGCAGGTATTTAAAATGGGTGAGGGAAGCTTTTGACCCAGGCCTCTTCACCGTTCACCCTAATCCTTTCATCCCAGATATGGTTGGTTTATCCAACCTATCTATATACATTTTATTTTACCAGAGTATTTACAGATGTGAAATCTAATGTTTGGTTATTTTGACAGTTTTACGTAAAATTCGGTATATTTTAATGTTAGGAATGGAAATAAAGGAGATAAATCGCTAGAATGATACCATGACCTTTTATGGCTGATGGTATAAAGATATTGAGGAGGGAACAGGATGCCTGAGGAAAAAAATACATTTTATATAACAACACCTATCTATTATCCTAGTGGTAATTTGCATATTGGACATGCATACACGACTGTAGCGGGCGACGCAATGGCGCGGTATAAACGCTTGAGAGGCTACGATGTCATGTATTTGACCGGAACGGATGAGCATGGCCAGAGATCCAGCGCAAGGCAGAAGAGAAGGGGGTAACCCCGCAAGCTTATGTGGATGATATCGTGAGCGGGATCAAACAGTTATGGGATAAACTTGATATTTCCTATGACGATTTCATTCGTACAACAGAAGACCGCCACAAAGCAGTCGTTGAAAAGATTTTTGATTACTTGATGAAAAAAGGCGACATTTATCTAGACGAATATGAAGGATGGTACTGTACACCGTGTGAATCCTTCTTCACAGAACGTCAACTTGAGGACGGGCGCTGTCCGGACTGCGGCGGAGAAGTGGAGAAAGTTAAAGAGGAATCTTACTTTTTCAAAATGAGCAATTATGTTGATCAATTGCTTGAGTTCTATGAAAAGAATCCAACATTCATTCAACCGGAAAGCCGTAAAAATGAAATGATCAATAATTTCATCAAACCAGGACTTGAAGACTTGGCGGTCTCCCGGACGACCTTTGACTGGGGTGTCGGCGTACCTGGTAATGAAAAGCATGTCATTTACGTTTGGATCGATGCATTAAGTAACTACATCACAGCGCTCGGTTACGAAAGTGATGATGATTCCAAATATCAGAAGTATTGGCCGGCAGATGTACAGCTGGTCGGGAAAGAAATCGTTCGGTTCCATACCATTTATTGGCCGATTATGCTGATGGCTCTGGATCTTCCTCTGCCGAAGCAAGTATTTGCTCATGGCTGGATATTGATGAAAGATGGAAAGATGTCCAAATCGAAAGGCAATGTTGTAGATCCTGTCCAGCTTAGTGATCGCTATGGACTCGATGCCCTGCGTTATTATCTGCTTCGTGAAGTTCCATTCGGCTCTGACGGCGTCTTCACACCAGAAGCATTCGTGGAACGGACGAATTACGATCTGGCCAATGACCTTGGAAACTTACTGAATCGAACGGTTGCCATGATCAGCAAATATTTCGATGGGCATATTCCAGCGTTAGCGCTTGGTGAAGATGAATTCGACCAAAGCCTTGAACAGCTTGCGCAAGAAACGAGAATTTCTGTGGAAGACTCGCTTGAGAACATGGAATTCTCAGTGGCGCTTGCCGACCTTTGGAAATTCATAAGCCGTACGAACAAGTATATTGACGAAACACAGCCGTGGGTACTTGCGAAAGATGAGAATCAAAAAGAACGTCTGGGCAATGTGATGGCTCATCTGGCTGAGTCGCTGCGTCAAACGGCCGTTATGCTGCAGCCATTCCTGACTCAGACTCCTGGGCGTATCTTCCAGCAGCTTGGGATTACGGAAGATGAGCATAAATCATGGGAGAGCCTCAGCCAATTCGGAATTATTCCTGCAGGCACTGCTGTCCAGAAAGACCAGCCGATTTTCCCTCGTCTCGATGCTGGGGAGGAAACACAGATCATCAAAGATATGATGAAGAAATCGGCTCCTCAACAGGAAGAAAAAAAAGAAGAGAAAAAGGATGAAGCGGAAGAAGTAACGATCGACGACTTCATGAAGCTGGATTTCCGAGTAGCTGAAGTATTAAAAGTGGATAAGGTGAAAAAGGCAGACAAACTGTTGAAAATCCAGTTGGATCTCGGGTATGAACAGCGACAAGTTATTTCCGGCATTGCTGAACATTATACGCCCGATGATCTTGTTGGCCGAAAAGTCATTTGTGTAGCCAACCTGAAACCGGTCAAACTTCGTGGTGAAAGGTCTGAAGGGATGATATTAGCGGGAGAAGATGACAAAGGACTGTCTCTTGCCTCTGTGGATCAGACCTTGAGCAATGGTACGAAAGTGAAATAACACCTACAAAAAAGGGAAGGCTCTCCATAGTGCTTTCCCTTTTTTTAAATGACAGCTTTAACATAGTCTGAATTAAGAAATGTAGTAAAGGTGGGAAATGGAATGTTATTTGATACACATGTGCACTTGAATGCTGATCAATTTGATGAGGACCTTGAAGAAACGATTGCAAGAGCTCAGGAAGCAGGCGTACAGTATATGACGGTCGTAGGATTTGACCGGAAGACGATTCCGAAAGCTCTGGATATTGCTGAAACTCATGAGAATATTTATGCTGCCGTAGGATGGCACCCTGTTGACGCAATAGATATGACGGAAGAGGACCTTCATTGGATCGAGGAATTGTCCGGACACCCTAAAGTTGTAGCGCTTGGGGAAATGGGACTCGACTACCACTGGGATAAATCACCGAAAGATGTCCAAAAAGAAGTGTTCAAAAAGCAGATCCAGCTTGCTAAAAAGGTGAAAATGCCGATCATTATTCATAACCGGGAAGCTACCGATGATATTGTGGATATTCTTAGAGAAGAAAATGCAGCTGAAGTAGGGGGCATTATGCATTGTTACAGTGGTCCTGTGGAAACGGCTATAGAGTGTATAGAGATGAACTTTATGATTTCGCTAGGAGGACCTGTCACATTTAAAAATGCAAAATTACCGAAAGAAGTAGCAAAAGCTGTGGATATGGACCACTTGCTGATAGAAACCGACTGCCCATTTCTGGCCCCTCATCCGAATCGCGGTAAAAGAAATGAGCCTGCTTACGTGAAGCTTGTAGCAGAGCAGATCGCTGAACTGAAGGGGCTTACCTTTGAGGAAGTCAGTGAAAAGACGACCTCGAATGCTCTCGAATTCTTTGGAATCCAGTCGTCATCCTGAGAATTTTGGAAGGTTTATTACAAAACCTATCCAATTGTATGGGAACTGTAACATGTTTGTTATGTTAATTGACTAGGTAAAATTGCATAATAGAGGAGTCGGTGATGGTCAGACTGACTCCTCTATTTTTTATGGCAGAGGATTCATTTGACACGGGTTTGTCACTTGACTACAATAAAACGCGTGCTTTAGAAAGGAGGCCAAAGGATGAAAATAGGAAAAATGTTAAAATCAGCCATTAGTCACATGATGGTATGGGCAACTGTGATTGCCGTCCTATGCATCGCCTTTTTAGTAACCGTTTCGTATGAAGCCACAAAAGCTTCTGTTCAAGTGACGCAGAATGGGCAAAAAGAACTGATACGCACTCATGCTAATACTATTGAAGAATTATTATCAGAGCTCGATGTCACTGTCCAACAACATGATGAATTATCCCATAAGTTATCCGATCAGGTTGAATATGGAATGGATGTAACCTACATAGCATCTAAGTCTATTAATCTAGCCATTGATCGTAACCATACAGAAGAATATTTCACAACAGCCTCTACAGTAGGAGAGTTCTTTGACCAGGAAGGTCTTGAGTTTAAAGAACGGGATCAGGTTTCTCATGATCCGGATACACCGGTTGAGGAAGGCATGGATATAGAGATTCAAAAGGCTTTCCAAGTCACGGTCAATGACGGTGGAGATTCTGAGAAGGTCTGGACGACCGCCTCTACAGTTGAAGAGCTGATGGAAGAAGAAGACATCACCTTAAACGAACTGGATGAGTTGAACCTAAGTAAAGAAGATGAACTTACTTCAGAGGACAAGGTCACGATTACAAGGGTAGAAAAGGTGACCGATATTGTGGAAGAAGAAGTGGACTTTACGGTTGAAACGAAAAAAGACGATGATTTACCGAAGGGTGAAAAGAAAGTCGTTTCCAGTGGGGAAAAAGGGTTGATTACGAAAGAATACGAAGTCATTTTAAAAAATGGTGAAGAAACAAGCCGGGAATTGATGGAAGAAACTGTTGAAAAAGAAAGCAGGACAGAAGTGGTAGCACTTGGTACTAAAGTAGAGAAAAAAGCAGTAGCTTCTGCATCTGCATCTCCCAGCTCAAGCTCATCAAACTCAAGCTCTTCAAGCCAGGCTTCTACGACAGTATCAAGGAACGACACGAGCGGAGCAAAGACATTGTATATGCATGCGACTGCCTATACGGCTAACTGTTCCGGATGTTCAGGCATTACAGCGACGGGGATCAACTTGAAAGCGAACCCGAATAAGAAAGTCGTAGCAGTAGACCCGAGTGTCATACCGCTAGGAAGTAGAGTTTGGGTGGAAGGCTATGGATATGCTGTTGCTGGTGATACCGGAGGAGCCATTAATGGGAATCGCATCGACTTGTTCGTCCCATCTAAAAGTGCAGCTCTTAAGTTCGGATCCCGCAATGTAAAAGTAAAAATATTGGATTAATCAAGACAGCAGAGGATGGATTCCTCTGCTTTTTTCCGTGTATATACTCGTGGTATGCTATGAAGAGATAAGCAGGGAAGGCAACAGGAGGAAACGACGTGAAAATAAAAGAAGTGATTGTTGTGGAAGGGAAAGACGATACAGCCCGGATAAAAACAGCCGTAGACGCAGATACCATTGAGACGAATGGTTCTGCTGTTGATGAAGATGTCCTTGAGCAAATCAAACATGCCCAGTCTAAACGAGGGGTGATCATTTTTACGGACCCTGATTATCCAGGAGAGCGGATCCGGCATATCGTAAGCCAGCATGTACCGGAATGCAAGCATGCTTTTTTACCGAAGGATCAGGCCCGTGCCAAATATGACAAAGGAATCGGGATTGAGCACGCATCGACGGCCGCTATCAAGGAAGCTTTGTCAGCGGTTTATGAGCTTATGGATTTGGAAGAAGGCGAAATCGCCAAATCTGATCTCGTCGATTTTGGTCTTATAGGAGGGCCGAAAGCGTCTAAGCGTCGCGAGCGATTAGGGCGCACTCTCAAAATCGGCAAAACTAATGGAAAGCAGTTGTTGAAACGATTGAACATGTTCCACATTACATTCGACCAGTTAAAAGAAGTGATGGACCAGATAATACAGGAGGAAAGAGATGAACAGTAAAGCCGTAGCTACACCGACAAGAACAAAAGAAATATTGCAGACTTATGGATTCTCCTTTAAAAAGAGCCTCGGACAAAACTTTTTAATCGACGTAAATATCTTGAAAAACATCATAGCAGAGGCGGGGATCGATCGATCGGCAAGTGCTATAGAGATCGGACCAGGAATCGGGGCTTTGACGGAGCAGCTGGCTCAACACGCAGACCGTGTAGTGGCTTTTGAGATTGACCAGCGGCTGCTTCCGATTTTGGAAGAAACCCTCGGGGACTATGACAATGTGGAGGTCATTAATCAGGATATTCTTAAAGCGGATGTGTCACGTGTGATCGCTGACCATTTTAAACCTGGTCAACCGGTTCGCGTCGTAGCCAACCTTCCTTACTACATTACGACGCCTATACTGATGAAGCTTTTGATGGATCGACTACCGATCGACAGCATCACAGTCATGATCCAGAAAGAAGTGGCCGATCGGATGGCTGCGGAACCGAATACAAAAAGTTATGGTTCACTGTCGATTGCTGTTCAATATTACACAGAGGCAGATGTGGTTCTGAACGTACCTAAGACCGTGTTTATGCCTCAGCCAAATGTGGATTCATCCGTTCTGCACTTGAAAATGAGACAGCACCCCCCTGTAAAAGTCTCTGACGAAGAGTACTTCTTTGACATCGTCAAAGCGACGTTCGGTCAGCGTAGAAAAACATTAATGAATAACCTAGCCCGTCATTTTAAAGGTCAGATGGATAAAGAAGAGCTAAGGAATCGTCTGGAAAAGGTCGAAATTGATCCTTCCAGGCGTGGAGAATCCTTGTCTATGCAGGAGTTTGCAGATTTAGCCAACGTTTTGTATAAGTAACGGGTTTTAGACACAAAGCCCATGCTCACACATACACTACAGTAGTGTATAGAGTGAGGTGGGGAAGTGATGATATCAAGTGGAGATCTTGTAACGCGAAAATCCTATCAGCACGACATCATTTTTCGAGTGAAAACAGAGAAGGGACCGCTCTTAAAGTTGATGGGCGAACACGTACGACTTGAGGCCGACGCCCCTCTTGATGACCTTGAAAAGGTGACCGGAGCTGAATATCACCGCCGTAAAAGTGAAGTCGATGAAAAGGAAGCTTATTCCTACCGATTGTTTCGTCAGGATTACAGGCTCCTTAGAGAAAAAAGAGAAGCTGAAGCAGGGAGCGGATATACGAATGAAAAAGAAACAAATTACTTTCAAATACCGCCCCGCATTCTTCATATAGATGGAGATCCGTTATTTTTAAAAAAATGCATAGCTTTGTATGAACAGTTGGGGCTTCAAGTTCATGGACAATACCTGCATGAAAAAGAAATGCCGAATCAAGTCCTGTCTCTAATCGATAAGGTGCATCCGGAAATTGTGGTTTTAACAGGGCACGATTCCTACTCCAAGGCGAAAGGTACCGTTAGAGAGTTGGAGTCTTATCGTCATTCCAAGTATTTTGTAGAAGCCGTCAGAAATATTAGGAGAAAATACCCGAATTTCGATCAAATGGTGATCTTCGCAGGTGCCTGCCAATCCCACTTTGAATCAATTATACGGGCAGGAGCGAACTTTGCGAGTTCCCCGGCCAGGGTCAATATTCACGCCATCGATCCAGTTTATGTGGCGGCGCGTGTGGCCTATACTTCATTTATGGATCATATTAACATTTGGGAAGTCATCCGCAATACTGTAAGCGGAGAAGACGGCCTTGGAGGGATGAAACCAAAGGATTGCTCCGCATCGGGATGCCCTACACTGAAAACCAAACAGAAGATACAATTAAAGAACCATGAAAAAGGCCGTCATATTACCATGACGGCCTTTTTCATAGTTCTTCAACGAAACGGCAGGATTGTTGAAGACTCCGTTTCGAGAGGGTTCGGGGTTTTTTATCGGGTGGGGTGCCAGGGGTGGCTGGGAAGCTACTCGCTTTCCTGTGGGGAGTGCCGAGCTTCCTCGGGATACACCCAAGGGGATATCGCCGGTCTCCTTTCTCCCACGGGAGTCTCCCAGCTTCCCAATCCCCCCATTCCAAGAGGGGGGAAACGAACCCCTTTACTAAAGTTGGAGGGTCTTCCACTACCCCGATTGTGTAGGCATAAAACGCTATGTATCAAGATTTCCGGGGTCAAGTACCTTGGCTTGGGCGTAGGTTCCTTAGTAATCTCACCAAATAGAATAGCTGATGATTCATGAAGTGGTTTCGAGACACTGATATAGCCAAGGGGCTGCGAGTCATCCCCCCAACCCCTAACTACCGCACAAACATCCCGAAAATGAGTCTTCAAGAAAAAGGAGCTTTAGTGATAGAGGTTGTATGTAAAAGGGGCGTAACAAAATGAAAAAAGCTTACATACTTTTCCTCGAAATGGATATGCTAACCAGGACCAATTATTTATATCATTCTGTTGCATTGTGAATGATCAATTGGTATAATTAATAATTTTATTTGACTTTGTCCCAGGTCTGTGATATTCTAATATACAGTGAGGTGGAGTGCAGTGGCTAAAACGTTAGTAGAAATCAAGCAATCCCTTGAAGGGCAAATTGGTAAACGCCTAACTTTGAAAGCAAACGGCGGACGCCGTAAAACAATCGAGCGATCCGGTGTACTGGCAGAGACATACCCTGCTGTTTTCATTGTAGAGCTGGATCAAGAAGAAAATGCTTTTGAACGTGTATCTTACAGCTATGCAGATGTACTTACAGAAACAGTCGAATTGAACTTCGATGACCTACAGACTATGGCACTTGAGCAGTGAACCTACCGTTTGCTGCTTTTTTATTTTGTCTACAAAGATCAATATCATTCACATAACTGAAGAAGGAATCATTACCATCCTTACATACAACTCCCTTGCTTGTCCGTTTCATGTTTCGCACATACTAACGATGTCGTAGCTTTGGTGAAAGCGAAAGGAGCTGAGGACGATGGGACGTAAGCGCAGCATGATGTCCGATTCGTTTAAAGAAGAGATCGCGAAAGAACTTGGGTTTTACGACAAGGTTGAAAAAGACGGATGGGGCGGCATTTCTGGGCGGGATGCCGGCAATATGGTAAAACGAGCAATTCAAATGGCAGAAGAACAAATGGTGAAGAACCAAAAGTAAAACTTTTCCCCTGGCGCTTTTTGCTCCAGGGGCTTTTTCCTTTCCTGCGCAACCCCACCTCTTCCTGTCAAATATGGTACAATGCTTTCAGAATCATAGGAAAAAGAGGTGCTTGCATGCAGATACTTGAAAAAGCTCCTGCTAAAATCAATTTGTCCCTTGATGTTTTACATAAACGTCCGGATGGATTTCATGAGGTAGAGATGGTCATGACGACTGTGGATCTTGCTGATCGCATTGAATTGACCCTCCTCTCTGAAGATGAAATCAAAGTGGAGTCTGAAAGCCGCTTTGTGCCGAATGATGAGCGTAACCTGGCTTACCGGGCGGCTCAATTGTTGAAGGAACGTCTTGGCGTCCGTCAGGGAGTGAAGATTTTTATTGAAAAGAACATTCCAGTGGCTGCTGGACTTGCCGGTGGAAGCAGTGATGCTGCAGCTGTTTTAAGAGGTGTTAACCGGCTGTGGGAGTTGGGGTTGAGTCTTGATGAACTCGCAGAACTCGGAGCGGAAATTGGTTCTGATGTTTCTTTTTGTGTGTTCGGCGGAACGGCTCTGGCAACCGGACGTGGGGAAAAAATTCATCACTTGCCTGCTCCACCCCCGTGCTGGGTCGTTCTTTCAAAGCCGACGCTTGGGGTATCCACTCAATCGGTTTACAAGAGCCTTGTACTGAAGGAAGCTGACCACCCGGAAACAAAAGCGATGGTCAAGGCCTTGAATGAAGGAAACTACCATGACATTTGCAGGAATGTAGGGAATACCCTCGAAGGTGTGACGCTCAAGATGCATGAAGAGGTCGGACAAATTAAAGAACAGATGAAGCATGCAGGAGCGGACGCTGTCCTTATGAGCGGAAGCGGACCTACCGTCTTTTCTTTAGTGGAACACGACGCCCGTGCCCAAAGGATTTATAACAGCCTGAAAGGTTTTTGTACGGAAGTTTACATGGTCCGGATGCTCGGATATCGAGAATCACTTGATAAATAACGTACGAATTTGTTATATTTAATGAAAACATTCGGATTTAGAGGTGTCTTTTTATGAAAAGAAGCGAAAGACTTGTCGCCATGACTCATTATATTCTGGATCGACCACGAGAACTGATCTCCCTTCCATTTTTCTCTGAGAAATACGATGCTGCCAAATCTTCCATCAGTGAAGATTTAGGAATTATTAATAAGATGTTTAAACACGAAGGGATTGGCTATTTGGAAACGATCTCCGGAGCCGCAGGGGGCGTAAAGTACATTCCTGCCTTTTCGAAAGAAGAAAGCTACCGGTTCGTGGAAGAGTTATGTGGAAAGCTGCAGGACCCCGCGCGTCTTCTACCGGGCGGCTACTTGTTTATGAGTGATTTGCTTGGGGACCCTGAAACCACTAGGAATATCGGCAAGTTATTCGCTTCTGCTTTTCGTGATCGAGATATTGACGTTGTCATGACGGTGGCAACGAAAGGAATCCCATTGGCTTATGCAGTCGCCTCTTACTTAAATGTCCCGGTTGTCATTGCAAGGAGAGACCCGAAAATCTCTGAAGGGTCGACGGTAAGTATCAATTATGTCTCCGGTTCGACCAGGAAGATTCAAACGATGGTTTTGACTAAGAGGTCGCTTCCTCAAGGATCGAGAGTATGCATCATTGATGACTTTATGAAGGCAGGCGGAACGATCAATGGGATGCGTAACTTATTGATGGAGTTCGATGCTGAATTAGCAGGAATCGGTGTTCTTGCTGAAGCGGAAGATGAAGAGGAAGAACGCGTTGTCGATGATTATTTGTCGGTCGTACAAATTATGAATGCTGACGAACGCCATTCTTCCATCGAAGTACGCCCAGGAAACTTATTGGAGAATATTTGAAATATAAGATAAGAATGGAAGAAAGCCCTCATCCTTTTGTATGAGGGCTTTCTTCATGTTTTTTTCTCGAATATACAGAATGATAAAAAATTTTTAGAAAAATTAGCAGGAATTTTTGCCGTTTTGTGGAATTTGTCTTACATAAGTTCTTTTGTATAAAAGGTGGTGAATTTAATGGAAGTAACTGACGTAAGACTGCGACGCGTGAATACCGATGGAAGAATGCGAGCAATTGCTTCTATTACCTTGGACCAGGAGTTTGTTGTCCATGACATACGGGTGATTGATGGCAACAATGGGTTGTTCGTGGCGATGCCGAGCAAGCGGACTCCGGATGGGGAGTTCCGGGATATTGCACACCCGATAAATTCAGGTACTCGTGGAAAGATCCAGGATGCTGTACTTGAAGCTTATCACCGTGCTGGTGATGAGGAAGAAGCTGAGGTGGAATTCGAAGAAGCCGGCGCTTCCTAATACTTACGCACAACAAGAGTCTAACCGAACCTGGTTAGGCTCTTTTTTTAGTGGAAGATGAAGGTGAATTTCCCATCCATGTTCCTCCCCTAAATGTTGAAATACACGTTGTATTGAGATATGATTCAAAGTGGATATTTAGGATGGAGGTACGTTCATGACTAATCGATATGCTGTCGTTCTAGCCGCTGGTCAAGGCACCCGCATGAAATCGAAACTTTACAAAGTTTTGCATCCAGTTTGTGGGAAGCCGATGGTCCAGCATGTTGTCGACCAGTTGAATACATTGGATTTGCAGGAATTGATTACGGTTGTAGGTTTTGGTGCTGAAAAGGTTCAGGACCAGCTTGGTGAAGATAGTCATTATGTCATCCAGGAAGAACAATTGGGAACAGGCCACGCTGTTTTGCAGGCGGATGATATTTTGGCAGATAAAGACGGAACGACTGTTGTCGTTTGTGGAGATACGCCATTGTTAACAGGAGAAACCCTTCAAAAACTTCTGGATCATCATGATGCAGAAGGGGCGAAAGCAACGATTCTGACGGCGCATGCCCAAGACCCTCACGGATATGGACGTGTTATTCGTGGCGGAAATGGACAAGTGGAACGCATCGTTGAGCAAAAAGATGCTTCTGAAGGAGAACAGGCCATCCAGGAAATTAACACAGGGACGTATTGCTTCGATAATGCAATGTTGTTTGATGCTCTTCAAAACGTTTCCAATGATAACGTTCAGGGTGAATACTACCTGCCGGATGTCGTTGAAATTTTGAAGGATCAGGGAGAAACCATTAGTGCCTATCAAACGCCTGAGTTTTCCGAATCTCTTGGGGTCAATGATCGTGTGGCATTATCCAAAGCGGAAAAACTCATGAAACAACGGATTAACGAGCAACATATGAGAAATGGAGTTACGCTGGTTGATCCCGAACAGACATACATTGGACCTGATGTGACTATTGGAAGAGATGTTGTCATTTATCCTGGCAGTGTAATAGAAGGACAGACGGTCGTTGAAGAGGATTCGGTCATCGGACCTCATTCGACCATTACCAATTGTCACGTGGGGAGTGGAACGGTCATCAAGCAAAGTGTTGCCGCAGATAGTAAAATCGGTGCGCGTGTCCAGGTCGGTCCTTTTGCGCACATCCGCCCTCAATCCGACCTTGGCGACGAAGTGAAAGTTGGAAACTTTGTTGAAGTGAAGAAAGCGTCCTTCGGCAATGGAAGTAAAGCTTCCCACCTCAGCTATATCGGAGATGCTGAAGTCGGTACAGGCGTCAACATTGGTTGTGGAACGATTACCGTCAACTACGATGGAGAGAACAAGCACCTGACGACCATTGAAGATGATGCGTTTATCGGCTGCAATTCAAATTTGATTGCTCCCGTAACCGTAGGAAAAGGATCTTATGTAGCGGCAGGGTCTACCATCAATAAAGATGTCCCGTCAGAGGCTTTATCGATCGCCCGTTCCCGCCAGACGAACAAAGAAGGCTACGCAACTAAAATGAAATCGATCAAAAAAGATTAACGGAGGGTTCCATCCATGTCTACTGGATATAAGGATTCAAAACTTAAAGTATTCTCACTCAACTCAAATCCTGAATTAGCGAAAGAAATTGCTGATAATATCGGAGTCGAGCTAGGTAAATGTACAGTCACTAGCTTCAGTGACGGAGAGATTCAAATCAACATCGAAGAAAGTATCCGTGGTTGTGATGTGTATGTTGTCCAATCCACATGTGAACCTGTTAATCAACACATCATGGAACTCCTCATCATGATCGATGCATTAAAGCGCGCATCTGCAAAATCGATCAACATTGTTATGCCTTATTACGGGTATGCACGTCAAGATAGAAAAGCACGTGCCCGTGAACCGATTACTGCGAAACTAATCGCTGATCTACTGGAAACAGCAGGAGCGTCCCGTGTCTTGATGCTTGACCTTCACGCGCCACAGATTCAAGGGTTCTTCAATCTTCCAATCGACCACCTTGTCGGTGTCCCGATTCTTTCCGACTACTTTGAGGAAAAGAATTTTGATGATGTTGTTGTTGTCTCTCCAGACCACGGGGGAGTAACACGTGCTCGTAAGATGGCTGACCGTCTGAAAGCACCGATCGCGATTATTGATAAGCGTCGGCCACGTCCGAACGTCGCAGAAGTGATGAATATCGTCGGGAACATTGAAGGGAAAACAGCGATTTTGATTGATGACATCATTGATACGGCAGGCACGATCACTCTTGCTGCGAATGCGCTTGTTGAAAATGGTGCGAAAGAAGTATTCGCGTGCTGTACACACCCTGTGCTGTCCGGTCCTGCCATCGAACGTATTGACAATTCTAAAATTAAAGAGCTTGTGGTTACAAACACGATTCCACTTGGCGAAGAGAAATCAAGCGGGAAGATTACAGAGCTGTCTGTAGCCGGTTTGATCAGTGAAGCTATTATCCGTGTTCATGAACGTCAATCCATTAGTATTTTATTTGATTAATTTTGAATAAGCAGGTTTAACTCTTGTTTTTAACGGGAAACTGAATAAATGATTGGTAAATTACTGGAGGTTGATTAATTTGGCTATTACATTAAAAGCAAATCAAAGAGAAAATCTCAAGCAATCTGTCACCCGTGATATTCGACTGGAAGGAAACATTCCAAGTGTCGTATACGGGAAGGATAAAGAACCGATCACGGTTGCTGTTAACAGCATAGAGTTACTTAAAACCGTTCGTGATGAAGGTAAGAACGCGATCATCTCTCTTGATATTGAGGGGAAAGACACAGTAGATGTCATGCTTCATGAATATCAGGTTGATCCATTGAAAGATGAATTGATTCATGCAGATTTCTATATTGTAAACATGTCCGAAGAAATGGACGTAGAAGTTCCTGTGCGCTTGGAAGGAGAAGCAGCAGGAAGCAAAGAGGGCGGTGTCGTTCAGCAGCCGCTTTACGACTTGGCTGTACGTGCGAAGCCTCGTGAAATACCGGAAGAAATCGTTCTGGATATTTCAGAACTGAACATTGGTGACAGCATTATGGTGAGCGACCTGAAAGAAGGCCGTAATTACGAGATTACCGAAGATGAAAATACAACGATCGTCTCTGTTACTCCTCCGGAAGAAATGCCGGAAGAGGAACCTGAGGCAGACACTGATGCTGAACCTGAAGTGATTAATGAAAAATCAGAGGATGCAGAAGAAGAAGAGACCCAAGAAAAAGAATAGTAATCGTTGTATGAAAGGGGCGTGGCCGTGTAGGCCCGCCCTTTTTAATCGTTTGATCACTAAACCTGTCCGATGTCATAAGTCCACCGACTGTTGTAAAGGTCTTTACTGCTGTCGGTAGGCTTATGATTTTGTTATACGCATTTCTTATTCTGGTTTAATCCTTTCGCTTAAGGGGATGGTATAAATGGATGAAGGTTTGGAACGATCTTCTTAATATTGGAACGCATTCTGACATCTTTCCGCGTGTCAATTTGATATAATGAATCAATAGTAAAATGAAAGTAAAGGAAGTTATGTATGAAGTGTATTGTTGGCCTTGGGAATCCAGGGAAAAAGTATGAGGAAACACGCCATAATATTGGTTTTATGATTATAGATGAACTAGCTTCGCGAAATCATTGGTCGCTCAGCCAGAAGAAATTCCATGGGTTATTCACAATGGAACGTTTCAATGGCGAAAAGGTTATTCTTCTGAAACCCCAGACGTACATGAATTTATCAGGTAATTCCTTAAAGCCTTTGATGGAATTTTATGATATTGACCTGGAAGATGTATTAGTGGTTTATGACGATTTGGATCTTCCGCCAGGGAAAATCCGGTTACGTAAAAAAGGTGGGCATGGAGGCCATAACGGGATCCGCAGTATCATTGATCAATTAGGAACGAAGGAATTCAAACGTCTCAGGGTAGGCGTTGGGCGTCCGGAAGGCTCAAAAACAGTCATTGATCATGTGCTGGGCGGTTTTTCTATAGATGAACAACCTGCCGTTGAAGAAAGTGTCAATTATGCAGTAAAAGCATGTGAATCGTGGATAGAGCGCCCGTTTAACGAAGTGATGAATGATTTTAACGTAAAATGACCAGTGGAATGGGGTCGTATAACAGACCCTGATGACGGCAAAACTATGTACCATCAACCCTTCGAGGAGGATGGAAATGAAAATACGATACTTTTGCCGTCATTGTGAAAATCAAGTCGGAGAATTGGATGCTGCGCATGTGGATGTGTCTCAGCTGGGCTTTGATATTTTGAACGATCAGGACCAGGAGCAAATGGTTCATATGACAGCGAGCGGCAATATGGACATTCGGACCATTTGCGACTCGTGCAAAGAATCATTAGACGACAATCCACATTACCATGAGCTAGATTTTTTTATACAGTAAATCTTGATTTCTGAAGGTTGCAGAAATCTGGGTGGTGGAGGAATTCGTTATGCAAGGAATTAAGGATTATTTATTGCCACAGGATGATATTCATTCTGTTATTGAAGGTTTCAAAACTGGAATGAATGAACAGATGGTGGCCGGTCTGTCCGGTGCTTCAAGAAGTTTGATGATATCCCTGCTTCAAGAGTCGTTGGAACGGCCGGTCATTATTGTGACTCATCAACTGATCCAAGCTCAACAACTGTATGACGATATGCAGGAATTGAGCGAGGCGGATCACGTCCATCTTTATCCGGTCAATGAATTGATCGCATCGGAAATTGCCGTGGCGAGCCCTGAGCTTAGGAGTCAGCGGATCGACGCGTTGAGTCAATGGCTGTCGCAGGAAAAAGGGATTCTTATTGCACCTGTGGCTGCATTGAAGCGAATGATGCCACCGAAAGCGTACTGGGAGCAAAGTCAGCTCCCTTTTCGTGTTGGGGAAGAAATCAATCTTGATGAATACTTAGAACGCATGGTAAACATGGGTTATGAACGGACGGAGATGGTAGCGACGCCCGGAGAATTCTCTGTGCGAGGGGGGATCATGGATATCTATCCTCTTACAGCTGAGTTTCCGTATAGAATCGAATTGTTCGATACAGAAGTGGATTCAATTCGGACCTTTGATTCTGAAAGCCAGCGCTCCCATCAAAAGTTGGATTCTGTCCTGATTGGACCAGCGACAGAGCTCCTGCTGAAAGATGAGGACTTTGCAAGAGCTCATGACCGTCTGGAAAATGCGCTCAGCCATTCTTTGAAAAAATTGACCAAACAAGAGGCGAAAGAAACGCTGGCCCGCGTAGTAGAACACGATTTAGATCTTTTGAAAGCGAAAGAACATTTTCAGGAAATATATAAATACATCGGATACTTTTATGAAGAACCTGTCAGTCTATTAGACTACCTCCCTGAAACCGGACTCGTCATTCTTGATGAAATGAGCCGGATTCAGGAAACGGCCAACCGTCTCGATCAGGAAGAAGCGGAATGGCACAACAGCATGTTGGAAGCTAATCAGGCGGTAAGGAACCTGAACATATCTTTTGATTGGCAGGATGCCTGGATGAAAATTGAGCACCCACGCCTTTATCTTTCTGTGTTCATGAGGCATATTCCGAACACGCAGCCGGAGAATATCGTTAACCTATCCAGCAGGCAGATGCAGCAGTTCCATGGTCAAATGAACCTTTTAAAAAATGAAATGGATCGCTGGGAGAAGCAGGATTATTCGGTGGTTATACTAGCTCCGGATGAAAAGAGAAAATCAAAAATTGAAGGGGTTCTTCAGGATTACGACATGGAAGCTGTCGTAGCCGAAGGCGATGTAAAGCTGCCTTTGGTGAAGCCTACGATTATTACAGGAAATATAAGCCACGGATTCGAGTGGCCGATGCATAAGCTTGCGGTTATGACAGAAAATGAGCTGTTCAAGAAGCGGACGGCAAAACCGAAGCGTAAACAAAAGATGTCCAATGCTGAACGGATTAAAAATTACCAAGAGTTGAAAGTGGGCGATTATGTTGTCCACGCAAGCCACGGAATTGGTAAGTATTTAGGAATTGAAACCTTGAAGATGGGCGGGAACCATAAGGACTTCCTTATGGTGAATTATTCTGGTAACGATAAGCTGTATGTTCCGATTGATCAGATCGATCTGATTCAGAAATATGTAGGGTCTGAAGGGAAAGAGCCGAAAGTCTATAAGCTTGGCGGCAGTGAGTGGAAAAAGGTAAAAAGCAGAGTTCAGTCGTCTGTCGAGGATATTGCCGACGACTTAATCCAGCTTTACGCGGAACGCGAAGCTTCTAAAGGTTATGCGTTCAGTGAAGATGGGGAGATGCAAAAGGACTTTGAGGCTGCTTTTCCATACGAAGAAACCGAAGACCAAATCCGCTGTATCGAGGAAATCAAAGCGGATATGGAACGTGTGCGCCCAATGGACCGGCTCCTTTGTGGAGATGTTGGTTATGGAAAGACGGAAGTCGCAATACGGGCAGCATTCAAAGCAATTGTTGAAGGTAAACAGGTAGCGCTGCTTGTACCGACTACGATTCTGGCTCAACAGCATTTTGAAACCCTTCAGGAGCGTTTTCAGGGCTTTGGAATCAACATCGGACTAATGAGCAGATTTCGAACAAAAAAACAGCAGAAAGAAACGACTGACCGGTTGAGGAAAGGTCTAGTTGATGTGGTCGTAGGGACGCACCGGATCTTATCCAAAGATATGCAGTTTAAGGATTTAGGTTTACTCATTGTCGATGAAGAACAACGTTTTGGAGTGAAACATAAAGAGAAAATCAAGCAACTGAAAAACAACGTGGATGTACTGACCTTGACAGCAACGCCGATTCCAAGGACACTCCATATGTCCATGCTGGGTGTTCGTGATTTGTCGGTCATTGAAACGCCACCGGCCAACCGTTTTCCGATCCAGACGTATGTGCTGGAATACAATCCGATCTTTTTAAGGGAAGCTGTGGAAAGGGAAATGGCCCGCGGCGGGCAGATATTCTTCCTGTTTAACCGTGTAGAAAATATTGAGCGTATGGCTCAGCAGATTGCTGAACTCGTCCCTGAAGCCAGAGTCACTTTTGCCCATGGGCAGATGAATGAAACAGAGCTTGAGAATGTGATGTTCTCTTTCCTTGAAGGCGAATTTGACGTGCTTGTCAGTACGACAATTATCGAGACAGGTGTGGATATTCCAAATGTGAATACGCTCATCGTTTACGATGCGGATCGCATGGGGCTCAGCCAGCTGTATCAGCTGCGTGGCCGGGTAGGCAGGTCTAACCGGGTGGCTTATGCGTATTTCACGTATCAGAAGGACAAAGTATTAACAGAAGTTGCCGAAAAGCGTCTGCAGGCGATTAAGGAGTTCACTGAATTAGGTTCAGGGTTCAAAATCGCTATGCGGGACCTGTCCATCCGTGGAGCCGGAAATTTGTTAGGGTCCCAGCAGCACGGATATATTGATTCTGTCGGTTTCGATATGTATTCTCAGATGTTGAAGGATGCGATCGAAGCGAAGAGGCAAGGGAAGGAACCGGAACAGGTCCAGCCGTTCCAGCCAGAGCTTGATTTAATGCTCGATGCGTATATCCCGGATGAATATATCACAGACGAAAAACAGAAAATTGATATGTATAAAATGTTCCAGGCGATTGAGGATGATGAAGATATCCGGGATTTACGTGATGAACTGATTGACAGGTTTGGGGATTACCCTCAGGAAGTCGAGAACTTGTTCCGCGTGTCTGCGATCCGCCTGCAAGCGAAGCGTTCGAGAATCGAAAATGTCACAGAGAAGAAGAAGAAACTCGAATTGTTGATGGAGTCTGAACAAAGTCAGCAAATTGATGGCACTAAATTGTTCGAATTTGCTAATCGATATGGACGGATGGTCCAGCTTGGCACCGAAGATTCACAATTGAAAGTGACCTTTACATGGGACCGTAAGACCGAATTCAAACGATATGAGCTTGTCGAAGAGTTTATTAGTAAGCTCCCTGAGATGATGAGACAGGTGACCACAGCATAAAGAAACCTCATCCCTTCCGAGGGATGAGGTTTCTTTAATTGTGGAGACAAACATATATTTCGGCTCCTTCCTATAAGCTCACCGTGTCTAAGCGGTCGCCTCCACATCCGGTGAAGTCCAGTTCCGGTGCCTAGCTTCTCGAGGTCATATGCAAATCATCATTGTGAGGAAAAAGCACCTCACAAAAGATGTTTCGCATATGCTTGTCGAAGCTATCCAAGGCACCTCCACATTCCAAATCGTCCAGTTCCGGCTCCCAGACACTCGAGACATAAGTCAATCCACTCCATGGAGAAAGAGCACTCCATTACGTGTCTTGTCTTATGCTTGTCGTGTCTAAGCGGTCGCTTCCACATCCGGTGAAGTCCAGTTCCGGTGCCTAGCTTCTCGAGGTCATATGCAAATCATCATTGTGAGGAAAAAGCACCTCACAAAAGATGTTTCGCATATGCTTGTCGAAGCTATCCAAGGCACCTCCACATTCCAAGTTTACATTTTTTATGAAAAAATCCATCCAAAGGGTGTATAGGTTTTTATTGCTGTATCCATACTATCTTTAATCACCCGCTTGTTCTGCTTGCGCTTCAACAGGAATAGATAGGCAGTCATCACAGAAAAGGAGGCAGCATATAGAATGAAAGCAACTGGTATTGTTCGCCGTATTGATGATTTAGGACGTGTTGTTATTCCGAAAGAGATCCGTCGTACGCTGAGGATCCGTGAAGGGGATCCTTTAGAAATCTTTGTAGACCGTGAAGGTGAAGTAATTCTGAAAAAGTATTCACCTATCAGCGAGTTGGGTGATTTTGCAAAAGAATACGCAGAAGCGCTCAGTGAGTCTTTAGAAGCTCCTGTGTTGATATGCGATCGTGATGAGTATATAGCGGTGGCGGGAAGTGCGAAGAAAGAATATATGAATCGTTCCATCGGTTCGAAAATTGAAGAGGTTATGGATGCGAGGTCCATGTCATTTGAGAAGCATCCGGATCCGGTAGAATTGATCCGGGGACAGGAAGAAGATGTGATCTCATATCTTATTTATCCTATCATTGCGCAAGGGGATCCCATCGGCTGCGTCGTCGCCTTCAATAAAGAAGGCTCTCCATTGGAAGACGGAGTCGCTAAAGCTGTACAGACAGCTGCCAGTTTTTTAGCCAAACAAATGGAGTAGCAAGCAAGGTCAGGTCCGGGCGGGTAAGGGATCTGGCCTTTTCTTATGATATAATGAATGTTCTGAATACATATAAATTAGAAAGGGTCCGTTATGGCCAAACTACGTTCACGCTCTGTTCTGAAAGGAGCATTTTTATTAACATTATCCGGGTTGATCAGCAAGGTCATCAGCGCGGGATATCGAGTTCCGCTGCAAAATATGACCGGAGATCTCGGTTTCTACATCTACCAGCAAGTCTATCCCATCCTTGGGATTGCATTGATCTTAGCGCTGTACGGTTTTCCTGCAGCCATTTCTAAAATCGTTTCAGACATTGGAGAAGAGGACGCTTCTCTGTCTGTCCCATCCTTTTTCCTGCCCGTGTTCTTTTGGGTCATGCTTTCGTCCGGGGTTATCTTTGTAACAGGCTTCCTATTTTCTCCATGGATTGCTTCCACCATGGGAGATGAACAATTAGCACCTTCTCTTCAAACGGCCTTTTCAGCATTTTTGTTTGTCCCCTTTGTTTCCGTCCTTCGTGGCGTGTTTCAAGGACAGAACGACATGGCTCCTACGGCTGTATCCCAGATTGTGGAACAAGTGGTCAGAGTAGGGGTGATCATCAGTTCCGCCATTTTAATCCTGAAGGGGGCCGACATCTATAGTATTGGAATTGGAGCATCCATCGGATCGATGACAGGGTCCGCTGCTGCTTTTATATGGTTGTTCTATTGGCTGATGAAAAGACAGAGCATGTGGACGTGGAAGCGTTGGGAAACCAAACGGTCCTATAAACAGACCATTTTTCTTCATGGAACGCTGATTTGTTTGAACTATATGCTGCTGCTATCACTTCAGCTCGTCGATGCTTTCACATTGGTTCCTTTACTTCAACAAGCCGGGATCGCACTTGAAGACGCCCGGGTATGGAAAGGTGTATTTGATCGTGGCCAGCCGCTCATACAGCTTGGAACGGTCCTCGCATCTTCTTTGGCTCTTGCCCTTCTCCCTTCGGTGACAAGAATGAAGATGAAGGCTTCTCCGCAAAAAGTAAAGACATCCATTGAGCGGGCGGTGAAAATGACACTGATCCTCTCTGCTGGTGCAACCGCGGGGTTGATCTTCTTATTTCCATCTATCAACTTCTCTTTCTTTCAAGATGAGAGCGGAAGTGGTGAACTGAGGGTGTTAATGCTAGTCATCATCGGAAGTTCTTTATCCATTACACTGTCATCAATCCTGCAGGGGCTGGGGTATATGAAACAGACGGCCTTGACGATTGCCGGAGGGATCGTCGTGAAATGGATCGGGAATGCGATTCTGATTCCGGTCTTTGACCTGCACGGTGCTGCAGGGGCATCTGTGATGGCTGTGACTTTTGTTTTGATTGGAAATATCGTAATCTTAAGGAAAGAGGTTCCTTGGAGGAAATGGGGAATGCTTCCCTGGAAAGGGATTCTATTTTCGATTCTTGGAATGATGCTCGGTCTATGGATTGTCCAAATGCTTGCCTCCTCCATTTTCGATCTGGACGGGAGGCTTCCGGTCTTTATCTATACTTTGATCCTCACGGGCTGTGGGGCCTTCATTTATGCAGTTATTCTTCTTAGAGCAGGAAGCTTCACGGACGAAGAATTGAATCGTCTGCCTTTTCATAAGGTCGTAAGGAAACTTTTGCCGAAAGGAATGAATCAATGAACACCATAACAATCATCGGACTCGGGGCTGCCGATATGAACCAGCTCCCACTCGGTGTCTATCGCGAACTGACAAATCAACAAACCTCCCTTTATGCAAGAACGTTAGATCATCCAGTTATCGAGGAACTTGTGAAAGAGGGAGTGATGTTTGAAAGCTTTGATATGATTTATGAATCTCATGAGCAATTCGGAGAAGTTTATCAAGAAATCGTCACCCGTCTGCTTGATTTATCCGAAGAAAAGGATGTCTACTACGTTGTCCCTGGACACCCCATGCTTGCTGAGCGGACGGTCCAGCTGTTAATCCAGGAAAGAGATAAGGGAAACGTCGACCTTGATGTGAAAGGGGGACAAAGCTTCCTGGATGCTACATTTACAGCATTGGAAATCGACCCGATCGAAGGGTTTCAATTCGCAGACGCTACACACTTGAAACGGGAGGAGCTTCTGTATTTAAACCACCTGATCTTATGTCAGGTCTATGACTCTTTAATCGCTTCAGAAGTGAAATTGACACTGCTTGAGGATCTACCGGCCGATTACCCGGTTACGATCGTTACGGCTGCCGGGAGTGACCGGGAAGAAGTAAGGACTGTTCCCCTGGAAGAGTTGGATCGCTCGGTGGAAGTGAATAACTTAACGAGTGTTTATGTTCCACCGGTCAAAAAAGAAGCTCTTAATCATCAGTTCTTCCGTCTCAGAGAAGTAATCAAAATATTGAGAAGCCCGGAAGGCTGTCCATGGGACCGTAAGCAGACACATGAATCCTTGAGAAAGTACATGATCGAGGAAGCGTATGAATTCATTGATGCGGTTAACCGTATGGACGATGATCATATGGTAGAGGAGCTCGGAGACGTCCTGCTTCAGGTCATGCTCCACAGCCAAATCGGAGAAGATGAAGGATATTTCACAATTGATGACGTAATAGTATCGGTAACGGAAAAAATGATCCGCAGGCACCCTCATGTTTTTGGAGAGACGAAGGTAGGGTCTTCAGAGGAAGTCCTCTCGAACTGGGAAGCCATCAAAGCGGAGGAAAAGGGGGCGAAGCCGTCTTCCTTCCTTGATTCCGTCCCTGAAAGTTTCCCAGCACTTCTTCAGGCTGAAGAGTTGCAGAAAAAAGCTGCGAAAGTAGGCTTTGATTGGGACACCGCAGCCCCGGTCATTGATAAAGTGGAAGAAGAATGGCAGGAGTTCAAAGAAGCACGCACTTCCGGCAACCGCGAAGAAATGGAAAAAGAATTCGGAGACTGGTTGTTTGCGATGGCGAACCTCTCCAGGCATTTTAACATCAACAGTGAAAATGCCCTTCAGCGGACAAACCGGAAATTCAGGATGCGCCTATCTTCCATGGAAAAAGAAGCGGAGGCAGAAGGCCGTCAACTAAAGGATTATGATTTAGATTCATTAGAGGAATTATGGATAAAAGCGAAAGCAAAACTTAAAGGAGCGGAATGAACTATGCGTTTGGATAAGTTTCTGAAAATCTCCCGTTTGATCAAAAGACGTACGTTAGCTAAAGAAGTAGCTGACCAGGGACGTATCAGCATCAATGGAGCACAGAGTAAAGCGGCAAGCAACGTGGCCGTCGGGGATGAACTGACGATTCAGTTCGGACAGAAAGTTTTGACCATAGAAGTGAAATCATTGAAAGAGAACGTCACGAAGAATGAAGCGGCTTCCTTATATGAAATCAAAAAAGAAGAACCTGTAAATCAGTCGTAATGAGAACCACTGCCAATGGGGCAGTGGTTCTTCTTCATTCGTTCTGTAAATCATGATTTTTTAAGCGAGTCATTTCCCGTCATCTTTCACAAACCTTGTAACGAGGAAGGCACAGCATTATTCTAAAGTTCTAATCTTCTCGGTTTTCTCATAGCTTGTACTAGAGAAGGGGGCTGTGAAGAAATGGAAGGTTATGAGAAAAATCAGGGCATACGCAGTCAGCAACCGGCCGAACATAATGTGAAAGTATGGAATAGAAGAAATATAGAGATTTCCGGGGTGAAAGAGGTCGACAGCTTCGACAGCGAAGAATTTCTTCTCCAAACTTCGATGGGTTATCTTGTGATCCGTGGCCAGAATCTCCAAATGAAAAACCTGGATCTTGATTCCGGAGTGGTATCGATCAAAGGGAAGATGTATGAAATGACCTACTTGGACGAGCAACAAGGGGAGAAAGCTAAAGGTTTGTTTAGCAAGCTGTTCAAATGACCCTCACTACCCAGTTCGTCACCATCCTTGCCATGATTGGCGGAGGGATGTTCGTCGGAGCTTCTATGGACACCTTCGAGAGATTTTTTGGCAGGCGGAAAAAAAACTGGCTTGAAATTGTTTATCAGCTGTTCTTTTGGCTATTTCAAGCTGCTTTTCTCTTTTATTTATTGTATCTGGCTAATTATGGCGAGTTGAGGGCCTATGTTTTTGTTGCCGTTGTTTGCGGTTACGCTGCTTATCGTGCATTGTTTCAGAACCTTTACTTAAAAACGCTTGAAATGTGGATCCGGATTATGATGTCTGTCCTGCGTTTTTTGAAGAAGACGATCTATTATTTAATTTTTCTCCCCTCGAAATCCATCATTTTCCTTATTATTTCTTTACTTCTTGGCGTTTATAAGATACTTTTAAAGGGTATCATTATATTGTTTCTTGTCGTATTTTATCCAATTCGCCTGGTTTTTCGAATCATTTGGCGACTCCTGCCGAAAAACATGAAAAAATACTTAAGTGATTTAGCAGGGTTTTTGGATAAAATAAAGAATACAATGAACAATTGGATGAAACGAATTAAGAAGTAAAGGAGGCCTACTTTCATGGCAAAGAGACAAACGGAGTCTGTGGCACGCCTGGATTCTACATACATGCAGCACTACGATGCCTATATGGACAGACACCAACGCAAGAAAAAGCGCTTAGTCCGCCGTCTCGTTATGTTTGCCCTGTTAGTGTCGATTGTTGCTGGCTCCATGGTGTTTTATTCTATGAAACAACACTCCTTGTATGCAGATAAGCAGGAAAAGTATGAACAGTTGCAACAGGAGATGACCGCTTTGGAAAAAGAGGAAAAAGGTTTGGAACAGGAAATCGAGCTTCTTAAGGATGAAGAGTACGTACTGCAGATTGCAAGGACGAACTATTTCTTCTCGAAAGAAGGAGAAATTATCTTTAAAATGCCTAATGAGGACCCGTCTTATTGACACTCTTTTCAAAGCTTATATATAATATATAAGAAGATACTTTTTATCGAAAACTTAAGGAGGAGCATTTTTTTTATGTCAATTGAAGTAGGCAGCAAGCTGCAGGGTAAGGTAACAGGAATCACTAATTTCGGAGCGTTCGTTGAGCTTCCAGATGGAAAGACGGGTCTCGTTCACATTAGTGAAGTTGCCGACAACTATGTAAAAGATATTAATGAGCACTTAAGCCAGGGCGACCAGGTGGACGTGAAGGTCATTAATGTCGGAGATGATGGAAAGATTGGTCTTTCCATTAAGAAAGCAAAAGAGAACTACGGGCGTCGCCCACAAAAACCTCGTAAACCGGCTGAGTCATTTGAACAAAAGATGAACCGTTTTATAAAGGATAGTGACGAACGTCTGGCATCACTGAAGAAGCACACGGAATCCAAACGTGGAGGTCGAGGTGCTAAAAGAGGATAGCTTGCTGTCTAGGACAATGAGTAAAAGGTGCACGTCTTCATAAATAAAAAGCAGATCCATTACGGATCTGCTTTTTTGTATGCACTCATTTCTTCCGCTAAAGCTCCCGTTTGTGGAAGACTCAGCTTCGAGATGTTCCGGGGGTTCATTGCCTGGTTGAGCGTTAGGGGTGGTTGGGAAGCCACTCGCTTTCCTGCGGGGATGGCGGCAAGCCTCCTCGGACTTCGTCCTGTGGGGTCTCGCCAGCCCATCCATTCCCGCGGGAGTCTCGCAGCTTCCCAACCACCCCTTTCATAGTAAGGAGAAACGACCCCTATACCTAGAGGAATTGTTCCCTCTTCCCCATATTAAGGCAGGCATAAAGTGCTCTGTATCAAGCTTATAAAATCTGAATGCCTGCTGTGGAGAGGTTATATCATCTACTTTCCTCAGTCATTCAAGCTGATTGTTCCAGTAGTGATTTAGAGAATCTGCCATGGCAAAGGGGCGGAGGGGAATGGCGAGACTCCTGCGGGAAGAGAGTGCTTGGTGAGACCCCGCAAGGCGTTAGCCTGAGGAGGCTCACCGCGCTCCCGCGGAAAGCGAGTCATTCCCCGCAGCCCCTATCCACAACACAGAAGTCTCGAAATCAAGTCTTCAACAATCCTGCCATATTGTTTAATAAGTATAATATGTAAAATAAAGAAAAAAGTCGCGTCTCTTTATTAGAGACGCGACTTTTTTAGGACAAGAATGTTTCTGATGACCCGTACGGGATTCGAACCCGTGTTACCGCCGTGAAAGGGCGGTGTCTTAACCACTTGACCAACGGGCCGGTATGTACGAGAAAAATAATGGTAGCGGCGGAGGGGATCGAACCCCCGACCTCACGGGTATGAACCGTACGCTCTAGCCAGCTGAGCTACACCGCCATTTAGTTGATTGCTTTCTCTGAAGCAACAAAAAATATATTACACTATGATAAATAAAGTGTCAACAAGAAATAAAAATATCAGATAACTCTGTCTATTTCGCTAGGGAATGAGGCAGATATTTAGGAGGAAGGGGGTGCTGGTCAGGGATAATTTGTAGAAACGACCTTTCTTCTTGTGGAAACTATCGAAGTTTTTGTTTCTGCTCTCCTGTTGTTTTGACAAAATGCTTCTTCTGGGTGTGGTTTAATAGGTTTCACAAAGAAGGAGTGATAAAAATGTTAGGTACTGTATCAAAGCGAGAAAGTCGTCAATCCGCCGTCCGAGGATCTGGAATTGTGAAAGGGTTACAAAAGGCTTCATTCGGTACTTTTTCCTTCATGGCAAACAAAGGGGTCTTTCACATGGTGCTGGCCCTGTTACTTGGACGAGCGATCATATTATCATCAATGGCCCCTTTTGGAGTAGCGTTCGTTGCGGTGATCTGGTGGCTAAAGCGTCCGCTTGTGATACCCGTTACGATAATGATGGCTGCCGGGGCTTCTACATACAGCTACGGTCATGCGGGTTTTATTGTAGGGGCGTCGATGACTTTTTTGCTCTTAAGTCTGGGATTGCGCAAAACAAGTCACCCCCAGAAATGGCTGCCAATGGTCGCGTTACTCGCAAGCTTGATTCCGAGAACGGTGAGTCTTGCTTTGCTGGATCGCTGGCAGCTTTATGAACTTACTTTAATGGTGGCGGAAGGTGTACTGGCTTTTATCCTAGTACTCATCTTTATGCAGAGCATTCCGCTTTTAACACCTCAAAGATATCAACCTTCATTAACAAATGAAGAGATTGTCTGTTTGATTATACTACTTGCTTCTGTTTTGACAGGAATGATCGGCTGGCAGGTCCAAGGGGTCGCTGTCGTCGATATATTTGCCCGCTATCTCGTTATATTGATGGCCTATACGGCGGGGGCTGCGATCGGATCTACAGTCGGTGTCGTTACAGGACTGGTGCTAAGTTTATCCAATATGGACCATATTTATCAAATGAGCCTGCTCGCTTTCTCAGGCTTATTAGGGGGCTTGTTAAAAGAAGGGAAAAAAGCCGGGGTGAGCGCTGGACTCATCGTCGGGACCTTACTGATCGGGTTCTACGTAAATAATGGAGCCGGCCTGCCAGATTCGTTGTGGGCATCAGCCTGGGCGGTGGCTTTATTTATACTGACTCCCAACTCTTGGGTGAAGCAGTTATCAAGATATGTTCCGGGAACGGATGAACATCACTCGGAACAGCAAAAATACTTACAAAAAGTGCGGGACGTCACGGCCGTAAGGGTCGGGAAGTTTTCGGACGTTTTTCAGGCTTTATCGAAAAGTTTCACTCATTTAGAGTCTCCAAAGGAGGATAGTGGCGAAGCGGAGGAAGTGGATTATTTTTTAAGTCATGTCACGGAAAAAACCTGCCAATCATGTTTTAAGAAGGAAAAATGTTGGGTCAATCAGTTTGATGACACCCATAACTTAATGACGGATCTTATGCATGAATTGGATGAAAGAGGAGAACCGAGCCGTGTCATGAGAAAGAATGTGGATCAGCATTGCGTCAAACCGCAAAAGTTAATTGATACGATGAACCATGAATTATCTTTTTATCATGCTAATAAAGAGTTGAAGCGTCAAGTTCTGGAGAGCAGGAGGTTTGTAGCGGAACAGCTTCAGGGCGTTTCTGATGTCATGAATAATTTTGCTAACGAAATTGTGAAAGAACGTGAGCACCACGAGCACAAGGAACAGGTCATCTACCATGCCCTGGAACGGATGGGGATGGTTATTCAAAAATTAGAAATTTACTCCTTGGATGCAGGGAACATGGACTTGGAATTGATAGTGGAGATTGATAATTACCGAGGGGAAGGAGCGAAAATTATTGCACCGGTGTTATCGGATATTTTAGGAGAGACGATCGTTGTCACGATGGAGGAGATATCTCCGTATCCGAATGGACGGTGCTATTTATCATTTGGTTCTGCCAAACACTATTCCATCGAGTCCGGAGTTGCGCATGCAGCTAAGGGGGGCGGATTCGTTTCAGGAGACAGCTTTACGATGATGGAACTGGGAAGGGGGAAATATGCATTAGCCATTAGTGATGGGATGGGTAACGGGGAACGTGCTCATGAGGAAAGTATGGAAACGTTGAGGCTGTTAAAACAGATTCTTCAGTCGGGGATCCAGGAGTCTGTAGCGATTCAGTCCATCAATTCCATATTATCGTTAAGAACGAATGATGAAATCTTTTCAACGTTGGACTTAGCTGTGATTGATCTGCATCAGGCTACTTCCAAGTTCATTAAGGTCGGCAGCACGCCGAGCTATATAAAACGGGGAGATAAAATTTTCACGATTGAGGCCGGTAACCTCCCGATGGGTATTATCCCGGATGTGGATGTTGATATGAGGAGTGAGCAATTGAAGGCGGGCGACTTCCTGATCATGATGAGTGATGGCATTTTGGAAGGTCCGAAACAGATCGGCAACGTGGATATGTGGCTCAAGCGGAAAATCAGGGAAATTTCTGAGGATGATCCGCAGGTGATGGCCGATCTTTTATTGGAAGAGGTGATACGGACTCAATCGGGCACGATTGTTGATGATATGACGATTATCGTGGCGCGGATTGATCATTATATGCCGGAGTGGACCTCCATTCCTTCCGTGAAAAAAGAGGCCTGAATGTAGTATAGAATTCCTCCTTTTCGGCGATGATGGAAGCAACGAATCAGGAGGGATATGTACAATGAAACCAGGCCGACTAAAGCAGATTCTTTTATTGACGGATGGATGCTCGAACCATGGAGAAGACCCTGTCGTTGTCGCAGCGCTTGCGAGAAACCAGGGGATAACGGTCAATGTGATTGGCGTTCTTGACGATCGGCAAAGCGGCAAGCCACAAGGGCTTGAAGAAGTAGAATCGATTGCTGAGGCAGGTGGAGGCGTCAGTCAAATTGTATATCAGAAAAGTTTGTCCCAAACCGTGCAAATGGTGACGAGACAGGCCATGACCCAGACGATTCAAGGGGTTGTAAATAAAGAATTACAAGAAATACTCGGAAAAAAACAGACCATTGAAGAACTTCCTCCGGAGCAGCGGGGAGAAGTAGTGGAGGTGGTGGATGAACTCGGAGAGTCCTGCGATCTTGAGGTGCTGGTCCTTGTAGATACAAGTGCAAGTATGCATCACAAGCTTCCTACGGTGAAGGAGGCGCTATTCGATTTGTCTCTCAGTTTGAATGCGAGAACAGGAACGAACCGATTCAGCGTCTATGCTTTTCCTGATCCTAAGAAGATTATTAAAAAAATGGTGGAATGGACACCTGAACTGGGCGAAATACATGGCATCTTCTCGAAGTTGAACAGTGGAGGGTATACACCGACGGGTCCTGCTTTGAAAGAAGCGCTTTATGCGTTCGCAGGTAAACCCCTTCTGGACCAATGGAGAAACGAGGAAGATCCATATGAAGAAACAGGTTTTTGACTTATCCCCTGGAAGTCGAGTAACCGGTAAATGGAGCGGTTGTGTTTATACCATCATCAGAAAAATAGGTGCGGGTGCCTGTGGAACTGTTTTTTTATGTCGTTCCCATCAAGGGGATACGTGTGCCCTCAAATTGGGAGAAGACAGTTCCAGAATGATGTTGGAAGTGAATATGCTCAAAAAGTTCAGTAAGGTCCAAGGGGTGAAACTTGGGCCTTCTTTTGTTGACGTTGATGACTGGGTGGACCGTTCAGGGAAAACCTATCCTTTTTACGTGATGGAATATGTTGACGGCGTACCTTTCGCTCAATTCTTAAAAGGGAAATCTAAGGACTGGATTGGTTTATTGGCTGTCCAGCTACTGACGGATCTAGAAAATCTTCATGAAGCGGGATTTGTTTTTGGAGATTTGAAGACGGAGAATTTATTGATTTCTGAATCCAAGGTGCGCTGGATTGATGTGGGAGGGGTCACGCCTGTTGGGAGAGCGATTAAAGAATACACAGAATTTTACGATCGCGGCTATTGGAATATGGGCTCCAGGAGAGCGGACCCTTCTTATGACCTTTTTGCTGTTACGATGATCATGGTGGAAATGGGCCAGGACAAGAAGTTTTTCAAAGGGAGTCATCCTCAAAAGACGTTGGAAAATAAATTGAATTCATCTCAAGCCCTGAAACCCTACCGACGTGTCATCCAACAATGCTGGAAGGGAAACATACGTAGTGCAGCGGACATGAAAGCCGGTCTATCTGCTATTCTTTTGAAGCGGAAGAATCCCTCACCACCCCACCGCCTTACTCGAAGACGTCATAATAAAACAGAAAATGCGGAACTTACTTTATTTACGGTAGCTTCAGGAATATTTTTCACGGTGTCGATTGTAAGCTTCTTTTTTTAAGCTTTTCATTGCATAAGCTTCTTTGATATGAAAATGTAGAAATAAGTACCTTATCTTTTGAAGTGATTGGGAATAGTGATACGATAGAGAGAGATTCTGACAGAAACAAGGGGGAAACACCTGATGCATCATGCTGTCCATACATTCATCTCCAAACACCGGATGATCGATCCGTATCAGACAGTATTGGTCGCTGTATCGGGCGGACCGGATTCGGTCGCTTTACTGCATCTGTTATCCCGGATGAAAGAAAGGTTATCCCTTCGAATCATCGCTCTTTCTGTCGACCATCAACTACGGGGCAGAGAATCCGAAGCAGACCTTCATTTTGTCGAGAGGGTTTGTCGTGAATGGGGAGTTGAATTTGTTGGAACTTCCTTAGATGTACCCTCTTACAAACGAGAACATCAGAAGGGTACACAGGAAGCCGCAAGAGAGTTGAGGTATGCTTTTTTTGAAAAGATGATGGACCACTACGAAGCGGATGCTCTCGCGATGGGACACCATGGAGACGATCAGGCGGAAACAATAGTGATGCAGCTCATGCGTAATGCTCGCCCTGCATCTGTTCAGGGAATACCAGCTGTACGCCCTTTTGCTTGTGGCAAAATCATTCGTCCATTTCTTATCGTTTCGAAAAGCCAAATCGCTGCTTACCTTGAGCAGCAGTCATTGGAAGTAAGGATGGATCCATCCAATAAGGACACCGCATATACGCGCAATGCCGTCCGGCAGTACATATTGCCTTACATGAAAGAGAGTAACCCTCAATTTCATAAGCATTTGCAAGGATGGAGCGAAAGAGTGAGAGAGGAAAGAGCATACATAAATGAGCAGGCTCAGAAAGTATTGGAAACTGTCCATTTTTCCTCAAATGTTGAGAAATTCGTACAATTTTCAAAACGAACTTTCAAAACATTCCCGCTTGCTTTACAAAGGACTGCCTTTCATCTAATATTGAACTATCTGTATGTGAAGCAAAACGAAGACATTTCTTACTTGCATGAAGAAATGTTCATGAACCTGTTGAATGATGAAAAACCGAATGTTTCTCTCGACTTTCCGGGAGGATTGAAGATCATCCGTGCCTACGATGAGGTCACCTTTTCCTTTGCGAAGGAAGAAGAGCTTAAAAGATATACCTATATCCTGGATGCCGGGGAGGTTCTTCAACTTCCGGATGGATCGGAAATTCGTGCGGATTGGGTTCGTGGAGAACATAAAGCGGACCGTTATACGTATATATGTGATTCCCATCACGTAGAGCTCCCTCTAGTCGTTCGTACGAGACAGAATGGGGATCGGATGCGTCCCACGGGGATGAACGGGTCGAAAAAAGTAAAAGATATTTTTATCGATCAAAAAATCCCTGCAGCTCTGCGAAACACATGGCCAATCGTTACGGATCAGTCAGGAGAAATCCTCTGGGTCGTAGGTTTGAAAAAAGGCGGGGAACGTAAGGACCTTTCATCAGGTACATGGCTTCGGTTACATTATAATGACAAAGCAGACACGTAGGAGGAGCAATCATGCATAACGAAATTGAAAAGGTCCTGATTTCCGAAGAAGAAATCCAGGCGAAGTGTAAAGAGCTGGGAGCAGAGTTAGCCAACGAATATCACGATCGTTTCCCTTTGGCGATCGGGGTGTTGAAAGGAGCTCTTCCATTCATGAACGATCTTCTGAAACGCATGGAAACACACCTGGAGATGGATTTCATGGATGTTTCAAGCTATCACGGAGGTATGGAATCTTCGGGAGAAGTCAAAATTGTTAAAGACCTGGACACGAAAGTGGAAGGTCGAGACATTTTGATTATTGAAGACATTATCGACAGTGGTCGAACACTTGCCTATCTTGTCGATTTGTTCAAATACCGTAAAGCGAAGTCGATCAAAATCGTAACATTACTCGATAAGCCGACAGGTCGCAGTGCGGATATCAAAGCGGATACCGTCGGATTTGAAGTTCCTGATGAGTTTGTGGTTGGATACGGTTTGGATTATGACGAGAAATACCGTAACCTTCCTTATGTGGGAGTGTTGAAGCCTGAAGTTTATGGAGGCTGAAAATCAACTGGCAGGTCTACGTTTGAAAGTGTTTATGTCAAGGGTAATTAGTTGTGTCGTCCGTTTTTGTTATGGTAGTATTTACTATAGTTTTTCTCGTTTGGGAGGAGGTAGGCAATGAACCGGATCTTTCGTAACACCATATTTTACTTACTTATCTTCCTCGTGGTTATCGGCGTGGTCGGTCTATTCCGAGGTCAAGGTGATCCGCAAACAGAATATAATGTGAACGAATTCTACAATAAATTGAATGGTGGAGAAATCCAGGAGATGACGATTCAGCCTGTAAACGGGGTGATTCGTGTCACTGGTACAGAACAAGGAGCTGGAGAAGGCGAAACTTTCGTAGCTCAGCTTCCGGCGAACGATGAAGTGATATCTCAAATCACAGAGACAGCTCAGGAACAGAGTAATTTGACTGTTGAACAAGAAGAGCAGCCAAGTGCATGGGTGACTTTTCTAACGTCCATTATTCCGTTCGTCATTATCTTCATCTTGTTCTTCTTCTTGCTTAACCAGGCGCAGGGCGGCGGAAGTCGTGTCATGAACTTTGGTAAGAGTAAGGCGAAGATGTACTCTGAAGAGAAGAAGAAAGTACGCTTCAAAGATGTAGCAGGTGCAGATGAAGAGAAACAGGAGCTTGTAGAAGTCGTTGACTTCCTTAAAGATCCTCGTAAATTCTCTGCTGTAGGTGCTCGTATTCCGAAGGGTGTCCTGTTAGTTGGACCTCCAGGTACAGGTAAAACATTGCTGGCACGTGCGGTAGCTGGTGAAGCAGGCGTTCCATTCTTCTCCATCAGTGGTTCCGATTTCGTTGAAATGTTTGTCGGTGTCGGTGCATCCCGTGTACGTGATTTATTTGAAAATGCTAAAAAGAACGCACCAGGAATCATCTTCATTGATGAGATTGATGCGGTAGGTCGTCAGCGTGGAGCTGGTCTTGGCGGCGGTCACGATGAGCGTGAACAGACGCTGAACCAATTACTCGTTGAAATGGATGGTTTCGGGGTTAATGAAGGAATCATTATCATTGCTGCGACCAACAGACCTGATATTCTTGATCCTGCGCTTCTTCGCCCTGGTCGTTTTGACCGGCAAATTACAGTGGATCGTCCAGATGTCAAAGGCCGTGAAGCAGTACTTGCTGTACATGCGAAGAACAAACCGCTTTCTGAGAATGTTGACTTGAAGACGATTGCGCTCCGTACACCAGGCTTCTCTGGTGCCGACTTGGAGAACTTGTTGAACGAAGCAGCACTTGTAGCTGCTCGTGGAGACAAGAAGAAAGTCGATATGGATGACGTCGATGAAGCGATTGACCGCGTAATCGCAGGTCCTGCCAAGAAGAGTCGTGTCATTTCTAAGAAAGAACGTGATATCGTTGCCCACCATGAAAGTGGACACACGGTCATCGGTATGGTGCTTGATGATGCGGACATGGTTCATAAAGTTACGATTGTTCCCCGCGGACAGGCTGGCGGTTATGCTGTCATGCTTCCGAAAGAAGATCGTTACTTCATGACGAAACCTGAATTGTTCGATAAGATCACAGGACTGCTCGGCGGTCGTGTTGCCGAAGAAATCATCTTCGGTGAAGTAAGTACCGGTGCACACAATGACTTCCAACGTGCAACAAGTATTGCTCGGAAGATGGTTACTGAATATGGAATGAGTGAAAAGCTTGGACCTCTTCAATTCGGTTCGAACTCTGGCGGTCAAGTCTTCCTTGGACGAGATATCCAGAACGAACAGAATTATAGTGACCAAATCGCTTATGAAATTGATCAGGAAGTGAAGAACTTTATTCAGTATTGTTATGATCGTGCGAAAACGATCCTTACTGAAAACAAAGATAAGCTTGAATTGATTGCGAAGACATTGTTGGATGTTGAAACACTTGATGCAACTCAAATCCGCTCTCTCTTTGATAAAGGTCGTCTTCCGACTGATGAAGAACTTGAAGAAATCGCACGTAAACACAATGCGAAAATCAAGAACAACACATCATCCGACAATGAAGATGTTCGTGTAACCATTCAGTCCAAAGATGATGAACAAACAGAAGAAGCAGATACACCAGAAGAAACAACAGAAGAAACGAAAGAAGATGGCCCTTCTGATTCAGAGGATCGCCGTTCTTAAGTTTTATGCTTCAAAGCCGCACCCCACCCTATATTGGGAGGTGTGGCTTTTTCTGTGTCAGGAAAGAGCGAAAGGCAGGGGTGTTGTGATATGATGGTAGCCGAAGGAAATGACACGGGAGGCTTCATGTATGAATTTTGTCCTTGATGTGGGAAATACCAATACTGTGTTAGGTGTATTTGAAAATAATGCTTTGAAATATCAATGGAGAATAAAAACCGATCGCCATAAAACAGAAGACGAGTTCGGAATGTTGATCAAGTCACTTTTTGATCATGAAGGGCTGAGCTTTGATGATATGGATGGTGTGATAATATCTTCAGTTGTACCACCCATCATGTTTGCACTGGACCGGATGTCACGTTATTACTTTAAGAAGCAGCCAATGATCATCGGTGAAGGAATGGTAGACCACGGCTTGCCTATGAAATATCCGAACCCGAGTGAAATCGGAGCCGATCGAGTAGTGAATGCTGTGGGGGCAATTGATGAGTATCCACTGCCTTTAATTATCATAGACTTTGGCACAGCTACGACTTATTGTTATATTAATGCTGAAGGTGAGTATTTGGGAGGGGCTATAGCTCCCGGGGTTAATATCTCAATGGAAGCTCTTTATGCGAAGGCGGCTAAACTCCCTAAAATTGAAATCAAAAGTCCGGAGCATGTGATCGGTCAAAGTACCGTCGAAGCGATGCAATCAGGCGTTTACTATGGATATGTAGGTCAGGTGGATGAAGTTGTGCGTCGAATGAAAGAGACCTCCGAACAAACCCCGACCGTCATCGCTACTGGAGGACTGGCAAACCTCATTGCCGGTCAATCCAGGACGATCGATCATGTAGATCCATATTTGACGTTGAAAGGTCTTCATAAGATCTATCAAAGGAACAAAGAGAAAAAAGCATTTAAAGGAGAATGAATAGCATGTCAGATTATTTAGTACGTGCCTTAGGTTTCGACGGACAAGTCAGAGCGTATGCGGTTCAGTCAACAGAAACAGTAGAAGAGGCGAGACGCAGACAAGATACTTGGGCAACGACGTCAGCAGCACTAGGACGTACGCTGACCATCAGCGGGATGATGGGAGCTATGCTTAAAGGAGAAGATAAACTTACAGTGAAAATAGAAGGCAATGGTCCAGCCGGCGCCATAATTGCGGATGCTAATTCCAAAGGGGAAGTCCGCGGATATATTAAAAACCCCCATGTCGACTTTGAATCCAATGCACAAGGGAAGTTGGACGTTGCACGTGCTGTAGGTACCCAAGGAACATTGAGCATTGTGAAAGATTTAGGAATGAAAGATCATTTCACTGGCCAGGTACCTCTTGTGTCAGGTGAGATCAGTGAGGATTTCACCTACTACTTTGCGAATTCTGAGCAAGTGCCTTCAGCTGTTGGAGCAGGTGTGCTTGTCGACACGGATTACTCCATCCTTGCTGCCGGCGGCTTTATAATCCAAATGTTACCAGGAGCGGATGAGGAGACGACGAGCCAGATTGAAAAAAGGTTATCTGAAATGCCTGCGATTTCCTCCCTCGTACGCGATGGTAAAACACCTGAAGAGATTCTGCACACGGTACTCGGAGAAGATAACGTACGATTCCTTGATACGATGCCGCTCAAATTCCAATGTCATTGCTCACGTGAACGTGTGGAAATGGCGATTTCAAGCCTTGGTAATGATGAAATTGATCGTATGATTACGGAAGATCACGGAGCAGAAGCAAAGTGCCACTTCTGTAATGAAGACTACCAGTTCAATGTAGAAGAACTTAAAGAACTGCAATCTCAAGATACGGACTCTCCTTCATAATAAAGTCAATGACAGATAGGATAAAAAAAGGCGGAACGGACGTTTCGTCTTTTTCTCTATCATCCTTATGATTGAAATGTTTGACAATTATCATCTTATTCAGTACATTAGGTTTAAATCCTATTAAAATACTTGGTTTTGGGAGTGAGTGTGTTGAGAATCGTAAATAACGTCAGCGAATTAGTCGGTCAAACGCCATTGGTCAAATTGAACGGAAGTGCGGAAGAAGACAGTGCGGATATTTATCTTAAACTGGAATATATGAATCCAGGGAGCTCCGTGAAAGATCGTATCGCCCTCTCCATGATCGAAGAAGCTGAAAAAGATGGCAGCTTGAAAGAAGGAGATACAATCGTAGAGCCGACGAGCGGGAACACAGGAATTGGTTTAGCTATGATCGCAGCTGCTAAAGGCTACAAAGCGGTTCTTGTCATGCCTGATACCATGAGTCAGGAACGTCGCAATCTTCTTCGTGCCTATGGAGCAGAACTTGTACTAACTCCAGGAAGTGAAGGGATGAAAGGCGCCATTAAAAAGGCTGCTGAACTTCAGGAGCAGAAAGGTTATTTCATGCCTCAACAATTTAATAACGAAGCGAATCCACTCGTTCATGAAAAAACCACTGGTCCTGAGATTGTCGAGCAGATGGGAGATCAGCTGGACGCATTTATTGCTGGGATCGGAACGGGCGGCACGATTACGGGGGCCGGTAAGGTGTTAAAGGAAAAGTACCCGGACATTAAAATTTACGCCATTGAACCAGAAGAGTCTCCTGTCTTATCTGGTGGAGACCCTGGCCCTCACAAAATTCAGGGAATCGGAGCAGGATTTGTTCCTGGCATCCTGAATACGGAGATTTATGATGAAGTCGTTCAAGTAACGAAAGAAGATTCTTTCGAAGCTGCCAGAGAAGCTGCCAGAAAGGACGGAATACTAGGTGGAATTTCTTCCGGTTCTGCGATTCATGTAGCAAAACAGGTAGCTAAAAAGCTTGGTAAAGGTAAGAAAGTAGTCGCGGTCATTCCGAGTAATGGTGAGCGTTATCTATCTACACCTCTATACCAATTTGAAGAAGAATAAAATGAAAGAACTGCACCCTTCCTGGGTGCAGTTCTTTTATTTGGAGAAAAACCGGCGGTATGTGATAGAAATTTTGAAATGATGTAAGATAGGGGAAGAGAATGTTGGAAACGAGGGAGATACATGTTTACGGAATGGAAAACTTCTAAAGGAACTTATGATTTAACGAAACAAACGCTTGTTATGGGAATTCTTAATATTACGCCGGACTCTTTCTCTGATGGGGGACTTTACTTTGATCTCGACCAGGCGGTGAAACAGGCGGAGACGATGGTTGAGCAGGGGGCACACATTATTGATATCGGGGGTGAATCCACACGTCCGGGTCATGAACCTGTATCTGAGAAGGAAGAGCTCACTCGAGTCCTTCCTGTCATAAAGGCTGTAGCTGATGCAGTTGAGGTCCCGATCTCCATCGACACGTATAAATCAGGAGTAGCTGAGAAGGCCATTCAGGAAGGAGCCTCCATTATCAATGATGTATGGGGCGGGTGGAAAGACCCCGGGATTTTAGAAGTGGCAGCTGCGCATGACGTCCCGATCGTTTTAACTCATAACCGGGCGGACAGTGATTACTTGTCCTTGATGAATGATTTGAAAAAAGATCTGAAGCAACGGATAAAGGCGGCAGTAGATGCTGGTGTGAACGATCATAACATCATCCTCGACCCTGGCATTGGCTTTGCGAAAACGCAAGCTCAAAACTTAGAAGTGATGCGAAACCTTAGTGATCTGCAGGAACTCGGCTACCCCGTCCTACTCGGCACTTCCAGGAAGTCTTTTATAGGGACTGCCCTGGATCTACCCAAAGGGGAACGGATGGAAGGAACCGGAGCTACTGTTTGTTATGGGGTATCCCAGGGCGTACAAATAGTTAGGGTGCATGATGTACAACCAATCGCCCGAATGACGAGAATGATGGATGTAATGATTGGAAAGGGTGAATAAATTGGATAAAATCTATGTGAACCAAATGGAGTTCTGGGGGTATCACGGGCTCTTTCCTGAAGAGAATAAACTAGGCCAGCGTTTTTATGTAGATCTTGAACTGGAATTGGATCTTAAGCCTGCGGCTGAATCTGATGATATGATGAAATCCATCGATTACGGTGCTATATATGAAGTGACAAAAAGCATCGTAGAAGGAGAGCATCATAAGCTGGTAGAAACAGTGGCCGAAAAAATTGCAAATGGACTATTCGCTGAATTTCCTCGATTAGAGGGTGTCCTGGTGAAAGTTTATAAACCTGATCCTCCAATTCCCGGGCACTATAAGTCCGTTGCCATTGAAATCTACCGGAGACCGCACGCATGAACACGGCGTATATAGCACTAGGTTCAAACATATCCCCGCGGGAAACTTTTTTGGAGGACTCTCTATCTCTGTTGGAAGAACACGAGCAGATCCAACTCCTGAAGAAGTCTGCGGTATATGAGACAGCCCCTGTCGGATATACCGAGCAAAATGACTTCTTGAATATGGCTGTGCAGGTGGACACGACTTTCTCTCCCTTCCGATTGTTAGAGTATTGCCAGAAAATTGAGCAGGAACTGGGCAGAAAAAGAGTGATAAAGTGGGGACCGCGTACGATTGATCTTGATATCCTCCTTTACAATCAAGTGATGATGGAAGAGGAAACGCTAACGATCCCCCACCCTCATATGCATGAACGGGCTTTTGTAATGGTGCCATTAGCTGATGTGGACCCACATGCTTATCTTCCTCATTTACAACAGAAAGCAGGAGAAGTTCTAGGGCTACTTCCTTCCGAAGAAGTGAGGAGTATGAGGGAGTGGGGAAGAGTTTAATATCCTGTCTAAAAGAATCCTGTGCAAAGGGGCGAATACCTTTTCGTGGAAAATACATGCCGCCTTTGGCTTTCAATATTGACACGGTCATGGGACTTTTTTATACTAAACGATAGTTAGATGCTGCCAGTGCCTTTGCTGGCAGTTTTTGTTATTGTAACGGTAACTACCCAAAAAGACCAGGGAATGGAGTGATAGCAATGACAGAAGAACTCAATGAACATATGCGGGTGCGTCGCGATAAGATGAACACTCACCGTGACCAGGGCGTTGATCCATTCGGTGATAAATTCGACCGCACAGATTATGCTCAAGATTTAATAGAAAAGTATGATGAATATACAAAAGAGGAATTAGAAGAAAAACAGTTCCCAGCAACAATTGCCGGACGGATTATGACAAAGCGTGGAAAAGGAAAAGCAGGTTTTGCCCATATTCAGGACTTGACTGGACAAATTCAACTTTACGTCCGTAAAGATGAAATCGGAGAAGAAGCTTACGATAACTTATTCAAATCTGCGGATTTGGGAGATATCGTCGGGGTTTCAGGAGTAATGTTCAAGACAAATGTTGGAGAACTTTCCGTTAAAGCATCTGACTACCAGTTACTTACGAAGTCTCTTCGACCGCTTCCTGAAAAGTTCCACGGTCTGCAAGATGTTGAACAACGCTACCGCCAGCGTTATTTGGACCTCATAACAAACCCGGACAGCCGAGATACATTTGTTCTGCGTAGTAAAATCATTCAATCGATGCGCCGTTACTTGGACGGACTTGGTTTCTTAGAAGTAGAAACGCCTTTGATGCACGGCATCGCCGGTGGTGCTTCTGCCCGTCCTTTCATTACACACCACAATGCCCTGGATATGCAGTTGTATATGCGTATCGCGATCGAACTTCATTTAAAACGTCTAATCGTTGGTGGTTTGGAAAAAGTGTATGAGATTGGACGCGTATTCCGTAATGAAGGTATTTCTACTCGTCATAATCCTGAGTTTACAATGATTGAACTATATGAAGCATACGCAGACTACCATGACATCATGAATTTGACGGAAAATATGGTGGCCCACATTGCAAAAGAAGTTCTTGGTTCTACAAAAGTTTCCTACAATGAACAGGAAATTGATTTGGAACCTGAGTGGACCCGTCTTCATATGGTTGATGCTATTAAAGAAGAAACAGGCGTAGATTTCTGGGAGCAGATGTCTGATGAACGTGCGAAGGAACTCGCGAAAGAACATGGCATTGACATTAAAGACACGATGACTTTCGGTCATATCGTAAATGAATTCTTCGAACAGACTGTAGAAGAGAAGCTTATTCAACCTACCTTCATTTATGGGCATCCGACAGAAATTTCCCCTCTGGCGAAAAAGAACACAGAGGATGCAAGATTCACAGACCGTTTCGAATTGTTCATTGTTGGACGCGAACATGCAAATGCATTCTCTGAGTTAAATGACCCGATTGATCAAAGAGAACGGTTCGAAGCTCAGTTGAAAGAAAGAGAAGAAGGAAACGATGAAGCACATATGATGGACGATGACTTCTTGGAAGCACTTGAATACGGAATGCCTCCAACAGGTGGACTTGGAATCGGCATTGATCGTTTAGTTATGCTTCTGACAGATTCACCATCTATTCGTGACGTTTTATTGTTCCCGCAGATGAGAAACAGAGAATCTTAAGATAACAATCCCTCCGGAGAAACCCGGGGGGATTGTTTTTTAGTCCATTGAAACGATCTTATGGGGAAAGTAATAATTTGAATTATCTTTTTACAGAAAAACTATTGCGTGGTTGGAATAGCCATGGTATATTATTATTTGTCGCGTTAAGAGAGCGGCAAGCCGCAACGGCTTAACAAAATAAATCATTAAAAAGTTGTTGACGAAAACAACCGAAAATGATATATTAATTAAGTCGCTGTTTTGAAGCGGCAAACAACATTTTGATCTTTGAAAACTGAACGAACCAACCAGTACGTCAAAACATTTCTTCTTTTATAGAAGAGATTTGAAACAAAGCACATTCGGTGTGCAAATGAGCAAGTCAAACTTAACTTTTATGGAGAGTTTGATCCTGGCTCAGGACGAACGCTGGCGGCGTGCCTAATACATGCAAGTCGAGCGCGGGAAGCGAGTGGATCCCTTCGGGGTGAAGCTCGTGGAACGAGCGGCGGACGGGTGAGTAACACGTGGGCAACCTGCCTGTAAGATCGGAATAACCCCGGGAAACCGGGGCTAATGCCGGGTAATACTTTCTTTCGCATGAAGGGAAGTTGAAAGATGGCTTCTTGCTATCACTTACAGATGGGCCCGCGGCGCATTAGCTAGTTGGTGAGGTAACGGCTCACCAAGGCGACGATGCGTAGCCGACCTGAGAGGGTGATCGGCCACACTGGGACTGAGACACGGCCCAGACTCCTACGGGAGGCAGCAGTAGGGAATCTTCCGCAATGGACGAAAGTCTGACGGAGCAACGCCGCGTGAACGATGAAGGTCTTCGGATCGTAAAGTTCTGTTGTTAGGGAAGAACAAGTACCGTGCGAATAGAGCGGTACCTTGACGGTACCTAACGAGGAAGCCCCGGCTAACTACGTGCCAGCAGCCGCGGTAATACGTAGGGGGCAAGCGTTGTCCGGAATTATTGGGCGTAAAGCGCGCGCAGGCGGTTCCTTAAGTCTGATGTGAAAGCCCACGGCTCAACCGTGGAGGGTCATTGGAAACTGGGGAACTTGAGGACAGAAGAGGAGAGTGGAATTCCACGTGTAGCGGTGAAATGCGTAGATATGTGGAGGAACACCAGTGGCGAAGGCGACTCTCTGGTCTGTTTCTGACGCTGAGGTGCGAAAGCGTGGGTAGCAAACAGGATTAGATACCCTGGTAGTCCACGCCGTAAACGATGAGTGCTAGGTGTTAGGGGGCTTCCACCCCTTAGTGCTGAAGTTAACGCATTAAGCACTCCGCCTGGGGAGTACGGCCGCAAGGCTGAAACTCAAAGGAATTGACGGGGGCCCGCACAAGCGGTGGAGCATGTGGTTTAATTCGAAGCAACGCGAAGAACCTTACCAGGTCTTGACATCCTTGGACCTCCCTAGAGATAGGGATTTCCCTTCGGGGACCAAGTGACAGGTGGTGCATGGTTGTCGTCAGCTCGTGTCGTGAGATGTTGGGTTAAGTCCCGCAACGAGCGCAACCCCTAATCTTAGTTGCCAGCATTCAGTTGGGCACTCTAAGGTGACTGCCGGTGACAAACCGGAGGAAGGCGGGGATGACGTCAAATCATCATGCCCCTTATGACCTGGGCTACACACGTGCTACAATGGATGGTACAAAGGGCAGCGAAGCCGCGAGGTGTAGCAAATCCCATAAAACCATTCTCAGTTCGGATTGCAGGCTGCAACTCGCCTGCATGAAGCCGGAATCGCTAGTAATCGCGGATCAGCATGCCGCGGTGAATACGTTCCCGGGCCTTGTACACACCGCCCGTCACACCACGAGAGTTGGCAACACCCGAAGTCGGTGAGGTAACCTTTTTGGAGCCAGCCGCCGAAGGTGGGGCCAATGATTGGGGTGAAGTCGTAACAAGGTAGCCGTATCGGAAGGTGCGGCTGGATCACCTCCTTTCTAAGGATATTACGGAAACGTACTGTGTTGGTTGTTCAGTTTTGAGAGATCAAAGAATCTTTCAACTTGTGAACCTTGAAAACTGGATAAGGAATCATTGTTTCATCTAACGATGAGGCAATTGATGACAAGACATCTAATTGAAATTGTAAACGTCTTTTCACGAAGATAGTTAAGTGAATAAGGGCGCACGGTGGATGCCTTGGTACTAGGAGCCGATGAAGGACGGGACTAACACCGATATGCTCCGGCGAGCCGTAAGTAGGCTTTGACCCGGAGATTTCCGAATGGGGAAACCCGCTGTTCGTAATGGGACAGCATCCTATACTGAATCCATAGGTATAGGAAGGCACACCCGGGGAACTGAAACATCTAAGTACCCGGAGGAAGAGAAAGCAAATGCGATTTCCCAAGTAGCGGCGAGCGAAACGGAATCAGCCCAAACCAGAAAGCTTGCTTTCTGGGGTTGTAGGACACTCCATTGGAGTTACCAAAGAGAAAGATAGATGAATCGATCTGGAACGATCAGCCAGAGCAGGTAACAGCCCTGTAGTCGAAATCTTTCTCTCTCCGGAGTGGATCCTGAGTACGGCGGAACACGAGGAATTCCGTCGGAATCCGGGAGGACCATCTCCCAAGGCTAAATACTCCCTAGTGACCGATAGTGAACCAGTACCGTGAGGGAAAGGTGAAAAGCACCCCGGAAGGGGAGTGAAAGAGAACCTGAAACCGTGTGCCTACAAGTAGTCGGAGCCCGTTAATGGGTGACGGCGTGCCTTTTGTAGAATGAACCGGCGAGTTACGACCGTATGCGAGGTTAAGCAGCAGAAGCGGAGCCGCAGCGAAAGCGAGTCTGAATAGGGCGAGTGAGTATGCGGTCGTAGACCCGAAACCGTGTGATCTACCCATGTCCAGGGTGAAGGTCAGGTAACACTGACTGGAGGCCCGAACCCACGTAAGTTGAAAATTACGGGGATGAGGTGTGGGTAGGGGTGAAATGCCAATCGAACACGGAGATAGCTGGTTCTCTCCGAAATAGCTTTAGGGCTAGCCTCAGAATAGAAAGTCATGGAGGTAGAGCACTGATTGGACGAGGGGCCCCTATCGGGTTACCGAATTCAGTCAAACTCCGAATGCCATCGACTTTGTTCTGGGAGTCAGACCGTGGGTGATAAGGTTCATGGTCGAGAGGGAAACAGCCCAGACCGCCAGCTAAGGTCCCAAAGTGTGTGTTAAGTGGAAAAGGATGTGGAGTTGCTTAGACAACCAGGATGTTGGCTTAGAAGCAGCCATCATTCAAAGAGTGCGTAATAGCTCACTGGTCGAGTGACTCTGCGCCGAAAATGTACCGGGGCTAAACACACCACCGAAGCTGCGGATTGATCTTATGATCAGTGGTAGGAGAGCGTTCTAAGGGCCGTGAAGTCAGACCGTAAGGACTGGTGGAGCGCTTAGAAGTGAGAATGCCGGTATGAGTAGCGAAAAAAGAGTGAGAATCTCTTTCACCGAATGCCTAAGGTTTCCTGAGGAAGGCTCGTCCTCTCAGGGTTAGTCGGGACCTAAGCCGAGGCCGAAAGGCGTAGGCGATGGACAACAGGTTGATATTCCTGTACCACCTCCTTTCCGTTTGAACGACGGGGGGACGCAGGAGGATAAGGAGAGCGCGCCACTGGATGTGCGCGTCCAAGCAGTGAGACGGTCGGATAGGCAAATCCGTCCGGCAACGTTGAGCTGTGATGGGGAGGGAAATATAGTACCGAAGCTCCTGAGTTCACACTGCCAAGAAAATCCTCTAGTGAGGAAAGAGGTGCCCGTACCGCAAACCGACACAGGTAGGCGAGGAGAGGATCCTAAGGTGAGCGGGAGAACTCTCGTTAAGGAACTCGGCAAAATGACCCCGTAACTTCGGGAGAAGGGGTGCTCCTCTGCCGAGGAGCCGCAGTGAAAAGGCCCAAGCGACTGTTTACCAAAAACACAGGTCTCTGCGAAGCCGTAAGGCGAAGTATAGGGGCTGACACCTGCCCGGTGCTGGAAGGTTAAGGGGATGCGTTAGCTTATGCGAAGCGTTGAACCGAAGCCCCAGTAAACGGCGGCCGTAACTATAACGGTCCTAAGGTAGCGAAATTCCTTGTCGGGTAAGTTCCGACCCGCACGAAAGGTGCAACGACTTGGGCACTGTCTCAACGAGAGACCCGGTGAAATTATACTATGTGTGAAGATGCACATTACCCGCGACAGGACGGAAAGACCCCGTGGAGCTTTACTGTAGCCTGATATTGAATGTTGGTACAGCTTGTACAGGATAGGTAGGAGCCTTAGAAGCCGGAGCGCTAGCTTCGGTGGAGGCGCTGGTGGGATACTACCCTGGCTGTACGGACATTCTAACCCAGGACCGTGATCCGGTCCGGAGACAGTGTCAGGTGGGCAGTTTGACTGGGGCGGTCGCCTCCCAAAAGGTAACGGAGGCGCCCAAAGGTTCCCTCAGAATGGTTGGAAATCATTCGCAGAGTGTAAAGGCACAAGGGAGCTTGACTGCGAGACCTACAAGTCGAGCAGGGACGAAAGTCGGGCTTAGTGATCCGGCGGTTCCGCATGGAAGGGCCGTCGCTCAACGGATAAAAGCTACCCCGGGGATAACAGGCTTATCTCCCCCAAGAGTCCACATCGACGGGGAGGTTTGGCACCTCGATGTCGGCTCATCGCATCCTGGGGCTGTAGTCGGTCCCAAGGGTTGGGCTGTTCGCCCATTAAAGCGGTACGCGAGCTGGGTTCAGAACGTCGTGAGACAGTTCGGTCCCTATCCGTCGTGGGCGTTGGAAATTTGAAAGGAGCTGTCCTTAGTACGAGAGGACCGGGATGGACACACCGCTGGTGTACCAGTTGTTCCGCCAGGAGCATCGCTGGGTAGCTACGTGTGGTCGGGATAAGTGCTGAAAGCATCTAAGCATGAAGCCCCCCTTGAGATGAGATTTCCCTTTGCTTTAAGCAAATAAGATCCCTCAGAGACGATGAGGTTGATAGGTCCGAGGTGGAAGCGTGGTGACACGTGGAGCTGACGGATACTAATGGATCGATGACTTATCTATCGAAATGATAGTGTTCGTGAAAAGCGTTTCTTCAAAAAGATGTTTCCTTATCCAGTTTTGAGGGTTTTCAAAAAAACTTGAAATTAACCCTTGAAATTTTGCTCAAAGGACAATATAATATATCTTGTCCTTGAAAAAAGGTTTGGTGGTGAAGGCGAAGAGGTCACACCTGTTCCCATGCCGAACACAGCAGTTAAGCTCTTCAGCGCCGATGGTAGTCGGGTTTACCCCCGTGAGAGTAGGACGCTGCCAAGCCTTGATCTTAATTTCATATTAATCCGGAGGATTAGCTCAGCTGGGAGAGCACTTGCCTTACAAGCAAGGGGTCGCAGGTTCGAACCCTGCATCCTCCACCATTTCTTATCAAGTTAGCCGGCCTAGCTCAACTGGCAGAGCAACTGATTTGTAATCAGTAGGTTGGGGGTTCAAGTCCTCTGGCCGGCACCATTAGTTGCCGTCGCTGACTGATATTGATATGAGCCATTAGCTCAGCTGGTAGAGCATCTGACTTTTAATCAGAGGGTCGAAGGTTCGAATCCTTCATGGCTCACCATTCATTTGCGGGTGTGGTGGAATTGGCAGACACGCTAGATTTAGGATCTAGTGCTTCACGGCGTGGGGGTTCAAGTCCCTCCACCCGCACTTTATGCGGAAGTAGTTCAGTGGTAGAACACCACCTTGCCAAGGTGGGGGTCGCGGGTTCGAATCCCGTCTTCCGCTCCAAATTACAACCAAGCTACTTAATATTAACACCAACGTTTAACATAAAACTTGCCAGGCCGGGGTGGCGGAATTGGCAGACGCACAGGACTTAAAATCCTGCGGTGGGTTTCCACCGTGCCGGTTCGAGTCCGGCCCTCGGCACCATAAACAAATATGCGCCCGTAGCTCAATTGGATAGAGCGTCTGACTACGGATCAGAAGGTTAGGGGTTCGACTCCTCTCGGGCGCGCCATTATAACGGGAAGTAGCTCAGCTTGGTAGAGCACTTGGTTTGGGACCAAGGGGTCGCAGGTTCGAATCCTGTCTTCCCGACCATCCCTAAAATAATGGGGCCTTAGCTCAGCTGGGAGAGCGCCTGCTTTGCACGCAGGAGGTCAGCGGTTCGATCCCGCTAGGCTCCACCAATTATCTTTATTTGATCTTTGAAAACTGAACGAACCAACCAGTACGTCAAAACATTTCTTCTTTATAGAAGAGATTTGAAACAAAGCACATTCGGTGTGCAAATGAGCAAGTCAAACTTAACTTTTATGGAGAGTTTGATCCTGGCTCAGGACGAACGCTGGCGGCGTGCCTAATACATGCAAGTCGAGCGCGGGAAGCGAGTGGATCCCTTCGGGGTGAAGCTCGTGGAACGAGCGGCGGACGGGTGAGTAACACGTGGGCAACCTGCCTGTAAGATCGGAATAACCCCGGGAAACCGGGGCTAATGCCGGGTAATACTTTCTTTCGCATGAAGGAAAGTTGAAAGATGGCTTCTCGCTATCACTTACAGATGGGCCCGCGGCGCATTAGCTAGTTGGTGAGGTAACGGCTCACCAAGGCGACGATGCGTAGCCGACCTGAGAGGGTGATCGGCCACACTGGGACTGAGACACGGCCCAGACTCCTACGGGAGGCAGCAGTAGGGAATCTTCCGCAATGGACGAAAGTCTGACGGAGCAACGCCGCGTGAACGATGAAGGTCTTCGGATCGTAAAGTTCTGTTGTTAGGGAAGAACAAGTACCGTGCGAATAGAGCGGTACCTTGACGGTACCTAACGAGGAAGCCCCGGCTAACTACGTGCCAGCAGCCGCGGTAATACGTAGGGGGCAAGCGTTGTCCGGAATTATTGGGCGTAAAGCGCGCGCAGGCGGTTCCTTAAGTCTGATGTGAAAGCCCACGGCTCAACCGTGGAGGGTCATTGGAAACTGGGGAACTTGAGGACAGAAGAGGAGAGTGGAATTCCACGTGTAGCGGTGAAATGCGTAGATATGTGGAGGAACACCAGTGGCGAAGGCGACTCTCTGGTCTGTTTCTGACGCTGAGGTGCGAAAGCGTGGGTAGCAAACAGGATTAGATACCCTGGTAGTCCACGCCGTAAACGATGAGTGCTAGGTGTTAGGGGGCTTCCACCCCTTAGTGCTGAAGTTAACGCATTAAGCACTCCGCCTGGGGAGTACGGCCGCAAGGCTGAAACTCAAAGGAATTGACGGGGGCCCGCACAAGCGGTGGAGCATGTGGTTTAATTCGAAGCAACGCGAAGAACCTTACCAGGTCTTGACATCCTTGGACCTCCCTAGAGATAGGGATTTCCCTTCGGGGACCAAGTGACAGGTGGTGCATGGTTGTCGTCAGCTCGTGTCGTGAGATGTTGGGTTAAGTCCCGCAACGAGCGCAACCCCTAATCTTAGTTGCCAGCATTCAGTTGGGCACTCTAAGGTGACTGCCGGTGACAAACCGGAGGAAGGCGGGGATGACGTCAAATCATCATGCCCCTTATGACCTGGGCTACACACGTGCTACAATGGATGGTACAAAGGGCAGCGAAGCCGCGAGGTGTAGCAAATCCCATAAAACCATTCTCAGTTCGGATTGCAGGCTGCAACTCGCCTGCATGAAGCCGGAATCGCTAGTAATCGCGGATCAGCATGCCGCGGTGAATACGTTCCCGGGCCTTGTACACACCGCCCGTCACACCACGAGAGTTGGCAACACCCGAAGTCGGTGAGGTAACCTTTTTGGAGCCAGCCGCCGAAGGTGGGGCCAATGATTGGGGTGAAGTCGTAACAAGGTAGCCGTATCGGAAGGTGCGGCTGGATCACCTCCTTTCTAAGGATATTACGGAAACGTACTGTGTTGGTTGTTCAGTTTTGAGAGATCAAACGATCTTTCAACTTGTGAACCTTGAAAACTGGATAAGGAATCATTGTTTCATCTAACGATGAGGCAATTGATGACAAGACATCTAATTGAAATTGTAAACGTCTTTTCACGAAGATAGTTAAGTGAATAAGGGCGCACGGTGGATGCCTTGGTACTAGGAGCCGATGAAGGACGGGACTAACACCGATATGCTCCGGCGAGCCGTAAGTAGGCTTTGAACCGGAGATTTCCGAATGGGGAAACCCGCTGTTCGTAATGGGACAGCATCCTATACTGAATCCATAGGTATAGGAAGGCACACCCGGGGAACTGAAACATCTAAGTACCCGGAGGAAGAGAAAGCAAACGCGATTTCCCAAGTAGCGGCGAGCGAAACGGAATCAGCCCAAACCAGAAAGCTTGCTTTCTGGGGTTGTAGGACACTCCATTGGAGTTACCAAAGAGGAAGATAGGCGAATCGATCTGGAACGATCAGCCAGAGCAGGTAACAGCCCTGTAGTCGAAATCTTTCTCTCTCCGGAGTGGATCCTGAGTACGGCGGAACACGAGGAATTCCGTCGGAATCCGGGAGGACCATCTCCCAAGGCTAAATACTCCCTAGTGACCGATAGTGAACCAGTACCGTGAGGGAAAGGTGAAAAGCACCCCGGAAGGGGAGTGAAAGAGAACCTGAAACCGTGTGCCTACAAGTAGTCGGAGCCCGTTAATGGGTGACGGCGTGCCTTTTGTAGAATGAACCGGCGAGTTACGACCGTATGCGAGGTTAAGCAGCAGAAGCGGAGCCGCAGCGAAAGCGAGTCTGAATAGGGCGAGTGAGTATGCGGTCGTAGACCCGAAACCGTGTGATCTACCCATGTCCAGGGTGAAGGTCAGGTAACACTGACTGGAGGCCCGAACCCACGTAAGTTGAAAATTACGGGGATGAGGTGTGGGTAGGGGTGAAATGCCAATCGAACACGGAGATAGCTGGTTCTCTCCGAAATAGCTTTAGGGCTAGCCTCAGAATAGAAAGTCATGGAGGTAGAGCACTGATTGGACGAGGGGCCCCTATCGGGTTACCGAATTCAGTCAAACTCCGAATGCCATCGACTTTGTTCTGGGAGTCAGACCGTGGGTGATAAGGTTCATGGTCGAGAGGGAAACAGCCCAGACCGCCAGCTAAGGTCCCAAAGTGTGTGTTAAGTGGAAAAGGATGTGGAGTTGCTTAGACAACCAGGATGTTGGCTTAGAAGCAGCCATCATTCAAAGAGTGCGTAATAGCTCACTGGTCGAGTGACTCTGCGCCGAAAATGTACCGGGGCTAAACACACCACCGAAGCTGCGGATTGATCTTATGATCAGTGGTAGGAGAGCGTTCTAAGGGCCGTGAAGTCAGACCGTAAGGACTGGTGGAGCGCTTAGAAGTGAGAATGCCGGTATGAGTAGCGAAAAAAGAGTGAGAATCTCTTTCACCGAATGCCTAAGGTTTCCTGAGGAAGGCTCGTCCTCTCAGGGTTAGTCGGGACCTAAGCCGAGGCCGAAAGGCGTAGGCGATGGACAACAGGTTGATATTCCTGTACCACCTCCTTTCCGTTTGAACGACGGGGGGACGCAGGAGGATAAGGAGAGCGCGCCACTGGATGTGCGCGTCCAAGCAGTGAGACGGTCGGATAGGCAAATCCGTCCGGCAACGTTGAGCTGTGATGGGGAGGGAAATAAAGTACCGAAGCTCCTGAGTTCACACTGCCAAGAAAATCCTCTAGTGAGGAAAGAGGTGCCCGTACCGCAAACCGACACAGGTAGGCGAGGAGAGGATCCAAAGGTGAGCGGGAGAACTCTCGTTAAGGAACTCGGCAAAATGACCCCGTAACTTCGGGAGAAGGGGTGCTCCTCTGCCGAGGAGCCGCAGTGAAAAGGCCCAAGCGACTGTTTACCAAAAACACAGGTCTCTGCGAAGCCGTAAGGCGAAGTATAGGGGCTGACACCTGCCCGGTGCTGGAAGGTTAAGGGAATGCGTTAGCTTATGCGAAGCGTTGAACCGAAGCCCCAGTAAACGGCGGCCGTAACTATAACGGTCCTAAGGTAGCGAAATTCCTTGTCGGGTAAGTTCCGACCCGCACGAAAGGTGCAACGACTTGGGCACTGTCTCAACGAGAGACCCGGTGAAATTATACTATGTGTGAAGATGCACATTACCCGCGACAGGACGGAAAGACCCCGTGGAGCTTTACTGTAGCCTGATATTGAATGTTGGTACAGCTTGTACAGGATAGGTAGGAGCCTTGGAAGCCGGAGCGCTAGCTTCGGTGGAGGCGCTGGTGGGATACTACCCTGGCTGTACGGACATTCTAACCCAGGACCGTGATCCGGTCCGGAGACAGTGTCAGGTGGGCAGTTTGACTGGGGCGGTCGCCTCCCAAAAGGTAACGGAGGCGCCCAAAGGTTCCCTCAGAATGGTTGGAAATCATTCGCAGAGTGTAAAGGCACAAGGGAGCTTGACTGCGAGACCTACAAGTCGAGCAGGGACGAAAGTCGGGCTTAGTGATCCGGCGGTTCCGCATGGAAGGGCCGTCGCTCAACGGATAAAAGCTACCCCGGGGATAACAGGCTTATCTCCCCCAAGAGTCCACATCGACGGGGAGGTTTGGCACCTCGATGTCGGCTCATCGCATCCTGGGGCTGTAGTCGGTCCCAAGGGTTGGGCTGTTCGCCCATTAAAGCGGTACGCGAGCTGGGTTCAGAACGTCGTGAGACAGTTCGGTCCCTATCCGTCGTGGGCGTTGGAAATTTGAAAGGAGCTGTCCTTAGTACGAGAGGACCGGGATGGACACACCGCTGGTGTACCAGTTGTTCCGCCAGGAGCATCGCTGGGTAGCTACGTGTGGTCGGGATAAGTGCTGAAAGCATCTAAGCATGAAGCCCCCCTTGAGATGAGATTTCCCTTTGCTTTAAGCAAATAAGATCCCTCAGAGACGATGAGGTTGATAGGTCCGAGGTGGAAGCGTGGTGACACGTGGAGCTGACGGATACTAATGGATCGATGACTTATCTATCGAAATGATAGTGTTCGTGAAAAGCGTTTCTTCAAAAGATGTTTCCTTATCCAGTTTTGAGGGTTCACCTCAAACTTTATATTGATGTGGTGGTGAAGGCGAAGAGGTCACACCTGTTCCCATGCCGAACACAGCAGTTAAGCTCTTCAGCGCCGATGGTAGTCGGGTTTACCCCCGTGAGAGTAGGACGCCGCCACATTATTTCAAAGAACCAGGAGATTATTCTTCTGGTTTTTTTCTATATTAACTCTCATAGACATATAGAAAGGAGGGATAGGTTGAACTGGTCTTACTTTTTTCACGATGAGATCCTTTTATTTGTATTTCGGTTATTTTTTGCCCTCATTCTTTCCGGCCTCATTGGATTTGAAAGAGAAGTCAAAAACCATTCGGCAGGATTCCGCACCCACATTCTTGTAGGTGTTGGGGCATGTATGATGATGCTCCTGTCTTTATACGGGTTTGAATCCTTTATTGATCAATATGAACAAGTTCGATTCGATCCCGCACGTATTCCTTCGTACGTCATTAGCGGAATTGGTTTCCTGGGGGCCGGAACGATTATCGTCAACGGAATGACCATCCGTGGGTTGACCACCGCCGCTTCGATTTGGACAGTAGCTGGAATTGGGCTCGTAGTTGGTGCTGGTATGTATGATGTGGCAACGGTTACTACAATCTTTGTACTCATGAGCTTAGTATTTTTAAATAAGATAGAGAAAGAAAAGTTCAATGGTAACCGGAGAAACATATATCAAGTGACGATTAGTAAAGATGCCCCTGTAAATCATGTGCTGACTGTTTTTGAACAGATGAAGCTGGATGTTCGAAAGATCGACATCGTAGCTTTAGATCAAGAACAAAAAAAGGTCGTGGTCGAATTGAATAAAGGTCAAAAATATGATCGGTCACATCTTTTGGAACGTCTATCTTTGATAGATGGTGTAGAAAAATGTGGACATCAATACTAACCAGCTGTACAGATGACTCTGTGCAGCTTTTTTGTTTTATTTCATGATGAATCGGGGAAACATAGAAGATGTAATTCTTCTAAAACAAACAAGTTGCATGACAAAAGAAAATGAGTATAATAAAATTAAAGTCAAAGATAGTCAAAGTCAAAAGAGGGGGAGGGAGCATGAGGAATATCTCTGATGTTATTGAAGACTACCTGAAGGAGATCTTGGATCAAAACCGGTATCAGGCCATTGAAATCAAGCGTAGTGAATTAGCTGAAAAATTCGATTGTGTACCTTCTCAAATCAATTATGTGATTAAAACGCGATTTACTGTGGAAAAAGGATATATAGTGGAAAGTAAAAGAGGTGGCGGCGGCTATATCCGTATCAGCCGTATTCAACACCGAAAAGGTTCAGAGATGATTGAAGAAGTGATGGAATTGATCAATCCCCATGTATCTCAATCCAAAGCCATAGATATTCTTGAACGGCTGGTAGACTATGAGATCATCACGGATCGTGAAAGCAAATTGATGGCGAGTGTCATTGACCGTGATGTACTTGCTTTTTCTTTACCGCTTCGAGATGAAGTACGCGCGCGTATAATGACAGCCATGTTATTTACTCTTAAATATAAATGTTAAATGGAGAAGGGAGAGATTCATATGGAGTGTCAGGAATGTCATAAGCGTCCTGCTACCGTCCATCTGACTCAAGTGGTCAATGGCCAGAAGTCTGAAATCCATGTATGTGAGCAATGTGCGAAAGACAATGGATACATGAATTATGGAGAAGAAAACTTTACATTGAATGATCTCCTTTCAGGTCTGTTCCATTCCGAAGGACCTTCTCCTTTAAAAGGGAACAACCCACAATCTTATACGCAAAAGCCAAAACTGAAATGTCCGAACTGCGGGCTGAGCTACGAAGAGTTTGCAAGGATCGGAAAGTTTGGGTGTGCCGCCTGCTATAAAACTTTCGATGATCGATTAAACCCGATTTTACGTCGAGTTCACAGCGGAAACACAAGTCACGATGGAAAGATTCCGAAGCGTGAAGGTGGCAACCTGCACCTGAAGAGAGAAGTGGAAGAACATAAAACTAATCTTCGACAATTAATTGAGCAGGAAGAATTCGAAGAGGCAGCGAAAGTTAGAGATAAGATCAGATCTTTAGAAAACAAGCTGCATCGTGGCGAGGATGGTGAAGAGTAATGTCATTACAGAAATTCATGAATGAAGCAATCAGTCCATGGATGAAGCAGGAAGGGCCGGACAGCGATATTGTCCTAAGCAGCCGGATACGACTTGCTCGGAATTTTTCACAACATCCTTTTCCGATTATTGCAACTAAGGAAACTCTGGAAGAAGTTCTGAGGTTTTTCCAACAGGAATTTCAACAGAAATCATTCCGGGATTATGAAGACTTCGAACTGATCCAGATGAAAGATTTGCAGCCTGTGGAAAAAAGGGTCCTGGTGGAAAAACATTTAATCAGCCCGCATCTGGCTGAGAAAGCAGAGAAATCAGCTTCGCTCATTTCACAAAATGAGCAGGTTTCCATCATGATTAATGAGGAAGATCATATCCGCATACAGTTGTATTTCCCGGGCTTTCAACTGGATCAGGCACTTGAACAGGCGAGTCAACTGGATGATTGGCTTGAGGAAAAAGTGGATTATGCTTTTGATGAGAGGCGAGGCTATTTGACGTCATGCCCGACTAATGTGGGTACCGGCATGAGGGCTTCCGTTATGATGCATCTCCCTGCACTGTCCATGACCAGTCAAATCAATCGGATGACGCCTGCGATCAACCAGCTTGGGCTGGTGGTGAGAGGGATTTATGGAGAAGGCAGTGAGGCACTCGGTAATATTTATCAAATATCCAATCAGATGACCCTTGGTAAATCGGAGGAGGATATTGTTGAGGATCTACACAGTGTCGTCAAACAGCTGATTGAACAAGAGCGGAAGGCCCGGGAGGCTTTGATGGCTCGATCCAGCATCCATTTGGAAGACCGTATCTTTCGTTCCTATGGTGTTTTGACCCATAGTCGAATCATAGAATCTAAGGAGGCGGCGAAATGCCTTTCTGACCTGAGACTGGGCATTGATCTAGGATTCATCGATCATATCCCGCGAACGATATTGAACGAATTGATGGTTCTTACACAGCCGGGATTTTTACAACAATACGCCAAAGCTACTCTATCCCCGGATGAAAGGGATGTTAGAAGAGCTTCCCTGATCCGAGAAAGACTTCAATTAGAAAATGAAGAATAATGTTAGGAGGGAATGTCCATGATGTTTGGGCGATTCACAGAAAGAGCACAAAAAGTATTGGCACTTGCACAAGAAGAAGCTGTTCGTTTAGGACATAATAACATTGGTACAGAGCACATTCTCCTAGGATTGGTCAGTGAAGGGGAAGGAATTGCAGCTAAAGCTTTAACAGCTTTAGGTCTTGAATCTTCCAAGATTCAGCAGGAAGTTGAAAAATTGATCGGCAAGGGAGAGAAAGTTTCCCAGACGATTCATTATACGCCACGTGCGAAAAAAGTCATCGAGTTGTCCATGGATGAAGCTCGTAAACTAGGACACTCCTATGTGGGCACTGAACACATTCTCTTAGGATTGATCCGTGAAGGAGAAGGGGTCGCTGCACGAGTACTGAATAATCTCGGTGTAAGCTTGAATAAAGCCCGTCAGCAAGTCTTGCAGCTTCTCGGGAACAATGAGTCTACAGGTGGACAAAATCGCCGTGGAGGTGGAGCAGGAGCCCAGGCTGCCAATGCCAATACCCCGACGCTTGATTCCCTTGCACGTGACCTTACAGCGATTGCAAAAGAAGGCAATATAGATCCTGTCATTGGGAGAAGTAAGGAAATTGAACGTGTGATCCAGGTATTAAGCCGCCGCACGAAAAACAACCCTGTCCTCGTAGGTGAGCCGGGTGTTGGTAAGACGGCGATTGCAGAAGGTTTGGCCCAGCAAATTATGAATAATGAAGTTCCGGAAATCCTTCGCGACAAACGCGTCATGACACTTGATATGGGAACTGTTGTTGCAGGTACGAAATATCGTGGTGAATTCGAAGACCGCTTGAAAAAGGTCATGGAAGAAATTCGTCAGGCAGGGAACATCATCCTGTTTATCGATGAACTTCACACATTGATCGGTGCAGGTGGGGCAGAAGGAGCAATCGATGCTTCCAACATCCTTAAACCTTCACTTGCCCGAGGAGAACTGCAATGTATCGGTGCGACCACTCTGGATGAATACCGCAAGTACATTGAAAAAGATGCTGCTCTTGAGCGTCGTTTCCAACCGATCCAAGTGGATGAACCAAATCTTGATGAATCCATCCAGATTTTACAAGGTCTTCGTGATCGATATGAAGCTCACCACCGTGTGACGATTACAGACGACTCCATCGAATCAGCGGTCCGCTTCTCTGATCGTTACATCACTGACCGTTTCCTACCGGATAAAGCGATTGATTTGATTGATGAAGCGGCATCCAAAGTCCGTCTTCGTTCTTATACAGCTCCACCAAATCTAAAAGAGCTTGAGCAGAAGCTTGAAGAAGTCCGGAAAGAGAAGGATGCTGCTGTTCAAAGTCAGGAATTTGAAAAAGCTGCTTCCTTACGAGACAGCGAACAACGCTTGAGAGATGAATTGGAGCAAACAAAAGATGAGTGGAAGGAAAAACAGGGGCAGGAGGACTCCGAAGTTACCGTTGAAGATATTGCATCTGTAGTATCCACTTGGACGGGAGTACCGGTTTCCAAGATGACGAAAGATGAGAGTGAGCGCCTCCTTCACCTTGAAGACACGCTTCACAATCGTGTCATCGGTCAGGAAGAAGCGGTTAAAGCGATCTCTAAAGCTATCCGCCGTGCCCGTGCCGGTCTTAAAGATCCGAAGCGTCCAATCGGTTCCTTCATTTTCCTTGGACCTACAGGTGTCGGTAAGACAGAACTTGCCCGCGCGCTTGCAGAAAGCATGTTCGGTGAAGAAGATGCAATGATTCGAATCGACATGTCCGAGTATATGGAGAAACACAGTACGTCCCGTCTAGTCGGTTCACCTCCTGGTTATGTCGGCTATGATGAAGGAGGACAATTAACAGAGAAAGTCCGTAACAAACCATACTCTGTTGTACTCCTTGATGAAATCGAAAAAGCGCACCCTGAAGTATTCAACATTTTACTTCAAGTCCTTGAAGATGGTCGTCTGACGGATTCGAAAGGTCGCGTTGTTGATTTCCGTAACACCGTACTGATCATGACATCGAACGTCGGTGCTCAGGAATTGAAGCAAAACAAATATGTCGGCTTCTCCATGGGAGATACCGATCAGGATTATAAAGACATGAAGTCTAAAGTGACAGATGCTCTGAAGAAAGCTTTCCGTCCAGAATTCTTGAACCGTATTGATGAAACGATCGTGTTTCACTCCCTGGAGAGAAAACACATGAAAGATATCGTAACATTGATGGTCGAGGAACTGCGGAAACGCTTGAAGGAACAAGAAATCGACTTCGTCTTGTCCGATGCTGCGATCCAGCATATTGCCGAATCTGGATTCGACCCTGAATACGGAGCACGTCCATTGCGTCGCTCCATTCAGAAGAACGTCGAAGACCTGCTCTCCGAAGAACTCTTGAAAGAGAATATTGCAAAAGGGCAGAGTGTGAAAATCGAAATTGATGACGATAAGAATTTTGTCGTCCACACGCAGCAAGAGTCTACAAATTAAATAGAGGCGTGGGTGTATGACAGACTGGTATCACGAGTGAATGAACGGGTGGGGAGGACCTCTTTCTTCTACATCACAGGTTTCATTCATATAGTGAACAGAGCCTGACAAGAAAAATCGGAAGGGTTTACCTTCCGATTTTTTTCATCTTCCGCTATCCTTTTTATTAGGGTTGATTTAATACAAATGATATGAGTGTGAAACTCATTCACAATCTTTTTCGTATAGAATATTAGAAATAAGGAGCGCGATAATCTTGGCAAAGAGAAAAACGAAGTTTGTTTGCCAGGAATGTGGGTATGAAACACCTAAATGGATGGGGAAATGTCCAGGGTGTAATCAATGGAACACCCTTGTCGAAGAAATGACGGCTGCCCCGTCGAGTTCAAGACATGTGTTTCAAACAAGCTCCACTTCCGCAACAACGAAACCAGAAAAGATTACACAGATAAAATCTCAAAAAGAGCCTCGTATGCCGACAGATATGCCTGAATTCAACAGGGTTTTAGGTGGCGGTATTGTGGCTGGTTCTTTAGTTTTGATCGGCGGGAATGCGGGAATCGGTAAATCCACACTGCTGCTTCAAGTATCTGCGCAAATTGCAAAAAAAGATTTTCCTGTCCTCTACATATCAGGAGAGGAGTCTTCCAGGCAGACGAAGCTCCGGGCTGAACGATTAGACATCACTTCGGATGAGCTCTATGTCCTGTCCGAAACGAACCTCCAGGATGTTATCACTCAAATTGAGACGATTGATCCAAAATTCGTCGTTATTGACTCGATTCAGACGATTTTCAAGGAAGATGTCACGTCTGCCCCAGGGAGTGTTTCACAAGTAAGAGAGTGTACCAGTCAACTGATGAGAATTGCTAAAAGTAAGGGTATTCCTATTTTTATTGTGGGGCATGTTACGAAGGAAGGTTCGATTGCCGGTCCGCGTCTTCTCGAGCATATGGTCGATGCTGTTCTTTATTTTGAAGGGGAACGCCATCACACGTTCAGAATTTTAAGAAGTGTGAAGAACCGTTTTGGAAGCACCCATGAAATGGGAATATTCGAAATGAAGGAGAAAGGCCTGGAGGAAGTGCTAAATCCTTCGGAGATCTTCCTTGAAGAACGATCCCAAGGGGCAGCAGGCTCTATTGTTGTCGCCTCTATGGAAGGGACAAGGCCGGTGCTTGTAGAAATCCAGGCGCTCATCTCTCCAACCGCCTATGGAAATCCACGACGGATGGCTACAGGTCTTGATAACAGCCGAGTCCCATTGTTAATGGCCGTTTTGGAAAAGAGGGCAGGGCTTCTTCTTCAAAATCAGGATGCCTATGTGAAGGTCGCTGGTGGTGTGAAGTTGGATGAGCCGGCGATTGACTTGGCTGTTGCAATCAGCATCGCTTCTAGTTTTAGGAATCAGTCTTCGAATGGAGATGATGTCGTCGTTGGTGAAGTCGGCTTAACGGGGGAAATTCGTAGAGTGGCCCGCATTGAGCAGAGAGTTCAGGAAGCGGCGAAGCTTGGGTTTAAACGAGTGATCATACCGAAGAAGAACATGGATGGGTGGACGCCTCCATCCCAAATCGAAGTCATTGGTGTCAGTACCGTACAGGAGGCAATGAAGGTTACACTGGGGGATTCATAATGGAATGGCATGAAATCAAAGAACATGGAATTGGGGAAATTCTTCAGCTGGTGGCCCCAGGGACGCCACTGCGGGATGGCATAGATAATGTCCTGCGTGCAAAGACAGGTGGATTAATTGTGCTCGGGTATGGGGAGCATATGCGGGACCTTGTGGATGGTGGGTTTCAAATCCAATCTGATTTCACCCCTGCCCACCTTTACGAACTGGCAAAAATGGATGGAGCCCTGATTCTGAATGATGAGGGGACTCGCATCTTATTTGCAAATGCACAGTTGATGCCTGACCCGGACATCCTGTCTACGGAGACGGGGATGCGGCACCGGACGGCGGAACGTGTGGCGAAACAGACAGGCGCCCTCGTGATCGCAATTTCTCAGCGTCGAAATGTGATTACGTTGTATAAAGGGTCCCTGAGATATTCTCTGAAAGATATAGGCGTCATTTTGACAAAAGCTAATCAGGCGATTCAGACGCTTGAGAAGTATAAAAATGTCCTGGATCAGAGCGTAACGAACCTTGGAGCGATGGAATTTGAAAATATGGTCTCCTTCTCAGAAGTTGTCCAAGTCGTCCATCGTATTGAAATGGTGCTCCGGACCAAAACGGAGATTTTGAACTATGTCAATGAACTGGGCACCGAAGGTCGGTTGATTCAGCTGCAGTTGACAGAACTGGTCTCGAATATCGAAGGCGAGGCCGCATTGCTGCTGCGTGACTACAGTAAACGTCCGGATTATGAACCATATTATATCTTGAGAAAAATGCAGGAGGTCACCAATACGGAACTGCTATCAGACGAACAAGTGTTGAAGTTAATGGGTTATTCACCAAGCACCAAGATGTCTGATCCCATCGTCCCAAGAGGTTACAGGATTCTAAGCCGTATCCCGAGACTGCCGGTTCTGATCATCGAACATTTGGTGGAAGATTTCGGGACATTGGAAAAGTTGATTCAAGCCTCTCCTAAAGAGCTTGTTGAAGTTGATGGGGTCGGCGAGGTCCGGGCTATGAAAATACGAGATGGATTGGATCGTATACAAGAACAACTGTTCGTAGACCGGCACATATAAGAATATTGACTTATTTGTGAACAATGTGATATGATAATTTGTTTGATCGTTGACTTAATTTGGAAGTTGTGCTAAGTTAAAAACCATCATTCCTTTTTTATATGGTTAATGGTTCTCAGGTTTGGTCATACTGTGTTTGAGGAGGTGAATACAAGTGCTTAAACGTATTGTACAGTTGTTTATTGTCATAACCGGCGGAACAATCGGGTACCTCTATTTTCCAGAGCTGTTCACAGCCATGGGTCTGACTTGGCAGAATTGGATGCAATCTGTCCTTGGGGCCGTACTAGGAGCACTTATATTATTTTTATTAACTTTTTGGATTGTGGATTATATTGTCGATTTTTTAAGGTGGGTGGAAGATACCCTTGTCCGGGCCCCTGTAGCGGATCTGCTTTTTGGTAGTCTCGGCCTTATTGTCGGGTTGATCATCGCTTACTTGATCAACATCCCTGTACAAGATATCCAGATTCAAGTAGTTAACCAGGTTGTGCCGATCTTTTTAACGTTTTTATTAGGTTATTTCGGCTTCCAGGTAGGTTTTAAACGGAAAGATGAATTTTTGAATATGGTTTCAAAGAAAGAGAAGAAGTTGGAAGAATCTCAAGAAGAATCTACTGTAGACCCTGCATTAGTTCCTAAACGTAAGATCTTGGATACGAGTGTGATCATTGATGGACGTATTGCAGACATTTGTGACACGCATTTCCTTGAAGGAACGATCGTCATTCCTCAGTTTGTTTTGGAAGAACTTCAGCATATTGCCGATTCTTCAGATGGATTGAAGCGGAATCGTGGTCGTCGAGGCTTGGATGTATTAAACCGTCTCCAAAAGGACCTTCCAGTAAATGTTGAAATTTACGAAGGGGATTTTGAAGAGATACAGGAAGTGGACAGTAAGTTAGTGAAGCTTGCCAAAGTCATGGACGGAATTGTCGTGACGAATGACTTTAACTTGAATAAAGTTTGTGAGTTTCAAAATGTTCAAGTCTTGAATATTAATGACCTTGCGAATGCTGTTAAACCTGTCGTTCTTCCAGGGGAAGAAATGACTATTCAAGTCATTAAGGACGGGAAGGAACAGAATCAGGGAGTGGCTTACCTGGATGACGGAACAATGATCGTCGTAGAAGAAGGGAAAGACTTCATCGGCAAGACGATTGAAGTTGTCGTTACGAGCGTACTGCAGACATCTGCCGGGCGCATGATCTTTGCTAAGCCGAAATCACTTGAAAAAGCCTTGTAAAAACGGTATAAACAAATAGAGAATGACAAAAGTGATAACTGTGTGTTATCGCTTTTGTTGTTTTAGGAACGTATTAACGAACGTGGGATGGATACGAATGAAAAAATATACAGCGATTATACTTGCAGCAGGGCAGGGGAAAAGAATGCTCGCTGGACGTAATAAGCAGTTCCTGAATATCGGCGACCGCCCGTTGATTTGTCATACGCTATCTGTTTTTGATGAGGATGATTGGTGTGATGAACTGGTCTTAGTAACCAACGAACGGGAGCGGTCTCAGATGGAGGACCTGCTCAACGAATATCCGCTTCATCAAGAGGTTTCCTTAGTCGATGGCGGGGCAGAGCGGCAAGATAGTGTCTTTGCCGGGTTGAAAGCTGTTCGAAACAGGGATCTTCCTGTGTTTATTCATGATGGGGCTCGTCCATTCGTACAGCACGAACGCTTGCATGAATTGGCTGTGACAGCCAGTGAAAAAGATGCTGCTCTATTGGCTGTCCGTGTAACGGATACAATTAAACAAAAATCAGATCAGCATTTGGAAACATTGGATAGAAGCACGCTATGGGCGGCTCAGACCCCACAGGCCTTTTCTTTTGAATTGATTTATGGGGCGCATGAACAAGCAAACAAAAGCAGATACTACGGCACAGATGATGCATCTCTTGTAGAGCGTTTGGGGAAGGAAGTGGCGATTGTCGAAGGAAGCTATGATAATATCAAGCTGACGAATCCCGAAGACTTACATAAAGCCAATTCTTACTTCGATAACCAACATAAAGGAAAGGTGGAGGATGGCCCTATGTTTCGTGTCGGCCAAGGGTTTGATGTGCACCAATTGACAGAAGGAAGGCCGTGTATCATCGGAGGAATTGAAATCCCATACGAAAAGGGGCTCCTGGGTCATTCAGACGCCGATGTCCTGCTTCATACCATTGCGGATGCTTGTCTTGGAGCGGTGGGCGAAGGAGATATCGGCAAACATTTTCCTGATACGGACCCTGCCTTTAAAGGGGCAGACTCTGGTAAACTGTTGCAGCATGTATGGGATATTGTGAGAGAGCGCGGATATGAGCTTGGAAATATGGATTGTACAGTGATCGCCCAAGCCCCTAAGATGGCGCCTTACATTGAAAAGATCCGTGAAAACATCGCATCTCTCCTTAAGGTAGAGGCAGGAAGGATTAATATCAAAGCGACGACTACTGAAAAACTTGGCTTCACTGGACGTAAAGAAGGAGTCGCTGCTCAGGCGGTTGTCCTTTTGCAAAATAATCAACATTCCTAGATAAAAAATGATAAAATAAGTCAAGGATATAGACCGGAATCAGAAAGGGGAACAATTATGTCAAACGAAGTAAGGGTGCGTTATGCACCAAGTCCGACGGGCCATCTTCACATCGGGAATGCGAGGACAGCCTTGTTCAACTACCTTTATGCTAAAAATGCAGGTGGGAAAATGATTATTCGTATCGAGGATACGGATGAAAAGCGTAATGTCGAGGGTGGCGAAAAGAGTCAGCTCGACTATTTGAGGTGGCTTGGAATTGAATGGGAAGAAAGTGCGGAAAAAGGTGGCGAGTATGGTCCCTATCGTCAAATGGAGCGTTTGGACATCTACAAAAAATACGTAGATGAACTGATGGAACGCGGGCTCGCATACAAATGCTACATGACAGCAGAAGAGCTTGAAGCCGAGCGTGAAGCGCAGATGGCAAGAGGGGAAGCTCCTAAGTATTCAGGTGCTCACCGTGACCTTTCAGAAGAACAAATCACAGCCTTTGAAGCGGAAGGGCGCGAACCGAGTATTCGTATCCGGGTGCCTGAGAATCATACGTACACATTCAACGATATCGTCCGTGATGATATCACGTTTGAATCCAGTGATTTCGGAGACTGGGTCATCGTTAAGAAAAATGGCACGCCTACGTACAATTTCGCGGTAGCTATTGATGACTATCTGATGAAGATCACTCACGTCCTTCGTGGAGAAGAGCATATCTCCAATACACCGAAGCAAATGATGGTGTATGAAGCGTTTGGATGGGAACCACCAAAATTTGGTCATATGACGTTGATTCTTAATGAAGAGCGTAAAAAATTGAGCAAACGTGATGAGCATATTCTTCAGTTCATTGAACAGTACAAGAACCTCGGTTACTTGCCGGAAGCTCTATTCAATTTCATTACTCTACTAGGGTGGTCCCCTGTTGGCGAAGAAGAAATCTTCACACAGGATCAACTTATCGATATCTTTGATGCAGACAGACTGTCAACGTCTCCAGCCGTCTTTGACCCTGCGAAGTTAAAGTGGATGAACAACCAGTATATTAAAGCTTCTGAGCTGGACCGGGTCGTTGATCTTGCCCTTCCACACCTCATCGAAGCCGGACGTCTTTCTTCTGAGATGAGTGAGAATGATCGCCAGTGGGCGCGTGAGTTGATCAGCCTGTATCAGGAACAATTAAGCTACGGGGCAGAAATTGTAGAGTTGACGGAATTGTTCTTCAAACAGGAAATCCAGTATGATGAAGCGGCTATGGAAGTCCTTGAAGGAGAGCAGGTACCGGAAGTGCTGGAAACGTTCAAGAAAAACCTTCATGAATTGGACGAGTTCACACCTGAAAACATTAAAAAGCAAATCAAAGCGGTACAAAAAGAGACAGGCCATAAAGGGAAGAAATTGTTTATGCCTGTACGTGTAGCGACTACAGGTCAAACACATGGACCAGAACTTCCGAATGCCATACACCTGCTGGGCATCGAGACAGTGACCGTCCGTTTGAATGATGTATTAAGCAAGTTGCAAGCTTAATTCGTTCACAAGCGGGAAAGAATATCATATAGTAGAGATACCTATACGAAACGTTGATGAGGAGAAGTAAAAGGCATAACTCTTCCCCAGAGAGAATCACCATGGCTGGAAGTGATTCGAAGAGGAACCTTTGAAATGCACCTCGGAGTCTTTGGCTGAACGAAGAAGTATGCCGGAGCGGGTACCTTCCGTTATCAAGGGCGAAGCGGGGAGAATCTAAATAGCTGATCCCAAGCAGAGTGGAACCACGCTGAACGCGTCTCTGTGCCATTGGCACAGGGGCGCGTTTTTTATGTCAGGGGGAAGCTTTCATTACAAGGAGGGGAGCAAGTATGGGGCTGTTCAAAATGTTCAAAGAAGATGTCGATGTGGTGTTCGACCAAGATCCTGCTGCTCGTTCATATATAGAGGTGATTCTGACGTATTCAGGGTTGCACGCGATATGGGCTCACCGGGTGGCCCATGCTTGTCACAAGCGGAAGTTCTTCTTCCTCGCCCGGCTCATTTCTCAATGGAGCCGATTCTTGACAGGCATAGAAATCCACCCTGGAGCTAAGATCGGCCGACGCTTTTTCATCGACCATGGCATGGGGGTCGTCATTGGGGAAACGTGTGAAATCGGAGATAATGTGACGATTTTCCAAGGAGTGACACTAGGAGGGACAGGGAAGGAAAAAGGAAAGAGGCATCCGACTCTGCTGGATAACTCTCTAGTTGCCACTGGGGCTAAAGTGCTTGGTTCAATCACAATCGGTGAACATTCGAAAGTGGGAGCCGGGTCCGTAGTCCTTCACGATGTCCCGAACAATTCGACCGTTGTAGGAATACCTGGCCACGTCGTGATTCAAGACGGCAAGAAAGTCCAGAAAAATCTGGACCATCATAAACTTCCCGACCCTGTTTATGATCGGCTGGATGAGATGGAGAAAGAAATGGCGGATCTACGCAGACAATTGAACGAAGAAAAAGGAGTGAAGCAACATGGCGATTAATATATACAACACACTGACCAGAAAAAAAGAACCGTTCCAACCGCTGGAAGAAGGAAAAGTGAAAATGTACGTGTGCGGGCCGACGGTATACAACTATATCCATATTGGGAATGCAAGACCTGCCATCGTTTTCGATACGGTGAGGAGATATTTTGAATATAGAGGATATGATGTGCATTATGTTCTCAACTTCACGGATGTCGATGACAAACTGATCAAAGCAGCGAATGAGATGGGTGAAGGGGTTACAGATATAGCCAACCGCTTCATCACCGCTTACAAAGAAGATGTGGGCGCGCTTGGTGTTAAGGAAGCGGTAGATCACCCCCGTGTTACCGAAAACATGGATGAAATCATCCAGTTCATTCAAGGGTTGATTGATAAAGGGCATGCCTATGAAGCTAAGGGAGATGTGTACTTCCGCACCCGCTCTTTCGATCAATATGGCAAGCTTTCTCACCAGTCCATTGATGAACTTCAGTCGGGTTCCAGAATTGAGGTTGGGGATAAAAAAGAAGACCCGCTCGATTTCACTCTTTGGAAAGATGCTAAAGAAGGTGAGATTACTTGGGATAGCCCGTGGGGAAGCGGCCGTCCGGGCTGGCATATCGAATGTTCAGCCATGGCGAAGAAGTACCTCGGTGAAACGATTGATATCCACGCTGGTGGTCAGGATTTAACATTCCCGCACCATGAAAATGAGATCGCCCAGTCTGAATGTCATAACGGAGAGTCTTTTGCTAATTACTGGATGCACAATGGCTATATTAATATCGAAAATGAAAAAATGTCCAAATCACTTGGAAACTTCATCCTTGCTCATGACTTAGTGAAAAAACACGATCCCCAGGTAATCAGGTTTTTCATGTTGAGCGTACAGTATCGTCATCCCATCAACTTCAGTGATGAACTATTAAAAGGTGCAAAAAGCAGCTTTGACCGGATTAAGAATGCTTATGAAAATATCCAGCATCGGAAAGAGTCCGCGATGAGCCTGGAAACAGACGTAAGCGATTGGTTCGACCGATTAGAAAGCTTCAAAAATCAATTCATTAAAGAAATGGATGATGATTTTAACACGGCTAACGCTATTTCTGTACTGTTTGATTTAACGAAAACAGCGAACTTATATCTACAGGAAGATCAGACTCACGAAAAAGTATTGAGCGCTTTTGAGGAATTGTTTGAGGAATTGACTGCTGTCCTTGGCATTCAGCTGAAGGTGCAGGTGGAATTGCTGGATGAGGAAGTTGATGCCCTGATTGAAGAACGGAAGCAGGCAAGAAAAGACCGTAACTTTGAACGTGCTGACCAAATTCGTGATGAGCTGAAAGAGCGCAACATCATTCTTGAGGATACTTCCCAGGGTACAAGATGGAAGCGGGGTTAGAACAATGTCGATGGCTAATGTGAAGCAGATGAAAAGTCTCGCCCTTGCCTATATGGGTGATTCTGTATATGAATTATACGTGAGACAGCACCTCCTGGAAAAAGGGGAAGTGAAGCCTCAGCATCTTCACCAGGCAGCTATTCAGTTCGTGTCGGCCGTCTCTCAGGCGTTCGTAGTTAACAGGTGGCAGGAAGAAGGTTTGTTGACAGAAGAAGAGGAAGCGGTACTCAGGAGAGGGAGGAACGCCAAGTCCGGTTCTGTCCCCAAGAACACCAATGTTCAAACCTATCGCTACTCTACAGCGTTTGAAGCCGTGCTTGGCTTCTTGTATTTATCGGGACAAACCGAGCGGCTGGAAAGGTTGATTGAACATGCCATCAAAACAGTAGAAGAAAGGAGTGGAGCATGATGAATGGAGAGTGGATCATAGGAAAGAATCCTGTTCAGGAAGCAATCAGGGCAGGGAGGCCGATCAATAAAGTGATGGTGTCCGACCAACTGCAGCACCAGGCTTACAAGAAACTTGAGCAGCTTGCCAAAGAACAGGGACTTCTCGTACAAAAAGTTCCGAAGAAGAAAATCGATCAGCTCGTTGATGGAAATCATCAGGGGGTCATTGCATCGGTCGCTGCGTATGAATATAGTGATTTAGAAGATTTATTTGCTAAAGCAGAAGAAAAGGACGAGCCTCCATTTTTTATTATTTGCGACGAAATTGAAGATCCGCACAATCTTGGATCTATTCTGCGAACAGCGGATGCTGCGGGGGCCCACGGAGTTATTATACCGAAGAGGCGCTCTGTTTCTCTAACCGCCACGGTAGCCAAAACTTCAACAGGGGCCATCGAGTATATCCCTGTGGCGCGGGTGACTAACCTTGCCCGGACGATTGATGAATTGAAAGAACGGTTTGTGTGGGTAGTCGGAACCGATGCAGTTGGTACGGAAGACTACCGGAAGCTTGATGGAAAAATGCCGATCGCTCTTGTTATTGGTAGTGAAGGTCGGGGAATGAGCCGCCTTACGAAAGATAAATGTGATTGGACGGTCAGTCTCCCGATGGCTGGAGAAGTGACTTCGTTGAATGCGTCCGTGGCTGCTTCCCTGTTGATGTACGAAGTCTACAGGAAGCGCCATCCGTTAGGGGAGTAATGGATGAACGTCTTAATCGTTGATGGTTATAATATGATCGGGGCCTGGCCGGAATTGAAGAAACTCAAAGAGAAAGATCTCGGGCAGGCCCGGAATTTCTCATTGAAATGTTGGCAGAGTATCAGTCTTATACCGGGGACCGGATTATGGTTGTTTTTGATGCGTATCATGTCCGTGGGCTCGAAAAAAAACATAAAAATTACAAAGTTGAAGTTATTTTTACAAAAGAAAATGAAACCGCTGATGAACGGATTGAAAAATTAGCTGGAACCTTGAATGATGTACGTACTCAAGTGTATGTAGCGACATCGGATTATGCCGAACAACGAACGATTTTCGGGCAAGGGGCCTTTCGAAAATCCGCCAGAGAGCTGTATATTGAAGTGAAAAACATTGAAAACCAAATCGAGAAAGATGTCGAAAGCCAGAACCAGTATTCTTATCAATCAAAGATTCCAATTAATAAAGAGGTGAGGGAACTCTTTGAGAAATGGCGGCGAGGAGATAAATAATTCTGACAACTTGTTGACGCTTTTCAGAATCGTACTGTATAATATTGCTATATTGAGGTAGCACGGTCGGAGGGATCCTGTGTGAGCATCTTACAAACGGAGAAAAGCACCAACGATTTGGATCTTAGTAAGCTTGAAGACGAAGAAGTCGTTGAACGGATTAATCAAGGACAGGTCCAGGCGCTTGATTACTTGATTAATAAGTACAAGAATTTCGTGCGCGCGAAAGCTCGGACTTACTTTCTTATTGGCGCAGACCGGGAAGATATCGTCCAGGAAGGGATGATCGGTCTTTATAAAGCCATCCGAGATTATAGAGAGGGTAAGTTATCCTCGTTCAAAGCTTTTGCAGAATTATGTGTCACCCGTCAAATTATTACCGCGATCAAAACCGCCACAAGACAGAAGCATATCCCGTTGAATTCCTACGTATCATTGGACAAGCCTATTTATGATGAAGAATCAGACCGGACATTACTCGATGTCATTGCTGGTTCGAAAGCGATCGACCCGCAAGAATTGATTGTTAATAAAGAGAAGTTCTCGGACATGGAAGAGAAGATGTCGGAACTGTTAAGTGATTTAGAGAAAAAAGTGCTGACCCTCTACTTGGACGGACGTTCCTATCAGGAGATATCGGTCGAGCTCGATCGACACGTGAAATCTATTGATAACGCTTTACAACGCGTGAAGAGAAAGCTTGAAAAATACTTGGAAATCAATGAAATCACTCTATAAATGCCGGATTGACAGGCATCGGTAAGAGTGCTACATTTAGTGAGTATGTGTAAACCTCTCTAGATTGAGGTGACGGATATTGAGGAAAAAAGTCATATTAGCTTGTACAGAATGTTTAAGTCGGAATTATAGTTCATATATAAATCGATCCAACCAATCCGAACGTCTTGAAGTCCGCAAGTTTTGTAAAAAATGCGGAGCGCATACTTTACATCGCGAGACAAAATAGAGAAGGAAGCCAGTTGGCGCAAGTTTGGGGGTATTACAGCATGTTTAAGTTCTTCAAGAATGTAGCGCGAGAGATGAAGAAGGTGAGCTGGCCAAAAGGTCAGGAACTATCGAAGTATACGATCACCGTTCTATTAACTGTCGCATTCGTAGCTGTATTCTTCGCTATTGTAGATCTTGGGATATCCCAGGTCCTTGAACTCATTGCTCAAGAATAGTAGAGTGGATTTTATGCTATAATAGGAGATAGACTTACAAAAACCCGTTCTGCGGGTTTTTTCATGTTGGAGTAATATTCATCAACTCTAGTATAAGGGAGGGAAGGGCAAGCACTTGTCCTGCGAATATGGAAAAAAGATGGTATGTAGTGCACACGTACTCAGGTTATGAGAACAAAGTTAAAACAAACCTTGAGAAACGCGTAGAATCAATGGGAATGGAAGATAAGATCTTCCGTGTCCTTGTTCCCGAGGACGAAGAAACAGAAATTAAGAACGGCAAGAGGAAAGTGGCGAAGAAAAAAGTCTTCCCAGGCTATGTCCTCGCTGAAATGGTCATGACGGATGATTCCTGGTACGTAGTGAGGAACACGCCGGGAGTGACCGGCTTCGTAGGTTCTACAGGTTCGGGCTCTAAACCGATTCCTTTACTTCCGGAAGAAGTCGAAACCGTGCTTAAGCGTATGGGTATGAACGAGCAGCCGAAAGCAGAGGTTGACTTCGAGGTGAAGGAAAGTGTTAAAGTAACAGACGGACCTTTCGCAAACTTCACAGGATCCATTGAATATATTGATACGGACAAGCAGAAAGTGAAAGTCCACGTGAATATGTTCGGGCGTGAGACGCCGGTAGAGTTAGACTTTACTCAAATAGAAAAATTATAAAATTCATCTCTCCCCTTGCATATTAGAGATAAAGATGCTAGAATTTTTATGTTCTATATGCGCCCCCACGAGGGCGATTGCGTAGATACGCAATGAGTGGGAGGGGTTGAACCCTATTACCACATCACGGACTTTAAGGAGGTGTGTCTCGTGGCTAAAAAAGTTATTAATGTTGTAAAGCTTCAGATTCCTGCAGGTAAAGCGAACCCAGCACCGCCGGTTGGACCAGCACTAGGTCAGGCAGGTATTAACATCATGGGATTCTGTAAGGAATTCAACGCTCGTACACAGGAACAAGCTGGTACGATCATTCCAGTAGAAATCACGGTTTATGAGGACCGTTCCTTTACATTCGTTACGAAAACTCCACCAGCTGCTGTTCTTCTTAAGAAAGCGGCAGGAGTTGAATCAGGTTCCGGTGAGCCGAACCGTAACAAAGTAGCTTCTGTTAAACGCGACCAAGTACGCGAAATCGCAGAAACTAAAATGCCTGATTTGAACGCTGCTGACGTTGAAGCTGCAATGCGCATGGTTGAAGGTACAGCGCGCAGTATGGGAATCACAATCGAAGATTAATCCCACAGCGTCATTTGGAGATAGGAGAAGGTTGCGGAAATGGAGCTTGTGACTCTTTCGCAACCTTTATTCGTGGGAGGAAAATCCGTTAAAACCACAACGAGGAGGAAATTAATAATGGCTAAGAAAACGAAAAAACAACAAGAGCTAGCGAAGCTTGTTGATCGTACGAAAGCTTATGATGTGCAGGAAGCCATCAAGCTTGTAAAAGAAACTGCAAAAGCGAACTTTGACGAAACTGTCGAAGCAGCATTCCGTCTGGGTGTAGACCCTAAGAAAGCGGACCAACAGATCCGTGGCGCAATGGTGCTTCCACACGGTACAGGTAAATCTCAGCGTGTGCTTGTTTTCGCTAAAGGTGATAAAGCGAAAGAAGCAGAAGCAGCAGGAGCTGACTACGTAGGTGAGCAAGACCTAATCAACAAAATCAACCAAGGTTGGTTCGAGTTTGATGTTGTAGTAGCCACACCTGACATGATGGCTGAAGTTGGTAAGCTTGGTCGTGTACTAGGACCAAAAGGTCTTATGCCGAACCCTAAAACAGGTACAGTGACATTCGAAGTAGAAAAAGCTGTTAACGAAATCAAAGCTGGTAAAGTAGAATACCGCGTTGATAAAGCGGCTAACATCCACGTTCCAATCGGAAAAGCATCTTTCGATGAGGAAAAGCTGGCTGAAAACTTCGCAGCAATCACTGATACACTTGTTAAAGCGAAGCCACAAGCATCTAAGGGAACTTATATGCGTAACGCTGCTGTTTCATCCACGATGGGACCTGGAATCAAAGTAGACGTTTCTAGTTACACGAAGTAATAAAAAGTGTTGACTTTCCGTTATCTATCTTATATACTAGGTAGCGTTGTATAAATGAATACGTTATACCGTAGACAGCAGGTGCGGACTTCCGCTTAAAAACCTGCCGAGGTGTGTGATATAAATAGAGCAGCGCAATCTGCCCTGTTCTATGAAACACCTCCATGTCTACATGGAGGTGTTCTTTATGAGTAAAACCTTCGAACGGTATGATGAAAAGTCAATAGGAGGTGGAACAATGAGCAGTGTTATCGAACAGAAGAAACAGGTTGTATCTGACTTGGCTGAGAAGTTCCGCAACAGTAAATCTGCAGTCGTTGTAGATTACCGCGGACTTGATGTAGCAGAAGTTACAGAACTTCGTTCTCAGCTTCGTGAAGCAGGCGTCGATTTCAAAGTGTACAAAAACACAATGGTCCGTCGTGCTGCTGATGAAGTGGAACTATCTGATCTTAACGAAGTCCTACAAGGACCAACAGCTGTCGCTTTCCATGAGGAAGACGCAGTCGTTGCGGCTAAAGTATTGAACAACTTCGCTAAAGATCACGAAAACCTTGAGATCAAAGGTGGAGTAGTAGAAGGTCAGGTAGCAACTCTTGAGCAACTTCAAGAACTTGCAAACCTTCCAAACTACGAAGGTCTTGTATCTATGTTCCTAAGCGTACTACAAGCGCCTATCCGCAACTTCGCATATGCAACGCAGGCGATCGCGGATCAAAAAGAAGAAGAAAGCGCGTAAGTTAGCGTTCGTTTAAACTATAACAACAAAAACTAAGGAGGAAATTTCTCATGTCTAACGAACAAATTATCGAAGCGATTAAAGAAATGTCTGTTCTTGAGCTTAACGACCTAGTTAAAGCAATTGAAGAAGAATTTGGTGTATCTGCTGCAGCTCCAGTAGCTGTCGGTGGCCCTGCTGCAGGTGGCGAAGCTGCTGAAGAGCAAACTGAATTCGACGTAGTACTAGAATCTGCTGGATCTTCTAAGATCAAAGTAGTTAAAGCAGTACGTGAAATCACAGGTGCTGGTCTTAAAGACGCGAAAGAAATGGTTGATGGCGCTCCAGCAAAAATCAAAGAAGCTGTTTCTAAAGAAGAAGCTGAAGAGATCAAGTCTCAGCTTGAAGAAGCAGGCGCAACTGTCGAAGTTAAGTAAGAGAATGTTTAAAGTAAAGCTCGCTGATTTATCGGCGGGCTTTCTTTTTCTTAATAGGCAAAAAGGTTTCTTGTTTGCAGTTATTGAAGAACGCATACAGCTCTGCAAGCTCTAACCCTTGCTATTCAATAGATGAAAAAGAAGGTGTTCGGATTATGTCGGAACATTATTACTCTAAAAAAACAACGACAAGCAGTGATGAAAAGACGTGGGATTTCGAATTGCTTGGACATATGTTCACATTCACCACGGACAATGCCGTTTTTTCTAAGAAGGAAGTAGATTTCGGTTCCCGTCTTATGATTGATACCTTTCAAGAGCCGGGCATCAAAGGGGACTTCCTTGATTTAGGTTGCGGTTATGGACCGGTAGGCTTGTCATTGGCGAAGATGTTTGTAAATCGCCATGTAGTCATGGTTGATGTCAATGAGCGCGCATTGGGTCTTGCGGAGAGAAATGCTGTGAGTAATGCTGTGTCGAATGTGACGATACAAGAAAGTGATCGTTTACAAGGAATCAAAGATCGCGAATTTGCAGCCATTCTTACCAACCCGCCATCCGCGCCGGGAAACAAGTCGTCCATTTAATGTTTGAAGAAGCGAAGCATGCACTCCTTGACGAAGGGGAATTATGGGTCGTTATTCAAAAGAAACAAGGGGCGCCATCGGCAAAAGCAAAACTCGAAGAATTGTTTGGGAATGTTGAGGTCGTTGTAAAGCAGAAGGGGTATTATATCCTGAAGGCTAAAAAGTTTGACTAGCCCTACTACTTGTGCTAGTATTGAAAAATGCCAATATATTCGAAGTCTGTCAAGTCTTTTTTTATAAAGTTGAATAAAAAATTGATAGATGGTCAGAATGGTAAAATCGAACACCGAAAGTAAATGAGGTTTTTATGTATGAAAAGCCTTTTTCTTTTTTGTCTAACGTTAGAGAGAAATGAAGAATCACCATTCGTTAAACGACGAATGTTTAAATAGTGCTTGTGGCAAGATCAACCGCAAGCCTGTTCGGCATGTCTTGCCGGACCCTTTTTTCGTTATTAAAATGCTTGATTTGAGGGGTGAATCAGTTGACAGGTCAACTAGTTCAGTATGGACGACACCGCCAGCGCAGAAGTTATGCACGCATCAGTGAGGTATTAGAGTTACCGAACTTGATTGAAATTCAAACCGCTTCCTATGATTGGTTCTTAGAAGAAGGTTTGAAGGAAATGTTTCAGGATATTTCCCCAATCGAAGATTTCACAGGTAATTTATCATTGGAATTCGTGGATTACAGCCTTGGCGAACCAAAGTATCCAGTCGATGAGTCAAAGGATCGCGATGTAACATATAACGCACCACTTCGTGTGAAAGTACGTCTCTTAAATAATGAGACGGGAGAAGTGAAAGAGCAGGAAGTATTCATGGGAGACTTCCCACTTATGACAGACACAGGTACCTTTGTAATTAACGGTGCCGAACGTGTTATCGTTTCCCAGCTTGTTCGTTCTCCTAGCGTGTACTTTAACAAGAAGATTGATAAGAATGGTAAGAGAGGTTACACAGCTACCGTCATCCCGAACCGCGGAGCGTGGCTTGAGTTCGAAACAGATGCAAAAGATGTTGTACATGTCCGCATCGACCGTACTCGTAAGTTGCCGATCACCGTGCTATTACGTGCTTTAGGATTCGGAACCGACCAGGAGATCATTGATCTTATTGGTGATAACGAATACTTGAAGAATACGTTGGAAAAAGACAATACGGAAAACACAGAGAAAGCACTGCTTGAAATCTACGAGCGTCTACGCCCTGGTGAGCCGCCGACAGTAGAAAATGCAAAAAGCCTGCTTGTTTCCCGTTTCTTCGATCCGAAACGCTATGACCTAGCTCGTGTCGGTCGTTATAAAATGAATAAAAAACTTCACATCAAAGATCGTTTGTTCAACCAGACATTGGCAGAAACGCTGGTAGACGAAGAAACAGGCGAAGTGATCGCTGAAAAAGGGGACAAGATTGATCGTCGCCTATTGAATAAGCTGATCCCTCACTTTGATGATGAAGAAGGTACTTTGAGTGAAGAAACGTTGGACCCGGCAGATGGTGTCCTTGAAGATCCTATTCAGGTTCAGTCAGTCAAGATCGTTGACCCAACCGATCCTGAAGGTGAACGTTCCATTAACGTTATCGGTAATGCCAACATTGACCGTGACGTGAAGAACATTACACCTGCGGATATCCTTTCTTCCATCAGCTATTTCTTTAACTTGCTGCATGATGTAGGTGGAACGGACGATATCGACCACCTCGGTAACCGCCGTCTGCGTTCTGTAGGTGAACTTCTTCAGAACCAATTCCGTATCGGTCTATCCCGTATGGAGCGTGTGGTTCGTGAGCGTATGTCGATTCAAGACACATCCTCCATTACACCGCAGCAATTGATCAATATCCGCCCGGTTATTGCATCGATCAAAGAATTCTTCGGAAGCTCACAGCTTTCTCAGTTCATGGACCAGACGAACCCACTGGCTGAATTGACGCACAAACGTCGTCTTTCTGCATTAGGGCCTGGTGGTTTGACTCGTGAGCGCGCAGGTTTCGAAGTTCGTGACGTACACTACTCCCACTACGGTCGTATGTGTCCAATCGAAACGCCGGAAGGCCCGAACATCGGTTTGATCAACTCCCTTTCTTCTTATGCGAAAGTGAATGAGTTTGGTTTCATCGAAACCCCTTACCGTCGTGTTGATCCTGACACGAACAAAGTAACAGCTCAGATCGACTATCTGACCGCAGATGAAGAGGATAACTATGTAGTTGCACAGGCGAACGCTAAATTGGAAGATGACGGAGCCTTCACGGATGAAGAAGTTATCGCTCGTTTCCGTGGTGAGAACACCGTTGTTAGTCGTGACCGTATCGACTACATGGACGTTTCACCGAAGCAGGTTGTATCTGCAGCGACCGCATGTATTCCTTTCCTAGAGAACGATGACTCCAACCGTTCCTTGATGGGTGCGAACATGCAGCGTCAAGCAGTACCATTGCTCAAACCTGATGCACCGCTTGTCGGTACAGGTATGGAGTATGTGTCTGGTAAAGACTCTGGTGCTGCGGTTATCTGTAGACACGAAGGAGTCGTTGAGCGTGTAGAAGCGAAAGAAGTGCGCGTGCGCCGCATTTCTGAAGTGGATGGTAAAGAGGTTGAGGGAGACCTTGATCGTTACCGTCTGCAGAAATTCATCCGCTCCAACCAGGGAAGCTGCTACAACCAGCGCCCGATCGTTTCTAAAGGCGATCGCGTGAAGCAAGGGGAAATTCTTGCCGATGGACCTTCCATGGACATGGGTGAACTGGCCCTGGGTCAAAACCCGCTTGTCGCCTTCATGACATGGGATGGATATAACTATGAGGACGCTATCATCATGAGTGAACGTCTCGTTAAAGACGATGTGTATACGTCCATTCATATTGAAGAATATGAATCTGAAGCACGTGACACGAAACTTGGACCGGAAGAAATCACCCGCGACATTCCTAATGTTGGTGAAGATGCTCTTCGCGACTTGGACGATCGTGGAATTATTCGCGTAGGTGCTGAAGTAAGTGATGGAGACCTGCTCGTTGGTAAAGTTACGCCAAAAGGTGTGACAGAACTATCTGCAGAAGAACGCCTTCTTCATGCGATCTTCGGTGAAAAAGCCCGCGAAGTCCGTGACACTTCCTTGCGTGTGCCGCACGGTGCAGGCGGAATTGTCCTTGATGTCAAGATCTTCAATCGTGAAGATGGTGACGAACTTCCTCCAGGTGTGAACCAGTTGATCCGCGTTTATATCGTTCAGAAACGTAAGATTTCTGAAGGGGATAAGATGGCTGGACGTCACGGGAACAAAGGTGTTATTTCTAAGATTCTTCCAGAAGAAGATATGCCTTTCCTTCCGGATGGTACACCAGTCGATATTATGTTGAACCCGCTTGGTGTTCCATCGCGTATGAACATCGGACAGGTATTGGAGTTGCACATGGGTATGGCTGCTCGTTTGATGGGCGAAAGAATCGCTACTCCAGTATTCGACGGTGCTCGCGAGGAAGACGTTTGGGAAACACTTCAGGAAGCAGGCATGGCTCGTGATGCGAAAACGATCCTTTACGATGGTCGTACAGGTGATCCTTTCGATAACCGTGTGTCTGTTGGTGTCATGTATATGATCAAACTTGCTCACATGGTAGATGACAAGCTTCACGCTCGTTCTACGGGACCATACTCCCTTGTAACGCAACAGCCGCTGGGTGGTAAAGCACAGTTCGGTGGACAGCGTTTCGGTGAGATGGAGGTATGGGCTCTTGAAGCATACGGCGCTGCTTATACGCTTCAAGAAATCCTTACAGTTAAATCAGATGATGTCGTCGGACGTGTGAAAACGTACGAGGCGATTGTTAAAGGAGATAACGTTCCTGAACCAGGCGTTCCTGAATCATTCAAGGTATTGATCAAGGAGCTTCAGAGTCTGGGTATGGATGTGAAAATCCTGTCTGGTGATGAGCAAGAGATCGAAATGCGTGATATCGAAGAAGAGCAAACCAAAGAATCCGAGAATTTGAACTTAGACGATTAAGATAGAAACACTGCTGTTGCTCGTGTTCTAAGCTTAGGGAAACCTGGATACTAAAAGGGAGGTAGGCCCCTTGCTAGATGTAAATAACTTTGAGTATATGAAAATAGGCCTCGCTTCACCGGATAAGATTCGTTCTTGGTCCTACGGTGAGGTCAAAAAGCCAGAAACCATCAACTATCGTACGTTGAAACCAGAAAAAGACGGTCTTTTCTGCGAGCGAATCTTCGGCCCGCAGAAAGACTGGGAATGTCACTGTGGAAAATATAAACGCGTCCGCTACAAAGGCGTCGTTTGTGACCGTTGTGGCGTAGAAGTAACAAAGGCGAAAGTACGCCGTGAGCGCATGGGGCACCTGGAACTAGCTGCCCCTGTCTCTCACATCTGGTACTTCAAAGGTATTCCGAGCCGTATGGGTCTTGTGTTGGATATGTCTCCAAGAGCCTTGGAGGAAGTGATCTATTTCGCAGCCTATATTGTTACGGAACCAGGAGAGACGGCTCTAGAGAAGAAGCAACTGCTTTCTGAAAAAGAGTACCGCTCCTACCGTGAGAAGTTCGGACAAGGCTTCCAAGCAGCTATGGGCGCTGAAGCTATTCGTAAACTTCTATTTGACATTGACTTGGATGGTGAAGTGGATACGTTGAAAGAAGAGCTGAAGACGGCTCAAGGTCAACGTCGTACGCGTGCCATCAAACGTCTTGAAGTATTGGAATCCTTCCGTAACTCAGGGAACGATCCTTCCTGGATGATTCTTGATGTACTACCTGTCATCCCACCGGAACTTCGTCCGATGGTTCAATTAGACGGTGGACGTTTTGCAACATCCGACTTGAACGACTTGTATCGTCGTGTAATCAACCGTAACAACCGCTTGAAGCGTTTGTTGGATCTGGGTGCACCGACAATCATCGTTCAAAACGAGAAGCGTATGCTGCAGGAAGCTGTCGATGCCTTGATTGACAATGGTCGTCGCGGCCGTCCTGTTACAGGACCAGGGAACCGACCGCTTAAATCCCTTTCTCACATGTTGAAAGGTAAGCAAGGACGTTTCCGCCAGAACTTGCTAGGTAAGCGTGTCGACTACTCCGGACGTTCTGTTATCGTCGTAGGTCCATCCTTGAAGATGTACCAGTGTGGTCTTCCGAAAGAAATGGCCCTTGAATTGTTCAAACCATTCGTTATGAAAGAACTCGTATCCCGAGGTCTTGCCCATAACATTAAATCAGCGAAGCGTAAGATCGAGCGTGTGCACCACGAAGTGTGGGATGTCCTTGAAGATGTCATCAAAGAACACCCGGTCCTACTCAACCGTGCACCAACATTGCACCGCTTGGGTATCCAGGCCTTTGAACCGACTCTTGTTGAAGGTCGTGCCATTCGTCTGCACCCGCTTGTATGTACCGCATACAACGCCGACTTCGACGGAGACCAAATGGCCGTACACGTGCCACTATCCTCAGAAGCTCAGGCAGAGGCGCGTATTTTGATGCTTGCTGCTCAAAACATCCTTAACCCTAAGGATGGTAAGCCGGTCGTTACACCTTCCCAGGACATGGTATTAGGTAACTACTACCTGACTCTTGAGAGAGAAGGCGCGATTGGTGAAGGTATGTTCTTCAAAGACTTGAACGAAGCTTTGATGGCATATCAAAACGGCTATGCCCACCTGCACACCCGTGTAGCTGTTCAGGCTAGCTCTTTGAATAACGAAACATTTACTGAAAAGCAGAATCAGCAGCTTCTACTGACTTCAGTAGGTAAGTTGATTTTCAACGAAATGCTGCCGAATTCGTTCCCTTATATCAATGAACCGACGAAAGAGAACCTGGAAATCAAAACTCCTGATCACTACTTCATTGAGAAGGGTACAGATATCCGTGAAGAGTTCTCTAAACGCGAGGAAGTTTCTCCGTTCAAGAAAGGAATCCTAGGGGATATCATTGCTGAAGTGTTTAAGCGTTTCTCTATCAGTGAAACCTCCAAAATGCTTGACCGCATGAAGGACCTTGGATTTGCTTACTCTACGAAGGCAGGTATTACAGTTGGTGTATCCGACGTTGTCGTACTTCCAGAGAAGCAGGAAATCCTTGATGAAGCCCAGGAGAAAGTTGATAAAGTCTTAAAACAGTTCCGTCGTGGACTAATTACAGAAGAAGAGCGTTATGATCGCGTCATCGAAATATGGTCAGCGGCTAAAGACGATATTCAGAACCGTCTGATGAAGTCCTTGAACCCGCGTAACCCGATCTTCATGATGAGTGATTCCGGTGCCCGTGGTAACGCCTCTAACTTTACGCAGCTTGCCGGTATGCGTGGTCTGATGGCCAACCCGGCTGGACGAATCATCGAACTTCCGATCAAGTCCAGTTTCCGTGAAGGTTTGACAGTACTTGAATACTTCATCTCTACTCACGGTGCACGTAAAGGACTTGCTGATACAGCCCTTAAGACAGCCGACTCTGGTTACTTGACTCGTCGTCTGGTAGACGTCGCCCAGGATGTTATTGTACGTGAAGATGACTGTGGAACAGACCGCGGTCTTCCGGTAGCTGCATTGACAGAAGGCACAGAAGTGGTAGAACCATTAATCGATCGTTTGATTGGACGTACGGCATTCCAGACAGTGAAACACCCTGAAAATGACTTTGTTCTTGTAGAAAGAAACGAAGTCATTTCCGAAGATGTCGCTCGACAAATCGTCGAAGCCGGCATTGAGGAAATTGTCATTCGTACGGCATTCACTTGTAATACGAAGCACGGCGTATGTAAGAAATGTTATGGCCGCAACCTCGCTACTGGTGACGAGGTTGAAGTTGGTGAAGCTGTTGGAATTATCGCAGCTCAATCCATCGGTGAGCCAGGTACTCAGCTTACAATGCGTACCTTCCACACAGGTGGTGTTGCCGGAGATGATATCACACAGGGTCTTCCGCGTATCCAGGAGATCGTGGAAGCACGTAATCCGAAAGGACAGGCTGTCATCACGGAAATCGATGGTACTGTACACGAAATCAATGAAGTCAAAGAGAAGCAAGAAATCGTTGTTCAAGGTGCTGTAGAATCACGTTCTTACACGGCTCCTTATGGTGCCCGTATGAAAGTAACGGTCGGCGATGAAGTGAAAGCTGGTGAACCTCTGACTGAAGGTTCCATCGACCCTAAAGAATTGCTTACCGTACAAGGTCTTGACGGCGTACAGGAATATCTCCTTAAAGAAGTACAGAAAGTTTACCGTATGCAGGGTGTTGAAATCTCTGATAAGCACGTGGAAGTCATGGTCCGCCAGATGCTTCGTAAAGTACGTGTTCTCGATTCTGGTGACACAGATGTACTTCCAGGTTCTCTTCTTGAAATCCACCAATTCAAAGAGGCGAACCAAAAAGCGCTTATGGAAGGCGGCCAGCCGGCTGTCGGCCGACCGGTCATCCTTGGTATTACGAAAGCATCTCTTGAAACAGACAGCTTCCTTTCCGCCGCATCCTTCCAGGAGACAACACGTGTCCTGACAGATGCTGCAATCAAAGGTAAGCGTGATGAATTGCTAGGATTGAAAGAAAATGTTATCATCGGTAAGCTTGTTCCTGCTGGTACTGGTATGACCCGCTACCGCAAAATCCAAGCACAATCCGAACAGCAAAATCAAGAGGTTCCAGAAGCCACGGAAGAAGTCACACATTCTTAAAATAAAGAAGTAGATGTTAACAAGGTGTAAAATTAAAGGAAGCATCAAAAAAACTCACCCGGATGCAGTTGACATGCATTTGGGTGAGTGATAATATAATCAAGGTGCTTCCATTTATCCTTGTTACTTTGGAGGATATGAAGATGTCTTATGAAAAAGTAGCACAGGCTAAATCCGATATAATTATTGGAACCAAACAAACACTGAAAGCCATGAAAAATGGTGAGGTGGTTGAAGTCATAACGGCTGACGATGCAGATCAGACGATGACAGTTAAAGTAGCTAAACTGGCCCAACAACTAAACATTCCTCACACACGGGTGCCATCTATGAAGGAGCTCGGGAATGCATGTGGTATTGATGTTGGTGCGGCTACAGTGGCGATAAAGCAATAAAGTTTTGGCGTCTTACGCGAAAGCTTTGTTTTTTGCCTTTTTATGAACCACCTGGATGTGTGGTATTAAGAAATACGAAGGGAGGATACAAAAATGCCAACGATTAACCAATTGGTACGCAAAGGACGCGTGAGCAAAACAAAGCAAACGAACTCTCCAGCTTTGAACAAAGGTTATAACAGCTATAAAAAGCGTATGACTGATCTTTCTTCTCCACAAAAACGTGGAGTTTGCACACGTGTTGGTACAATGACACCTAAGAAACCGAACTCTGCCTTACGTAAGTATGCACGTGTTCGTCTAACTAACCAGCTAGAGGTTAACGCGTATATCCCTGGTGAAGGTCACAACCTTCAAGAGCACAGTGTTGTTCTTGTCCGTGGCGGTAAAGTTAAAGACTTGCCAGGTGTACGTTATACTGTTGTACGTGGTGCTCTTGACACAGCAAGTGTTGATGGCCGTATGCAAGGTCGTTCCAAATACGGTACGAAAAAACCTAAAGCTAAAAAATAATCGATATGAGAATATCGCTTAAATACAAACAACCAAGAAGGGAGGGGAACATATGCCACGTAAAGGTCCAGTAGCTAAACGTGATGTGTTACCAGATCCGATGTACAACTCTAAGCTTGTTACTCGCTTGATCAACCAAATCATGGTTGACGGTCAGCGCGGAAAAGCTCAAAAGATTCTATACAAAGCTTTTGAACTTGTTCAAGAGCGCAGCGGAAACGAAGCGATGGAAGCTTTTGATGAAGCTATGAAGAACGTTATGCCTGTATTGGAAGTACGCGCTCGTCGTGTAGGTGGTTCCAACTACCAGGTACCTGTTGAAGTTCGTCCAGAACGTCGTCAGGCTCTAGGTTTGCGCTTTATCGTTAACTATGCTCGTCTACGCGGGGAGAAAACGATGGAAGAGCGCTTGGCTAACGAAATTCTAGATGCAGCTAACAACACAGGTGCATCAGTGAAGCGTCGCGAAGAAATGCACAAAATGGCGGAAGCGAACAAAGCATTCGCTCACTATCGCTGGTAATCACCAAAAAAATAAAGGTTCAAACAGGAAGGAGAAAGATGCATGGCTAGAGAGTTCTCCTTGGAAAAGACTCGGAATATCGGGGTAATGGCTCACATCGATGCTGGTAAAACAACAGCGACAGAGCGTATTCTTTTCTATACAGGACGTATCCACAAAATTGGTGAAACTCACGAAGGAGCTTCCCAAATGGACTGGATGGAGCAGGAACAGGAGCGCGGTATCACAATCACTTCCGCCGCAACGACTGCTCAGTGGAAAGGTCACCGTATCAACATCATCGATACTCCTGGACACGTAGACTTCACTGTTGAAGTTGAACGTTCCCTGCGTGTACTTGATGGTTCCGTAGCTGTCCTTGACGCACAATCTGGTGTTGAGCCTCAAACAGAAACTGTTTGGCGCCAAGCTACGACATACGGTGTTCCACGTATTGTCTTCATTAACAAAATGGATAAAATCGGAGCTGACTTCATCTACTCCCTAGGCACATTGCAAGACCGCCTTGGAGCAAATGCGGCAGCTGTTCAACTTCCTGTCGGTGCGGAAGATGAGTTCGAAGGAATCATCGACCTAGTAACGATGGAAGCATACTACTACATGGACGACTTGGGAACACGTGCTGAAGCACGCCCGATTCCTGACGACTACAAAGATCAAGCTGAAGAGTACCGTGGCAAGCTTGTTGAAGCTGTTGCAGAACTTGATGAAGACTTGATGATGCAGTATCTAGAGGGAGAAGAAATCACAAACGAACAGCTTAAGGACGCGATCCGTAAAGCTACTCTAAGTGTTGAATTCTACCCGGTATTCTGTGGATCTGCCTTCAAGAACAAAGGGGTTCAACTTCTAATTGATGGCGTTATCGATTATCTGCCATCACCTCTAGATGTACCTCCAATTGAAGGTCATGTCCCACAAACGGAAGAAGATGTTGTACGTAAGCCTGACGACAACGAGCCTTTCTCTGCATTGGCATTTAAAGTCGCTACAGACCCTTATGTAGGTAAACTGACATTCTTCCGCGTATACTCCGGTACTTTGAGTGCTGGTTCTTACGTGAAAAACTCCACGAAAGACAAGCGTGAGCGTGTAGGTCGTATCCTGCAAATGCACGCAAACTCTCGTGAAGAGATCTCCACTGTATACGCAGGGGATATCGCTGGTGCGGTAGGACTTAAAGATACAGGTACGGGTGATACACTATGTGACGAAAAGAGTCTTGTTATTCTTGAGTCCATGGAATTCCCTGATCCAGTAATTTCTGTTGCTATCGAGCCTAAATCTAAAGCTGACCAAGATAAGATGTCCATCGCTCTTGGTAAACTAGCTGAAGAGGATCCAACGTTCCAAACTGAAACGAACGTAGAAACCGGCCAAACGATCATCGCAGGTATGGGTGAGCTTCACCTAGACATCATCGTTGACCGTCTGAAGCGTGAGTTCAAAGTTGAAGCGAACATTGGTGCTCCACAAGTGGCTTACCGTGAAACATTCCGTGGTAGCGCCCAAGTGGAAGGTAAGTTCGTACGTCAATCCGGTGGTCGTGGACAATTCGGTCACGTATGGGTTGAATTCGAACCTAACGAAGAAGGCGCTGGTTTTGAATTCGTCAACAAGATTGTCGGTGGTGTTGTACCACGTGAATACATTCCATCCGTAGAGCAGGGTATTAAAGAATCTATGGAAAACGGAGTATTGGCTGGCTACCCTATGGTAGACATCAAGGCGACTCTATATGATGGTTCTTACCACGATGTCGACTCCAACGAAATGGCCTTTAAAGTTGCCGCTTCCATGGCACTTAAAGAGGCTAAAAACAAGTGTAAGCCTGTTCTACTTGAACCTATGATGAAAGTAGAAGTTGTTATTCCTGAAGAATACATGGGCGACATCATGGGTGACGTAACTTCCCGTCGTGGACGTGTTGAAGGTATGGAAACTCGTGGTAATGCACAAGTGGTTAAAGCATTCGTTCCATTATCTGAAATGTTCGGTTATGCAACAGCGTTGCGTTCCAACACTCAAGGCCGTGGTACGTACACTATGCACTTCGACCACTATGAAGAAGTTCCGAAGAGCATCTCTGAGGAAATCATCAAGAAAAATGCTGGTGAATAATTGATTTTTTAGACGAGTTAAAGTATAACTTGTAATGTAAGCTTAGGAGTAACATCTGCTTGCTCCTGAGCTGCAATATAAATCTTTAAAACCAAATTTGTTACTTATCTAAAGGAGGAAATATACAATGGGTAAAGAAAAATTTGACCGGTCCAAGTCCCACGTAAACATTGGTACAATTGGACACGTTGACCACGGTAAAACAACTCTAACTGCAGCGATCACTACAGTTCTTCACAAGAAATCTGGTTCTGGTGAAGCAATGGCATACGACATGATCGACGGTGCTCCAGAAGAGCGTGAGCGTGGAATCACAATCTCCACTGCACACGTTGAGTACGAAACTGAATCTCGTCACTATGCACACGTTGACTGCCCAGGTCACGCGGACTACGTTAAGAACATGATCACTGGTGCTGCTCAAATGGACGGCGCGATCCTAGTTGTATCTGCAGCTGACGGTCCAATGCCACAAACTCGTGAGCACATCCTACTTTCTAAAAACGTAGGTGTACCAGCTATCGTTGTATTCTTGAACAAAGTTGACATGGTAGACGACGAAGAGCTTCTTGAACTAGTAGAAATGGAAGTTCGCGATCTTCTATCTGAGTACGACTTCGATGGTGATGACGTACCAGTAGTAAGTGGTTCTGCTCTTAAAGCTCTTGAAGGTGAAGAGAAGTACGAGCAAGCAATCTATGACCTAATGGACGCTGTTGACGAGTATGTTCCAACTCCAGACCGTGACACTGACAAGCCATTCATGATGCCAGTTGAGGACGTATTCTCTATCACTGGTCGTGGTACAGTAGCAACTGGTCGTGTTGAGCGTGGACAAGTTAAAGTCGGTGACGAAATCGAAATCATCGGTATGGCTGAAGAGTCCAGCAAAACTACAGTAACTGGTGTTGAAATGTTCCGTAAGCTTCTAGATTACGCTGAAGCTGGCGACAACATCGGTGCACTTCTTCGTGGTGTAAACCGTGAAGACATCAACCGTGGTCAAGTACTAGCTAAGCCTGGTTCAATTACACCACACACAAACTTCAAAGCTGAAGTTTATGTACTAGCTAAAGATGAAGGTGGACGTCACACTCCATTCTTCTCTAACTACCGCCCACAGTTCTACTTCCGTACTACGGACGTAACTGGTGTTATTCAACTTCCTGAAGGCGTAGAAATGGTTATGCCTGGGGACAACGTTGAAATGACTGTAGAACTTATCTCTCCAATCGCGATTGAGGACGGAACTCGTTTCTCCATTCGTGAAGGTGGACGTACAGTAGGTTCTGGCGTAGTATCTGAAATCACTAAATAATTTCAGTACTTCGAATAAATGGAGCAACAGCTTTTCAGCTGTTGCTCTTTTTTTGGTTTTTGAAAGGCAGGAGGAATGTAATCCTTTTTTATAAAATTCGTCCTCTTCCATGAAAACATTTACTTATGTATGTAGAAGAAGGGTCAATCTGAAGTTTATTAATGCAGAATATATGGTTGAATTTCTTCGCGTGTGATTATGGAAGAAGTTTCGAACTAAATCAGCACATTCTTTACAAAGGACCGGTTGATAATGATCGTAAGATTTGTTTAAATGGACAATGGATTTCATAGAGAAGAACTTATACAGTTGCAAAAGTGATGATTACAGGGATTCCCCTTGAAAAATATGCGATACGTTAGTATAATGTTTTAAGTGTCCGTAATGAAAAGAATTTATGGATTTATCCTTGCAATGAGCGCATTTCTTCTATATAATGAGTAATGTTGGTCATAAAAGGCGATGAAGCGAAAGGTTGTTGATACACCCGGCCCCTTTGCCATGGCTGGTGTTCAAGTTTTTTCGCGGAGAATGTCTATTTCAAAAAATGGGCGAAGAAGGAGGGAAAATAATGGCAAAAGAGAAAATTCGTATTCGTTTAAAGGCGTATGATCACAGAGTACTTGATCAGTCCGCAGAAAAGATCGTTGATACTGCGAAGCGTTCCGGAGCTGATGTGTCTGGTCCGATTCCGCTTCCAACAGAGCGTTCTATCTATACAGTACTTCGTGCAACTCACAAGTATAAAGATGCTCGTGAGCAGTTCGAAATGCGCACTCACAAACGTCTAATCGACATTGTTAATCCAACACCACAGACTGTTGATTCACTCATGCGTTTGGATCTACCATCTGGTGTGGATATCGAAATCAAACTATAAATAAATCGTTAAGATAATAGGAGGTGTAACGGATGACGAAAGGAATCTTAGGACGCAAAGTCGGCATGACTCAAATTTTCTCTGAAAATGGTGAGTTGATCCCAGTAACAGTCGTTCAGGCTGAGCCAAACGTTGTTCTTCAAATGAAAACAATGGAAAACGACGGTTACGAAGCGATTCAACTAGGTTTTGCTGATGAGAAGTCAAATCGCTTGAAGAAAGCTGCTCAAGGGCACGCTGAAAAAGCAAGCACAACACCTAAGCGCTACGTTCGTGAATTCCGTAATTCTAACCTTGATGGCTATGAACTTGGTCAAGAGGTTAAAGTTGATATTTTTGAAGCTGGTGACGTAATTGATGTTACAGGAACATCCAAAGGTAAAGGTTTCCAGGGTGCCATCAAGCGCCATAACCAATCTACTGGACCTAAAACCCACGGTTCCCGTTTCCACCGTCGTTCCGGTTCTATGGGACAAGGTGCTGACCCATCTAAGGTCTTCAAAGGCAAAGGTCTTGCAGGACAAATGGGTGGCGAAACTGTAACTCTACAAAACCTTGAAGTAGTTAAAGTGGACGCTGAGCGTAATTTGCTACTGATCAAAGGTAATGTACCAGGTGCGAAAAAATCTTACGTTAAGATTTCAAGTGCAATTAAGGCTAGCAAATAATAAACGAAGGGAGGATATGTCATGCCTAAAGTAGCACTATTAAACCAAAGCGGTTCTAATGTTGGTGAAATCGAACTTAATGAATCTGTTTTTGGGATTGAACCTAATACTCACGTATTACACGAAACTGTGTTGATGCAGCGCGCGAATCTTCGCCAAGGCACACACAAAGTAAAAGGACGTTCTGAAGTTAGTGGCGGTGGACGCAAGCCATGGCGCCAAAAAGGTACAGGTCGTGCGCGTCAAGGATCCATTCGCTCTCCACAATGGGTTGGCGGCGGAACTGTATTCGGCCCAACACCACGCAGCTACAGCTATACAATGCCTAGAAAAGTCCGTCGTTTGGCACTTCAGTCTGCTTTCTCTTCTAAAGTGAAAGAAGACAACATCATTGTTCTTGAGAGCCTTTCTTTGGATGCTCCGAAAACAAAAGAGGTTGTAAACATTCTGAAGGCATTGGATGTTAACGAAAAAGCATTGATCGTAACTGCAGATGCAGATGAAAACGTTGCTCTTTCTTCTAACAACATCCCTACAGTGAATAGTCTTCCTGTAGACCAAGTAAGTGTGTTGGATTTGCTGACGCATGACAAGCTGATCCTTACTAAGGAAGCAGCTGAAAAAGCAGGGGAGGTGCTCTCATAATGAAAGAACCACGCGATATCATCAAGCGCCCTGTCATTACTGAACATTCTGCTGATCTTATGGGAGAAAAGAAATATACGTTTGAAGTTAGCACGAAAGCTAACAAAACTGAAATTAAAAAAGCAGTTGAAGAAATCTTTGGTGTTCAAGTTGCTTCTGTCAACACAATGAACCTTAAAGGTAAATTCAAGCGTATGGGTCGTTACGGCGGCTATCGTTCTGATCGTAAGAAAGCAGTTATCACTTTGACTCAGGACAGCGAAGAACTAGAAATCTTCGAAGCATAAAAATAAAGAATTGAAATAAGAAGGAGGGAAATAAAGATGGCGATTAAAAAGTTTAGACCAATTACTAACGGTCGTCGACACATGTCAGTATCTGATTTCGCTGAAATTACAACTGACAAACCTGAACGCTCCCTTATCGCGCCACTTCACAAAAAAGGTGGACGTAACAACCAGGGTAAGCTGACAGTTCGTCATCAGGGCGGAGGCCATAAGCGTCATTATCGTATTATCGACTTTAAGCGTGACAAAGATGGAATACCTGGACGCGTTGCTACAGTTGAATACGATCCAAACCGCTCCGCTAACATTGCACTAATCAATTATGTTGATGGTGAAAAACGTTACATCCTAGCTCCAAAAGGTGTTAAGGTTGGAACGGAAATTCTTTCTGGTGAAGGTGCAGATATCAAACCAGGTAACGCCCTTCAGTTGAAAGACATTCCAGTTGGTACAGTTGTACACAACGTTGAGCTTAAACCAGGACGCGGAGGACAGCTTGTCCGTTCTGCAGGTGCTTCTGCACAAATCCTTGGTCGCGAAGAAAAATACACGCTTGTACGTCTTACTTCCGGTGAAGTTCGTTTGGTACTAAGCACTTGCCGTGCAACAATCGGTCAAGTTGGTAACCTTGAACACGAACTAATCAGCGTAGGTAAAGCCGGACGTTCTCGTTGGAAAGGTAAGCGCCCTACAGTACGTGGTTCCGTAATGAACCCTAGTGATCACCCACACGGTGGTGGTGAAGGACGCGCACCAATCGGTATGCCATCTCCAGTATCTCCATGGGGTAAACCAACTCTTGGATACAAAACGAGAAAACGCAACAAGCCGTCTGATAAATATATCGTGCGTAGACGCGGTAAAAAATAACGGGATTGTCGGGCGGGCAATAACACCCGTCTCTCAATCGCGAAGGGAGGTTTATTCATGGGCCGCAGCCTGAAAAAAGGACCTTTTGTAGATGATCATTTAATGAAAAAAGTCGAGAAGTTGAACGAAGATAATAAACAGCAGGTCGTAAAGACTTGGTCTCGCCGTTCTACGATATTCCCAAACTTCGTCGGACACACAATTGCCGTTTATGACGGTCGTAAGCACGTACCAGTATATGTGACAGAAGACATGGTTGGTCACAAACTAGGTGAATTCGCGCCATCCCGTACGTTCAAGGGACACTCTGGCGACGATAAGAAAACAAAACGCTAATATAGAGAGGAGGCACTCTAATGCAAGCTAAAGCAGTTGCTAAAACCGTTCGTATCGCTCCTCGTAAAGCTCGTTTGGTAATTGATTTAATTCGAGGAAAAAACGTTGGTGAAGCTCTAGCTACACTACGTCTAACACAGCGTGGCGCATCTCCGGTTGTTGAGAAACTTCTTAACTCCGCGATCGCTAACGCAGAACACAACTATGAAATGGACCCGGAAAACCTATACGTTTCCGAAGCGTTTGTAAACGAAGGGGTAACTCTTAAACGTTTCCGCCCTCGTGCAATGGGCCGCGCAAGCCAAATTAACAAACGCACAAGCCACATTACAGTGGTCGTATCAGAAAAAAAGGAGGGATAATCAGTGGGTCAAAAAATTAATCCGGTAGGTCTTCGTATCGGCGTCATCCGCGATTGGGAATCCAAGTGGTACGCTGGCAAAGACTATGCAGACTTGTTACATGAAGACATTAAGATTCGTGAATATGTTGAAAATCGTCTTAAAGATGCTGCTCTTTCTACGGTAGAAATCGAACGTGCAGCAAACCGTGTAAACATTACTGTGCACACAGCTAAGCCAGGAATGGTTATCGGTAAAGGCGGTTCTGAAGTAGAAGCACTTCGTAAAGCTCTAAACCAACTAACTGGTAAACGCGTTCACATCAACATCGTTGAAGTGAAGAAGCCAGACCTTGACGCTACTCTTGTAGCTGACAATATCGCACGTCAATTGGAAAACCGTGTATCTTTCCGTCGTGCTCAGAAACAAACTATCCAACGCGCTATGCGTGCAGGAGCTAAAGGTATTCGTACCCAAGTATCTGGTCGTCTAGGTGGCGCGGATATCGCTCGTGCTGAATATTACAGTGAAGGAACAGTACCACTTCACACACTTCGTGCAGACATCGATTACGGAACTGCAGAAGCTGACACCACTTACGGTAAACTTGGTGTTAAAGTGTGGATTTATCGTGGAGAAGTCCTTCCAACTAAAACTGACAAGTAAGGAAGGGGGAAAAGCATTATGTTAATGCCTAAACGTGTAAAATATCGTCGTCAACATCGTACAAGCTTGAAAGGCCGTGCAAAAGGCGGTACTGAAGTAGCTTTCGGTGAGTATGGTTTGCAAGCAATCGATCCTGCATGGATCACAGCCCGCCAAATCGAGGCAGCGCGTATCGCGATGACTCGTTACATGAAGCGTGGCGGTAAAGTTTGGATCAAAATCTTCCCTGACAAGCCTTATACTGCTAAGCCCCTAGAAGTTCGAATGGGTTCCGGTAAAGGTGCTCCAGAAGGTTTCGTAGCTGTAGTGAAACCAGGGAAAATCATGTTCGAAATCGCAGGTGTATCTGAAGAGGTTGCACGCGAAGCGTTGCGTCTTGCTTCTCACAAACTGCCGATTCGTACGAAATTCGTAAAACGTGAAGAAATTGGTGGTGAAATCAATGAAGGCTAATGAAATCCGTGAATTAACCACTGCCGAAATTGAACAAAAAGTTAAGTCTCTTAAAGAAGAACTTTTCAACCTACGCTTCCAATTGGCAACAGGTCAACTTGAGAACACTGCACGCATCCGTGAAGTTCGCAAGTCTATCGCACGCATGAAGACTGTTGCTCGTGAACGTGAGCTAGGCGTAAATAACTAATAGATGAGAGGAGGTCACCCTCACATGACTGAACGTAATAATCGTAAAGTTTATACTGGCCGTGTCGTATCTGACAAAATGGATAAAACCATTACTGTACTAGTAGAAACTTATAAGTTCCACAAACTTTACGGCAAGCGCGTAAAGTATTCCAAAAAGTTCAAAGCGCATGACGAAAACAACCAAGCGAAAAACGGCGACATCGTAAGCATCATGGAAACTCGTCCATTGTCTGCTTCTAAGCGTTTCCGTCTTCTAGAAGTTGTTGAAGAGTCTGTCATTATCTAAATAAAGTTCGCTCGGATTTAATCCGAAGGGAGGTTACATGGTATGATTCAACAGGAATCTCGTCTAAAAGTCGCTGATAACTCTGGTGCACGTGAAATCCAAACGATTAAAGTATTGGGTGGATCCGGCCGTAAAACAGCTAACATTGGTGATATCATCACTGCTACTGTGAAACAGGCAACACCAGGGGGCGTTGTTAAAAAAGGTGAAGTTGTAAAAGCTGTTATCGTACGTTCTAAGAGTGGAGTACGCCGTAAAGATGGTTCTTACATCCGTTTTGATGAAAACGCAGCAGTAATCGTTCGTGATGACAAAGGACCACGCGGTACTCGTATCTTTGGACCGGTAGCTCGTGAACTTCGTGATGCTAAATTCATGAAGATTGTATCTCTAGCTCCAGAAGTATTATAAAAGCCTGATAGAATGCCTTGTTAAGGAGGTGCGCGAAGAATGCACGTAAAAAAAGGTGATAAAGTAATGGTCATTACTGGTAAGGATAAAGGCAAACAAGGAACGGTCCTTGAAGCTTATCCGAAAAAAGATCGTGTTCTTGTTGAAGGCGTGAACGAAGTTAAAAAGCACGCGAAGCCTTCTCAGGAGAACCCACAAGGTGGAATCCTAACACAAGAAGCTGCGATCCACGTATCCAACGTAATGCCAATCGATCCTAAGACTGGTGAACCGACACGTGTTGGTTACAAAGTTGAAGACGGTAAGAAAGTTCGTATCGCGAAAAAATCTGGTGAAGCACTAGATAAATAAGCCATACAAGAAAGGAGGGCCACACGATGAACGAACTAAAGAAACAATATCAAGAAGAAGTTGTTCCATCTTTGATGAACAAATTTGAATATGATTCCATCATGCAGACACCGAAAGTTGACAAAATCGTTGTCAACATGGGTGTTGGTGACGCTGTTCAAAACGCGAAAGCACTTGATACAGCTGTTGAAGAACTGACATTGATCACTGGTCAAAAACCAGTTATCACGAAAGCGAAGAAATCAATTGCAGGATTCCGCCTACGTGAAGGTATGCCAATCGGTGCGAAGGTTACACTTCGTGGAGAGCGTATGTACCAATTCCTCCAGAAGCTGATCGCCGTATCTCTACCACGTGTGCGTGACTTCCGTGGTATTTCTAAGAAAGCCTTCGACGGCCGTGGAAACTACACACTTGGTGTTAAAGAACAATTGATTTTCCCAGAGATCGATTACGATAAAGTAAACAAAGTGCGTGGTATGGATATCGTTATTGTCACTACTGCTGACTCTGACGAAGAAGCACGTGAACTTCTAGCTCAGTTCGGTATGCCGTTCCAAAAATAATGAGCTAACTATAAGGAGGGAAAATAGTGGCTAAAAAATCAATGGTCGCGAAGCAACAGCGTAAACAAAAGTACGAAGTACGCGAATACACGCGTTGTGAACGCTGCGGACGTCCGCACTCCGTACTTCGTAAGTTTAAGCTTTGCCGTATTTGTTTCCGTGAACTTGCATATAAAGGTCAAATCCCTGGTGTCAAAAAAGCCAGCTGGTAAACCCGAAACAGGGAAGGAGGTTAATGAGTTATGACAATGACAGATCCAATTGCAGATATGCTGACACGTATTCGTAACGCTAACATGGTGCGTCACGAGAAGCTTGAGCTACCAGCTTCAAACGTAAAGAAAGAAATCGCTGATATCCTTAAGCGTGAAGGTTTTGTACGTGACTATGAATTTGTTGAAGACAACAAACAAGGTGTCCTTCGCATTTTCCTTAAGTACGGTCAAAACAACGAGCGTGTAATTTCTGGTGTGAAACGTATCAGTAAGCCAGGTCTTCGTGTCTACGCTAACGCTGAAGAACTTCCGAAAGTTCTTAACGGTCTAGGTGTAGCCGTCGTATCCACATCAAAAGGTGTATTGACAGATAAAGAAGCTCGTGAACAAGCCATCGGTGGCGAAGTTCTAGCTTACATCTGGTAAAAAAACAGAACAGACAGGAGGTGCAAAACTATGTCTCGCGTAGGTTTAAAATCACTTGAAATTCCTGAAGGTGTAGAGATCATCCAGGATAACAACACGATTACAGTTAAAGGTCCTAAAGGGGAACTTACTCGTACGTTCCACAAGGACATCACAGTTAAAGTTGAGGACAACGTTCTTACTGTAGCTCGTCCGAGCGACCACAAAGAACACCGTGCTCTTCACGGAACTACACGCAGCCTGATCGGTAACATGGTTGAAGGTGTTTCCAAAGGTTTCGAGAAAAGCCTTGAAATCATCGGTGTAGGTTATCGTGCGCAGAAACAGGGACAAAACGTTGTAATCAACGCTGGTTACTCCCACCCTGTTGAAGTTGAAAACCGTGAAGGAATCGAAATCGAAGTTCCTTCAAACACGAAAGTTACAGTAAAAGGTATTGACAAAGAACTAGTTGGTGCTGTTGCTGCTAACATCCGTGCAATCCGTCCTCCAGAGCCTTATAAAGGTAAAGGAATTCGCTACGAAGGCGAACATGTACGCAGAAAAGAAGGTAAAACAGCTAAGTAAGGTTCCTAGCTAACGTATAGAAAGGAGTGACCCTGATGATCACGAAGGCAGATAAAAATGTCGTACGTAAAAAGCGTCATGCGCGCGTTCGTAAGAATGTCTTTGGCACCGCTGAACGCCCACGCTTGAACGTATACCGCTCGAACAAACACATTTATGCTCAGCTAATCAACGACGAAAGCCAAGTAACAGTAGCGAGTGCGTCTACTGTAGACAATGACTTCAACCTTGATGTTACTGGCAATGTAGAGGCTGCTCAGAAAGTCGGTGAATTGGTAGCTAAGCGCGCGATCGACAACGGTTTTAAAGTTGTTGTATTCGACCGTGGAGGTTACTTGTATCATGGACGTGTGAAAGCACTAGCTGAAGCCGCTCGCGAAGCCGGCCTAGAATTTTAATAGTTAAAGGAGGGACATAAATGATTACAAACATCGACCCTAACAAACTTGATCTTGAAGAACGCGTAGTTACCATCAACCGTGTAGCTAAAGTAGTTAAAGGTGGACGTCGTTTCCGTTTTGCTGCTTTGGTTGTAGTTGGAGATAAAAACGGTCACGTCGGTTTCGGAACAGGGAAAGCCCAAGAGGTACCGGAAGCGATCAAGAAGGCCATTGACGATGCTAAGAAAAATCTAATCACAGTACCAGTGAAGAACACGACTATCCCACACGAAATCAACGGACGTTTTGGTGCAGGTAACATTCTTATGAAGCCAGCAGCAGAAGGTACTGGAGTTATCGCTGGTGGACCTGTCCGTGCGGTACTTGAGCTTGCAGGTGTTCAAGACATCCTATCTAAGTCTCTTGGTTCTAACACACCGATCAACATGGTACGTGCTACAATCACTGGACTTAGCGAGCTTAAGCGTGCAGAAGATGTCGCTAAACTTCGTGGTAAGTCAGTAGAAGAACTGTAGGATAAGGAGGGAAATAAAATGGCTAAACAGTTAGAAATTACCCTCACGCGTAGTGTTATTGGTAGACCGCAGGATCAGCGCTCTACTGTCAAGGCGCTAGGTCTGAACAAGATCCGTCAAACTGTCGTACTTGAAGATAACCCAGCGATCCGAGGTATGGCTAATAAGGTGTCTCACCTGGTATCCGTTAAAGAAGTATAATTCTACAAAAGATATAAGGAGGTGCAACGCATGAAACTGCATGAACTAAAGCCTGCTAAAGGTACTCGTAAAGAACGTAACCGCGTAGGTCGTGGTATGGCATCTGGTAACGGTAAAACTTCCGGACGTGGCCACAAAGGTCAAGGCCAGCGTTCAGGAAGCAAAACACGCCCAGGTTTCGAGGGTGGTCAAATGCCACTTTTCCAACGTTTGCCTAAGCGTGGTTTCACTAACGTTCACCGTAAGGAATTTGCGATTATCAACCTTGATGCACTGAATCGTTTCGAAGAAGGCACAGAGGTTACTCCTGAGCTATTGCTTGAGTCTGGTGTGGTAAGCAACCAAAAAGCCGGCATCAAAGTACTAGCTAAAGGTTCAATCGAGAAAAAACTTACAGTGAAAGCTCACAAGTTCTCTGCTTCCGCAAAAGAAGCAATTGAAGCAGCGGGCGGTCAAACTGAGGTGATTTAATGTTCCGGACAATCTCCAATTTTATGCGCGTGGGTGATATTCGACGGAAGATCATCTTCACTTTGTTGATGCTTATCGTATTTCGCCTTGGAACATTCATCCCGGTTCCTTTCACTAACAGAGAAGCCATCAATTTCATGGATGAACAGAATGCGTTCGGATTTCTGAACACATTCGGAGGCGGGGCATTACAAAACTTCTCCATTTTTGCTATGGGGATCATGCCCTATATTACTGCCTCCATCATCATGCAATTACTTCAGATGGACGTCGTTCCCAAATTTGCGGAATGGAAGAAACAAGGTGAAGTCGGCCGTCGAAAATTAGCTCAGTTTACCCGCTATGGAACGATCGTGCTCGCTTTCATTCAAGCCATTGGCATGTCTATAGGTTTTAACGCTCTGGCAGGCGGTCAATTGATTGCTGATCCAGGGTTTGGGAAATTCTTAATCATTGCTCTTGTCTTGACTGGCGGTACTGCGTTTCTTATGTGGCTTGGTGAGCAGATCACCGAACACGGTGTTGGAAATGGTATTTCCATTCTAATCTTTGCTGGAATCGTTGCTGCGATCCCGACTGGTGTGAACCAATTGTATGATCAATATATTTCCGGAGCCGGAGAAGAATTGTTCATCAACCTGGTGATCATTGCTCTGATTGCACTTGTTATTGTCGCGGTTGTTGTGGGTGTTATCTTCATCCAACAAGCCCTTCGTAAGATTCCGATTCAATATGCAAAACGGTTAGTCAACCGTTCGCCAGTAGGTGGGCATTCCACTCACTTACCACTAAAAGTGAATGCAGCAGGAGTCATCCCGGTAATCTTTGCGATTTCATTCATTATCGCGCCGAGAACCGTCGCTGGACTTTTTGAGAACAGTGAAGTCGCCTCTGTCATTCAATATATATTTGATTATCAGAACTGGCCTGGAATGATTATCTATGTTGCTCTAATCATTGCCTTCACTTATTTCTATACATTTGTTCAGGTTAATCCGGAGCAAATGGCTGAAAACTTGAAGAAGCAAGGCGGATATATCCCGGGGATTCGTCCTGGTGCCAATACGGAAACGTATTTGACACGCGTGATGTACCGATTGACATTCGTAGGTTCCATTTTCCTTGCAGCTGTCTCCATCCTTCCGATCATCTTGGGTTCTGCAGCCCAGCTGCCGCCAAGCATCCAAATCGGAGGTACCGGTCTGCTCATCGTTGTAGGGGTTGCCCTGCAGATTATGAAGCAACTGGAAAGCCAGCTTGTGAAGCGCCACTATCAAGGATTCATTAAATAATTAGTGTTAAGCTAATGAAAAAATGAGAGCGAGGGGAACACGTTGAATTTAATTCTGATGGGTCTCCCTGGTGCCGGTAAAGGTACTCAGGCTGAGAAGATAGTCGAAAAATATGACATCCCTCATATCTCAACTGGAGATATGTTCCGATTAGCTATCAAAGAAGGAACAACACTTGGTGTAGAAGCCAAATCATATATGGACAAAGGTGAACTGGTTCCGGATGAAGTGACCATCGGAATCGTTCGCGAACGTCTTAGCAAGCCCGATTGTCAAAAAGGATTCCTACTTGATGGTTTTCCTCGGACAATCGCCCAAGCAGAAGCCCTTGAGAACTTGTTGACTGATATGAAAGAATCGTTGGATTACGTTCTTCATATCGACGTTCCTAAGGAGCAACTCATCGAGCGTCTGACTGGACGACGCATCTGCCCGACATGCGGTGCAACCTATCACGTGGTGTTCAACCCGCCGAAAGAAGACGGGAAATGCGATCACGATGGCTCCGAGTTGATTCAACGCGAAGACGATCAGCCTGAAACCGTAAGAAAGCGCCTTGAGGTCAATGTGGAACAATCCCAACCTCTACTTGATTTCTACCAGGATAAAGGCTATTTGGTATCATTCGAAGGTGATAAAGATATCAACGAAGTATTCCAAGACATCGATCAAAAGCTGGGAGAACTGGCTAAATGATTATTTGTAAGACTCCACGGGAATTAGATATTATGCGGGAAGCAGGGCGGATTGTCGCCTTGACGCACCAAAAGCTTGAGAAAAGCATCCAACCAGGTATAACAACTGGAGAATTGGATAAGATTGCTGATGAATTCATACGCAGTATGGATGCAATCCCATCTTTTAAAGGTTATAATGGATTCCGTGGAAGCATCTGTGCATCTGTCAACGAAGAACTCGTTCACGGCATTCCTGGAGACAGGGTGTTGAACGAAGGTGATATTATCAGCATCGATATTGGTGCCAAATATAAAGGCTATCACGGTGATTCAGCATGGACGTATCCAGTGGGAACCGTCGATGAAGAATCCATGGAACTGCTGAGAGTTACGGAGCAGTCATTGTTCAAAGGACTTGATGAAGCAAAGCCGGGTGAACGCCTTTCAAATATATCTCATGCGATCCAGAGCTACGTTGAGCCGGAAGGCTTTACAATTGTGAGGGAATACGTCGGACACGGAGTCGGGCAGGAGCTTCATGAGGATCCTCAAATTCCTCATTACGGCCCTCCGAACAAAGGTCCACGCCTCAAGCCTGGCATGGTATTGGCCGTAGAACCGATGGTGAACGCAGGCTCTCGCTATGTGAAGACGCTGGGCGACCATTGGACGGTAGTTACTCAAGACGGCAAAAGGTGCGCTCACTTCGAGCATACCATTGCAATTACGGATGAAGGATATGAAATCCTCACAAAATCCTAAATGAAGGTGATCGTTTTTGAACGAATCTGAGTCGAGTCCGCGAATAGGTCAAATTGTTCGTATTGTGCAGGGGCGTGAGGCAGGACAGTACGCGGTAGTGATCGATGTGCTGGATGGCCGCTTTGTGCTGCTTGCCGACGGAGAGAAACGTAAGTATGATCGACCAAAGAAAAAGAATTTGCAACATGTTGAGCTTATGGATTTCGTCTCTCCGGAAGTCCAGGACAGCCTTCTGGAAACTGGTCGTGTCACAAATGGCAAGCTTCGATTTGCCGTATCAAAATATGTCAATGAAGCAGTGACTGATTTGAAGAAGGGAGATCAACTCGATGGCGAAAGACGATGTAATTGAAGTAGAAGGGACCGTCGTTGAAACCTTACCGAATGCGCAGTTCAAGGTTGAACTTGAGAACGGTCACTCCGTTTTAGCTCACGTGTCCGGTAAAATTCGCATGCACTTCATTCGAATCTTACCAGGAGACAAGGTAACGGTAGAACTTTCCCCTTATGACTTAACTAAAGGACGTATTACGTACCGTTATAAATAAAACTCCGATCTTAAAGGAGGTATGGATGATGAAGGTAAGGCCTTCTGTAAAACCAATTTGCGAAAAATGCAAAGTCATCAAACGTAAAGGTAAAGTCATGGTTATCTGTGAAAACCCTAAGCATAAACAAAAACAAGGTTAAAATTGAAGGAGGTGCACGTAACTTATGGCACGTATTTCAGGTGTAGATATTCCTCGTGATAAGCGAGTAGTCGTATCCCTAACTTACGTTTACGGTATCGGTAAATCCCTTGCCAAAGACGTACTAGCTGAAGCTGGCGTTTCTGAAGATACTCGCGTTCGCGACCTTACAGAAGACGAACTAGGTAAAATCCGTAAAGCAGTGGAACAACACAACACGGAAGGTGACCTTCGCCGTGAGAACTCTCTTAACATCAAGCGTTTGATCGAGATCGGTTCTTACCGCGGAATCCGTCACCGTCGTGGACTTCCACTTCGTGGACAAAAGACAAAAAACAACTCTCGTACACGTAAAGGCCCACGTCGTACCGTGGCTAACAAACGTAAATAATAAGCAACACAAAGGAGGTAAGCTAACTATATGGCACGTAAAGGAAACACTCGTAGTCGTAAACGTCGCGTGAAAAAGAATATAGAGACCGGTGTCGCGCACATCCGCTCTACTTTCAACAACACAATCGTAACGATCACTGATGTTCAAGGTAACGTTCTTGCATGGAGCAGTGCTGGATCCCTTGGTTTTAAAGGTTCCCGTAAATCTACTCCATTCGCTGCTCAAATGGCTTCTGAAGCTGCGGCGAAAGACGCTATGGACAACGGTATGAAAACTCTTGAAGTAACAGTAAAAGGCCCTGGTGCTGGTCGTGAAGCAGCGATTCGCTCTCTGCAGGCAGCAGGTCTTGAAATTACGGCAATCCGTGACGTAACTCCAGTACCACACAATGGTTGCCGCCCACCAAAACGTCGTCGCGTATAATAGTTCTGAATAGAATTTGTCACCCTGTCTATAATGGGTTATGATAGCTTTTATCAGCACCGCCGTAGACAGAGAAAATATGCAGTTGTCTTTTTATCGGGACTGCCTACCTGAGGAATTTCGGTTAGACCTATTGTCTAACCGGGGTTTCGACGTTTTGAAGGAGGGTTTAGTGTAAATGATCGAAATTGAAAAGCCAAAGATTGAAACGGTCGAGATCAGCGATGAGTCTACTTTTGGTAAGTTCGTCGTAGAACCGCTTGAGCGTGGGTATGGTACAACTCTAGGGAACTCCTTGCGTCGTATCCTATTATCCTCACTTCCCGGCTCTGCTGTCACATCAGTTCAAATTGACGGTGTACTTCATGAATTCTCAACGATTGAAGGTGTCGTCGAAGACGTAACCACAGTCATTCTGAATCTGAAGAAACTAGCTTTGAAGGTTTACTCTGACGAAGAGAAGACCTTGGAGATTGATGTACAGGGTGAAGGAAAAGTTACAGCGGCTGACATTACGCACGACAGTGATGTAGAAGTACTGAATCCAGATCTTCACATTGCAACATTAGACAGCAACTCCAGCTTCCGTGCTCGTATTACAGCAGAACGCGGCCGAGGATATCGTCCGGCTGAAGGAAACAACCATGAGGATCAACCAATCGGCGTCATTCCAGTGGACTCTATCTTTACGCCTGTATCCCGTGTAACGTATCAAGTAGAGAACACTAGAATCGGTCAAACATCTAACTTTGATAAGTTGACGTTGGATGTATGGACGGATGGCAGCATTCGTCCGGAAGAAGCGATCTCTCTTGGGGCTAAAATCTATATGGAACACCTCAACATCTTTGTAGGCCTGACAGATGAAGCTCAAAAAGCTGAAATCATGGTCGAAAAAGAAGAGGACCAAAAAGAGAAAGTTCTTGAAATGACAATCGAAGAACTTGACCTTTCTGTCCGTTCTTACAACTGCTTGAAGCGCGCGGGCATTAACACCGTGCAGGAACTTGCGAATAAGTCTGAAGAAGACATGATGAAGGTTCGTAACCTTGGTCGCAAGTCACTTGAAGAAGTGAAGCATAAGTTGGATGAACTGGGATTAGGTCTAAGGAAAGACGATTAATAGATAGAACACATCTAAGAGATTCAGATAAGGGAGGGATTATCAATGGCTAGAAAACTAGGACGTACAACGGATCAGCGTATGGCGCTACTTCGCAACTTAGCGACAGACTTGATCATCCATGAACGTTTGGAAACAACAGAAGCTAAAGCGAAAGAGCTTAAGTCTGTTGTAGAAAAAATGATTACACTAGGGAAACGCGGCGATTTACATGCCCGTCGTCAAGCTGAATCATTCCTTTACAATGCGCAGGCAGATGAAGAAGGAGAGCAAACAGCTTTGCAAAAGCTATTCTCTGACATCGGCCCCCGCTATGAAGACCGTCAAGGTGGTTACACTCGCGTGCTTAAGCTAGGCGAGCGTAAAGGTGATGGAGCGAAAATGGCGATCATTGAACTAGTTTAATGAATACCATGAGGGTAAAAGGGCAGGACTGAATCTCATTACGAGGTTACATCCAGCCCTTTTTTTATATCCAATTATAAGAATGCCTTGTACAAATTGCGTCGTTAGATAGTTAACGACGCAATCGAGGAATGGGAAATGGTGTCGTATTTCCTGGGAAATAGTCAGTGGAGCAGAGGAGGAACACAGATGGGAGAGAGACAAGTCGAGTTTCGTCATGTATCTTTTAGATATCAGGAAGATATGCCCTGGGTCTTGAAGGACGTAAGTTTTACCATCGGTCCTGATGAATGGGTAGCCATCATTGGACATAATGGTTCTGGCAAATCGACGATTGCCAAGTTAATGAATGGGCTGCTTTTTCCGCAAGAGGGAGAAATCATTGTGGATGGAGTGAAAGTGACCCCTGAGAACATTTGGGATGTCCGTAAGCAAGTGGGGATGGTATTCCAGAACCCTGACAACCAATTTGTGGGGACGACGGTCCGGGATGATGTTGCGTTTGGAATGGAGAATCACGGCTTGCCGCGTGAACTGATGGTGAAACGGATCGAAGAGAGTCTGAAAGCTGTACAGATGGAGGCCTACGAACGTCATGAGCCTCATCGTTTATCTGGCGGGCAGAAACAGCGTGTGGCTATTGCAAGTGTTCTGGCTGTTTCACCTGGATTTATCATTCTTGATGAAGCCACAGCCATGCTTGATCCTAAAGGCAGAAAAGAAATTATGAAGACGGTTCGTGATGTCCAGCAGGAAAGAGATTTGTCCTTAGTGACGATCACTCACGACCTTCAAGAAGTGACTTTGGCATCCCGAGTGATAGTTATGAACGGCGGGGAAGTTTGGATGGAAGGGACACCGCGCGACGTATTTTCCAGAAAAGAACAATTGACTGAAATTGGCTTGGATACTCCATTTGTCAGTAAAATGGCTGATTACCTGAAAGAAGAAGGTTTGAGCCTGAACCGTGAGCCACTCAATCACCAGGAGTTGTTGGAGGACATATGCACATCTCGTTTGAACACGTAAGTTACACCTATCAACCAAACAGTCCATTTGAATATAAAGCGTTGGATGATTTGACTTTCTCGATCCAGTCCGGATCATTTGTGGCTGTCATTGGTCATACGGGGTCAGGGAAATCTACACTCATTCAGCATTTAAATGGACTGCTGCAACCGACAAAAGGTAAATTACAAGTGGGTGACTATACCATCGAAGCTGGTGAGAAGAGTAAACACTTGCGTTCTCTTAGGGAGAATGTAGGAGTTGTCTTTCAATATCCTGAGCACCAATTATTCGAAGAGACGGTCGCCAAGGACATCGCCTTCGGTCCCCAGAATTTTGGTGTGCCGCAAGAGGAAATTGACAGAAGAACGAGAACTGCTGTAGAAGCCACTAAGTTACCGGAAGAATTACTGGAACGGTCTCCGTTTGATTTAAGTGGTGGCCAAATGCGCAGAGTTGCAATCTCGGGAGTGCTTGCGATGGACCCTGAAGTACTCGTCCTGGACGAGCCGACTGCGGGGCTTGATCCGAGTGGGCAAAGAGAAGTGATGGACATGTTCTATAATCTTCACCAGGATAAAGGGCTGACAACGATTCTTGTCACTCATAGTATGGAAGACGCTTTGAAATATGCGGATCATATTCTAATTATGAATAATGGGCAACTTTATAAAGAAGGAACCCCTTTAGAGATTTTCCGCCAAAAGGAAGCTCTTGAACAAGTTCAGCTGGATGTTCCGGAAGTCATTTCCTTTTTAAGTAAAGCAGAAAAAGAATATGGCATTGATCTGGAATATAGAGGTCAGACCATAGCTGAGTTAGCAAAAGAAATCGCCCGAAAAGTGAAAGGGGGCAGCGATCATGAGTAGTTCTATGATTATCGGTCAATACATTCCGACAGATTCCGTGATCCACCGCCTCGACCCACGTTCAAAAATCGCTATCATCTTTTTTTATGTTGTGATCGTATTTTTTGCTAACTCTGTTATGAGTTACGGAGTGCTTGCTCTGTTCGCAGTTGGAAGTGCATTGATGTCACGTGTACCTTTCCGTTATCTGATGAAAGGGCTGAAGCCTGTATGGTTTCTTATTATTTTTACGTTCCTACTTCATCTGTTTGTAACAAGGGAAGGGGAGGTCGCCTTTTCTCTCTTCGGCTGGGAGATTTACAGAGAAGGACTCGTTCAAGGGGGGGCCATTTCTTTAAGGTTCTTCCTCTTGATCCTGGTGACTTCTCTGCTTACACTTACGACTACTCCTATTGAGATTACGGATGCGATTGAGGAGCTTTTAGGGCCGCTTAAAAAGGTGAAGTTCCCTGTTCATGAATTGGCATTAATGATGTCGATCTCCCTTCGTTTCATTCCGACATTAATGCAGGAGACAGAGAAAATCTCCAAAGCTCAGGCTTCACGGGGTGTGGATTTTCGCACAGGGGCTCTTAAAGACCGTGTGAAGGCGATTGTTCCTCTGTTGGTCCCATTGTTCGTCAGTGCATTCAAACGTGCTGAAGAGCTCGCTATGGCCATGGAAGCACGTGGCTATCAAGGGGGAGAGGGACGGACGAAGTTAAGAGAACTGAAGATTTCGAAACTGGATTTCATGTTATATGCTTTATTTATCATAGTCGTCGTCGGCTTATTCCTGACGAGAAGCTGATGTGGAGGATCAATGTATGAATAGAATCCGTATGGTCATCCGTTACGATGGAACGAATTACGCCGGTTATCAAGTTCAGCCTAATGGCGATACAATCCAGGCCGAGCTGGAAAAAGCGTTGAGGAAAATGCATAAAGGAGAACAGGTCAAAGTAGCTGCCTCTGGTAGAACGGATGCACGGGTGCATGCAATTGGCCAGGTCATCCATTTTGATACACCTCTCCATATTCCAGCATCCAATTGGAAGCGGGCATTAAGCTCTCTGCTGCCGGAGGATATTCAGGTTCTTACTGCAGAATCAGTCTCCCAGCAATTCCACTCACGTTACGACGCCGTAGGGAAAGAGTATCGTTACTATGTATATAACGGAAAGGACCTTGATATCTTCCGCCGCCATTATACGTATCATGTACGGGCGGAATTAGATCTTGCACATATGAAAGAAGCCTGCCGTTATCTTGAAGGGGAACATGACTTCACATCGTTTTGTTCACCGAAGACAGATATTAAAGGGACTAAAGTACGGACGATTCACCAAGCGGATGTTTTGAGAGAAGGGCAAGACATACTATTTGTATTCAAGGGCTCTGGTTTCCTGTACAATATGGTGAGGATTCTTGTGGGTACGCTTTTGGAAATCGGAAGGAAGGAACGTGAACCTGAAGATATCAAACGGATCATAGCTGCAAAAAGCCGTATAGAAGCAGGGAAAACTGCACCCCCACAAGGGTTATTCCTTTGGGAAGTCTTCTACTAGGAGAGAAGAAAGTGTTCCGGCAATCCTCTCTTTCAAAAAAACAACGAATCCAGGTGTACATGCCCTTGACATTTAGTTACAAGGTGTTATATTATATTCTATGGCATTTTATTTCTGTACCACGGTTAGCCCCGGAAAACTAATCGTATTTGAGATAAATGATAAAGTAGTAACGAAGTCTATGAGAAATCAAACATTTCAGGAGGGAAACCGATATGCGCACAACTTTCATGGCAAATGAAAACAACGTTGAACGTAAATGGTATGTTGTGGATGCTGCAGGGCAAACACTTGGCCGTTTAGCGAGCGAAGTTGCTGCGATCCTTCGCGGTAAGAATAAACCAACATACACACCACACGTTGATACAGGTGATCACGTTATCATCATCAATGCAGGTGAGATCCAACTTACAGGTAACAAAATTAACGATAAGATCTATTATCGTCACTCTAACCACGTAGGTGGTCTGAAATCCCGTACGGCTAACGAAATGCGTACGAAATACCCTGAGCAGATGCTAGAGCTTGCTGTAAAAGGTATGCTTCCAAAAGGAAGTCTTGGACGTAAAATGGGCAAGAAACTTCATGTTTACGCTGGCGCTGAACACAAACATGAAGCACAAAAACCAGAAGTTTACGAACTTCGCGGATAATTAAAGGAGGTAATCTTAGTGGCACAAGTACAATACACAGGTACTGGTCGTCGTAAGAGCTCAACAGCTCGTGTACGTCTCGTTCCAGGAACTGGTCGTGTAGTAGTAAACAAACGTGATGCTGAAGACTTTTTCCCATATGAAACGCTTCGTATGATTCTGAAACAGCCTCTAGCTGTTACAGAAACAGAAGGTAACTATGATGTATATGTAAACGTAGATGGCGGTGGATTCACAGGACAAGCTGGTGCAATCCGTCACGGAATCGCTCGTGCATTGTTAAAAGCGGATCCTGAATACCGTACACCATTGAAACGCGCTGGTCTATTGACTCGTGACGCACGTATGAAAGAGCGTAAGAAATACGGTCTTAAAGGTGCTCGTCGCGCTCCACAATTCTCCAAGCGTTAATCGATGCTTATACAAAAGACTCTCAACCGACTCGGTTGAGAGTCTTTTTTTTAACTTTTGAAATGCTGAACGAAAAAAGAGGGCTGGATCATGGCAGACAGGGTGGGAGCACATATGGGTGCAGATCCGCTGCCTGTTTTTGTATACTGAAGAGAAAGAATGGAGGGTTTGAGATGCTTTTTCATCAAATAGAGAACGCCCATGTCACGCAAATCACGTTGAAGGTTAAGGATCTGGAGCATTCTGTTGAATTCTATACGAAAATATTAGGTTTTCAAAAATGGAAGGGGGCGGAAGGTCACGTCTCTTTGAGTGGAGGAGAAGGGAGACCGCTACTCCATCTGGAAGACGCTTCTGAGGCATTTCCCCCTGAGCGAAAGGCAACAGGATTGTATCATTTTGCTCTCCTATTACCCGAAAAGGCTGATCTTGCTGACTTGGTCAAACATTTGTCCAGGAACAACATCCCGTTGGCCTCGGCGGACCACTTCGTCAGTGAAGCTATTTATTTCTCCGATCCTGATGGAAATGGAATCGAAGTGTATATCGACCGGCCCTCTTCGTTATGGCAATGGACCGGAAATGAAGTTAAGATGACCGTCGACCCGCTGGACTTTGATCATTTGTTCTACTTTGGGACAAACGATGGCTGGTTCAGTCTTCCGGAACGTACGATCATGGGTCATGTTCATCTTCACGTTGCTGATTTGGAAGAAGCGGAGCGGTTTTACTGTGAGGGCCTCGGGTTTGATGTCGTCAACCGCTTCGGCAATCAGGCTTTATTTATATCGACAGCGGGCTACCACCATCATATAGGGCTTAATACGTGGAAAGGCGTCGGTGCTCCGGCACCAGGAAGAAGCGAACTCGGATTGAAATGGTTTGATATTCAATACCCGGACGCTGTATCCCTCGGAGAAGCGGTTATGAGAATCCGGGTGATGGGGGCTCCAGTCGAGGAGGAAGATGGAGTGTTTTATACAATGGATCCTTCGCAAAATCGCATTCGTCTCTATGTTTTCGATAACGGATGATGATGCCCCTCACACCTTCACATATTTCCCCTTCTTGTCCCATATAGTGGGAAGGGAGGAGTAAAAGGGAGTGTGAGGGATGCGAAAACCAAGGTTGAAAACATTTATATGGTTGGCGGGGATTATTGTATTGGTATGCGCGGTTTCTTACCCGATTCAGGAAGCAAAAGATGCCTGGACCGTATGGTCATCCCCTCTGTCTGGAAAAGTCATTGTATTAGACCCAGGTCATGGTGGCCCTGATGCAGGAGCTTCCGGCAAAGATGGGACAGAAGAAAAAGTCATCACCCTGCAGCTGGCGGAGTATCTTCGTGATTATTTGCAACAGGCGGGTGCCCTTGTGTACTTGACACGTGATGACGATAATGATCTCGCCTCGGATGAAGCAGAAAGGGCACGGCGCAGGCAGGCGGAGGATGTACGGAACAGGGTGCAGTACATCGAAGAAAAAGAAGCGGATTTATACATCAGCATACATTTAAATGCTATTCCTTCTGAGAAATGGAGCGGAGCTCAGACTTTTTATTATCCGAAAAACGAGGAAAGTAAAACCTTGGCCACGTTTATTCAATCAGAAATCAAAGAGAATGTAGGGAATACGGATGGGGCGCTTTTGGTCTTTCCAACATTTATATTCTTAAACATGCCAAAGCTCCTGGGGTATTGGTTGAAGCTGGCTTCCTGTCAAATCCTGGAGAACGGGAACGGTTAAAGGATGATGATTATCAAAGACAAATGTCCGCCTCTATTTATCAGGGCGTGCTCCGTTATGTAACAGAAAGAGAAATTCCTTCGGAAGACTGATTCAAGCATATCACTTAGAAAGCGTTTCATGTATGTTATACTAGCCGTAGTGAAACATTTTTCTAAGGATGGTGAACCGGCTTGTTGACAGAAGGAAAAGTACTAGAAATCCTCCATTCGATTGAAGACCCGTTTTTACATAAAACGTTGGAAGAAACCGGTGGAGTTGAAGAGATAAAAATTAAAGAAGAAAAGAACCATGTCAGCGTAAAAATTCTGATCGGAAAGACGAATACAGCTGAACAGATGGAACTGCAGCAAAAAATCGTCAATGAACTGAAAAGCGGAGGAGCGGCTACCGTCGGTCTACGCTTTGATCAGCTTCCTGACGAAGTGCTTGAAAGGTTCCAGCCTGAAGCGGAGCAGGAACAAGAAGCATCATTACTTGGCGGGAATACCGGGACGAAATTCATTTCAATCGCCAGTGGTAAAGGCGGCGTGGGCAAATCAACGGTGACCGTGAACCTTGCTGTAGCCTTGACGCGCCTAGGTAAAAAAGTCGGTATCATTGATGCAGACATTTATGGATTCAGTGTACCTGATATGATGGGGGTGGAAGAGCGCCCGGTCGTCCGAGGGGAGAAGATCATCCCTGTTGAAAGGTTTGGGGTTAAGCTTGTTTCCATGGGCTTCTTCGTAGAAGACAATTCTCCTATTATTTGGCGTGGTCCTATGCTTGGGAAGATGCTGACGAGCTTCTTTAAAGAAGTGGAATGGGGCGATCTCGATTACCTTCTTCTTGATCTGCCGCCGGGAACAGGTGATGTCGCATTGGACGTTCATTCCATGCTTCCGTCTTCTAAAGAGATTATCGTAACGACCCCGCATCCAACAGCTGCATTCGTAGCTGCCCGTGCTGGCCAAATGGCATTAAAGACAGACCATGAAATTCTTGGTGTTGTTGAAAACATGGCGTATTTCGAAAGTAAAGAGACAGGGAATAAAGAATTCGTCTTTGGTAGAGGTGGCGGCGTGAAGCTTGCCGATACTCTACAGACAGGAGTCCTCGGACATGTGCCGCTTCAGCAGCCTTATGAGGAAGAAGATGTTTTCGCACCGTCCGTGTATCAATCTGATCATCCAATCGGCGTCATCTATCGAAACATGGCCGCAAAAGTTATCGATAAATATTAATGAAAAACACGCACTTCTCAAAATAGAAGTGCGTGTTTCTTTAATTCTGCTGACTTTTTTCTCCGTCTCCACTGCTGCTGCCGGACTGTTCTTCGCTGCTTTGTCCGCCTTCACCTGAGGATTCAGAACTACCCCCGCTGCCACTTTGCATTTTTTCCGCTGCTTTCAATAAGGTTTCACTCATTTTCGCTTGGAAAACCGGGCTGTTCAACGTTTCCTCAATGGTTTTCTCTAAGTGTGAACGGAATTGCTGCCCTTCCATGACTGTAACCATTTCTTTCATCATTTCGGGGTTTTTATAGAGCTCAATCATCAATTTCTGATATTCAGCATCTTTCATCAGACCTTTCATCAGCTTTTTCTGCTGATCTTCAAGGACCTTACTGAATTCTTGAACGAACTTCGGGTCGGAGAACAATTTACTCCAAAAAGCTTTGCCTTCTTCTGATACGAGCGTCTTTTGGACGGCCTGTGAAACAACTTCAGATTCCAAAGCCATCGATTGCTGCATTTTTTCATCAGAAAGAACTTCGGTCATTGCTTTTTTCCCGTCGTCAGACTTAAGAATATCAACGATCATTTTTTTCGTTGTATCATAATCCGTCTGTTCACTTGCACTGGATGAGCCGCTGCACGCGGTTAAAAGTACAAGGATCAGGACAGGACCTAACCATCGGAGTTTGGACATTTTGGATGTCCCCTTTCATAAGTTCTCCTTACGTTTACTATCTGCGATTCGCCGGAAATTATACGAGTGCTGGAGGAAAAAAGCGCGAGTTCGTGGTAAAATACGGTGGAAAAGTCTTTTGAATAATAGGGGGAACTTTCGTGAATAGTCGTAAGTGGGTAAGGTTGTTTTTATCAACCTTATGGATTGGTGGTTTAACGACATTAATCCTCAGCTTCATTTTTAAATATGATTCATATGCCGACGTATTGGATCCATTCCAATTCTTCGAGCTCTTTGGTTTGTTGTTATTTTTCTCAGGCCTAGGTTTTATATTCAGTGTCATTAGTCAAATGGGATTCTTTGCTTATTTGACAGTAAACCAGTTCGGGAAAGGAGTTTTCCGATCTTTTTGGACGCCTGTCCAAGTATTTTTAATTGCATTTACGCTTTTTGATCTTGTTTATTTCAGATATCAAGCAGGGGAAGGTTCGTCCATATGGCCGTTTTTATGGACAGCTATAGGTTTACTTATACTTTCCGCCATCGTCTCCTACATAAAAGCCAAAGAAACAAAGTGGCACGCCTTTATCCCCGCTTTATTCTTCATGGTAGTAGTCACGAGTGTCGAATGGGTTCCGGCCTTAAGGGCTCAGGGGAGCGATTATGTATGGTTAATGATTATTCCGTTATTTATATGTAATGCCTACCAACTGATTCTGCTTCACCGTTTAACAAACTCTGCAGAAAAAGCTGCTTCATGAAAAAAACCACCGCCCGTCGGTGGTTTTTTTGTATTCTAAAAAGTTGTGGTTAATCAATTTGCGTTGTTTCTGATTCTCCGCCACTCACCAATTCTGTGATATTGACAAGTTTCAACCCTTTTTGTTTAAGTCCTGGGAGGATGACTTCCAGTGCTTTTGCTGTCTGTTTTACGGAGTCAGAAGCATGCATCAAAATTATATCCCCCTCTGCCCCGTTGTTTAAAACCGTGTCGATGATCGTATTGGTTCCCGGATTCTCCCAATCCCGTGTATTAATGCTCCATTGCACGGCCTGCATTCCCTCATTTTCCACCATTTTTAAAATATCTTTATCCATATGTCCATGAGGCGGGCGGATCCATTTGATTTCCTCAAAGCCCAATTTTTCAAAAGCTTCCTTCGCCTCGTTCAAGTCTTGTTGAACTTGAGCGGGCTTCCGTTCAAGGTAACTTTCATATTGATAGCCCATCATTCCGATTTCATGATTTCCATCGTGAATGGCTTTTATAATATCAGGGTGACGCTCTGCCCATTCCCCTGTGACGAAAAAAGTAGCCTGAGCTTTGTGAGCTTCCAGCTGTTTCAAAACATCGTGAACCTTTTCTGTCCCCCAGCTTATATTAAATGTCAGGGCGACATTGGAATTTTCATCACTGCCCTGGGTCAATGCACGTGGCTCGCCTTCATTGGAAAAGACGGGGAGCTGACTCCATTGTCCAATCCATAGCATTAGGGCACAAAAAAATGCCAAAGCCACGACGACACCATAACGTTTCATCTGCTCAGCCTTCCAACTGTAGAAACTCATCGTACCATTCACCTTCCTTCCAATATGTTCTATACATATGAAAAAAAGGACAACCTATGCTAAAAGGAGAGAAATTAGGGTAAAAATATAGAGAGTTGTTTAAGGGAGGTCCATGAAGATGCACGGTTTAATGATTAATGAACAAGAACGTCGTGAAATTGAATATCTGCTGAAAAGAGAAATGGAAGAAATCACGTTCGAATCTCGGAGACCATAGAATTGACCAGGGACTCAAGAGGGCTATGGAAGAAAGATACGAAGTGCTGTTCCAAATCTTCCGACGGTTTGCGACAAGAGAAGAGTGTCTTCAATATATGCCCCGTAAGAAAAAACAAAACTAAAGCAATAATGACTACTGTTTATCTATAATGAGACCCAATGATGAAGAAACCCTGAAGTATTGATCAGGGTTTTTCCTATGTTGATCGTTAACGTAAAAAAAACAAAAGGAATTTCATAAAAAGCATTGCTTTTCTTTTTAAGCCTATGCTATATTATTAAACGTTGTCGGAAAAACAAAACAACGCAGACACATCGATAAAACTTGTTTCAAAAAGTTATTGACACTGCGAGGCAGGCATGATAAATTATTAAATGTCGCCAAAACGACACCGAAAAAATCACAAAAAAGTTGTTGACACCAACAACTGGAAGTGATAAGATGATTAAGTCGCTGACAAAGCGGCAAACAACATTTTGATCTTTGAAAACTGAACGAACCAACCAGTACGTCAAAACATTTCTTCTTTTATAGAAGAGATTTGAAACAAAGCACATTCGGTGTGCAAATGAGCAAGTCAAACTTAACTTTTATGGAGAGTTTGATCCTGGCTCAGGACGAACGCTGGCGGCGTGCCTAATACATGCAAGTCGAGCGCGGGAAGCGAGCGATTCCTTCGGGGTGAAGCTCGTGGAACGAGCGGCGGACGGGTGAGTAACACGTGGGCAACCTGCCTGTAAGATCGGAATAACCCCGGGAAACCGGGGCTAATGCCGGGTAATACTTTCTTTCGCATGAAGGAAAGTTGAAAGATGGCTTCTCGCTATCACTTACAGATGGGCCCGCGGCGCATTAGCTAGTTGGTGAGGTAACGGCTCACCAAGGCGACGATGCGTAGCCGACCTGAGAGGGTGATCGGCCACACTGGGACTGAGACACGGCCCAGACTCCTACGGGAGGCAGCAGTAGGGAATCTTCCGCAATGGACGAAAGTCTGACGGAGCAACGCCGCGTGAACGATGAAGGTCTTCGGATCGTAAAGTTCTGTTGTTAGGGAAGAACAAGTACCGTGCGAATAGAGCGGTACCTTGACGGTACCTAACGAGGAAGCCCCGGCTAACTACGTGCCAGCAGCCGCGGTAATACGTAGGGGGCAAGCGTTGTCCGGAATTATTGGGCGTAAAGCGCGCGCAGGCGGTTCCTTAAGTCTGATGTGAAAGCCCACGGCTCAACCGTGGAGGGTCATTGGAAACTGGGGAACTTGAGGACAGAAGAGGAGAGTGGAATTCCACGTGTAGCGGTGAAATGCGTAGATATGTGGAGGAACACCAGTGGCGAAGGCGACTCTCTGGTCTGTTTCTGACGCTGAGGTGCGAAAGCGTGGGTAGCAAACAGGATTAGATACCCTGGTAGTCCACGCCGTAAACGATGAGTGCTAGGTGTTAGGGGGCTTCCACCCCTTAGTGCTGAAGTTAACGCATTAAGCACTCCGCCTGGGGAGTACGGCCGCAAGGCTGAAACTCAAAGGAATTGACGGGGGCCCGCACAAGCGGTGGAGCATGTGGTTTAATTCGAAGCAACGCGAAGAACCTTACCAGGTCTTGACATCCTTGGACCTCCCTAGAGATAGGGATTTCCCTTCGGGGACCAAGTGACAGGTGGTGCATGGTTGTCGTCAGCTCGTGTCGTGAGATGTTGGGTTAAGTCCCGCAACGAGCGCAACCCCTAATCTTAGTTGCCAGCATTCAGTTGGGCACTCTAAGGTGACTGCCGGTGACAAACCGGAGGAAGGCGGGGATGACGTCAAATCATCATGCCCCTTATGACCTGGGCTACACACGTGCTACAATGGATGGTACAAAGGGCAGCGAAGCCGCGAGGTGTAGCAAATCCCATAAAACCATTCTCAGTTCGGATTGCAGGCTGCAACTCGCCTGCATGAAGCCGGAATCGCTAGTAATCGCGGATCAGCATGCCGCGGTGAATACGTTCCCGGGCCTTGTACACACCGCCCGTCACACCACGAGAGTTGGCAACACCCGAAGTCGGTGAGGTAACCTTTTTGGAGCCAGCCGCCGAAGGTGGGGCCAATGATTGGGGTGAAGTCGTAACAAGGTAGCCGTATCGGAAGGTGCGGCTGGATCACCTCCTTTCTAAGGATATTACGGAAACGTACTGTGTTGGTTGTTCAGTTTTGAGAGATCAAACTATGAAAATATGATCTTCCTTCATTTGGATGGGCCTGTAGCTCAGTTGGTCAGAGCGCACGCCTGATAAGCGTGAGGTCGGTGGTTCAAGTCCACTCAGGCCCACCATTCAAAATGGGGCCTTAGCTCAGCTGGGAGAGCGCCTGCTTTGCACGCAGGAGGTCAGCGGTTCGATCCCGCTAGGCTCCACCATTTAAATGCAACACTTAAACACAAGAATCTATTTTGTGTTTTATATTCAACCCTGAATAAGGGCGTGAACCTTGAAAACTGGATAAGGAATCATTGTTTCATCTAACGATGAGGCAATTGATGACAAGACATCTAATTGAAATTGTAAACGTCTTTTCACGAAGATAGTTAAGTGAATAAGGGCGCACGGTGGATGCCTTGGTACTAGGAGCCGATGAAGGACGGGACTAACACCGATATGCTCCGGCGAGCCGTAAGTAGGCTTTGAACCGGAGATTTCCGAATGGGGAAACCCGCTGTTCGTAATGGGACAGCATCCTATACTGAATCCATAGGTATAGGAAGGCACACCCGGGGAACTGAAACATCTAAGTACCCGGAGGAAGAAAAAGCAAACGCGATTTCCCAAGTAGCGGCGAGCGAAACGGAATCAGCCCAAACCAGAAAGCTTGCTTTCTGGGGTTGTAGGACACTCCATTGGAGTTACCAAAGAGGAAGATAGGCGAATCGATCTGGAACGATCAGCCAGAGCAGGTAACAGCCCTGTAGTCGAAATCTTTCTCTCTCCGGAGTGGATCCTGAGTACGGCGGAACACGAGGAATTCCGTCGGAATCCGGGAGGACCATCTCCCAAGGCTAAATACTCCCTAGTGACCGATAGTGAACCAGTACCGTGAGGGAAAGGTGAAAAGCACCCCGGAAGGGGAGTGAAAGAGAACCTGAAACCGTGTGCCTACAAGTAGTCGGAGCCCGTTAATGGGTGACGGCGTGCCTTTTGTAGAATGAACCGGCGAGTTACGACCGTATGCGAGGTTAAGCAGCAGAAGCGGAGCCGCAGCGAAAGCGAGTCTGAATAGGGCGAGTGAGTATGCGGTCGTAGACCCGAAACCGTGTGATCTACCCATGTCCAGGGTGAAGGTCAGGTAACACTGACTGGAGGCCCGAACCCACGTAAGTTGAAAATTACGGGGATGAGGTGTGGGTAGGGGTGAAATGCCAATCGAACACGGAGATAGCTGGTTCTCTCCGAAATAGCTTTAGGGCTAGCCTCAGAATAGAAAGTCATGGAGGTAGAGCACTGATTGGACGAGGGGCCCCTATCGGGTTACCGAATTCAGTCAAACTCCGAATGCCATCGACTTTGTTCTGGGAGTCAGACCGTGGGTGATAAGGTTCATGGTCGAGAGGGAAACAGCCCAGACCGCCAGCTAAGGTCCCAAAGTGTGTGTTAAGTGGAAAAGGATGTGGAGTTGCTTAGACAACCAGGATGTTGGCTTAGAAGCAGCCATCATTCAAAGAGTGCGTAATAGCTCACTGGTCGAGTGACTCTGCGCCGAAAATGTACCGGGGCTAAACACACCACCGAAGCTGCGGATTGATCTTATGATCAGTGGTAGGAGAGCGTTCTAAGGGCCGTGAAGTCAGACCGTAAGGACTGGTGGAGCGCTTAGAAGTGAGAATGCCGGTATGAGTAGCGAAAAAAGAGTGAGAATCTCTTTCACCGAATGCCTAAGGTTTCCTGAGGAAGGCTCGTCCTCTCAGGGTTAGTCGGGACCTAAGCCGAGGCCGAAAGGCGTAGGCGATGGACAACAGGTTGATATTCCTGTACCACCTCCTTTCCGTTTGAACGACGGGGGGACGCAGGAGGATAAGGAGAGCGCGCCACTGGATGTGCGCGTCCAAGCAGTGAGACGGTCGGATAGGCAAATCCGTCCGGCAACGTTGAGCTGTGATGGGGAGGGAAATATAGTACCGAAGCTCCTGAGTTCACACTGCCAAGAAAATCCTCTAGTGAGGAAAGAGGTGCCCGTACCGCAAACCGACACAGGTAGGCGAGGAGGGATCCTAAGGTGAGCGGGAGAACTCTCGTTAAGGAACTCGGCAAAATGACCCCGTAACTTCGGGAGAAGGGGTGCTCCTCTGCCGAGGAGCCGCAGTGAAAAGGCCCAAGCGACTGTTTACCAAAAACACAGGTCTCTGCGAAGCCGTAAGGCGAAGTATAGGGGCTGACACCTGCCCGGTGCTGGAAGGTTAAGGGGATGCGTTAGCTTATGCGAAGCGTTGAACCGAAGCCCCAGTAAACGGCGGCCGTAACTATAACGGTCCTAAGGTAGCGAAATTCCTTGTCGGGTAAGTTCCGACCCGCACGAAAGGTGCAACGACTTGGGCACTGTCTCAACGAGAGACCCGGTGAAATTATACTATGTGTGAAGATGCACATTACCCGCGACAGGACGGAAAGACCCCGTGGAGCTTTACTGTAGCCTGATATTGAATGTTGGTACAGCTTGTACAGGATAGGTAGGAGCCTTAGAAGCCGGAGCGCTAGCTTCGGTGGAGGCGCTGGTGGGATACTACCCTGGCTGTACGGACATTCTAACCCAGGACCGTGATCCGGTCCGGAGACAGTGTCAGGTGGGCAGTTTGACTGGGGCGGTCGCCTCCCAAAAGGTAACGGAGGCGCCCAAAGGTTCCCTCAGAATGGTTGGAAATCATTCGCAGAGTGTAAAGGCACAAGGGAGCTTGACTGCGAGACCTACAAGTCGAGCAGGGACGAAAGTCGGGCTTAGTGATCCGGCGGTTCCGCATGGAAGGGCCGTCGCTCAACGGATAAAAGCTACCCCGGGGATAACAGGCTTATCTCCCCCAAGAGTCCACATCGACGGGGAGGTTTGGCACCTCGATGTCGGCTCATCGCATCCTGGGGCTGTAGTCGGTCCCAAGGGTTGGGCTGTTCGCCCATTAAAGCGGTACGCGAGCTGGGTTCAGAACGTCGTGAGACAGTTCGGTCCCTATCCGTCGTGGGCGTTGGAAATTTGAAAGGAGCTGTCCTTAGTACGAGAGGACCGGGATGGACACACCGCTGGTGTACCAGTTGTTCCGCCAGGAGCATCGCTGGGTAGCTACGTGTGGTCGGGATAAGTGCTGAAAGCATCTAAGCATGAAGCCCCCCTTGAGATGAGATTTCCCTTTGCTTTAAGCAAATAAGATCCCTCAGAGACGATGAGGTTGATAGGTCCGAGGTGGAAGCGTGGTGACACGTGGAGCTGACGGATACTAATGGATCGATGACTTATCTATCGAAATGATAGTGTTCGTGAAAAGCGTTTCTTCAAAAGATGTTTCCTTATCCAGTTTTGAGGGTTCACCTCAAACTTTATATTGATGTGGTGGTGAAGGCGAAGAGGTCACACCTGTTCCCATGCCGAACACAGCAGTTAAGCTCTTCAGCGCCGATGGTAGTCGGGTTTACCCCCGTGAGAGTAGGACGCCGCCACATTGATACTCTTTCCTTATTAATGCTTTTGATGATTGTACATTATTCCAACGTAGCTCAGTGGTAGAGCAATCGGCTGTTAACCGATCGGTCGTAGGTTCGAATCCTACCGTTGGAGCCACTTGCTTCCATAGCTCAGTGGTAGAGCACTTCCATGGTAAGGAAGGGGTCGCCGGTTCAAATCCGGCTGGAAGCTCTGAATTTTAATTCGATTGGCCCGTTGGTCAAGTGGTTAAGACACCGCCCTTTCACGGCGGTAACACGGGTTCGAATCCCGTACGGGTCACCACTAATGGAGGATTAGCTCAGCTGGGAGAGCACTTGCCTTACAAGCAAGGGGTCGCAGGTTCGAACCCTGCATCCTCCACCATTATTTTCATAAGCCGGCCTAGCTCAACTGGCAGAGCAACTGATTTGTAATCAGTAGGTTGGGGGTTCAAGTCCTCTGGCCGGCACCACTTATTTAATGAAAGTGGAGGGATAGCGAAGTTGGCCAAACGCGGCGGACTGTAAATCCGCTCCCATCGGGTTCGTAGGTTCGAGTCCTACTCCCTCCACCATTTATTTTTCTAACAAGAACGGCTGACATCCTTGATCAGCTATTTTTTATGAAAATGAACATGCCTTGTATAATGATCTTTAGATGGTATATACTATTTTTGTAACTGTTGGGCCATAGCCAAGCGGTAAGGCAACGGTTTTTGGTACCGTCATGCGCTGGTTCGAATCCAGCTGGCCCAGCCATTTTATAATAGATGTTATACTGGAGTTTAATCATTTATGTGAGCCATTAGCTCAGCTGGTAGAGCATCTGACTTTTAATCAGAGGGTCGAAGGTTCGAATCCTTCATGGCTCATCTTTCAATTTCATATGCGGGAGTAGTTCAGTGGTAGAACACCACCTTGCCAAGGTGGGGGTCGCGGGTTCGAATCCCGTCTCCCGCTCCATTCGGGGCCTTAGCTCAGCTGGGAGAGCGCCTGCTTTGCACGCAGGAGGTCAGCGGTTCGATCCCGCTAGGCTCCACTCTGTGAACCTGACATCAAAATTGATGTCAGGTTTTTTGTATGGGATAGTGAAACCTATGTATTTTTCTATCCTTCAAGCCCCGGATGAGCGATTCAGATTATGGGGGAACGGAATGTCCATTACGATCATCCATAATTTGATGAATGGTCACAAACCTTGTAAACATGCATGTTTACATACGTTTTCATACTGTATTTCGTATATATATGCACAAACATGTCCAGTTGAGTCATCTTAAGCAAAACGGATACAATTATAGTAGAGAAAAAAGGAGGAACTTTGATGAATAAACAGCTTTCCATTATAGGTGTACCTATGGACCTTGGACAGATGCGCCGGGGTGTAGACATGGGACCGAGCGCCATCCGCTATGCAGGAATGGTTGAACGTCTGGAACAATTAAAGTATGACATTGAAATCTAGGGGATATTGAAATTCCTCGTCCTAAACAAAATACGGAAGTGAAACAGGATAACTTGCGCAACTTGAATGAAATTGCCGAAGGAAGCCGAAGACTTGCGAAAGCGGTGGATGAAATCGTAGAAAACAAGCGATTCCCACTTGTTCTTGGTGGAGATCATAGCATCGCAATGGGGACTCTTGCTGGTGTTGCTAAACATTATGAGAACCTTGGCGTTATTTGGTATGATGCTCATGGTGATCTGAACACGGCAGACAGCTCTCCTTCCGGTAATATTCATGGGATGCCTCTTGCTGTAAGCCTTGGCATCGGACATGAGAAACTAACAAGTATCCATGATTATGAACCGAAAATAAAACCGGAGAATATTGTAATCATCGGTGCCCGTTCATTAGATGAAGGGGAAAAAGTGTTAATTGAGGAAAAGGGCATTAAAGTTTATACGATGCATGAAGTGGATCGTATGGGGATGACCCAGGTGATGGAAGAGACAGTCGACTATCTGAAAGACCGTACGGATGGAGTTCATTTGAGTTTGGATCTTGATGGATTAGATCCAAATGATGCACCCGGCGTAGGAACACCTGTGATGGGTGGATTAAGTTATCGTGAAAGTCATTTAGCTATGGAAATGCTTCACCAATCAGAAATGATTACATCGGCTGAATTTGTAGAAGTGAATCCTATCCTTGATGAAAAAAATAAAACCGCCAGCGTGGCGGTAGGTTTGATGGGTTCTCTATTTGGGGAGAGCTTGAAATAAAAGAAGAATTTTAGCAGTAACCCGCTTTTTGTAAGGCGGGTTGCTGTTTTTTATGGGTTATTTCATCATATTCATTTAATAATTCATCTAACTTCACACTTACACGCACAACTTCAGGCGAGCTCAATTTATGGAGACGGGCTAAACGTGTCATTTCCATACGACAGGCTTCGATTTCCTTTGTCAAAGCAATCACTCGCGTCATAATATGTGGCCTCCTAAAAAATTTTTACATTTACAGCTTTATAACCGATACTAAAAAAAGTTAAACTTATATTAGCGAAAAAAATATAAAATTTATGAAACTTTGAGGCGAGGTCATCCGTAAAGGTTATCGACCGCACGTAAAGCGGAGGTATAGAAGATGGAAACCATGATTAAGCAAAAAATTAAAGAAGTGAAAAAAGGCAATCAATCGGCTTTTGAAGATATTGTATCTTTTTATCAGAATAAAGTTTTTCATATTTGTCTACGAATGGTGGGAAACTCATATGAAGCTGAAGACCTTGCCCAGGAGGCTTTTATTAGGGCCTACACGAATATCCATACGTTTGATGAAAAAAGGAAATTCTCGACTTGGATCTATCGGATAGCCACGAATCTGTCCATCGACCGGATCCGTAAAAAGAAACCGGATTATCATCTTGATGCAGAAGTGAAGGGGACCGAAGGGTTAGACATGTATTCACAGCTGGCGGCGGATCAGGCACTACCAGAAGAGGAAGTGGAGAGTCTTGAATTACAAACGTATATTCATAAAGAAATATTAGCATTACCACCGAAATATCGGAGTGTCATCGTCCTTCGTTATTTAGATGAGCTTGCTTTACAGGAAATTGCAGAAGTGTTGGATATTCCTGTAGGAACAGTGAAGACGAGGGTCCACAGAGGGAGAGAGGCCTTAAGAAAAAGGCTTCGACATGTGTGAAGGAGTTGAGAGGGAATGAATTGCAAGAGAGAAGCAATTGAACTCATGCATAAGTATTTAGATGGTGACTTATATAAAGATGAAGAGAGACGACTGAGAGACCATTTACAAAACTGCCAAGCTTGTCAGAATCATTTTCATGAATTAAAGAGAACAACCACGCTTATTACAAATACGACGCCTGTTTCTGCGCCACCCCGGTTTACGGCGAATGTCATGGCCAACTTACCGAAGGAGAAGAAAAGAAAGAATTACATCCGGAAGCTTCAAAAGCATCCACTCCTTACAGCAGCTGCTGTTTTCTTTATTCTCATGTTCAGCGGTATATTCACCGCCTGGAACCAGGATCAGCAGGTGACGGTTTCGAAACAGGAGAACCTTGAAATCCGTGATCATACGGTCATCGTCCCTGAGGGTGTTACTGTTAACGGGGATCTCGTAGTGAGAAATGGTGACTTGAGAATCGATGGGAAGGTCGATGGGGACATTACCATAATAAATGGGGACATCCTCGAGGTTACGTCAGACGACGGGAACGAAGCGGATGGACTAGACCGTAATAACCTCCGGGCGTATTCAGGTGAACTCACAGAAGTAAACCAGGTGTACGAATGGGTTTGGTATCATACGAAAAAGACAGTCAATGATGTCTTTTCATTTCAATCCGATGAATAAAGCAAGGGGGCCTGTGCTCCCTTGCTTTTTTTATAGCGTATTTTTTGATGAAACGCCGGAGAAACTGAATTCCAATAAGACTTCGCAAGCTCTGATTTCTGATTGTTGCCCCCCTTGTTCCCGATAGAAAAAAGAGGGATTCTGCTCATTCATGGTTCAAGAATCCTATATCCTTTTTCAGTGAATGCCTGTTAAACTTACGGCGGAAGGGAGGGCAGAAATAGAGGGGAACCATAATTAAGGCCGGAAGGCAGACGAGAACTATGAACTCAACATAGACAGCAGATAGAGAAAGGAGTAAAAAACATACTTCATATGCACAGTATTTTTTGGACATTGTTTTATTACATTTCAATCTCATTCAAAAAAATGATGGGGACATTCTCCATTTTATTAAGTAAAAGGATTCATCCCTACATAGGGCAATCGTCAGGCCGGTATGTTCTCCATATATAAGGGAAAGGTTATGTGATATAATGGTAAATGTGAATTTTTAAGGTTTATTATATCTAAAAGGAAGTGTAGGCATGCTTGATGGGGGATTGGATGTTTTAGATTATTTTTTGATTACTGTGGATATCGCCCTTGTCTGGTTTGTTGTATATAAATTAATCATGCTGATCCAGGGGACGAAAGCGGTCCAGCTTTTGAAAGGGATATTCGTAATCCTGGGTATATGGTTATTGAGTAATTTATTTGGACTGACCACTTTAAGATGGCTGATGTCACAAGCAATTACGTGGGGTTTCCTAGCTATAATCATTTTGTTCCAGCCCGAACTGAGAAGGGCATTAGAACAGTTGGGACGGGGAAGTTTCTTCAGCAGGAACACCTCAGAAGAAGAAGACACCGAAAAAACGTTACAGGCCATCATCAAGTCCTGTAATTATATGGCGAAACGCCGGATCGGTGCTTTGATAACAATTGAGCGAGATACCGGTATGGGAGATTATGTGGAGACGGGAATCCGCGTAGGCGGCCACTTGTCGAGTGAGCTTCTTACAAATATTTTTATACCGAATACCCCCCTCCATGATGGAGCGGTCATACTTAAGAATGATGAAATAGTAGCTGCGGCGTGCTACCTCCCCCTTTCGGAAAGCCCATTCATTTCAAAAGAACTCGGGACGAGGCACAGAGCGGCCATGGGCATTAGTGAGGTCACGGATGCATTGACCATCGTTGTATCTGAGGAGACAGGAGCGATCTCCTGTACTAAAAACGGTGAACTGCACCGCGAGCTTGATCAAGTGAAACTTGAAGAAATTCTGCGCACAGAGTTGGATTACTCCGCCCCTGCGGTAAAAAGCTGGAACTGGAGGGGGAAGAAGAATGGATAATTGGTTCAAGAGTGTTTGGTTTATCCGCATTATATCCTTGATGCTTGCCGGTCTTCTCTGGGTGACGGTGAACGTGGATAACAATATGGATTCTGATTCTTTATTCTTCGATCAGTCTTCTTCTGATATGGAGGTAATGGAAAACATCCCATTGGAGATTCAGTTCGACAGCGAAGAATATGTAGTAAGCGGCATTCCTCAAGAAGTATCGGTGTCCGTTGAGGGCCCTACATCTGCGGTCGCCCCAGTATCCAGACAGAAGAATTTCAAAGTATTTGTAGACTTAAATGGCCTGGGACCTGGCACACACGAAGTGTCCTTGCAGCACTCAGGTATTTCCAACCAGTTGAATGTCACACTTGATCCCAAGATTATTGAGGTGACGATTGAAGAGAAAGTAACCGAAAATTATGAAGTGAGTGTTGATTATATCAACGAGAAGAACCTGGATAGTTCCCTTGAAGTTGGTGAACCGGAGCTTGAGCCTTCGAGTGTGGCCATAACGGGGGCATCTTCTGTTATCGATCGTGTCGCTTCTGTTAAAGCGATCATTGATGTTGGTGGAGTAACAGAGTCTCTGGAAGATCAGGAAGCCCCGGTGAAAGTTTATGATAACCAGGGGAATGAATTGAATGTACTCGTAGATCCGACGGCCGTGAATGTATCTGTACCGGTTTCTGCAAGGAGTAAAACGGTTCCGATCAATGTGGCTGCAAGAGGAGGAAATACAGAAGGGGTGCTGATTGAATCTGTCAGCACGCAAACAGAGGAAGTCACCATCTCAGGTCCTAAGGAAGTCCTTGATGGCATCGAGGAGCTCCCAGAAGTCCCTGTGGATGTATCGGAAGTGACCGAAGACCAAACGGTGGAAGTGGATATTCCGCTACCGGAAGGGGTCACATCCGTTCAGCCAGAAACGATTGAAGTGGATATAGGAGTCGTTGAAGGTGATTCGGAAGACGGAGACGGTGAAACAGACCAACCCTGAACCGTACACCGCAACGTAATAACTTAGATAAATGGATAGAATAGAAAGAGAGGTCGAATGACAATGGGCAAATATTTTGGAACGGATGGCGTCCGAGGCGTCGCAAACAAAGAACTAACTCCAGAGCTAGCCTTTAAATTAGGTCGCTATGGCGGTTATGTTGTAACCAAAGGTGTTGAGCGTCCGAAGATTTTAATCGGTCGTGATACGAGGATTTCAGGCGAAATGCTCGAAGGTGCACTAGCCGCCGGGTTATTATCAATCGGAGCGGAAGTGATGCGTTTAGGTGTCATTTCTACACCTGGGGTAGCCTTCTTGACGAAAGCTTTACAGGCAGAAGCCGGGATTATGATTTCAGCTTCCCACAACCCTGTAGAAGATAATGGGATTAAATTTTTCGGTCCGGACGGGTTCAAGCTGACGGATGAACAAGAACAGGAAGTCGAAGCATTGATTGATGCAGAACAAGATGACCTTCCGCGTCCTTCAGGGGCTGACCTTGGTCAAATCAACGACTATTTCGAAGGCGGGCAAAAGTATCTGCAGCATTTAAAACAAACCGTTGATTATGATTTTGAAGGGATTCACATTGCCCTTGACTGTGCCCATGGAGCAACTTCGTCCCTGGCGTCCCATTTATTCGCAGATCTTGAAGCGGATATTTCCTCCATTGGTTCCTCTCCGGATGGACTGAACATTAATGATGGAGTCGGTTCCACACACCCTGAATTGTTACAGGATCTTGTAAGAGACAAAAAAGCGGATGTAGGTCTTGCTTTTGACGGTGATGGCGATCGTTTAATTGCGGTTGACGAAAAAGGAAATATTGTCGATGGCGATCGAATCATGTACATTTGTGCGAAACATATGAATGACAACGGAACATTGAATCATTCCACAGTCGTATCCACCGTCATGAGTAATCTCGGCTTTTATAAAGCAGTAGAAGCGAATGGCATGAAAAGTGACAAGACGGCTGTAGGTGATCGTTATGTCATGGAAGAAATGCGCCGAGGTGGTTATAACCTTGGTGGGGAACAATCTGGTCACATTATTTTCCTTGATCACAACACGACAGGAGACGGCATGCTTTCTGCCCTTCAGTTGGTCAACGTCATGAAGGAGACCGGCAAACCGCTTTCCGAGCTTGCTGCTGAAATGGAAAAGTTCCCGCAAGTGCTGAAGAATGTTCGTGTCATTGATAAGCAAAAGGTGCAGACACATCCTCGAATCCAGGAAGCCATCCAGGCGGTGGAAGAGGAAATGGGAGACAGCGGACGAGTTCTGGTGCGCCCTTCCGGTACAGAACCACTAGTAAGAATCATGGTGGAAGCACCGACAGAAGATCAATGTGAAGAGTATTGTCAAAAAGTTGTTCAAGTCGTAGAAGAAGAGCTTGGGATGCAAGAATAAGAACAGGGCTTGCGCAGGTCGCACACGGTGAAGACCTGCGCATATCCTATTACAAGGTCCTTACATTTATGTAACGGTTGCAGTTTTTGTTGACCGGGATGAGAGGGCTGTGTAGAATTAATGATATCCTATTAAATTTTGAGATTTCGGGTTTACGTTAAATCATTTCCGGAAACGAGAAAAGAAGGACTTTATTTTGAAAAAGCTGAGGAGGATCGAGGTCATTCAGCTATATAAAGCGCCAGGACTGTGCACTGCCGCCATGCAGGGACACAGTTGACGAGGTGGAGGTTCATCGATGATTCGGCGGATGCCTCCCGGTTGTACCACTTCAACCGTATGTCCGAATGTAAAACGGGAAGGCGACTTTCCGAACAAAACATTCTGGACGAAGTGACTAAAGATAGAAAAACGGGAGAGGGGCAGCGGAAAGCCCCTTGAAGATTTATGCTTTGGAGCCTTCGTTGCCCTTCTCATAAAACAGGAGGACAACAGTTATGTGTGGAATTGTAGGTTATATTGGACAGAAAGATACGAAAGAAATTTTATTGAATGGATTAGAAAAGCTTGAATATAGAGGCTATGATTCAGCCGGTATTGCAACTCTGAATGACAAAGGTGTAGAAGTCACGAAAGTAAAAGGTCGTATTGCTTCTCTTCGTGCGGCGGTCGATGAAAACGTGAAATCGACACACGGCATCGGTCACACGCGCTGGGCGACACACGGTGCGCCGAGTGAAGAAAACGCACACCCGCATCAAAGTACTTCCGGACGCTTCACAATCGTTCACAATGGTGTTATTGAGAACTATGTGGATGTTCGCGATGAATACTTGAGCGATGTTGCATTCAAGAGTGAAACAGACACGGAAATCATTGTACAATTGATCGAAGTATTGAACGATGAAATGAACGATGTCGCTGCAGCTTTCCGTAAAGCTGTTGAAATGCTGACAGGTTCTTATGCGATTGCTATGATCGATCGTGAGAATAAAGATACCATTTACGTTGCGAAAAATAAGAGCCCGCTACTTGTAGGAATCGGTGACGATTTCAATGTTGTAGCCAGTGATTCTATGGCCGCTCTTCACGTGACGGATCAATTCCTTGAGCTTATGGATAAAGAAACAGTCATCGTACGTCGTGATGGCGTTGAAATCCAGAAGCCTGATGGTACAAAGGTTGACCGTGAACCATTCACAGCTGAACTGGATACAACCGATATCGAAAAAGGCACGTATCCTCACTTCATGCTGAAAGAGATTGATGAACAACCGTTCGTCATCCGTAAAATTATTCAAGAGTATCAAAACGAAAATGATGAGATCAAGCTGGATCCGGAAATTCGTCAGGCGATGAAAGAATGCGACCGCATTTACATTATCGCAGCAGGTACGAGTTATCATGCCGGACTTCTTGGGAAGCAGTTCATTGAAAAACTTGCAAATATCCCGGTGGAAGTCCATGTAGCCAGTGAATTCTCTTACAACATGCCACTCCTATCTGAGAAACCATTGTTTGTCTATATTTCTCAAAGTGGTGAAACGGCAGACAGCCGTTCTGTCCTAGTCCAGACGAAAGAACTTGGTCATCCAGCACTTACGGTTACGAATGTGCCAGGATCCACCCTTTCCCGTGAAGCAGATTATACGATGCACCTTCATGCAGGTCCGGAAATCGCTGTAGCTTCTACTAAAGCGTACACGGCTCAAATGGCTGTACTTGCGATTCTTGCTGTTGATACCGCACGTGCCAAAGGAATCGAACTTGATTTCGATCCTATGCAGGAACTTGGAATCGTAGCAACGGCAATGGAAGCCTTGACCGATCAAAAAGAGAAACTTGAGGAATTGGCACGTGAGTATCTTTCTACGACTCGTAACTGCTTCTTCATCGGCCGTGGCATTGATTATTACGTAGGATTGGAAGGGTCTCTCAAGTTGAAAGAGATTTCCTACATCCAGGCGGAAGGTTTTGCCGGGGGAGAATTGAAGCATGGGACGATCGCTCTTATTGAAGACGGTACGCCTGTCATTGCTCTTGCTACCCAGAAAAACGTCAACTACTCCATCCGTGGCAATGTCCAGGAAGTAGAAGCGCGAGGAGCAAACAGTATGATCATCAGTATGAAAGGATTGGATAAAGAAGGCGATGCTTTTGTCATCCCACAAGTCCATGACTTGATGACACCGCTCGTTTCTGTCATTCCAATGCAGTTGATTTCGTACTATGCGGCTCTTCATCGCGACTGTGACGTTGATAAACCACGTAACCTTGCGAAAAGTGTAACAGTAGAATAATACAAGTGTGACACTATGGTACGGTGTTAGGTTTTAAACGGGTCGTCCAATCGGAGAAGACCTTGGATAACAATGTTGTTTTGATAAAAGGAACTCCTATGATATAGGAGTTCCTTTTTGTTATGTAGAGGAAATATTAAAACCGTCCTTGGGTTCAACAAGTTCCCATCCTCCATTACTATCTACTGGTTTTTTACTCAAGAAGGAGTTAACGCGCCTTGTTAGAACAATGGCTGCCCGACTAAGATAGTAGTCCATACGAATGTCATAAAAGTCATCACTCAAGTGAATCTTATTTACTAAAAATGTAAAATTTGATACGGTGTATTAATTATCCTAACGGTATATTTTAGGTGTTAATACCCGTGCTTAAAGTCCTTTGTTGCTTTCGGATTGGAAAAGTAGGTCTATATACCCTTCAGCTTTTTCCAGTCCACAAGTAGATTTAATCATTGGCAAGCAAATAAATTCAACTTAGAAGGAGAATCGATATGGTTACAGAACTCAAGTACAGGCACTTCTTCCATTTTGCAACGGTTATGGTCGTTATTTTCATGATGAATTTCTGGCTTTTCCCTAATCAAGTAGCCGCTAAAGCGTTCAAAGATGTTAACGAAGGCAGTATTTATTACGAACCCATCCATCACTTATCAGACGAAGGGGTTGTGAATGGCTATCCCAACGGAGAGTTTAAAATTAAAGCATCGATCACTAGAGCCGAAGCGGCTGTTATGATGGCAAGATTACTGAACTTAAATATGGACTCAGCCCCCCCAGCCCCGTTTGATGATATAAAGCAAGAGAAATGGTATGCAGGTGCTGTTAATGCTTTATATGATGAAGGTATGATTGATGGGGTGGCTAAACACCAATTCGCCCCCGAGAACCAGATTAAACGTGCATCTCTATCCCGTATGCTAGTAAACGCCTATGATTTACAAGCTGAAACGGATAAATCATTGCCCTTCTCAGATGTCCCTCCAAACACATGGTACACGGAAGACATTCGTACTTTGTATTCCCATGGATTAATATCAGGCACCACAAAAACAACATTTGAACCGAACGCTCCAATGAGACGAGGAGACTTTGCTTTATTATCTTATAATACTTCTCAGGAAAATGATGAATATGATGACGCCTACACTTATGTCGACAATCAGTCCAGTGCTTTAATCGATGGAAGAGAGGATAGCGAATTTTCTTTTGTATCGCAGGCGCTATCAAAAGCAGCAAGTGGCAGCATATATAATTACTACACATTTAAATCAGATTCTTCTTCTTCATCTAATCACAATGTTCCCACTGTTTTATCTCTTGAGGGGAAAGCGGGTGTGTCTGCCGCTACCGTCATCGAAGGGACAAGTTCACAGTTGAAAGCGATGGTCAAAAAGCATCTTGAGCTCAACGGTTTTGATGCCTCGATACGTTCCACTACCGGTTCCACTACTTCCGAGGCTGCTGTCATTTATCCAGAATCACTGGCTAAACAGTTTTTTGAGAATGAAGAGCTTTCTTCTCCATCCGCTCAACCAACGTCTATTTTCAAGAAGTATTCTCAAGCTATTCAGGACGCACTTCATGAATTTACGACAGAGAAAAATGTGTGGTTATGGAATAGCTCTGCCGTTTCGAAAACACCTGATGATACGTTGGGTTTCCTTTCAGAACAGAACATCAAGAACATTTATCTACACTACAACCCTCTGGTGCAGGGTCATTATCCTTCCTTTATTTCTAAGGCTGTAGACAAGGGAATGACAGTTCATGCCCTCATGGGAGCACCTTTCTGGGCATTGCGAGAGAATAGAGCGATTGGAAAAAACCGAGTGGACCTTGTGCATAACTACAATAAAAATGTTACAGATAAACAATCGTTTAAAGGCATTCATTTTGATATTGAACCACATGCTCTTGAACAGTGGGATAAGGACCGGGCAGAAGTCATTCAGCAATGGGTAGATTCTGCCGAAATATATACACAATATGCAAAAAATAAAGGATACGTCACAGGAAGTGATGTACCTTTCTGGACCGATGGGCCGAGTGTGGCCCCTTATTATTCCGGTTTTTACAATGAAATGATCAGGCAGAATGATTACGTGACGATTATGGCTTACCGTAATACAGCGTTAGGGCCAAATAGCATTACCTCTCTTTCTGATGAAGAAGTCAATTCCGTCAATACTCCAAAAGTGGAGGTTGGTGTCGAGTTTAAGCCTCATTCTTACGATCATGTAAGCTTCAATAATTCCACAACATCGACAATGGAAAAAGAATTGGCAAAAGTCCGCGCCTATTATATCAGTCAGAAAACAAAAGGGTTTAAAGGAATTACTTTTCATAGTTACACGGAGTGGAGAGAATTAATCGAGAAGGGGAGGTAATGAAAAGGAGTTCTAAGGATTGTCAATAGGTGAAAGGACAGGAGGGGTTGTATTGAAGCGGAAAATTGCGGGGATGTCTCTCTTTGTTCTGGCCGTGCTTGCGGCATGCACGACACAGACTTATCATTTTTCTGGAGAAACTGAGGAGTGGAAGGCTGATTTAGAGGTGAAGCAAACAAGTGACGGTTATGAAACGCAAGACTTTATACTGGAATATCAGGGGGATGACGTAAACTCCGTCGGTGATATCACTTATTATGTTGATAGTATCGGAGGATTCGGAGAAAATGGGGCAGTCTTAAAGGAGAACGGAAAGCTTCACGCAAGCGATGAAGCAAACCCTACGAATGCCCAAGTATCTGAAAACACGGAGGTCGAAGTGAAAATAGAGTGGGGCGACCATACGGAAACCTTTCAATTAACGAGAGAATAATACACCCCCTCCCACTTCCATATAACCCATGGGCCGTGTGGGTGTTATGAATCTATAGTAGGAATAAGTCCAATAAAAAAAGAGGAACTTCAAATAGAAGTTCCTCTTTTTAAGCTATTCACCGAACATATAGGTCTTATGGTGATAGGACACGGAAAAGGCGATGCCGAGTGCCATTAGATTACCGAGCAAGGCACTTCCTCCATAGCTGATGAACGGTAGTGGGATTCCGGTAATTGGAAGAAGCTGAACCGACATTCCGATGTTTTGGAAGACGTGGAAAGCTATCATACTGATGATCCCGACCATTACATATGAGCTGTAGTTGCTGTTGGCCTTGAAAGCGATGGTTGTGAAACGGTAGATTAGCAGGAAGAACAGGATGATGACGATACATGAACCTAGAAAACCGTATTCTTCAGCAATGATACTGAAAATGAAGTCGGTTTGGGCTTCCGGCAGGTATACTTCCCGTTCCCCGAATCCTTTCCCGTACAACTGACCGGAACCGATCGCCCGCATCGCTTTGACGAGATGGTACCCGGAGGAGTCCTCATATTTGGTCGGCTGGAACCATGAATAAATTCGTCCCAGCTGATATTCTTTCACTCCTAAGTATCGGTCAAGGAGCTGAGGGGCTTTCAGCGCAAGCCAGATCAACCCTGTTCCAAGGGCAGAGATGGTAGCGAAAATCGGTAAGATGATTTTCCATTGAATGCCGGAGATCAAGACGAATCCTGCTAAAATGGCAATGAACACAAGGCTTGTCCCTAAATCGGGCTGCTGCATGATCAACAGCACCGGGAGGCCTGTAGCTGCTCCAAGCTTCAATAAAAGGAACAAATCCATTTTCACCGACGATCGATGCTTGGCATTATGATCAACGGCAATCCTTCCAAGAACAAGGATAGTAAAAACCTTAACCAATTCTGCAGGTTGTAAGGATAGCCCTGGCAAGGCAAACCAGCTTTTCTGTCCTTTAATGACCGGAGCGATGGACGGAGGAGCGACAATTAAAGCAATCAATAGAATAATGCCGAATCCATACAGGTACCAGCTGATCTTTTTGAAATCTTCAGGGTCGACAAGGAGCATAAACCCTATGACGATGCCCCCGAGCCCGTACCAGACCAATTGTTTCAATACAAAGTTATCATTATATTGAGTGCTCTGCTGGGCACTGAAAAGAGCGACTGCGCTTACAGCGATAAAACAACACATAATAAAAAAGAGCTGCCAATCGAATCTTTCTTCGAATTTCATTTTTGGTTATACATCCTCTCATGCAGGCGAAACAAAAAAGCGTGCTGTTGACTATTATAAGCACATGTCACCTTTTTGAAAAGTGACCCTTTCCTTATTCTTCAATATTAACGCATTCTTTTCTTCCTTGGGTGAGATTAAGATGCGCCAGTCCAGTAAGAGTGCTGGCTTCGGGTGAACGAATCAGGGACGGAAGCCTTGAATTCACGCTCCTCCATGCAAACAAAAAAATCACCAAAAGGCTGGTGATCGGATGATATTCGTTAGAAACAGGTGAAAATTCGCTGGACCTTCATGTATTGATATAAAGTTCTTGCATGACGACCTTCTAACGTATGAGGGGTTTGTAATCTTTCAAGCTTGCGGATGAAGGCTGTATCACACGCGCAATAATTCCTGTCGTATCGATAGCATTCATCATGAGCTTTGCAGGCTGCATCTACAGCATTTACAGGTTCTCCAGGTCCAGTGCATCCGGGACCGCAGTATTTGTAGCCAGGAAAAACACAGAACCCTGGTCTGCGTATCGGTCTTCTTCTATACATGAGTATCTCCTCCATCAAAAAAGTTGGCTAAGATTAGTTTATGTTGGACCTGCCGTTTTCGGGTGGTCTCTTATCCTGAAGAGGTTTATAATATCTGAATTTGAGTTACATACTAACTAACAAATAGTAAGGAGGAATTTGTAATGTCTCACGAAAAATATCAAGACCTCGTTCAGAAGCTGCATGCCTGCATGGAAGCCTGCAATCATTGTTATGATGCTTGTTTGAAAGAGGAAGATGTGAAAATGATGGCGGCATGCATCCGGACCGATCGTGAATGTGCGGATATTTGTGGATACCTAGAACAAGCGATTACAAGGAACTCTCCGTTCATTTCTGAATTGGCAGGAGTTTGTGCGAAGATTTGCCATGCCTGTGGAGACGAATGCAGCAAACATGAGCATCAGCATTGCCAGGATTGTGCCAAAGCCTGTTATGACTGTGCAGAAGCATGTAAACAAGTGGCATGATGGAAGAGAGGGTCCCCTGAAAAGAAGGGGACCCTCTTTTTACTTTTGCGTCCGTCTTCATTAGGGAGTAATAGCTCTATGTTCAGCGTTTCTTTCCTGAGGAGAGGATTGTTCCATAAAATGTTCAATGGATAGGAGAGGTTTGATAGGAGCAGATCCATCCTCGTATGCATGGTTTGTGAGCGGCGCTCATCACCCAGGGTTTTAACTTTTTTATTTTGGAATGTATCTTTCACCGGGCCATCTTGAAACGGAACTTCCTTCATAAAAAGCCCTTTATGTATCAACTATGTTTGAATATTCCATGTAAAGGCTTTGGAAAAGATCTTATGCGTGTGAGAGAAGACCAGTGGATAAGCAGGGAGCAGGCGGCATTTCTACTAGGGGAAGACGTCAGCTTTATAGAAAGGCTTGAAAATGAAAAAATATATCCTTCTTCTTACCTCATATCAAAGTTGTCGGAGATTTTTTACATGGATATTGATCCGGATCTCCCAACGCATTTGGTCTGATTCTCCCACTGAGTGTTCCATTTGGTGATATTTTTCTCTTGCATATATAAGCATATGCTTATATAATGATGGAGGGTGAGGTGATTCTGATGGAAAAGACAATCATTGAATTGGAGCAAGCGGCCCAGACGTTGAAACTTCTGGGAGATAAAACACGGCTCACGATTCTTGGTTTAGTGAAAGATAGCGAGTGCTGTGTATGTGAGTTTGTGGAAGTGTTGCAAATGAGTCAGCCTTCAATTAGTCAGCACTTGAGAAAATTGCGGGATGCTGGATTTGTGAAAGAGAAGAGAAGAGGGCAGTGGATTTTTTACTCCTTGAATACGGACCACGAAACATATCCGATCATCCAACAAGTGCTGGAACAAATTCCAGACCAAAAAGAGAAATTGACCGCATTGGAAGAAGCGGGAATGCGTATCCAATGCGATAGCTAGGGGGATTGTTTTGAGTTTAGCTTTGATTGCTACGATTATTTTTGTACTTACACTCGTCTTTGTGATTTGGCAGCCGAAAAACCTCGGAATCGGGTGGTCCGCTTGTGCGGGTGCTGTCCTTGCCTTGGCTTTTGGCGTCGTTGATTTTCAAGACGTGCTGGCCGTGACCGATATCGTTTGGAATGCGACGTTAGCTTTTATAGCGATCATCATCATTTCATTGATTCTGGATGAGATCGGGTTCTTTGAATGGGCAGCGCTTCACATGGCCCGTGTGGCTAAAGGTGATGGGAAGCGGATGTTCGTTTATGTGACCTTACTTGGGGCTGTCGTTGCTGCGTTATTCGCCAATGATGGTGCAGCCCTGATTTTGACACCAATTGTCCTTGCGATGGTCAGGAATTTGAATTTCAAGGAAGCGATGATCCTGCCGTTCATCATGGCAAGTGGGTTTATTGCCGATACGACATCGCTGCCACTGATTGTCAGTAACCTAGTGAACATCGTGTCGGCAGATTTCTTTGAGATCGGGTTTGTGGAATATGCTTCACGCATGATTGTTCCAAACCTGTTTTCACTGGCAGCAAGTATCCTCGTGTTGTTTTTATTTTTCCGTAAAAGTATTCCGGATAACTACGACTTGAACCAGTTGAAGAAGCCGAAGGAAGCCATTCAGGATGATAAAATGTTCCGGATGTCCTGGGGGGTTCTTGCTGTCCTGTTGGTCGGGTACTTCGCGAGTGAACCACTGGGGATCCCGGTTTCAATTATCGCAGGTGTTGTTGCAATTTTCTTCCTGATGATGGCAAGAAGAAGTGCAGCTGTCCAGACGGGAGAAGTCATCAAAGGAGCGCCATGGGCCATCGTATTCTTCTCGGTAGGAATGTATGTCGTCGTTTATGGACTCCGAAATGTGGGCCTCACGGATGTACTTGCGAACGTCATTCAATATACAGCAGACCAGGGAATGTTTACGGCCACCGTCTCGATGGGATTCATTGCGGCTATCCTGTCATCCATTATGAATAACATGCCGACGGTCATGATTGATGCACTTGCGATTGCCGATACGAGCACAACAGGAACGATGCGGGAAGCACTCATTTATGCCAATGTCATCGGTTCGGATCTCGGTCCTAAGATAACACCGATCGGGTCTTTAGCGACGCTACTTTGGCTACATGTTCTATCCATGAAAGGATTCCGGATTTCATGGGGATACTACTTCAAAGTTGGAATTATTTTAACCGTGCCGACCTTGTTCATTACACTCGTCGGACTTTATCTATGGTTATTGATCATTTAACTAAATCATTGAAAAAGGGAGAAATGCTACATGTCTAACAAACCAGTCATCTATTTTCTTTGCACAGGAAACTCTTGCCGCAGCCAAATGGCCGAAGGGTTCGGTAAAAAATACTTGAGCGACAAATACGAAGTTAAATCTGCAGGAATTGAAGCACACGGATTGAATCCGAATGCTGTTAAAGCAATGAAAGAGGTAGATGTGGATATCACAGATCAGACATCTGATATCATCGACTCTGATATCTTAAACAATGCTGAATACGCGATTACTCTTTGCGGGGATGCCAACGACAAATGTCCAATGACCCCTCCGCACGTCAATCGATTCCACTGGGGATTCGATGACCCGGCAAAAGCGGAAGGGACGGAAGATGAAAAATGGGCCTTCTTCCAGCGTGTACGTGATGAAATTGAAGCACGCATTCAGAAGTTTGCTGAAACGGGAGAGTAATAAACATCTATTCTTGTATGAAATCATGTGAAATCAGGCATGAATCAAGTGATTTCAGGTTATATCTTTAAAGAGATAGATCATTGGGTAAGGAGGAGTTCAGGATGGCTTATCGATCAATTATTCTAGGAACCGGTCCTGCGGGCTTGACGGCTGCTGTATATCTAGCGAGAGCTGATATGGAACCCCTTGTCATCGAAGGTCCAGAACCGGGAGGACAACTGACACTTACGACAGAAGTAGAAAATTTCCCGGGTTTTCCTGATGGCATCATGGGGCCTGAGCTTATGGATAACATGAAAAAGCAGGCGGAACGCTTTGGAGCGACTTTCAAGCGAGGCTGGGTGACGGATGTGGAAGTTGGGAAGCGTCCATTTAAACTCCAAGTGGATGGTTTAGGTGAGCTGGAAACCGAAACGTTGATCATTTCAACAGGGGCATCAGCTAAAATGCTTGGAATTCCGGGAGAGAAGGAAAACCTCGGCAAAGGGGTCAGCACCTGTGCGACTTGTGATGGATTCTTTTTCCGGGGAAAAAAGGTGGTCATCATCGGTGGAGGAGATTCTGCGATGGAAGAAGCCACATTCCTTACAAAGTTCGCAAGTGAGGTTCAGGTTATTCACCGTCGTCATGAGCTCCGTGCTTCCAAAATCATGCAGACAAGAGCCCAGGAAAATGACAAGGTAACTTGGGGATTAAATAAGACACCAGTGGAAATGATTTCTGATGGTATGAAAATCAACGGTCTCAAAGTTCGAGACAATGATTCTGGTGAAGAAGAAGTCATTGAAACGGATGGTGTTTTCGTTGCCATTGGTCATAACCCGAATACGGAATTCGTCAAAGGTAAGCTGGATATGGATGAAAAAGGTTACATTCTCGTTGAGCCTGGAACGACGAATACGAACATCCCAGGGGTGTTCGCATGTGGAGATGTTCAGGATCAAAAATACCGTCAGGCAATTACAGCAGCGGGTACAGGCTGTATGGCTGCGATGGACACGGAGCGTTTCCTTGAAGGAGAAGCTACCATCGATTGGAGCGAAAACTTGTCCTAACCGAACAGGAAAAGCATCGATCTGTATAATCAGATCGATGCTTTTTTTATGTTTCAGATGGCGTTCCTCCCTAAATATTGGGTGACCAGGTCTTACATAAAATGGATAAACGGAAATGTAATCTAATTATATTGAACATTTTGTTCTAAAAGTATAGAATAATGCCAAGAGGTGATCATATGGAAGTATTTTCTATGGGTTCGAGAAAACGGGAGACGTATAACGTTGAAGTGAAGTATTCACTTATGTGGGAGACGGCGATGGGAATCGCTGCGGTGACGAATGAGCGACTTTTGGATACGCTGGAATATACAAAAGAACAATGGCAGGAGATCAAGGACTCGTTAGAGGGTGAGATGTTGGATCAATTAGAAATCGTGAAACAGCACAATACGTGGAAGACGATTTTACTGCTGTTGCATGAAAGGGATGTCCAATCTGTAGATGAATTCAACGAATTCGTTGATGGTTTGAGCGAAGAGCGGCTGCGCTGGATCGCAATCCCTTACCTGGGAGAGCGGCACGAAGAAGACAGAAAGCAAGCCTCTCGAGGAGATGAGGAAGCCGTACAAAGATTGAAGGAAGGATCAAAAGAAAATGTATTTTTTCCTGATTACATTGCCTACATTTTCAAAGTGGATGCCGGTCATTTAAAACATCATGTCAAACAAGTGATGAGAGGCTGGTATGAATCAGTTCTCCGTCCAGATGAGAAGAAACTTACAGGCCTGCTGCACCGGGATGCTGCTTCCAAAGAAAAGCGTCTATCCCAACTTGATGCCGAAGCGTTTGTGGAGTGGGCCACTGGTGGCATCCGTTATCATCCGGAACCGAGTGTACATAAAGTGATCATGATTCCGCAGTTCATCTACCGGCCGTGGAACATCGAGGCTGAGATCAAAGGGGCGAAAGTTTTTTATTATCCGGTCTCCAATGAGAGCATTTACCCGACCGACCCGTTTGTACCGGACCAAACGCTTGTCCAGAAATTCAAAGCGCTGGGAGATGAAAACCGTCTCCGTATTTTGAAAATATTAATGAGCGGCAGCCGGACGCTGAAAGAAGTAACAGAGGAAGTTGATATGGGGAAAACAACGGTTCACCACCATTTGAAATTGTTAAAATCCGCCCGGCTACTCGTTACCGATGGTTCTAGATATGTAGTCAATCCTGAAGGCCGTGCAAAGCTTCTGGACGAATTGGAGTGGTTTTTAGGAGAGAAACCATGACCGAAGAGAGTTTCCTTCACCAGGAGAAAAAGCCTTCTTTCACAGCCAATCGCCAGGCGTTCCGGTTTATCGGTGGTAATTTGGTATCGTTTTTTGGGGATCAGATCTATTTAATTGCCCTCCCTTTAATGGTGCTGTCACTGACAGGATCTCCGCTCAGTATGGGTATCGTCGCAGCGATTGAGCGGGTGCCGGTCCTGCTTCAGCCGTTGGCGGGAGCTCTTGCTGATCGAATGAATCGTAAACGTATTCTTTTATTTTGTGATTTTTCCCGTTTCCTGCTGCTGGGCGCTGTGGGTTTGTTATTCCTTCTTGAAGCAGCAGCGATTCAATATCTTTATGTGGCTGCTTTTATCATCGGAATCCTCGGTCAGCTTTATCAGACGTCTCAGTTCGCTGCCATTCCTAAGCTTGTAAGAAAACAGGACCTTGATGTGATGAATTCTCTGAATACCGGAGTACTTCAAACAGCGGTTTTTCTCGCACCAGGAATTGGGGGATGGATGGTGACCCTATACAACCCGGGCATCGGCATGCTTATCAACAGCATCAGTTTTTTCATTGGCTTTCTCGTGGTTTGGAGTCTGCGTTTAGATGGGGAAAGGTCTCCTGAAACCAATGCTCCCTTTTTCCATGATATTCACGAGGGGTTCCGTTTCGTTCTATATCAAAAACCGCTGTTTTACACCAATCTGGCGATGTTATTTTCGGTATTTGGTACGACGCTTTTCCTGACGATGATGATCGTTCATTTGAAGGCAACGCTTGGTTACAGTGGAACTATGATTGGATGGATTCTTTCGGCAGGTGGATTAGGAGCAATTGGGGGTGCAGCAATGGCTCCGGCGTTGAGAAAGCGTGTAGCGTACCGCTCGTTGTTGTTTGGCTGCGGGACCGCAGGGGGCATGTCCATCGTGTTGTTTAGTCTCTTTCCATCCTTTCTGCCCCTTGCGCTCTTGAACGCTGCAGGGACCATCTGTGCTTCCATCAGCAGTCCATGTATTGTAACGTTGAGACAAAAGCTGACTCCTGAACATCTGCTTGGAAGGGTACAGGCGACCAGCCGTTTCATGACATGGGCATTGATGCCTGTGGGTGCCCTTGTGGCTGGACTGATTGGCGAATACATAAGTACATCCATGACAATTGCGATCGGAGGAAGTGTCTCCGTCCTCGCTTCTTTCATCTATTTACATCCTGCTTTGAACCAGGTGGCTGATGAGTAGGAAAAAGCATGCATCGCAAATACCATCCCCCCTGGTCTTGATCCTGTGTTTATATAAAGGGCGACACATGTCTGTATCTATAATCATAGTTTAAAAGAGAGAATGACTCTTACGTTGGCAGAAAATGCTTTGAAGCAAAATACAGGAGTGGATTTGGTATACTGAATATTCAGAGAGGAGAGGGGCTATGGATGTATTTGGTGATGGAAAGAGGGAGCGGATGAGACCTATCAAGGCAGCGGAGCAAATACTGACTGAGAAGTTCCCCTCTTGTGATGCGGCTATCCTTGCCGGCAGTGTTGTACGAGGCGAAGCGACCTCTACATCGGATTTGGACATCGTCATATTTGATGGCCGCCTGAATGCTTCTTACAGGGAGTCTTTTGATACAGAAGGCTGGCCGGTAGAAGTGTTTGTACATAATTGGTCTTCATACCGGAAGTTTTTAGAGAGCGATTGCAGTCGTGGACAGCCTTCCATGCCGAGAATGATTACAGAAGGAAAGGTCCTCAAGTGGGAAGACCGGCTCACGAATGTGCAGAATGAAGCAGCCCTCTGTCTTGAAAAAGGACCGCCGGCATGGTCGAAAGAAGCCGTGGAGATGAAGCGGTATTTCTTAACGGACGCTTTGGACGATTTCATCGGATGTCATGACCGCGGGGAAGCGCTTTTTATCGCAGCTACTTTGGCGAAGGAGACCAGTGACTTTTATTTGCGGGTGAACCAACAGTGGAGCGGTTCTTCTAAATGGATGGCACGAGCTTTACGAAACTATGATGCTGCTTTTTCAGCACGTTTGATTCGTTGTTTTGATCATTTTTATCGGGAAAACGAAAAAACAGGCGTCGTCCAATTGGTGGAGGATGTATTACACCCTTATGGCGGTCGTTTGTTTGACGGCTTTTCCATGGACAAGCCGAAAGGGAGGTAAATGATGAAGAGGATCATGGTTATCGGTGTATCACCTGGGGTGGGGAAGTCGACATTTGCCAAAAAGCTTGGGGAGAAACTTGCAATCAATGTCTATCATCTCGACCGATTCTATTGGGAGCCGGGGTGGAAGGAAGCGAGTATGGAAGATTTTATTTCAAGGCAGAAGAATGCTGCTGAAAAGGAGCAGTGGATCATCGAAGGAAATTACCGGAGTACGTACGAGGTCCGTTCGGTGAGGGCAGATACGATCATTTATTTGGAGCTGTCGTTAGCAACCTGTCTTTTCAGAGTGTTGAAAAGGTGGTGGAGGTACCGGGGGAATACACGTCCTGATCTTGGTTTCGGCTGTCATGAACGACTGGAGTTCGACTTTCTGAAATTCATTGTGACGACCTACCGCAAAAGGAAAAAGAACATGCAGGAAAGGCTTCTTTCGTTTCAGGAAATCGGAAGAGAAAAGCGTGTCGTTCAATTGAGGTCCAAAAAAGATATTCAGAAATTCCTTGATCATCTTTAAGATTCATACGTAAAAAAGCGCTCCGAATCTAGATTCGGAGCGCTTTTTCTTTTTAGGCTGCTTTGTCTTTTTTCTCTTCCGGTAGAAGGAGTGGCTTCGGCTGAGCTTTTTTCTTGGTGAATTCAGATACCGCAAAAATCATAAGGAATGCGGCAATACACGCGAGTGTACGGAAAGGGAAGAGAACGATTCCATCCGCGTTAATCATCGGGTATGGAAGAAAAGCCGGCAGTCCAATGGCTGGCTCCCCTCCACCTAAGCGCAGGAATAAAGCGGTACAGAAACCGGCAATCGAACCATACACGTTCGCATTTTTATAAAACAAGGCCATCGTGAGTTGTGGAAAAAGAATCGTATACACAAGGTCTGAGGCTAAATACCAGAGCGTATAAACACTTTTGACGTTCAACGCGATGATCATTGCTCCGACACCTACGATGATGATCGTGCGCTTGATGACTTTTTTCAATTGTTCGGAGCTTGCGTTCGGTTTGATTAATGGACGATACACATTCCATGACGCCATCGAAGAAGCTGAAAGAATGGAAGAGTCCATGGAAGACATCACTGCTGCCGCCAGTGCACCGAGTCCGATAGCGGATACGAGTTCAGGCGTTAGATATCTTAGAATGTGCGGCAGGATAACGGCTGGGTTTTCAGGTGCTGGAAGTCCCATCCCGGCCCAGTCCATATTTACACCGACAACTCCGATGAGAACGGCAGGAATTGCAGCAATAATGCAGACAATCCCTGCTGTGATGGATAACCACATCGCTGTTTTTTCATCTTTGGCTGATAGCACACGCTGGAAATAAACCTGCCAGGCGATCCCACCAAAAATAAGGAGCAGGGCATAGTCCATCCAATTCCAGAACCAATTGCCCCACGCAGGGTCTTCCCATCCGTTCAAGGGAGGAAACAAGTTGGCGTAGGATCCGAATTCTGCTGAATAGTTGCTCCAGGCATTTTCGATTCCCCCTACGTGTCCGAGCGTAAATGGAACGACTAAGAGGAGACCGAGCAAAAGAATCGCCATTTGAAAGACATCGGTGTAAGCGACGGCCCACATGCCTCCTGCTACAGTATAAGCAATGGCGATGATTCCTGAGAGAATAATGGAGGTTGTGAAGTCTATGTTCAGAATCGTCCCGAACGTTGTACCAAGTGCCGTCAATATCGCCGCACTCCAGAACATTTCTCCAAGTAAGGCCGGGAGATAAAGGACGCCTGCCATTTTCTTTCCGAAACGTTGTTCTAATGGATCGATGATGGTGAGGAATTCATAACGGCGCATTTTACGGGCATAAAAAATACCCCCGATGATCAGACTCAGGGCATATCCCCATGGAGCTTGGGCCCATACGAGGCCATCGCTGTAAGTGAATTCGGCAGTACCATTGACGTAACCGCCGCCGACCCATGTGGCCGCCATCGTGAACATAGCGATTCCGAGAGGCAACCCGCGGTTGGCAACCATCATATCGGATAAGGAGCTGGATTTGTTTGTGGCGAAGACAGCTCCGATGTAATAGACGAGGGCATAAAAGACGATCATGGCGATAAAACCGCCCCATTGGATGTTTTCGTTCGTGAAGGCCATATAGAGGACAAATATACTCAAAAGCGTCCCGAGCATGATGGCCGCTTTGTTTTTAGTGAAAAAAGAAGGTTGTTGATTTGATTGCAATGACATCACTCCTTATATTATCAGAATATTCAGTAAACTATAAAGTACATACCTCTCCCACAAATAACAGTTGAATGTTATTCAGAGAGGTTTTTTATTATTGTTCTTGGTCGACAGGAAGAAAATCGAAAATTTCTCCGCTCTCAATGGAGTCTACGAGCTTCTGCAGCCAATGATAATAGGGTTTGGATGCTTCGAGCTGCTGAAAGATTTCTTCAGCTTCCTGTTTCATGTCTGAATGTGTGTCGGTGTCTTGAATAAGGTCAATCAATTCTTTCTGAGCGAGTTTGATCGCGTCCAGATTGGTTTTAGCTTCTCTTAACCATTTTTTCGTGAAAAAATTGGAGAAGAAGTTAAAGAAATCTTTCTCAGCAACAAAAGTCTGCCTGCGTGTCCCCTTACGGAACGTCTGCTTGACAATATTGTAATTCTGGAGTTTTTTCACTCCGGTACTCATGCTTGGCTTACTCATTCCAAGTTTTTCACGCATTTCATCCAGTGTCATATCGTCCTCGAAGTACATCGTTCCATACAAAGTGCCTGCACTCCGGGTCACTCCATACAAATCCATCGTTTCTGCAATGGAGTCAATCACAAGACCTTTAGCATGCTCAATGGTCTGTCTGGAGCTGTCCTCATGATGATTTGTCATTAAAAACCTCCTCACAGGCGTAAAAGCAATAAACTTTATTAAATTTTTTCTTTACAAGCTTTATCTTAACGAATAAAAAAAGCTTGTCAAAATCAATAATTTTTAAAATTCGCCTTAACCCCTATCATCTCATAGGTTATAGCCTATTTAAAAAAAATTATACTTTGACAAGCTTCATCTGCCTTGTTACTGTAAAGAACGTTCAAAAAGTTAAATTTTTTATTAACAAAATTAACGAATCTATGTAACTAGACATGTTTTTACATACAGGTAGCTGAAAAAAACAAAAAGGGATCTAGAAGAAAAAGGGGGCATTCGGGGTGCTGACTCTTTTATATATGGTGTGGCTTGTCCTTACGGGCCAGGCAAATTAGCAGGTAGCACACGGGAGAGTTTTTGATTTCATCTTTCTGAGGAAAAGGTTTGCCGCACTTGTGGGGTATTGATTGCGGAAGTGCGCCCTCAATAGACAACCTTTGGCCAGATTCCTTCAGGCGTGTGATAGACTAGTGTCAGCCTACTTATGGAGGCAAGAAAGGTTGAAATATATGAAAAAGAAATTATTTGGATTGGTGCTCTTGGGCGCATTAATGTTGCCTCAGACTGGGATCCATGCGGATACATATAATCCGATAGATATTGAAAACCATTGGGCTGAAGAAGAATTGATTCAGTTCAATCATTCCTCGTTACTTCAAGGGTACAAACAAGAAGATGGCACTCATGAGATGAAACCGGACGCCTCGATCACACGCGCAGAATTTGTTTCCATTTTAAATCGCGCCCTGGAGCTTGAAATGAACGACGGTACGGTCAATTTCGTAGACGTGAAAGATGGATGGTACAAAGACAGTGTGTATATAGCGGCATCGAATCAACTTGTTCATGGAGTCGGAAACAATACATTTGAACCGAACCGTCCGATTACACGCGCCGAGATTGCTTCAATACTTGTGAGAGGTTTCGAAGAAGGGATTGATTTCTCGGAAGGGGAACCTAAAAACTTCACAGACACGGAAGGACATTGGGCAGATGCTACGATCGACCAGGCCAGCCGGGCAGGAATCGTAGCGGGTACCACAGCTACCACCTTTAATCCGAACAGAAAAGCGACCCGGGCAGAGTCTGTTGTCATGATTAAACGTGCGATGGATAAAGACCGTCCAGAGAAGGGCGATAAAGCGGACGCAATAGCTTTAGTGGATGCTTATAATGATAAGCACAAGACTTCCCTGGACACTGAGGATACAGAGGGACTTGCTGATCTCGAGAAGAAAACGATGGGATACTATGAGGTCATACAATCTATCCGTACGCATTATGATACTCTGGCAATAGAAGATGAAGGCGTGACGTATTCGTTCGATTCTACAGAAACTCCCTCTCCTGAGATCACGCATCTCTCCAACTATTTTGCAGAAGCGAGAATTGATGAGGGGGAGTATGATGTAACGATCACTCGCACTGATCATAGTGGGGGGGAGAGATCGAAGACTTATTCGTATTCAGATGAGGCCGTATATAAGCTTCGTAAAACTCAAGGACAATGGAAGATCTACGATATATCACCTGCAGGGTACTAAAGGAAGGAAAGATCAGCTTATGGCTGGTCTTTTTTTGTATATCGTTCGGCAAATATGTAAACGTCCAGGCATTCACTCAAGTTGCCTGAGACTCTATTTCTCTTTCATTTGGATAAGGGGGATGAGGCGATTCTTTTGATCAGTGAAGGAGGTATGGGTGGTGTTTATTAAGGGGACGATGTTATAGAATTGTCATAGAATCATCTGTTTTACATTTAGCAATCCTTTGGCTGATGATTTATAATGAAGGTAATGTGAAAGTTTTCACAAAAAAGGTTGATAAGGGGTTTTATATAGATGAAACACCTCAAGAGATTTGCTTTCGCAGATCGCAAAGTTCTCATGCTTTTGGTCCTCACCTCGATATTGATCGGTGCGATGATCATTGGTCAGTCTTATTTTTTTGTAGCCATCGTCGATCGTATTTTTCTTGAGGAGCAGCGATTCCGAGATGTTTTTCCTCTTCTGGGAGGACTCCTCATCGTGCTCGCCGGCCGGTCCCTATTTACGTGGTTGAACGGACGGACAGGCGTTGCACTTGCTTCCAAAGCGAAACGGCATTTCCGTCAGTCCGTCATAGACAAATACACGCGTAATCCTGTCCAGTCCTCCTTACATGGTCAGTCGGGAAGGAAAGTGAGTGTACTGATGGATGCTGTGGATGAGGTGGATGGATATTTCAGCAGCTATATTCCACAAATGATACAGACCATGATCATCCCTTTGATGATCCTTATCGTCGTATTTACCCAGCATTTTTATTCTGGTTTAATCATGATCATCACAGCTCCTTTCATTCCGCTTTTCATGGCAATAATCGGCGTGATGACTAAAAAGAAATCAGAAGAGCAGATGGAGAAGTTGAACACGTTCTCTGGGAAGTTCCTTGATACGCTCCAGGGTCTGACGACTTTAAAACTTTTTGGACGATCAAAACAGCAGGAACAGGAGATGGAAAAAAGCAGCCTGGGCTTCCGTGATGCGACGATGGAAGTGTTGAAAGTGGCTTTCGTTTCTTCCTTGATGCTTGAGTTCATCTCCATGCTCAGTATCGGATTAATTGCCTTGGAGATTGCTATCCGACTTGTCGTATATGAGAGTGTCTCCTTCTTCACCGCCTTTTTCATCCTCATTCTCGCCCCTGAATTTTACTTGACTTTGAAAGACTTCGGGAGCGCTTTTCATACAGGAAGAGGGGCTTCGGGGGCTGTCAATCAGCTGACGACTGAGCTTGAGAATGAAGAGCAGCAAATAAGCTTTGGAAGTGGAAAATTAAAGGAAGGGATTCCTCCTGAAATCAAACTGGATCAAGTGGGCTTTCGCTATGAGCAGGGCTTCGAATTGAAAGGTTTATCGGCAACGGTTGCTCCTTTCACTCAGACCGCCATTGTAGGAAAGAGCGGTTCCGGTAAATCCACTCTTCTTCATTTGCTAGGCGGGTTAGCTCCACCATCTTCAGGGTCCATATTCGTCGATGGCCGTTCGCTGTTTGATTACGAGGAAGAAAACTGGTTTGGTCAGGTGAGCTACATTTCCCAGCACCCTTATCTCTTTTCCGGGACCATTGCAGAAAATATTGCCATCGGAGGGAGAGGAAATCATTCGATCGAAGAAATTCAAAAGGCAGCTGAGAAAGCAGGAATTCATGACCTCATATCTTCTCTGGAAAAAGGTTACGACACCCCTGTTGGTGAAGCAGGAAGGGGACTTTCTGGAGGAGAGAAGCAACGGTTGGCCCTGGCACGGACGTTCTTGAAGCGGCCTTCCATCATTTTGTTTGATGAACCGACGACAGGTCTCGACCTGAAAACAGAGCGGGTGCTGCAGGCATCCATGGAAGAGCTGTCCGAAATGGCATCGATCATCACTGTTGCCCACCGGATGCACACCATCCGGCACGCCGATCAAATTCTTATGCTCGATCACGGCCGGATTATTGGCAAAGGGACACATGGTGAATTATTCCAGAGTGTGAAGGAATATAAGGAAATGGTGACCGTCCATCAAGGAGGGAACTCTCTATGAATGAACTGAAGGAAGTTATCCGTCTGGTCGTAACAGAAAAGAAAGATATTGTGCTCTCTGTCGTCTTCGGGTTTCTTGCTGGAATATCGGCGGTCGGTCTGTTTGGAGCCAGTGGATATTTAATATCAAAAGCGGCGCTTATGCCTCCGTTGTATGCACTGACCGTTCTGATTGCCTTTTTGAAATTGTTCGGCTTTGCCCGTGCACTCGGGCGTTATGCCGAGCGGTATTTTTCTCACCGGGCGACGTTTACGATTCTCGGCAACCTGCGCCTTGCTTTTTACAAAAAACTCGAACCGCACGCCCCGAGGATTTTTCAAAAGTATCGGAGTGGTGATTTACTATCAAGAATCGTCGGCGATGTGGAAAGTCTCCAAAATTTCTTTCTGCGTGTCTATTATCCGCCGGTAGTTCTTGTCATCGTATTTTTGGGGACCATCGTCTTTACAGGAATTTTCTCCCGGGCAGTAGCCCTGGTATTTTTCCTGGGACTGCTCGTCACTGGGATTCTCATCCCAGCCTGGTACACCATCAAGCAGCGAAAAGTTGCCAATAAAGTCAGGCATGTCCGTGGTCAGCTTTCCACAGAATCTGCTGAACTGCTGCATGGTTTCCGAGATTTGAAAATCCATCAGCAGCTGGAGAACAAAAAAAAGGTGCTGCTGCAGGCCGCGGATGATTATGTAAAAAAAGAAGAACGCGAGAGACTGCAGATGCTTTCGAGCCACTCCTGGAATACATTTGCGACATTGATCGTCTCGTGGATTGTCACAGGTCTTGGTGCCTTTCTCGTAGCGGAAGGGGACTTGAACGGCCTTTTCCTGGCGATGCTCGTCATGATTTCTTTGACGGTCTTTGAGAATGCCGCACCTATGGCTGTCCTTCCCACTCATCTGGAAGACAGCAGGAGGGCTTCTGAGCGACTCTTTTCAATCGGGGAGAAAGAAGAGGCGGGCCAGGGTTCCGGGGAAATCTCTGCCCTCCATGCGCCCAATCTGGAGGTTTCTCATGTCCGGTACCGATTCCCTGAGGAGGAACGAGAGGCATTAAGGGATGTAAGCCTCACAATTCCTGCAGGAAGCAAAAATGCTATCGTCGGTGCCAGCGGGTCCGGAAAGTCCACGCTGCTGCAATTGTTCATGAAGTTCCAAGCCCCTGTTGATGGATCCGTTCATATTTCAGGGCAAAACCTGATGGACGTGTCTGAAGAAAGTGTGTGGGGGAACAGTAATGTCATTCTCCAAGAGAACCATTACTTTTACGGAACAGTCAGGGAAAACCTCGCACTTGCCGCCACGGATATCCCGGATGATGAGATGCACAACGTGCTGGAAGAAGTCGGCTTGGACCTGAGTCTTGATCAACTTGTGTTTGAAAAAGGGGAAAACCTTTCAGGCGGGGAGCGTCAACGCCTGTCCATCGCTAGGGCTTTTCTGAAAGGCAAGCGATTATGGCTCCTTGACGAACCGACCTCCTCGGTGGATGCTCTCACTGAACGCATGATTTTTAACCATTTGTACAAACGTGCAGCAGAGGATACCGTCATCGTCATCAGCCACCGTTTGAGCGGGCTTGAAAAGATGGATCAAATCATAGTCATGGACGACGGAAAAGTCGTAGAAACAGGTGATTATACGAAGCTGATGGAAAAACAGGGCTACTTCTACGAAATGAAACAAATCGAAAAAAACGTACTCAGCACATAAAAATGCCGTACCAGATATTCCATAATATGGATGACCTGGTACGGTAAATTATTCCATGTAATGAGATAAGGGGACATCCGGCCGGGAAGTGAATTAATAGTAATATGGGTAAGGGTAGGGATACGGGTAGTAATAAGGATAAGGCCGGGCGAAATATGGGAACAGCGCAAGCGTCGCCAGTCCTGCAATAGGTAAGACTTCACGGCGGAAGCGACGGGCACGTCGTCGTCCATAGCCATACTGCCTCTCTTCTGTGGTGTTGCCATTTTCATCGACCATAACATCTTCGCTGATCAAGATCGTCATCTGATCATGGTCTACCTCGGTGATGATGCCATCAAATTGACGTCCATCTTTCGTTTCGACCATGACGTGGTAGTACTTCATTTTATTGCATTGCTGATAGGAAGGCTGCGTATGACCTTGTTGGTGCATGTTGCGTTCTTCTGTCATTTTAACCATCTCCTCAACATCCATGATATTCACCCAGCCCAAAAGTGTGACTCGCCCTCGAATACTCCTTTCCCTCTGCCATCTCCTCCTGGCGTTCTGACCTACTCAAAAAGTACCTTTCTTGACAAAAAATCCTTTCTTTTTGGAAAGCGCTGTCATTATCTAGTAAACTGAAAGTAATTCATAAGGTGAGGTGAAGCGATTTGAAAAAACGAGCGCCCATGGATTTAGATCATGGTGTTTATTTGATTGACGGCTATGATATGGGGTTTGAAGGACGTACCGGTACATACGTATTGATGGGGGATGCAATCACTTTGATTGAGACAGGTCCGAGCCCCTCTGTGCCGAGGGTGCTGGCAGGTTTGGAAGAGCTGAATATATCGAAAGGGGACATTGCTTATGTCGTGCTGACCCATATTCACCTGGATCATGCAGGTGGAGCAGGTCTGTTAATGGAAGAGTGTCCGAATGCAAAGGTCATCGTCCATGAAAAAGGTCAAAGGCATCTGGCCGATCCCTCCCGGTTGATTCAAGGGGCAAAAGCGGTTTATGGCGAAGCTTTTGATAAACTGTTCGATCCGATCCTTCCTATAACGGAAGACAGACTCGAAACCAGGCAGGACGGAGACTCGCTCGTACTCGGGCAGGATCGTACCCTTACTTTTTATGACACTCCGGGTCATGCTAAGCATCACTTCGGTATTTTCGATTCAAGAAGCAATGGCATCTTCACGGGAGATACAGCTGGTATCCGTTATCATCAGACGGAAGACCATGGTTTGACGTTTTATTTACCATCGACCTCGCCTAATCAGTTCGATCCTGAGGCAACAATCGCAAGCATCGACCGCTTTCGCAAGCTTGACCCTGACTGTCTGTATTTTGGTCATTTCGGAAAAACAGAACAGCCTGATCAAACGTTTGACCAAGTAAGCAGCTGGGTTCCTATTTTTGTGAGTGAAGCGAAGGATGCGTTGGAACAAGGCGAGGGGTTGAAAGGGATTCAGCAGCGACTTCACCGCCGGGTATCTTCCTATTTGGATGAAAAAGGAATTCCGGAAGACCACGAAGTGTACTCGATTTTAAAACTGGATATGGAAGTATGCGCTATGGGTCTTGCCGATTACCTTAAAAAGAAAAGCAGAACGTAAAGGTTCTGCTTTTTTTCTTGATGCTACATATAATTGAAACATAATGGTTATTCCAAACGTAAAGAGAATGAGGAAAAAAAGGAGGATACATAATGATTGGAATGTTACTGACAACGGTTTTATCTTTTCTATTATTTTTAGCGTTATCGATAATCGTCTATGTGAAAAATCGAATGAGAAGAAAGAAAATAATGAAGACCTTTCTCGGAGTCCTGATTTTCGGGATGATCGTCATGTTCTTTGTCGTCTATGCTTTCATGCCGACGATTACGGTACCGAATATGCTGATTCTCAACGTGATTGTCGCGGTTCTTTTTGTACCTTTGGTATACGGGGGAGCCAGGGTGCCGGTTCAATACCAAACGATGCACAGGTCCTTGTCGGGGATTGTAGTAATCGGAGTTGCAGTCGCGGTCATCGGTGTTTTCGTGTATAGTATTTTGGCCTTGCAGGACAGCTATGACAGCATTACGAAGTCAGAAGAAGAGGAAGCACGTCCTTTGAATGAAGAGAACACACCGATTTCTGTCGCTCCGGAATCTGCCAGAAACAAAGTGCAGAAGGCGATGAGCGTCGTTCCGAATACACAATTTTATGATTTAGGTAAACTGCAGGCGCAACAAGTCCAAGGAGATATTGTTTATGTCGCGCCGGTTGAATTCACGAGCTTCTGGCGGTATTTACGAGGCAAAGAAACAGAAGGGTACTTTACCATAACCGCTACGAATATCAACGCCCAGCCTGAATTTGTACCGAACAAAATGAGGTATACGAACTCAAGCTTTTTCAATCATAATGTTCAACGTCTTGTCTATGGAAAGCATCCTGACTACATTCAAAGTGGAGATGCTCAAATCGAAATCGATGATGAAGGAAAACCATGGTATGTTCAAACCATTTATAAGCCTCTTCTGTTTTCCAACCGTCCGGACCTTGATGATATAAAAGTTGCCATTGTGGACCCGGTCACAGGAAATGTAGAGACTTACGATTCTGCAGATGCTCCGGAATTCGTAGAGGGATCCGTCAGTTCTGAACTTGCCGCAACTGAAAATGAGTTCTTCGGAAAATACGTAAATGGGTGGTTGAATTCTTTGTTCGGGAAAAAAGATGTTAAGATTCCGAATGAATCAGGCACAGAGAGTAGTGTCACGCCGATTTTCAATGAAGACGGGGAGATGTTCTACTTTACCGATATGGCTTCACCGAAGGAGAACATCGATTCAGCGCTAGGCTACACGCTGATCAATGCTCGGACAGGTGAGCTGACCTACTATAACGGGCAGCAAAACCAGGGCATAATGGACAGCAAAGGAGCGGTGCAGATCGTCAACAAACAGTACCCGGAAAAGAACTGGACGGGAACGATGCCTGTTCTCTATAATGTGGATGGCCATCCGACTTGGATTGTGAACGTCCTCGACCCGAATGGCTTGTTCAAGCAGTATGCCTATATTAAGGCTGCAGACTCAGACTTTGCAGTATTCGGTGATACAGCGAAACAGACGTTGAATGCTTACCGGCTGCAAATCGCCCAGGATCCGAGCAGTGTCGAAGGGAGCCAAGGAGTGGATTTAACCGAGATGTCAGGGGAGATCAACCGTGTTCTTGTCACATCCACGGACTCCAGACAATCTGTCCAATTTATTTTGGAAGGGGACACGACCATCTATACGGTTAATACAAGTAAAGCGCCACTGGCGATCTTCCTTAAAGAAGGCGATCAGGTGGAGATGCAGGCCCGTATCCGTGAGAATGGTACGGCGACAGTTGAAAGCATGCAAATCGAGGGAATCCAGTAATAAGAAGCAGCAGGAGATTCATTCCTGCTGCTTTTTGTTATGATAAAATATATACAGAAATTTAATTTGGAGGGATTCATGATGTCAGAAAAAACTTTTGCAACCGCTATAAACTGTATGGACGGCCGTGTTCAGCTGCCTGTTATTCACTGGATGCAGGAACGTTACGGTACGGAGTATATCGATATGATCACAGAAGCAGGACCGACGAAGTTCTTGTTGGAAGGATCTGAAGATCAACGGTCCGCAGTTAAAACGAAAATCGATATTTCCGTAGATAAGCACGGTTCGGGCGTAGTAGCTGTCGTCGGTCACTACAACTGTGCAGGAAACCCGGTCGATCGTGAAGAAAAGGCAGGCCAGATCAAAGAATCGGTAAACCTTGTGAAGTCCTGGGGCTTTAATGTAGATGTCATTGGTCTATATGTGAACGATCAATGGGAAGTAGAAGTCATCACAGGATAAGAGGATTTTTCTTCCTTTTGACGAATAGTTCTTATGGAGAACATTCGTAAAGGAGTGGCGTTATGGAACAGGCGAGTTGGTTTGACTTCGTCGAAATGGAACGGGATCCCGTTTATATGGAACTTCAGAAATTGACGGAGGAGAACCCAAACATACGCATTGCCTCCTATACCATTACGTTGAACCCTTTTGCTTTGATAGAAATTGAAGGTGATGGCATTCATGACTGCGTCAGTGATATTGAAGCCTGTTACACCTATTTATGCAACCAATGTAAATAAAGGAAAACCCCCTTGGATTGACTGTTCAAGGGGGTTTTCCTTTTTTACAGTATTGGGGACTTCAAAACATCATGGTGCACATCCATGCGGAGAGCAAGCCGTGTTATTTCCTCTATTAGGAAACAGGGGGGTAGGACAAGGGAAAAGGAGGTGAATGCTGGAGGGGCTAACCCCAGTGCTGGCATGAGTGAAGGATTTCATACAATGGCACAGAGGTTTGAGCAAGGGGGCCTTTTTCTATACAATGGTCATGGAACTTAAAATACGAAGGAAAAGGTGTTCACCTATGAAGAAATATATCGTCGTAGGCGGTGGTGTCCTTGGAGCATCTACGGCTTACCACTTAGCGAAAGAAGGCGTCGAGGTGAAAATCATCGACCGCAAAGATGAAGGACAAGCGACTGAAGCAGCTGCCGGAATCGTCTGCCCGTGGCTTGCACAACGCCGCAACAAAAGATGGTACCGTCTCGTCAAAGGAGGCGCCCGTTACTATCCAGAGTTGATTCGTCAGTTGGAAGAAGAAGGGGAAACCCGGACAGGCTACCGGCGTGTTGGAGCGATCAGCCTGCAGAGGGATGAAGGGAAGCTTGAAAAAACGATCGAACGCGCCTTGAAGCGCCGGGAGGATGGCGCTCCTGAAATTGGAGAGATCACGAGGTTATCCCCTGAAGAAGCGAAAAGGATGTTTCCTCCGCTTGCCGATGGTTATGAGGCCATCCATGTCAGTGGCGCGGCCCGGGTTAATGGTCGGGAGTTGAGAGATGCGTTGCTTAGGGTGGCAGAGAAAAACGGTGTAAAAAGAGTGGCAGGCGATGCCACCCTTATCCATAAAGGGAATAAGGTGACAGCGGTAGAAGTGGACGGTGTCCATCACGAAGCGGATGAAGTAATCGTGACTGCTGGTGCATGGTCGAAAGCTATCTTGGCTCCGCTCGGAATTGAATTTCTGGTTCACCCTCAAAAAGCCCAGATTGTTCACTTGGATCTTCCAGATACAGAAACGGAAGACTGGCCGGTCATCATGCCTCCCAATAATCAATACATGCTATCCTTCGGAGGCGGCAGGGTCGTAATCGGAGCGACTCATGAAACGGATGCTGGATTCGATGGCAGGTCCACTGTTGGCGGGCTTCATTACGTATTTGATAAAGCATTGGACGTAGCACCGGGGCTGTATGACAGCACTTTCGTTGAAACCCGGGTCGGCTTTCGACCATTCACCCCCGGCTCCCTCCCGGTTTTCGGTGGGATCCCTGGGTGGAAGAACTTGTTTGTAGCCAATGGACTTGGAGCTTCCGGTCTTACATCGGGGCCATATTTGGGTGCAGAACTTGCCCGTTTGGTTCTCGGCAAAGAAACCGAGCTGGATCCAGCGGACTATCATGTAGGAGAAGCGTTACGTTCATAATCGTGTGTATAAAAAATCCTTGCAGCAGCTACTGCAAGGATTTTTTATTGATTTGGATAATCACAGTATTCAATGATCGTACCCTCTGTATCTGCCGGGTTCAAGTAGATGAGACGGCGCCCATGTTTATTCGTCCTTAATGACCATTCCAACGTTCGGATGCCCTTTGTCTTCAACTCTTCGAGCGCTGCATCCAGATCTCCTACGTCATAGGCAATGTGATGGACACCTTTCCCTTTTTGCTTGATAAAACGTGCGATCGGAGAGGTAGTGTTATTCGTCGGCATCAATAGCTCAGTCCGGTCACCCTTCAGGTCAATGATGGCGATCTCACTTTCCACTCCTTGAGCTTCACTCCGGTAACGGTCAATCAGAGTACCGCCAAGAACTTCTGTGTAAAATGTGATGCTGTCCTCTATGTTGCGCACGGCTACGCCTATATGGTCGAGTCTTTTTTTCATTTTGCATTCTCCTCAGGTGTGAAGTAGCTTTTATTTTAACATACCGATTGTTTAACTTTTATAATGGGATCTCTTTTAGATTTCCTTAGGGAAGTACCCATTCTTTTGGTGAAGGTCCTAGTTGAAAAGCCCGTTTTAATGCAATCTATCAAAACGTACAAGCTGATTTTGTTCTATCACATATGGTAGAGCAGGAGGTGATTTTTGATGCCTGCCTGGATCAGCAACAGTTTTAGAATCCTGTCTTCTGTAGTGCTGCATATTGTCATAACCTTAACCTTATTTGCAGCTGTCATCCTTACACTCGTCACAGGTTTGACATGGATAAAGGGGTTGATCGTCATCGCTCTCTTGCTCCTATGGCTCGCTTCTTTTGTGTGTGTCGCTCAAAAGCTCTACGCGTATTTGTTCGGCCGTTGGAAAGACGACGATGAATAAAAAAAGGATCCTGATCATACAGGATCCTTTACATATTAACTCAGTTGCTTCACGACTTCTTTTGCAACAGCTTCTGTTGATTGAGGGTTTTGGCCGGTAATCAGGTTGCCGTCTACTTCATAATGTTCTGACCAGTTCGGTCCGCTGACGAATGTGGCACCAAGTTCATTCAATTTGCTTTCAAGCAGGAAAGGCATGTGCTTGTCGAGCGTCGTTTCTACTTCTTCTGCATCTGTGAAAGCATTGACGGTTTTCCCTTTCACTAAAGGTTCCCCGTTGGATAGTGTGGCTCCTACAAGCCCGGCAGGTCCATGACAAACAGCTGCAACAATCTTGTCCGCTTCATAAAAGTTGCGAAGGAGTTTCTGCAGCTTTTCATTATCTGGAAAGTCGAACATTGTTCCGTGTCCGCCTGGAAGGAAAATCGCATCGAAATCTTCCGCTTCTACATCGGCGATTGGCGTCGTGTTCTCTAAGTGCGGTTTAGTATTCAGAATTTCCTGGGGTTCATCTTCACTAACACTTCCCGGGTCTACCGGTGCTACGCCGCCTTTAGGGCTTGCCACGGTTACATCATATCCGTGTTGTTGAAATTCGTTATACGCTTCACCGAATTCAGAAAGCCAAATTCCCGTTGGCTGCTCGTCCGTGATTTTTTCATGATTGGTAACGACCATTAAAACTTTCTTAGGCATGATTGTCATCCTCCTTTTAAGTAAGTGTTATCCTAATATTCATAAGTGGACATGCCAAATTATTTGTTTCAGTGCACATCCTTTGAATTTCCCGTTTTGCAATGAATAAAACATGACCTGGCACACATTGACAAATGATGGGGTTGCTCATACTCTGAATGTACATGAATAGGCGCGCATATAAGGAAGGTGTAGATGATATGAGAGAAGATGAAAAGAAAGTAAATGATCGTGAAGAAAAGGAAGTTCATGAATTGGATGAAGAAACGTTGTTTGTCGTTTCTCAGACATTTAAAGCGTTATCCGATCCGACAAGGATTAGAATTCTGCATCTTTTGTGCGAACAAGAAATGTCCGTCAATGAAATCTCCGATACATTAGAACTTCGACAATCCACGGTTTCCCACCAATTGCGTTTTCTGAAAAACCTTCGATTGGTAAAATACCGGAGAGCAGGTACGACGTTGTTTTATTCTAACGATGATGAACATGTCATGGGCCTCTTGCAGCAAACCATTAATCACGCCCTTCACCACTAAGCGATTCATAAGTCGTGAGAAAAAGCCTCACAGCTAGAAAAATGGGTATATTTGCCACACCAGGTCATCCAAATATTGGATGACCTGGTGTGGTTTTATTTGGAAGAAAAGTAGTCAGAGTGGACCCTTTTTGGCGGATGTGTAGGTTTTACGTTTGCAATAGTTGAAGGAAAGGGAAAAGTACCTCATGATAATACGGTAAATAGTGGCTTTGTTTCCGTTAAAACAAGCTATCTTCTATACATACTTTCCCAATGAAAAGACGACGATAAATCATATAGACAGAGTGAGGAAAATGGCTATGAAGATAAAATTTAAAGACATAAAAAAACTTCATATCAAGCAGGTATATGGCCCTGAGCAACAAGAAATTGGAACACTTGCTTTCCATTCGAAAAGGGTAGAACCTGCAGCTGCTTTTTTTTGTTTGAAAGGAGAGAGCTTTGACGGCCATGAATATGTCGAAGAAGCGATCGGGCTGGGGGCTTCCACCATTATCGGCAGCAATGAAGCATGGCTTCGGGAATTAGCTGAGACTTACAACCGGACAAGCTTCCTAATTGTAGATGAGGTCCGTGAGGCTATGGCTGTGTTCTCTAAGGAGTTTTTCCAGCAAGCGGATGAAGAGCTGAAAACCATCGGAGTTACAGGTACGAATGGAAAAACGACCGTTACGGCTTATATTCGTTCCCTATTGACGCTTCTCGGTCTCCCTACAGGTTCCATTGGTACGACAGGCATTTGGTCGTCCGAAAGGAAATTAGCGTATAAAAAGAGTACACCGACGACTCCGGAGTCCTTAGATCTGCACCGAATATTCAGGGATTTGAGAGACCTTGATGATCACGGGGCAGTCATGGAGGTATCTTCCATCGCTCTGGACCAATGCAGGGTAGAGGGCATTCAATTTGATGTGGCCGTCCATACGAACTTTTCGGAAGAGCATTTGGAGTATCACCGCACAATTGACCATTATCGAGAATGTAAGATGCGCCTGTTCCGGCAAGCGAACACACGCGTGGTAAACATAGATGATGATGGAATGGCGGAAGAGCTGGTTTCCATGGGAGAGGAAGGTCTCCTGACCTACAGCATTGAAGGGCACCCAAAGGCTGATTTAACGGCTGATCGTATCGACGTGACGGAAAAGGGGTCTTTATTTGATCTCAATTACCAAGGAGAGACGAAAAGGGTCCTGGTCCCTGTTTATGGAACCTATAATGTAGCGAATGTACTCGCAGCCATTGCAACGGCTTTCCACCTGGGTTTTTCGTGGCAGGAAGTTCTTGAGGTTCTGGAAGATCTGGAAGGTCCTGAAGGAAGGTTTCAAGTCATTGAAACCCCTCTCCATCAAAAAGTGATCTTAGATTATGCCCATACCCCGGTTGCATTGAACCGGTTATTGGAAGAAGTGAAAAAACTGGATTACCGTCGATTGATCGTTATGATTGCGGGGATCGGCATCCGGGATTTCAATAAGATGCCTAAGATGGCTAAAGCGATTGAGGGGAAAGCAGACGAGGTCATTGTAACCGTTGACCACCCGGGATATCATGACCCTCAAGTCATCGTTGATCAAGTGATGAAGGGATTCAATGATCCTTATTCACCAAACATCCACCCTACTCTAACGAGAGAGCAGGGGGTTCGCCAATCCATGGAACTTGGCGGAGAAGGAGACATAATATTGTTGACGAGCGGCTGTATCAATAACGCCCAAATCGTCAAAGGGGAAGAGATTCCTCATTCAGATGAAAAAATCATTGAAGGTTATTTCCCATCAGTAGCTCAGTAAAAACATCCAGTCTCTAAAGGAGGCTGGATGTTTATTGTTTTAATCAAACGTTTGTTCAACTAATTTTTGGTATTCTGTGAAGAATGCAGGGCTCGATTTATGGTCAATTTCCTTGAACATGTTGTCAGCGATGGACTGGTAATACCATTTCTGTTGGTCATAACCTGCATTGAAGTTCGTCCAAATGTTCTCTCCGTACACTTTTCGATCTTTTTGGATCGACGACAGATTATCCAGTTTATCCGCCACAATCAAGGCTTTTACTTCAAGCGGGGCTGATGATAGAGTGTGGATAGTCTGTTGCTTACGTTCCATCCATGATTTGTTTTTATCTTCTGTATGAGCGGCTACGAGTTCCCGGACATCTTTTCCAAATTCATGCTCAATGTCATCAAAGGTGTAGGGGGTGTCTTCGACTACATCGTGCAGAAAGCCCGCACAAATCAATGCCTCGGAAAAACCTGCTTCGTTCAAAATTTCCGCCACTCTTATTGGATGGACAATATAAGCGGTCGATGAGTTTTTACGCTTTTGACCCGCATGGGCGTTGGATGCAAATCTTCTCGCATGATCAATCATCCTTGTCTTTCCTCCCCGTTTTTTGTTCATCATAACAAATTAAGGGCAGAATGATTGCAAAAAGGTGTAAAGGTTGATTAAATAAGAGTGGATATTATATAATTAATAGGTTTAATCAACAGGTTGAAGGGGATGCTTTGCAAATGGAAATGATTGAAGTACAAGGACAACCGCCTCACAACTCAGAGCCCATCGTATTGATCATCGGTAAGATGGATGGCGTACATTTGGGGCATCAATCTCTTTTGCAGGAGGCAGAAAGACTGGCAGCAGAGGAAGACAAAATTGCTGTCTATGGCTTTTCTGATCATCCGAAATGGGTGCTGAGAGGTGATGAATCATACAAATATTCGCTGTCTACGATTGAAGACCGCCAGAGCCGCCTGGAGCAGTTCGGTGTCGATCGTTATTATCACGTCCATTTTACAAAAGAATATGCAAAGACATCTCCTGAAGAATTCGTGCTCCACCACTTGGACAAGTTGAACGTCCGTCATGTGATTGTCGGTGAGGATTTCCGGTTCGGGAAAGGGAGAGGCTCGGACGCTGAAGGGCTGGCTGAGCTCTGTCATCAAATAGGGGCTGAAGTTTCCATCGTTCCGGGAGTCATGCTTCATGACCGGAAAGTGAGCAGCACTGATGTACGTGATCATGTCATGAACGGACGAATGGAGGCCGCACAGGCTATGCTGGGGCGACCATTTGAAATCACTGGTACGGTGGAAAAAGGCGAGCAGCTGGGGCGTAAATTGGGCTTTCCGACCTTAAATGTCGGAGGAATTGACGATTATGTCAAAGTGAAGCCGGGCGTCTATCTCGGGCTCGTAAAAAAAGTACAGGAAGCGCCAGAATATTATTATACGTTGATCAGCGCAGGTTATCGCCCGACAGTGAATGGCGATTCCTACAAAGTGGAAGCGTATCTGCTGGATTTCTCGGGAGATCTGTACGACCATAAAGTAACCGTCCAATTCCTGCGCCATATGCGCGGCGAAGAAAACTTCGACGGAATGGATGCGCTGATTGAACAAATGCATCAGGACGAGCAGGATGCACGTGCGATTTTGGGCTTATAAACGAAACTGACACCTTAGAAAGGAGGACGCACCATGGGAATTGTCGTTGTGGAAGTATGTGACGGGAATTTGATCAATGAAATGGATATTGAGAGTATCATCGAATCCGAATATCCAGAAGTAGCGGTACTCATTAGTGAATGCCTATCCTTCTGCGGCATGTGTGCCGTCCGTCCGTACGCCCTTGTCAATAATCAACGGGTATTTGGAAAGACACCCGAAGAAGCTTTGCAGAAAATCCGTACGAAAATCGAAGAAGAACTAGCGATCTACGCTGAATAAGGCAGGAGAAGATGATGGGGTTTTTTGACTCACTTTTGAACAGCTTGCGTTTGCCGAAAAAAGAGGCGATGTTCCATTTGAACCGTAAGGGGATCACCCACACGATCGGTTATTTGTTCGTGTTGCTGCTGCTGCTCTTTTTACCGGATATGGTTACATCGATTATGTATTTAGAAACGAACGTCACAGAAGTTTCCAGAGGAATGTATATCGCACAGTTTCTCGTATTCTACCCTCTGTTGATCGTTTTTCTCATCCTTGTGGGAGTTTCAATTCTTGCCGGTGGAAGCCTGCTCATGCGAAAAGTTTTGTCTAGAAAGCTTTCGTATCAGCAGTTGTGGAAGCTGACCGCCTACGCTTGTACCCTGCCCTTGATCTTAAGTGTAGCTTTAAAATATATGACCGTACCGAACGTGGTCAGTGCGCTTATTTTTATGGCCATCTTTGTGTACTATATGTACCAGATGATTACGATTTATCCGAAAGCACCAGCGAACCCTTGAGTTCATGCGGGTGCTTTTTATATTTGCTTTTTTTTTCTGAATTATTTAGAATATTCATTATTTAATGAAAAGGTGGGGTTACAATGACGAACGCATTAGTGCTGCAATCAGATTTTGGAATCAGTGACGGAGCCGTAAGTGCTATGCACGGAGTGGCGAATTCCGTCGATCACCGCTTATCGATCTTCGATTTAACGCATGATATACCCCCTTTCAATATATGGGAAGGCTCCTACAGGCTGTGGCAGACGATGGCTTATTGGGCAGAAGGGACCGTCTTCGTATCTGTCGTTGATCCCGGGGTCGGTTCAACAAGAAAAAGCGTCGGAGTCAGGACAGGCTGCGGCCATTTTGTTATCACCCCTGACAATGGAACCCTCACACATATCGCGCGCACGGAAGGAATTTTAGAAGTGAGGGAAATCGATGAAAACGTGAACCGTCTGCCAAGATCCGGTGAATCCTATACTTTTCACGGAAGGGACGTTTATGCATACACAGGCGCACGTCTCGCTGCCGGAGTCATTTCCTTTGAAGAAATCGGCCCCTCCCTCGACCCAGCGTCCATTGAACGAATGGCCGTAAAAGACCCGGAGGCAGAGGGATCTTCCGTTTCTGGGATGATTGATATCCTCGATATTCGCTTTGGTAACCTTTGGACGAACATTCCCCGCGACTTCTTCACGCAGCTGGATATACGGTACGGAGAGACACTGAATGTATCGATTCTGCACAACGGGGATGAAGTCTATCATAATTCCATGACCTTCGGCAGGTCGTTTGCCGACACCCATAAAGGAGAGCCGCTCGTATATGTAAACAGTCTGGACAACCTCGCTGTAGCTATCAACCAAGGATCTTTTGCACGAGCCTATAATATTCGAACAGGATCAAACTGGACCATCCATTTTGAAAAATAATCCAGTTGCGGTGAGCAGAATAAAAGCTTATCCCCAAACGCTGTGCTACACTTACCATTGTGAAACCTTGATAAGAAAAGGAGAATGATCAATGAAAACAGTTACACTACACAGCACTATTGAAATGCCTCAACTAGGCTTCGGTGTTTGGCAAGTGGAAGAGAAAGATGCGGTACCAGCCGTTACAAAGGCCATTGAAACCGGCTACCGCTCCATAGATACAGCCGCCATTTACGGGAACGAAAAACAGGTCGGTGAAGCAATCCGCCAGAGTGGTGTATCTCGTGACGAATTGTTCATTACGACGAAAGTTTGGAATACAGACCAAGGCTACGAGAACACATTGAAAGCCTTTGAAACGAGTCTAGATAAGCTGGGTCTCGATTATGTGGACCTTTACTTGATCCACTGGCCGACCCCGGAATATGATGATTATGTAGAAACATACAAAGCACTTGAACAGCTGCAAAAAGACGGAAAAGTCAAAGCGATCGGCGTATGTAACTTTGATATCGATCATCTGCAGCGTCTGCTAGATGAGTGTGAAGTGAAGCCTGCGGTCAACCAGGTCGAATGCCACCCTTATTTGGCACAAAATGAACTGAAAGACTTCTGCCGCGACAACGGCATTCTATTGGAAGCATGGAGCCCATTGATGCAGGGTGGCGAAGTATTGAAAAACGATACCATCCAGTCCATCGCTGAAAAACACGGCAAAACACCAGCGCAAGTGATCATTCGCTGGCACCTGCAAAACGACACGGTCGTCATTCCAAAGTCTATTACACCATCCCGCATCGAAGAGAACTTCGACGTGTTCGATTTCGATCTGACAGCTGATGACATGGCTGCCATTAACAAACTAGACCGCGGAGAGCGCAAAGGCCCGAAACCATCTGAAATGAACGTACGATAAATAAAGAAAGACTGCCCTGAGCGGCAGTCTTTTTTGGTGGGGAAAGGTAGAGCCGCGCCAAAGAGAACAGATTCACGCCAAAACGCAAGAGACCAGGGAACAAACCAACTCTTATGTTATTCAGATCAAATATGGGGAACATAAAGGTATCACTTTTTCGGTAAAGGAGCTTTTTTATGATCATCCGGTTCGGTTACGTATCGCATGCGCTTAATTTGTGGGAAGCAACGCCTGCGAAGACGATGACGTTTGCGCGATATAAGAAGTTGGGGCGTGAAGCGGCACTTGAGCAGCTGCATAACATTGCTGAAATGAACTTGCAGCGAACGATTCGGACCATCCATTACAACATTGCTAGAGAGATCCATTTGTACCGTTTCTCTTCTTCGCTCATTCCACTTGCAACGCACGATGAGGTGGAGTGGGATTACATTGAGCCTTTCCGGCACTTATATGAAGAGATTGGGGAACTGGTTCGGGCTCATAAGATGCGTACGAGTTTTCACCCCAACCAGTTTACGCTGTTTACGAGTGACCGTCCTCATGTAACGGCTAATGCGGTGCAGGATATGGAATATCACTATGCGATGCTTGAGGCAATGGGTCTTCATAATGAATCGCATATCAACCTCCACGTGGGCGGGGCTTATGGGGACAAGGAGGTGGCCATCGCACGCTTCCATGAGAATATCAAAGAGCTTCCTAAGCCGATCAAAAAGCAGATGACACTTGAAAATGATGATAAAACCTATACGACCTCTGAAACGCTGGATGTTTGTGAAAAAGAGGACATCCCCATGATGTTTGATTACCATCACTACATGGCCAATCACACCGACGATGAGCCGCTTCGAGACCTTCTTCCGCGTTTTTATAAAACGTGGGACCGGTTGGGGATGCCCCCTAAAATTCACGTTTCATCCCCAAAGTCTGAGGATGCTTACAGAAGTCATGCTGATTTTGTAGACGCGGATTTTATCCGGCCTCTTTTAAAAGAGTTGAAGGAGCTTGGTACGCCGGTGGATTTTATGATTGAAGCGAAAGAAAAAGATCGGGGGCTTTCGAAGCTTGTGGAAGATTTTGCAGGCATCCGAGGGGTCAAACGAGTGGGCGAGGCCACTTTAGACGTTTAGCTTTGCATGCTAGTCTCCCAATCACGTATATTGTTGGTAATGGAAGGGGTGGAACGATGGACAAACAGACCTTCTTATCCCAAGTGAATTTATTTGAAGAGCTGACAAAAGAAGAATTGATGGAAGTAGACGCCATCAGCCATATGAAAAAGGTGGGGAAGGGAGAAATCATTCTTTCTCCTGATCATCCAGCTGAACATTTATATGTTCTAAAAAAAGGGCAGGTTCGCCTTTATCGAACGAATCAAGAAGGGAAACAGTTTACGCTCGACATCCTTAAGGATGGGAACCTATTCGGTGAGACGTCCACTTTGACGTTAACGGGCTATGATATGTATGTGGAGACCATGACCGATACGTATATATGTTTGATGAGCAGGGAGGAATTTGAACAATTGATGGAAAGACATCCGAAAATTTCCTTCCGACTCATTCAACTACTATCTGCCAAGCTGAATGACTTTTACAGCATGAGTGAAAAAATTGCGCTCGGCGAAGTGCAGGAGAGGATCCTTTATTTACTGCTCATGCTCAGTGAAAAGACTGGTCGGCGTCATCAAGAATGGCAGACGATTGAAATGAAGCTTACCCATCAGGATATCGCGACCATGATTGGCGCGACGAGAGAGACGACGAGTGCGGAAATAAGCCGTTTGACGAAGGAAGGCTTTTTGAAGAGAAAACAAGGATTATCCATTCATGCAGAAAAATCAAAAACCCATCTCGGCTTAGTCGCAACGTAAGCCGGGATGGGTTTTATGTTAAGATTCGTTTTGCTTCCATGAACCGCTGAACACCCGTGAACAATTCTACAGCAAAGAAAAACAGGGTCGACCAGAGAAGGAAGTCGGGGAATAAGAGCATCACACTGAAAAGTAAAAAGCCTTCGGTGCGCTCGGCGAGTCCTGCCTGGTAATAAAAAGATTTGATACCCGCTTTCTCGGAAACAGCACCTACAACTAAGAAGATCGTCATGGAAACGACGATGGAAACGCTGAGGAGAAGCAGTGGCCATAAGACCTCCGGGTGTACATAGGCGATCGCCACGATCATTGCGATTTCAACGATTCGGTCAAAGGTAATATCCATCACCGTACCGAAGGGAGAAGATTTGGTATTTCGAGCCATCGTCCCATCGACAGCATCCAGGAAGCCGGATAACCATAAAAAGACTACGGCAAGAATCGGAAATCCTGCTACATAAAAAACACTGGTGGTAAGTCCTATGAATAACGCAAGGACTGTAATTTCATTGGCTGTGCGCCCCCTTTTTAAGAAGTAGGAAGCGGTTCGTTCTATGGAAGGTTGAACGATTTTCCGTGCGTGCGTATCGAGCATAAAAAACACCTGCTTTAACGAAAAATAACTACGTCTTGTTATCAATTTACCCTAATCCGTATCCCTTTAGACGATAGCATAGGCTGCGAGGGAAAAGAATTATTCTGCCTTAAATGTAATCCAGATTACATTGGCGAGCACATCACGTTTGTGTGAATAGGTGAGGGTGTATAGTAACCGTGTAAACATCAACGAGGAGGAATCAACGATGTCTCAACATAAAGTAGCGATTACTAGTAAATCCAAAGGAATGAAATCAGAAATTGAAGCAGGAAAGCATTCCTTGATGATCGATGAACCTAAACAAATGGGTGGCACGGACGAAGGTGCGGATCCACTAGCAACCATGCTCGGTTCCCTCGCAGGTTGTGAAACGGTAATTGCCAACATGGTGGCGAAGGAAATGGAATTCGACCTTCAAAGCATCGACTTTGATATTAATGGAACGCTTGATATGCGTGGCTTGATGGGGACCGCCGATGTAAAGCCATACTTTGATATGGTCAACATCACTGCCGATGTGAAAACATCTGAAACACAGGAGCGTGTGGAAGAATTGCAGACAACGGTCGATCAACGCTGCCCGGTTTTCACAACATTGAAGGCTGCAGGTGTGACCTTGAACGTAGAGTGGAAGAAAGCTTAAATCGAGAAGAGGTCCTGAATGGGCCTCTTTTTTTATACTGGAAACGTTGGAAAGAATTAATAATGAATCTCTTCAACTCCCTATGTTAACTTATTAGAGAACAAGATAAGGAGGTAGATGAAGAATGTTCAAAAAATTCTTGTTTTCAGGGATAGCCGTAGTAGGCTTGTTTGCTTTTTCCCTGCCTGTTGAAAGCTTTGCCAATGTAAGTACTCATACCGTCCAGAAGGGCGATTCCATTTATAAAATTGCTCAGAATCATGGGGTCTCTGCCCAGCAAGTGCAGGCCATGAATAATAAATCTGGTGCTGAGATCCATCCAGGAGAGCAGTTGAAGCTTCCTGCAGCCCTGAGTGAATCTGAAAAAGATCTTTTGGCGCGTCTTGTAGAAGCAGAAGCTAAAGGGGAGAGTTATGCCGGGAAAGTAGCTGTTGCTACGGTTGTCTTGAACCGTGTGGAAAGTGATCTTTTCCCTGATACCTTGAAAGGTGTCATTTATGATGGCATTCAATTCTCACCTGTATTGAACGGAACGATTAATCAGCCGGCTGGGGAAGAATCGAAACAAGCGGTCCATGAAGCCCTTGCTTACCAAGGATACGACCGTGAATCGCTATTTTTCTATAACCCTGATAAAGCTCAAAGCAGCTATTTGAGCAGTAAAGAAGTGACAACTGTCATCGGTGATCACGTATTTTTAAGATAAAATCATAAAAAGAGCAGCCACCTGGATAAAGGTGGCTGCTTTTTTTAGCTGGCATCTTCTTCTTCGTGAAACAGTTGTACCTTTCTTTTTTTCGTCTTTTTCTTGTATACCCGGTTGATGTAATCATCAGTGAGCGCTGCAATTTCTTTGTGAAGGAAAAGCAATGGAATGATGTTTGCCAAAAGGACAAAGGCTAACAGCAGATCAAGGAACTGCCAGACAAATTGCAGTCCGCCGAGAGCTCCGACGAATACGGCTGCAATATAAACGATCCGCATAATTTTTGCTGCCCGTAGGCTGAACAAGTATTCGGCTTGTTTTTCCCCGTAAAACACGAGAACCCCGATAGTCGTTATAACGAAAAACAGTAAAAATACAGTGATGAAACTACTGCCGAAGGCGTTTCCGAATTCTGATCCAATCGCTACGTTGATCATATTCGAAGCATCGCTTCCCCCGACTTCTCTCCAGGCGCCGGTGACGAGCACGGTCAATCCGGAAACTGTACAGATGACGATTGTATCAACGAACACGCTGAAGATTCCCCATAAGGCTTGACGGGAAGGGTGATCGGTCTTGGCGGCTGAGTGAGCGATTGAAGCTGTGCCGAGCCCGGCTTCGTTGGAATAAAGGCCGCGGGCAATCCCCCAGCGGAGGGCTTGAGCAACAGCAGCACCCGCAAATCCTCCCGTCGCGGAAACAGGTGTGAAGGCATGGGTGAAAATCAATCCGAACACGTGAGGAAGTTGATCAATGTTGGCGAAAATAACATACAAACAGACGGCTAGATAAATAAGAACCATCCCCGGGACCATTTTATCCGTCACTTTTGCAATCCGCTGAATTCCTCCGAACACGACAACAGCGATTGCCGCACACATGACCAGTCCGGTAATTTCAACCGGCCAGCCGAATGCGCCTTCTGTTTGAGTGGCAATGGAGTTGGATTGAACCATTGTACTTGGAATCAGCTCAATCATTAAGAAAAACGCAAAGGCTGTAGAAACCCACTTCCATCCGAGGGCTTTTTTTATGTAATATTGCGGTCCCCCGACCCAGATGTTTTTCTCATTGGTTTCCCTATATTTCATTCCGAGCAGGATTTCACTGTATTTGGTTGCCATACCGATCAAAGCGACAAGCCACATCCAAAATAATGCGCCAGGTCCGCCCAGGGAAATGGCAATAGGAACCCCTACGATATTTGTAGCCCCTGCCGTTGATGCCAAAGCTGAAGTGAAAGCCTGGAAGGGGGTGATCGTTCCGGTTTTCTTTGTTTTTTTGAAAATCTGCCCTATGGTTTGATGAAGGATGTGTCCAAAGAAGCGGAATTGAAAAAATTTAATGCGGAAAGTAAGGAAGATTCCGCCGAGAATTAAGATAATCGCAAGTGGATAGGTCCACAGGAAATCGGAAACTGTTGTAATTCCTTCTTTAAAAGTACTCCATAAATCTCCCAATGAATGATCTCCTTTCGTTGTGTGCGAGATACCCATATATTCCCTTTTTGTGAAATGTTAAACGTTTGCATCTGGAAGGAATGGGAAGTCATATAGGAGGATAACGCTTCTGAAAAACGAAGGGAGAGTAATTTTATGAAAATAGCAGAAGAAGATTTTTATCAGCACTCGATGAATAAGTTAATCAAAGGTGCTGTGGTTCCAAGACCAATTGCATGGGTATCAAGTGTGAGTGAGGAAGGTGTTCGCAACATCGCTCCCTTCAGCTTTTTCACTGTGGCCTCTATGAATCCGATTACTTTGTGCTTTTCTATGGGGCAGGGAGATCGTCGTGAAAAAGACACCCTGCGTAATATTAGAGAGACCAAGCAATTCATCATAAATGTGGTCTCTGAATCCCTCGCTAATCAGATGCATGAGAGCAGTAAAAGCTATGAACCGGGGGTTGATGAATTTGAGAGGGCAGGAATCGCATTTGAAGAAGGCGATTATGTGCCGGTTCCGCGAGCTATAAACTCCCCGGTCCATATGGAATGCGAACTCGATCAGGTAATGGAAATTGGTGAGGGGAACCTCGTGTTGGGAAGGCTGGTTGGATATCATATCGATGATGAAGTCTATGAAAAAAACGATAAAGTCGACCCCCTCAAACTAAATCCGATCGGACGAATGGCTGAAGACTACAGTTACATCCGCGAATTCTTCCCTCTCCCCAACAAGAACCTCCCAAAATAAACAGAAGCAGCCCGGAGCAGGCTGCTTTTTTTACATTTTCTGGCGTACCAGGTCATACATAAATTGGAAAATTACTCCACGCGTGGTTTGGTCGGGTCGCAGGTGGGATATTCTCCGTTTGTGGTTTCTGCCAGTTTGTAGAGATAGTAGCATTCCTCTCTAGCCATATGGTCCACCATGAGAGGAGATAGTGCATCAGGTGACAGTTCCATTTCTACCAACTCTTTGAGAAAGGTGTGGAAAATCTGCCTTTCCAGTTCGAACTCATTCGTGAATTTTCTTAAAGCCGGAAAAGCGTACCGGTGAGTGGTTACGTAATTTTTCATTTCGACAGCGTTTATGTAGAGCCGGTGGAAGTGTTCCTCGAATTCTGCACTTTTCTCTTTCCATATTTGTTCTGCTTCGTCGATGTCATGATGGATGGCGCCTGCATGCTCGGATGCATCCATCAACCACAGCAAATGATGATGGAGTTCATGGAAAAGAGGAGGGACATCTCCTTTTCCTAAAAATCCGAGGACGAGCAGATACTCTTCCACCTCCTCCATCATATGTTCCAAAAAAACAGGACTCAATGAGATCGTTCCCTCTCCGTTCATAGAAAGATTCATCAACTTTTGTGTAAACGTGCGAAATTCACGCGCTTTCTCTGCTACCCTCGTGGAAAATACGGCCATATCATCAACCGCTTCCTCTCTGACTGCCGTTAAAAGTTCATCCCATTCGCTAACATAACGATTCACCATACGTTCTGTCGACTTGTCGGAAGTGTTTAGAGCCTCACGTATAAACCGGGCATGATCACCGAGGATCTGCAGCCAGAAACGGTGTTCAAAGTTCGCTTGATTCAAATAATCGTTCACAATCATCCTCCTCTTTGTCGAGTCATCTTTTCCATTCTATTCCGGCTGTGTTTACGTCATGAGAAATCCTTAATCAGTGATTCATCTCCATCCGATTTGGAAAAAATTTCGAAAAAGGGCTTCTCAAATGGAAGATCCTCCTATATACTACTGTACTAGAAGTAATAATACAGTTAATACAGATAATACACACCTATGGAGGTGGACGGATGTTTGAATTGGACATCAGGAGCCGTAAGCCCATCTACGAACAGCTTGTGGAGAAGCTGAAGCAACTGATCATCAATGATGTGCTCAAGGAAGATGAAAAACTTCCTTCCGTGAGAGAACTTGCCCAGCAATTGACCATTAACCCGAATACGATTCAAAAAGCATACCGGGAACTTGAGTCCCAGGGGTACATCTATTCGTTGAAGGGGAAGGGGAGCTTTGTTCACCCTTCTGAGAAAGTCGACAATAAAGAGGAGCTGAAAAAAGTGAGGGAAGAGTTGAAAAAGCTGTTTGCAGAAGCGATTTATTTAGGAATGACTTCAGAAGAGATCGCAGCTCTTCTCCAAGAGGTTGAAGGAGGTCAGCAGGATGATTGAAGTCCATTCAGTAGATAAAGCTTTCGATCGCGCGAGGATTTTGAAGAATGTATCGTTCCGTGTAGACCAAGGGTCCATCTATGGTCTTTTAGGTTCCAACGGAGCTGGGAAGACGACGTTGATGAGAATTTTAGCGGGAATTCTCAGACAAAATAAAGGCGAGGTTCGTCTGTTGGAAGGGGATGTGTATGAAAATGAGTCCGTCAAACAACGAATGGTTTTCATTCCTGATACTTTGTACTTTCTCCCTCAGTACACGACTCGTCAAATGGCTGATTATCACCGCTCCATGTATGACCATTGGAACGAAGAGCGTTATCAGAAGTTGAAAAACGTTTTTCAACTGGATGAAAAAAAGAAAATCCATCAATTTTCCAAAGGGATGCAGCGTCAGGTCGCTTTTTGGCTGGCCATGTCAGCTATGCCGGATGTGTTGATTCTTGATGAACCTTTCGATGGATTGGATGCGGTCATGAGGCAGAAGGTAAGAAACTTGATCATCCAGGATGTCGCAGAGCGAGAGATGACCGTCCTGATCTCGTCTCACAATTTACGGGAAGTAGAGGACATCTGTGACCATGTCGGCATCCTACATAAAGGAGAGATCCTTCTTGAACGTGATTTAGACGATTTGAAGGCGGATGTTCACAAAATCCAGGTCGCTTTCAAGGATGATTCCTTTCGACCGGAAGATGCAGATCTGGACATTCTGCATAAAGAAAAACGGGGAAGTGTGTGGCTGTTGATTGTGCGTGGAAGAGAAGAGGGCCTTTCCGCGGAAATGGAGAAGCACCGCCCGCTCGTTTATGACAGGCTCCCTCTGACTCTGGAGGAAATATTCATTTATGAAATGGGAGGTGTAGGTTATGCGTTCGAAAACATCCTGGTTTAATAAAGAAATCATCAAACAGGATTTCCGGAATGTCGGGTGGATCAGCCTTGTGTACTTTCTTGGATTATTCTTTATCGTTCCGCTGCAATTGATGATGGAACTGAGCAGAAAAGAGCCGCGCATCATGAATGATCAAGGGTTGTTCGGCTATGTATTTACCTTTGAACTGCAACTCTTATTCCTGCTCATCATGCCTCTTTTGATGGCGGTATTCTTATTCCGTTATCTACATGTGAAAGGAGCATCCAATTTCGCCCACAGTTTCCCGATGAAACGGGCGAAGTTGTTTAATCACCATATACTATCCGGCATCATCCTTTTGGTCCTGCCGATTCTATTAAACTATTTCATTCTTTTAATCGCAGCAGGAATTACGGATGTAACCCCATACTATACGATGGGAAATGCCGGCTACTGGCTGTGGCTGTTTAGTACGATGTCTGTTCTTATTTTTGTAGCGGGTGTGTTTGTCGGGACGGTCACCGGTTTGTCCGCTGTCCAAGGAATACTCACGTATATTCTGTTGTTTTTACCAACAGGCTTGTATGGACTGATCGCTTTTCATTTGAGTTCCTACATTAATGGATATTCAAGTGACATCATATTGGAAAGTTCGTTTGAATACTTCTCACCAATCGCGGATCTCCTGCAGTATGGAAATAATACGGATGAAGAAATAATTCCTGTCAAAGGCATCGCCTTGCTCATTTACATCTTCGTCGCTGCCGCTTTTTATGCACTCGCTTTATGGATGTATAAGAAGCGCCCGCTCGAATCTGCCGGGCGCGCGCTCGCAGTTCGTGCATTGAATCCAGTCTTTACATTCGGTGTGACGTTCTGTTTTTCCTTATTCGGAGGCATGTACTTCAATGTCTCTCAAAATTCCTACGTCTGGATGACTGCCGGGTATATCATCGGCGGCACCTTCGGATTTGTTGTGGCATCGATGCTGCTTGAAAAAACATGGAGAGTATTCAAGTGGAAGAATGTGAAGCGGTGGGCCGGTTATGGTCTGGCGGCAGGAATTCTGCTCATCGTCATTCCTCTTCTTTGGAAAAATTACGAGTCTTATGTTCCTGCACAGGATGAAGTTGAGAAAGTTTATATCAGCGGTGGTTACTGGCAGTATAAAGAGCTTATGAATCAGGATGGCGAGGTTCCTTACATTACGTCGGAAAAAGCCATTCAATCCGCGCTCCACCTTCATGAACAACTCGTGGACGTCAGCCATCCATTGAGCCGTGGCGAAGAATCCTTCTTTGTGCTGTATGAGTTGAAGGATGGAAGTCAAGTCTCCCGTCAATATAGTGTAAATGAAGAGGCCGTTACGGAAGAGAAAAAGGCGGTCTATGAAACAGAAGAATATAAAAATATTAAGTATCCTGTACTGGGGCTCGACTCTACCGATATCAATGAGTTGATGATTCGCCGGTCATCCGGACCAGGGGGCGAAGAGTTGTATGACCCTCAACGAATTACAGGGTTACTGGAAGCAGTCCAACGGGACATTCAAGAAGTTTCCTACGAACAGATGACAGACCCGCACGGTCTGGGAGCAAGTCTATATTTCGTTGTTGAGGGCAACAGGGAAAATCCTTATCACCTGCAAATTTACTCAACTTTTGAAAACACCATGGAATGGTTAAAGGAAGAAGGTCTGCTCGATCAAGTCATGATCGATCCGGACGATATTGAACGAACAGAAGTCTATGAATGGCCGGAAGATCGGAATTTTCCGCACGAATATGTCGGCTATGTCTATGACCAGTTGAAGGATGAAGGGATCGAACCATTGGAAGTTGGCGATCACGACAAAGTGGAGGCCCTTCTCCAGGGGCGGGAAGGCCAGGAAGAAGGAAAGTACATCATAGCTTTCTATTTTGACGAAAGTAATACCAACAACTATGCGCTCTTAAGTTTCGATGAGGGAGAAGCACCGGATTTTGTTGAGGAACACTTCGAATAAAGGGGAGATACGGAAAGATGGACTTTTGTGAAATGTATGAACGGTATTATCACCGTGTCTATTATACGGCGTTGAAAGTGACGAAGTGCCCTAGTTCCGCTGAAGATATCCTGCAAGAAACGTTTATAAAAGCCTATGACAAACGGCGGGAAGTACGAGATGGTGAGAAGGTGGGGGCATGGCTCGCCACCATCGCCCATCGGAAAGCGATCGATTTTCTGCGCAAGGAAAGAAAAGCGGTCCATGTTCCCATCGAAGACTTGACGGTTTTACCTCCCGTCATGTCAGATGCCCCATCGGATGTCGAACGTATTTGTGAATGCCGGAACTTGGAGGAAAATATCAAAAAACGGATTAGTCTGTTATCTCCAAAGCTTCGTGTCGTTTTTCAGTTAAGTTATGATCGTGAATGGAAGGAGAAAGAAATTGCCCAGGTACTCGGAATCTCACAGGCCGCTGTCAAATCACGCCTGCACAGAGCCCGTCAGGAATTGAAAATGAAGATGCAGGTGGAAAAGCATCATTATTCGACAGCCTGAGGCAGCTGCAGAACCTTGAGTCAGAGGTTCTGCTTTTTTTATTGAATCATGGTATATTCTCTTGTAGGATTCGACTGAGAAAGGCGGTGATAGAATTGAAGAAAACCTTTAACATGTACATGCTGCTTTTGATGATATTCTTGACCGGATGCGCCGGGGGACAAAAGACGCTCCCTCTGCCTGAAAGAGAAGGGGACTTTCATTTCCAGGCCATTATAGAGAATGCTCCAAAAGAAGGGGAAGAAAACCCTGAATATGAGCGGATGTATGATCTTGTTGCCGAAATGCAGGCGAATGAAGCCATCGACCTTACGCAGGTGGATGTTCAGGTAAAGAAAGATACTCCGATTGTAGTGGAGGGCGAAGAAGTGGTTCAATTTCCGGTTTACTTCATTTTGGACCGGGAAGGAATTGTCCTCGAGACTACGAATTTGGATGATATAGCTAAATATATCAAACGTGCGGGGACAGGAGATTGATAACGGAAGGAAAGGGGAGAGAGAGATGACCATTTTAACTTTCCTTGCTGTATTAGCAGCGGGTGTAGCCGCTGGTTTCATCAATGTCATTGCAGGGGGCGGGTCTTTATTGACCCTGCCAATTCTCATCTTTTTCGGCCTGCCGTCCGCGGCAGCGAATGGAACGAACCGGATCGCTTTGATGGCGCAGAATCTTGTTGCTATTGCCGCATACCGCAAAGACGGCTATTTTGATGGGAAATTCAGTCTGCTTCTGGCTGTGCCGGCACTGATCGGCTCCATCGTCGGGGCTCAAATCGCAGTAAACATCCCTGAGGGTTTGTTTAATCGGATCTTGTCCATCGTGATGATTGTCGTTTTAATCATCATGATATGGAAGCCACATAAAAACTTATCGGCAGTGGCCCAACAAAATACGGGTGGAAAAAAGCTGCTGGTGGCAATCGTATTCTTTTTCATCGGTATTTATGGAGGGTTTATCCAGGCGGGTGTCGGATTTGTCATCATTGCAGCCTTAACCTTTATGACCGGCCTGTCATTGGTGAAGATAAATAGTATCAAAGTTTTCGTAGTGGCCGTGTATACGTTGACAGCTCTTATCATTTTTATTGTCAATGGCCAGGTCCATTGGGGGTACGGAATCACTTTGGCTATTGGTACTAGTCTCGGTGCTTATTTGGGAAGTAGATTTGCCGTGAAACACGGGGATAAATGGATCCAGAGAATCCTTATTGTGGCGGTCATCGCCATGGCGGTTAAACTCTTCTTTACATAGGGACCTCTCTGTTATTGGTTAAAAGGAGGATGAAAAAAGCGGCCGGATAAAATCCGGCCGCTTTCATACGTTTTAAAGGGATGGTGTCGGTGTTGGTTCTGCATAACCATTCTCGTACTGGGCATCAATTTCTTCGCGGATCTCTTCAATTGATTTGCCGTTCTGATAATCGACGATTGACTGGGCAGCAATTTCCATACATACGCCGCATTTCGTTCCATGGTCATCCCATACGAGGCTGCCATCTTCTTTCATTTCGTGGACAAAGCAGTCGTAATTATCACGGTGTCCGACACTTTCCCCGCATCCGCAATAACAAGGGATGTGTTCCAAAAGGTCTTTGCTCTTTGCAGCGGCCCTATAAATATCATGAACTTGTTCAGGTTTTTCTTCCATAAAGGAAGGGAGCGTGGCCACTGACGCCGTTTCTTCCCTGATATCTCCATTCACATGTTCGATGTGTGCTTCCTCTTCCGGCTCGGCTGAGCAGCCGGCAAGTGCCGTACCAATTACCAGCGTAAGGATAAGGAAAAATGACTTCTTCATAAACAAGGCACCCTCTTCTCATTGATAGTTTTATCATAAAGAGGGTGCCTTGAAGTTTCAATACTTTTCTAAAAAGTTCGTTCTTCTGTCACGACTATTTCCCAAAAGAGGAAAGGAATTTCACGCGATCGCCCATCGGCGGGACATTGTCATCGACGAGGGCCACTTCTAACACAGCGGGCCCCTTGGCATGGAAGACAGATGAAAGGTGTTCATCATTGAGGTCATCCATGGATTCAATCCGTGCATTAGGAACGCCGAGGGAATCAGCCATCCGTGAGATGTCGACAGCTTCTTGGCCGAAGCGTTTATGCGCCCGCTTGTATTGAAGGGTATGTCCGTGGTGGACCATGCCGAGTCTCGCATTGTTCATGACAATGAACAATACCGGGATGTCATATTCCTTTGCGGTAAGAAGTTCCATGCCGTGCATGAAGAAACAACCGTCACCGGTTATGCTGACTGTCGGCCGGTCCGGATCTGCAAGCCTGGCTCCAATCGCACTGCCAATTCCGCTTCCCATAGCACCGAAATGGACATTGATATCAAATGAATCTGCACTTTTCACTCCCATATAGTGGACGACATAAGCCATGAATTCACCAATATCGATGGTATAGCGCGTGTCCGCCGGGAGTTTTTCCTGTAGTGACCATAAGACGTTCTGGGAGTTGTACTCCTCCGAAATCTCAGGAAGCGGGCTTTTATGGATTTGACCTGGTTCACGCTTCACCCCTAACTGATTCAGTGCTGTAATCAAAGAGGAAACCGTCACATCAATATCTCCATGAAGTGGATAGTCAACGGGGTATTTTCTGTCGAACACCGTCGCGTCATAATCCATTTGAAGCAGGGTCCTGTTCTTAGCAAGGTTCGGGTTCCAATTGTTCGTAGCTGTTTCTCCCAGGCTTGATCCTAGAACCAGGATGGTCTCTTCTGGTCCGTGATTAATCAACTCAGAGGCTTCTTCGTGGCCGGCAAATCCGAAGATTCCGCGCTTCAATGGATGGTCATCCGGGATCAATCCCTTGGCCTGTGGAGTCGTTACGACCGGCCACTGAAGTGTTTCAGCCAGTTCAAGGACATCATCCACAGCTCCACGAATGCCTTGGCCGACAAATAGGAATCCACCGTCACTGGAAGCAAGTTGCCTGGCAGCTTCAAGGACAATTTCATCACTTGGGAGTAGAGGAATCCTTTGTGGGAAAGTCGGGATGGATGGTTCTGTAATATCTGTCAGTTGCACATCAATAGGCATAGCGATGTGTACAGGTCCAGGAACACCTGTCATAGCGATCTCCACCGCTTTATGGATTTCTGGAAGAAGATCCTCCGCGCGGTCCACCCTCTGACTGTATTTTGTGACCGATGTGTAGAGAGGATCCGCGTGAAGCTCCTGTGAAGCGTTCAAACCGACCGTTTCTACAGGGACAGCCCCTGTTAAAAACAGGACAGGAAGGTGCTCCCTCATAGCATTTGCTGCACCTGTGACAAGATTGGTCCCTCCAGGTCCGCTGCTCCCGATACATACACCAAGAGATTTGGAATATTTGGCATAAGCAGCTGCCATATAGGAGGCTGCTCCTTCGTGTTTAGTCACAATGGGTGTAATGGCTGGAGTGTCATACAACTCATCAAAAAAAGCATTCACTGAACCGGCCGGAATACCAAAAATGTAAGAAACATCACCTGCAACAAGATAATCCAATACCGCACGAACTGATTTCATGAACGTAACCCCTTTACTGAAGTGATTTTAAGTACTGCTTTTCAAACGCTTCCACTTGGAGTGGATGACTATAATAAAACCCTTGGATCCAATGACAGCCATGCTCTTCAAGGAAAGAGGCCTGGTCTGCTTCTTCCACGCCTTCTGCGATCACATGGAGCTGGAGGCTGTCTGCAAGGGTAATGATGGTCTTAGTAATCGCTGCATTGTTCCGGTTTGTCGTAACATCGTTGATGAAGGACTTGTCGATTTTCAAGGTGTCCACCGGGAAGTTTTTCAAGTACCCGAGAGACGAATAGCCGGTTCCGAAATCATCAATTGAAATTTGGATGCCAAGTTCTTTCAAGGAACTGATCGTTTTTAAAGTATGTTCTGTGTTATGGATGATCAGATTCTCGGTCAGTTCGAGTTCCAGGTGTTTCGCAGGCAGCCCGGTCTCTGTCAGGATTTCATCCACTGTACGTACGAGGTTCTGCTGGTTGAATTGCTGTGGCGATAAATTCGCAGAAACAATCCATTCTGTGTATCCATGATCCACCCATTTCTTCATTTGTCTGCAAGCGGCACGAATCACCCATTCCCCAAGACGGATGATCAAGCCGGTTTCCTCGGCAAGAGGAATAAACCGGCCCGGAGCAAGAGTGCCGAGTTTCGGGTGATTCCAGCGGATCAAGGCTTCCATTCCAATCACATCTTCTGTTCGTACATCGAATTTAGGTTGATAGTATAACTCGAATTCGTCTCCTTTCTCCAAGGCTTTGAATAAATCGTTTTCGAGTTCGATTTGTTCGATTGTACGGCTTTCGATTTCTGATGAAAAAAGCTGGAATTGATTGCCGGACAAATCTTTTGCTTTGTACATAGCCACATCGGCATGCTTAATCAATGTTTCCGCCGTCTCTCCATTTTCCGGGAAAAGGCTGATGCCGATACTTGTTTTGACTGCAATTTCCTGGCTACCTATCATAAAAGGGTCATGGAAAGCCTTAAGAATGGTTTCCGCGCATTTCACGGCCTCTTCCTGACGTTCAAGAGTAGGAAGGAGGATGATGAATTCATCTCCACCTTGCCGTGAGACCGTAGCCCCGCTCGGAACCGCTTTTTGCAAGCGTTCTGCCACTTCTGATAAAACCCTGTCTCCAAAGCTGTGCCCGAACGTGTCATTGATTTTTTTAAAGCGGTCAAGGTCAAGGAACAGAATCGCCAAAGGTTTGTTTGTCAGTTCGGCATACTGAAGAGCCTGATTGAGCCTGTCCTGAAACAGAACACGGTTCGGAATATTGGTCACGCTGTCATAATAAGCGTGATATTTAATCTTTTCTTCCATTTGCTTTCTTGAAGTGACATCTTTGAAGGTCACCACGTATCCGACGGTCTGTTTATTTTCTATTTTCGCTGTGATGACATATTCGACGGGGAAAGTGCTGCCGTCCTTTTTAAAGAACAAAAAATCTTTATCTGCATGATTTTCTTTCTGCTCATAATGCTCAAGGAATGTCATTTCATTATCGAATACTCGGGAATAAGGTGCTCCCTTAATTTCATTTTCACTTTCGTAGCCTAACAGCTCCGTGGCAGAGGGGTTGGCGAAGGTGATATGCCCAGTGAGATCAATGCCGAAAATACCTTCTCCTGCTGAGTTCAGGATCAGGTCTTTTTCGTGACTGATCTGGGTAAGTTCGGAGATGGCTTTTTCAAGTTCATCATTTTTTTCAATCAATTCAGACGTCCGGTCCTGGATGATGATTTCCTGTTTCTCCATGTATAACAAATTGAAGAGCACCGGTGCCGTCGTATCTACAATCGATTCAGCCAGCTGGCAGGAAGAATCAGGGTAGAGGTGGCCGGATTCTTTCAAGTTCACGATGGCGATCGCTCCGAGGACTTCCCCGAGCGAGACGAGGGGGATCATATACAGGCCTTTGATACCGAACTCCTCGCAAATTTTTTTGTTCGTCCGGTGATCTTCAAAAACGTCAGGGACCAAGATGGATGTTTTGGTATGAGTGACTTCCTGGAAGACGAGATCTTGACTAAGGTCGAACTGTGCTTTCTGGTGGGTTTCCTTCCAAGCTTCTTCCGTCCAATCACTTTCTTTACTTAAACTGGCAGGCTTCAACTTATGTTCAGCCACCGGATCGATGAAGTGGGCACCGATGTTGGGGTTGTCTAAGACTTCTCCGAGATAGTAGAAGCATTTGTCCAGAGCTTCCTGTAGGGAGGAACATAAAGAGAGGTCCCGGGTCACATTCAGCAGCAGTTGTTTTTCACTGATCAATTTTTCTTTTCGCTTCAGAATGTTTGCATTGCGGATCGCGACGGCCGCCATGTTGATGTACGCTTTGACGGATTCGATTTCTGATTCTGTTAAATTCATCGGAATGCCGTAATCAAACATGAAGACAAGGCCATATAATTCATCTTCATAAGAAATTGGAGCGACGAGAAGGGAATTGATTTTAAACGCTTGAATGGCCCGCTGATCCGGTCGATCATCTTTGGATGTGTCGGGGATGTAGATGGTTCTTCTCGTTTGAATAACCTCTTTGGCAAGCAGGTCATATTCCGGGTCGACGATATGCATATCAAGACTCATTCCATTGATCAAGGCCGGTTTTCCGACATAGCCTTGGTAGGTACCATCTTCGCGCGGCAGATAAATGCCGACCGAGTCGCACCGCATGATTTCTTCTGATATGGCTGTGACCACGTGTTCTAATACATCGCGTAAATCGTGCTCTGTATTGATGAGCTTCGTGATTTGAGCGAGACGAGAATATCTAGTTTGTTCTTCAGCCATTGAAAAACCTCCATAGTTGTCATATTTTGATAAAGTTCGACTATTATAATGAACTTCCTGCATCTGTAGTGGAATTTTTACAAAAAATCGAAGAAAAAAGGCGCAAAAGGAGGACTTTTGCGCTTTTTCTTACAATATATTCAAAATCGCACCCGCACCGACACCAATCAGTACAATCGCCCATGCAGGAACTTTGAAGAAGTGTAAGAGAGCGAAGAGGATGGCAGCAAGGGCAAAATCTGCGCCTTCCATGATCGAACTCTTCAAGACAGGGTCATAAAAAGCAGCAAGTAGAATTCCGACGACGCTTGCGTTGACTCCTGTAAGCACGCCTTGGAACGCAGGACGTTTTCTTAATTCATTCAAAAAGGGTAGTGCGGCCATCAAAAACAGGAAGGAAGGCAGGAAAATGCCTGCTGTGGCTACTAATGCGCCGCCGATTCCTTCGATCATGGTTCCGAGATAGCTCGCAAAAGTAAACAATGGTCCGGGGACGGCTTGAGCCATTCCATATCCAGCCAGAAACTCACCAGCATTCAACCATCCTGTCGGTACGACTTCACGTTCAAGCATAGGGAGAACAACGTGACCCCCACCAAAGACGAGAGATCCGACACGGAAGAACGTATCAAACAATTGGATGAGCATGTTTTCTGTATTCTTTGCAATCATCGGTAAAAAGGCAAGAAGCGCAAGCAGAACGCTAAGGGAAGCTACTCCGACTTTTTTTGAAAAGGTCACAGGGAACGGCTGGATCTTCGAATCCACCATACTCGAGAACATTTTCCAACCGAACAGGCCGGCCGCCAGTATGATCAATAACTGCATCCATGCGGATGGGTATAGCAGAAGAATGAGGGCGGATGTCAAGGCAATAGCAATCCGCGGGCGGTCAGGCGTCAGCTTTTTTCCGAGTCCGATCAAGGCATGAAGAACGACAGCCGCCGCCACGACCTTCAAGCTATGGATGAAGCTGGCATCCCCGAGGTCAAAAGATTGATAGAGTAGTGCGAAAAGCACTAAAACGATAATGGACGGTACCGTGAAACCGACCCAGGATATGAGTCCGCCAAGCAGTCCGCCGCGAAGCATTCCGATAGCGATTCCGACCTGACTGCTTGCTGGACCAGGAAGAAACTGACAGAGTGCAATGATGTCAGCATACGTTTTTTCATCCAGCCATTTTCTCCGGTCGATATACTCGTCTTTAAAATAAGCGAGATGGGCCACTGGTCCCCCGAATGAGGTGAGCCCAAGTTTAGTAGATGCTTTGAATATTTCTATGAGTGAACCTTTAGGTTTGCTCATCTTCCGGTTTCCTCCAATCTTTCCCTAAAATTTCTTCTGCAAGCTCGCGGACCTGTTTTCTTCCTTCTGCAAGTACTTGCTTTCCTTTATCCGTAATGACATAGTATTTTCTGATTTTACCCTCCACTTTTTCTTCATACTTCTCGAGCAGTTCATCTTGATGAAGTTGTTTCAGCGTAGGGTAGAGCGTGCCGGGGCTGATGTTATACCCATGGGAAGCAAGCTCTTCCATGAGGAATGCCCCATAAATGGGTTCAATGTTCGCATGATAGAGAATATGGATTTTGATCGACCCTAAGAAAAAGTCTCTCAGCACGACAAACACCTCCGATATCGAAGTTCGATATCAATATACGATACCGATGAGGGAAATTCAATAGATGACAGGTAACATTTACGAAGTCGATGCGTTTTTTTACATCGTGTTAATGTTTCATAAAGATGTTCGTGTGTAAGAAACTGTGGTAAGCTGATGATAACGATTATCAGTTAGGGTGGTTTAGCTTTCAAAAATAGGAAGACTGCCCTGATTTCAGGTAGTAAGGTTCGGATAAGGAGGAGTTCGTTCATATGGAAGAGTTGTATGACGTAACCGTAATCGGTGGCGGTACCACCGGTTTGTACGCGGCTTTTTATAGTGGAATGAGAGGATTGAAGACAAAGGTGATGGAATACCAGCCCGAGGTCGGAGGGAAAGTTTCCTTTTTCTATCCGGAAAAGAAGATTTATGATGTGGGAGGATTTCCAGGCATTACAGGAGAAGACCTGGTTACAAATGTGAAGGATCAAGCGGAAATGGTGGATCCTGCATTTGTTACAGGTGTGATGGTCACCTCTTTTGAACAGCGTGAAGATGGAACGATTGCTTTGAAAACGGAGGATGGATCTGTTCATTTGTCCAAAACGGTAATCGTGGCGTCAGGTCTTGGCACCTTCGACATGCAGCCGCTTCGAGTGAAAGGGAGTGAGGCGTTTGATGGAGCGAACATTCATTATACCATCCAGAATCTCGGACAGTACCGGGGACAGAAAATCGCGGTCATTTCACAAAACCGTGTGGGAATTGACTGGTCGCTCGCCCTGGAGGAGGTCGCTGAAGAGGTTCACCTGATCAATCGGAGCGCTGAATTCAAGGCTGTGTATGAACACGATATTGAAAAAGTAGAATCCTCTTCTGTACACATTCATAGAAATCAGACGATAGAAGAATTGCGCGGGGGAGAGCGCTTAGAAGAGGTCCTGCTGCAAGACGGTTCTGTGCTTGAGCTCGATCATATCCTTGTTTACGAAGGGCTGCAGATCAATAAAAGCCTTTATGACGAATGGGGGTTGGAGTCGGACAAGGGCAGGATCCCGGTTTCCACAGATATGCGTGCAAGTATGGATGGGGTGTTTGTAGCTGGGGACGCAGCCGTCTACCCGGCGAAGACGATGTTGATCGCTTCCGGTTTTAATGAAGCGATGGCTGCGGTTAACAGTGCAGCATCTTACTTGGATCCTAAAGCAAAATCACAAGTATACAGCACGGTCATCTATAAACATAAATGAATTAACCGGACTCAGCATCTGCTGGGTCCGGTTTTCTTTTTAGGAGAGGGTGGTGATAATAAATGTTTTGTATTCGCTAATAAAAGGTTACAAACCGCTAATAAAAATCTTGAAGTCGCTAATATACGCTCAAAAGCGCTGATAAAATCGGAAAACCTGCGAATATCGTCTTTTCCATCATTTAACCTTCGACTTGCAGATATTCATAAGATTCAAGATGGCTCAGTGCCTGGTGAAAATCATCCATCAAATCCTGAGGGTCCTCAAGCCCGACGGATAGACGGAGGAGTCCATCAGTGATTCCTCGCTTCTCCCGTTCCACTTCCGGCATGGAAGCATGGGACATGCGGGCGGGGTAGGAGAGAATCGATTCTACAGCCCCGAGGCTTACGGCGTAAACGGGAAGCTCCACATGATGGATAAACCTTCTTACCGCTTTTTCATCTCGCAAGCGGAAGGACAATACAGCCCCCGCTCCTTCTGCTTGATAGGTTTGCGTTGAATTTCCAGGGTGAGAGCGGAACCCAGGGTAGTAGACGTGTTCCACAAGCGGGTGTTCTTTTAATTTCTCTGCGATTTTGTAAGCTGAAGCTTGAGACTGTGTCATTCGGCAATGCAGGGTTTTCAAGCCGCGAAGCACGAGCCAGCAATCGTGTGCGCCAAGAATGGATCCGAATGAATTTTGCAAAAAGCTTAAACGCCCGGCGATCTCCTTATCTTTCGTAGCGGCCAGACCTGCGACGACATCACTGTGTCCGGCAATGAATTTCGTTGCACTATGAAGGACGAGGTCTGCCCCATTATCAAGGGGACGCTGAAGAGTGGGGGTCATGAACGTATTGTCGACAAAGGTCCAGCATTGGTTTGCTTTTGCCAGTTTTGTGACCGCCTGAATATCTGTAATTTCCAGGGTTGGATTGGACGGTGTTTCTATATAAATGAGTTTGGTATTCGACTGAATAGCGGTCGCCACAGCATGGAGGTCTGTCATATCGACGAACGTGTGGTCAATGCCAAACCGGGTAAGGACATCGTTGATCATCCGGAACGTCCCCCCATAAACATCTTGCGTAATGACGACGTGATCACCTTTGGAAAGAAGCATGAATGCGGTTGAAATGGCAGCCATTCCTGAAGCAAAAGCAAATCCGTCTGTTCCATTTTCAAGTCCGGCAATCGTGTCCTCTAAAGCTTTACGCGTCGGGTTACCAGAACGGCTGTAATCGTAAGTGCCCGGGTGGTCGAAATCCTGCTGGTGAAAGGTGGATGCCTGTTGAATAGGGACGCTGACAGCACCGGAATGGGGATCGAACTTATAATCATTGTGAAGCAGTCTCGTCTGCAAAGAATGGTCAGTCATAGTACAGATTCCTCCTTTGATAACTGGTTGAGGGTGAAATCCAAATCTTCAAGCAGGTCATCGATATGTTCGACTCCGACAGAGAAACGGAGCAGACGGTTGCAAACCCCGTAACGCGTGCGGTTTTCCTCAGGAATATCCGCATGGGTCTGGGTGGCGGGGTAAGTGATGAAACTTTCCACACCTCCGAGGCTCTCGGCGAAGCTAATGACATTCAACTTCCGTAGAAAAGGATCGACCCACGCTTCAGATTGCAATCGGAAAGACACCATACCTCCTTTGCCGGGATAAAAAGTGTCCGTGATGTGCGGATGATTTTCCAAATAGGACACGACAGCTTTTGCATTCGATTCGTGCTGGCGCATCCTTAGCGGAAGGGTCTTCATCCCGCGCATGACCAGCCAAGAATCAAAAGGAGAGAGCACAGCCCCGGTTGTGTTTTGATGAAAAGCAAGTTGTTTACTGATCGTTCTCCCTTTGCTCACCAGAAGACCGGCCAATACATCATTATGACCCGCCAAGTATTTCGTAGCACTGTGGATGACGATATCTGCTCCGTCCAAAATCGGCTGCTGAAGAACAGGTGTATAGAGCGTATTATCTACAAGAAGCAGGAGGTCGTGCGCTTTGGCGATGGCTGAGATTTCCTTGAGATCAGCCGTATGCATCAGTGGGTTGGTCGGTGTTTCGACGTATATCGCTTTCGTGTTTTCGTTCAAGTAGGAGGGAATCGATTCAAGGTTGCTGCTGTCCCAATAATGGAAACGAATCTCAAAGCGCTCCTCCATATGTTCAAATAAGCGGTAGGATCCTCCGTATAAATCTTCAGAAACGATGATTTCATCGCCTCTGTTGAAAAGAGACAATGCGGTTTGTACAGCTGCCATTCCGGAGCTGAAAGCGAACCCGGCTTCTCCGCCTTCAATGTCAGCGATCGAATTTTCAAGAATCTGCCGCGTCGGGTTACCGGTTCGCGCATAATCAAATCCGGTCGATTCCCCAAGTCCCGGATGCCGGTAGGGAGTGGAGAAATAGACGGGCGGGTTGATGGCTCCCGTCGGTTCATCCCGTTGGTTTCCAGTCTGAACGAATTTCGTCTCTGTGTGCGGACACATAACAACACATCCTTTATAGAAATAATCAGGGAAATAAAAAAAAGCCTTCTCTAAGAAGAAGACTTTTGTAGGCACGGTCCTTCTCCTTATCTTTCAAGTTGATGAAACAACTTGCTGGATTTAGCACCTTTCTGGTCGAACCAGTGGTTGCTGAGGCTTCGCAGGGCCAGTCCCTCTGCCTCTCTTGATAAGAAATTCAGTTGTATTTTTTTCTAATTGCTGATTACTCTACACTACTCAGAAAGTTTTGACAATATGATAACGAGAATTTTTCAAATACGTTCGGGGTAGAAGAGGGAGCCCTTCATGAAACAGGATTATAACACAGGGTTTTGAACTCCTGCCTCAATATAAGAACGGACGAGCTCCCAGTTTCCTTCACGTTTTTCAAAGGTATCGAAAAACAGGTTGGAGGTCGGCAAAAGTTCCCCATTCAGACGGACGGATACCCAAAAAGCAGCAAGGTAGCTCTTGTCACTGATTCTGGTAACCGAATGGTCGGTGTAGATCCAGGCCATTTCCTGGTCTTCAAAATGGTCAAAAGCTTGCTTCCATCCTTCAATGGATGCATCGTAAGAATAATCGACAGATTCTCCCTGGCGGATCTCACGGGCAATGAGATCCTTGGAAGTCACGGTCATCAAGTGATTCAAGTCATGCTGACAGGCTTTTTGTTTGTACTTTTCATAAAACGTATGAAAATCCATAACTATTCCTCCTCTGAAGAAATAGTTCAACAGTCGAGCTTGGAATCCTGTAAATTAATGACAAATGCCTAAGTTGTAGAGGATGGTTTTGATTTGCAGCGCAAGGATACCTATCCAGATCACGTGGTTGATCGTGACGATGCTGTATCCTAATGGTTTATTTTGGATCTGTGCTCGTTTTCTATAAAGAATTGCGGTTAAAGGGATGGTTACGAACGTAAAAATAGCGGTCAACCCAAGCAGGCCTTTATAGTCATGTATCCAGATGAAGTCATTGAAGATCGGGATGATAATCGTAGAAGTATATAGGACAGAAAGGAAGTAAACGCCTATGAACCACGAGGCGGTCATGAACAGAAGGTTAATAAGAAGTGGGTATGTTTTCACTAAAGCACTCCTCGTTCGATTAATCCGAGTTTAACACTCGGGTTAATGTTATCCTACGTTCATGGGAGAAGATTGTCAACGATTATCCAAATTGTTTTTGATGGGCTTTCTTTTTCTCCAGGTATTCTTCATCCTCCCGGACAGCGATCCACTTTTCTTCGAAAATCTGGGCGGATTGCGCCTTCTCCTCATCGATGTCCCGGTCATTCACTTCCCCGTCCTTATCATATTTTTTGCCCCCTTTGTAGTTGGCATATCTACGGGCGCGGGTATAGCCCATTTGAAGGAATTTCCTTGCCATATCCATACCGACAAAATCATCTGCTTCCTTGTAATCCAGGAACATCTGATAGATCTTATCAGAGGATTCTTTGGCGATTTCCGGTGTTTTAAATCGCCAGTGAGCAAGAATCTCGCTCTTATATGGCTCTACGAGTAATACCCCCTGCTCCCCCCGTCCTACTCGATATTTCTTCGGATTTTTGCGGAAATCAATGTTGTCGAAATCAAGATCATAATCAAACGCCATTTATATTCTTCCTTTCTGTGTTTTCCACACCAAACATGTTGAGGTGCAAATCCCGGGATAATTTCTTGATCAAAGCTCCGCCGGCCGTACTGTTTCCCTTCTCATCGATAGCTGGTCCGACAACCCCGATCCCCATCCGTCCTGGAGAAGAACCGATGATGCTACCGGAGACGCCGCTTTTACAAGGAAAACCTGCTTCTACGGCATAATGTCCTGATGAATTGTACATGCCGGATGTCATCATGATCGCCTTCACCGTTCGAAGGTGATGGGAGGGGATGAGTTTTTCACCGGTTTCAAGGTCGAGTCCACCTTTAGCTAAAAACAGTCCGACTCGCGCAAAGTCGTGGGTTGTCATCATGACAGAATTCATTCGGAAATAGAGGTCAAGTGCTTCTTCCACATCTGTGACGAGCGTACCGGTACTTTGCATGAAATAAGCGAGAGAACGGTTGCGGGCTCCATTTGCCTTTTCAGCTTCATATACTTCCTCACTCATTTCCAGCTGGTCGTTATTCGTGACTTTCCGTAAAAAATCCATGTAACGGGTGAAACGATTCTCGACATTCTGCCCTTTGATCAGAGCTGAAACGGCGATGGCTCCTGCGTTAATCATTGGGTTGAACGGCTTGCTCGTATCATAGGACTCCAGCTGGCTGATAGAATTGAAGAAGTCCCCCATCGGTTCCATGCCGACGGTCTGAAAAACGCGGTCTTTTCCAAAATCCTGTAGCGCGAGCATCAGCCCGAGAATTTTTGAAGTGCTTTGTATGGGAATGTAAGACCCTGTATCCCCTGCAGAAAAACAGTCTCCATCTGTCGTGATGATGGTAACGCCGAGCAAATCCTTAATCGTTTCGTCATATCCAGGAAGAATCATATTGACATTTCCGGCAGAAGCGTAAGGCCGGCTGTCTTCGATGGCTTCTTCAAGATAATCTTTCGTCAATTCCTTCATTCCACTCCTCCTTCCGTTAATCGAACTTCCTCTCTTTAGGACGTGCAGTTTTCGTAACATATCCCCTTCCTGATTTCTGAGATTCTCAAAAGGGTGAAATGAACTTTTTCCAGGAGCTCCTGAATGTATACAATCATGTCGATATGGAGTCTTTGTTAGTTTTAGCTTGTTTTTAACCTATTTACCTTTATTGAAGAGAGGGTAAACGATCGGATGTCCAATGAAAAAAGCATCCTGCGGCGAGGATGCTTTACGTTTATTCCTGTTTCAAATAGCGCCGGTCTTTAAGGAATAGACGCCAGAACAAGTAGAATGCGGGGATAAGAATGCCGAAACCGACGGCGTAAACGATCAGCATTTGGTAAAACGTATCCGGATTTGTAAAACCGTCTGCGATCGTAAGGTCCGGGTAAATCAAAAAAGGCAGATGAGCAGATCCGTAAGCATAAATGGCAACCGCATACTGCAGGCCGACCATGACGACAGCTGGACGGGCGAATCCGCGCCGGCCGTCTTTTTTTCGGATGAACAGGAAAGCATATCCAATAATGAAAAAGAGAAGGGAGAATCCGAAGGCCATCCAGTTTTCCTGGATATTATCAACAATCCAGGAGGCTTCTTCAGGAAAAGTGCCGATCGTCAACATGGCGATGGCAATACTGACAGGACCAAGCCATATGGAGTGCTTACGGAAAGTGTCGTAAGCATTCCAATCTTCAGCTTCCTTTGCATAGTCCATCAAAAAGATAGAGGAGATGAACAACTCCGTCGAGAGCCCGAACAAAATGTGCATGTACAAGGTAGGGTGCGTGAGAAGTTCTCCATACTGTAGACGCGGGTAGTCATCTTCAAAGCTGACGAACCCTCCCAGGGTAATAGGCAGGATACTGACGAGCAATGCTGGAATGACCAAGCCGGTGAAGCCGGAAGTCAGACGGAGCAAATCTCTGAAACGGTTGGCATGATGTTGGAAAACCATGAAAGTCGTACGGATGGTCAGTAATAAAATTCCCAGACCGACAGGGACGAGCAGAACGCTGCTGAGCAGAGTCGTAGCGAATGGGAAAAAGGTGACGACAGAAACAACGAAGATGACGAGAAAGACGTTGGTCACTTCCCATGTTGGAGAAAGAAAACGGTTCGCGATCTGGGAAGCACTCTTTTCTTCATTTTTTCCATAAATCATTCCCCAGAAACCGGCCCCGAAGTCGAGGGACCCGAGGATGGAATAGATGAAAAGCAGACTCCATAAAATCGTAATCGCTAAAGTTGATGCTTCCATAAGTTGTACGTCCTTTCCGGGATGTTGTTGGCTTATACTTCTCGAGTATTCAGATCTTTGCTCACCGGGTTTCGCTTAAAGTAATATCGCATGACGAAACCTGTTACGAAAAGCAGGGTGATATAAAGAGTCATGAACAAGTAGAAAAGGAAGCCCACACTCTTCGATTTAGTAGCAGCCTCTCCCGTCCGGAGTACGTCTGTAATCGTCCATGGCTGGCGTCCGATACAGCTGAAACACCAGCCTGCTTCAATGGCAAGCATGGCGAGGGGGCCGCTGACGACCAGTGTAGCCAGCAGCCATCCTGGCAGGTCTTTTTTTAGGACGTGTTTCCAGAATAGAGCGACGAACGCTACGATAATGAGAACAGAACCGATCCCTACCATGACATTGAACAGGATGTGGACATAGAGTGGGGGCCACAGTTCCTCAGGGAATTCGTTCAATCCTAAGACTTCCGTGTCCAACCGGTCACCTGCAAGGAAACTTAAAGCATAGGGAACTTCCACGGCATACTTTACACGCTGATCTTCTAATGATGTATATCCTCCGATCGATAAGGGGGCATAGCGCTGCGTTTCAAATAACCCTTCCGCAGCAGCAAGCTTTCTTGGATTATACTCGTGAAGCATTTGTGCCGTTTCATGACCATTAATAGCTGTCGCCAAAGACATAAGAGCCCCGAAGTATAGAGCAATCGTCAATGCTTTTTTATGATACGCACGTTCAGCTTTTGTGATGTGTCTCCGCATCAGCCTTAGGGCTGCAATAGACGCCACAAGGAAAGCCACTGTCATGTAAGCAGACAGGGTTACGTGGATGGCGGTGACGCCGAAGCTCGGGTTGAAAAAGGCTGCCCATGTATCCACGTCTGTCACTTCTCCGTCCGGCGTGATGTTGAACCCTGCCGGTGTATTCATCCACGCGTGGACATCTGTGATCAAGATGGCCGATGCCGTCGCACCAAGAGCCACGGAAATAATGCTGACAAGTCTCAGGGTGGGAGGTAGTCGGTCCGCTGCATACAGGTAGATGGACATGAACACCGCCTCGATCAGGAAGGCGAAAATCTCCATCTGGAACGGAAGGGCGATGACTTGGCCGACAATTTCCATGAAATCCGGGAACAATAGGGAGATCATGACGCCGACGATCGTACCAGAAGCAATGGAAACAGCCAACAGAATGGCGAACCCCTTCGTCCAGCGTTTCGCCATCAATGCGTAATCCGGGTCTTTCTTGATAAAGTGAAGGACTTCCGCGATGATGATCATCACGGGAAGTCCAACACCGATCGTTGCATAAATGATATGGAATCCGAGCGATGTACCGAATAACGCACGGGCCATGACGACGATATCCATTGATCTCCACCTCACATTTCAATACTTCGTTTATTTTTCCAATGTGATGGTGGAATATTCGTCAGGAGGAATGTTTTTCTACAACTACCATATACTCATCGATTTCGAAGGACTGGACATGTCCATTTTCTTCAAGAATGGAAAAGTGCTTTTTGGCTGCCGGGGGAGCTTGTTTGAATAGTTCTTCCACAGCTTCCTGTTCAGATTTCTCATCTAATGTGCGCTGAACCCAGCTCGGGAAGGGCATCGCTTTTTTTCGAGTGAGTTTTTTCTCAATGCTCATGTGGTTATTTTGGAATAGATGTTCCCATTCGCTGATTTTAAGAGCGCGGACGTGGCTGTAGTCCCGCGCCTTCTCAAAGCGGTTATAAAACAGGTCCAGCTCCTTGTCTTCGGGGGCCACGTTGTCGATCATTAAAAACCTGCCGCTCTCTTTTAATACTCGGGCCACTTCCTGGATGAAATCATGGGGGGAAGGGAAGTGGTGTGGTGCAATTCTGCATGTGACAAGATCAAAGCAATCATCCAGAAAAGGCAAGGACTCGGCATCTGCGACTACGAATTCGATGTTTTGCTGGGAAGTTAAGTGACGGGCTGTGTTTTGCAGCATGTCTTTTGTAAGGTCTGTAGCAAAAACAGTTCGGCAGTGGGGACTTAAAGCTTTCGCAACATGGCCGCCTCCTGTGGCGATATCCAATGCTTTGTGTGAAGGGTCGGGCTTCAGCCACTCAACAATCCCATCAAGGTCGGATTGTTTTTTATGTGTTGCACTATCGACATACGCTTGTTTGTTCTTTGAAAATACTTCCTGGACGTGACGCTTCACTTCATCTGACATACGTAATCCCTTCTTTCCTAATATTCCGTTTCTGTTAAATGTTTTGTGTTTGCATTTATTCAAGAATAAAGCTGTTTTCAAGAACCGGGAGTTTATCTTCAATAGTTAACAGGGCTTATTTTTATGGCTCTGTTAAAGTTCAGTGTTGATATTTGCATCAACGGAAATGGCAGGATTGTTGACTCCGTTTCGAGATGGTTCGGGGTTCGTTATTGTGTTGAGTGCCAGGGGTGTCTGGGAAGCTACTCGCTTTCTTGTGGGGGAGTGCCGAGCTTCCTCGGGCTTATCGCCTTGCGGGATCTCGCCGATCTCCTTTCTCCCACGGGAGTCTCGCAGCTTCCCAACCACCCCATTCGATCATGCGAGAAACGAACCCCTTTACCAACGTTGGATGGTCTTCCATTACCCCGGTTGTTGTAAGCATAAAACGCTATGTATCAAGCTTTTCGGGTTCGAGCCTCTCGGTTTGGGCGTATGATCCTTATCCTCTCACCAACTAGAATAGCTGATGATTCATGAAGGGGTTTCGAGACCCTGATCTAGCCAAGGGGCTGCGGGGGATGACTCGCTTTCCGCGGGAGCGCGGTGAGCCTCCTCAGGCTTACGCCTTGCGGGGTCTCACCCAGCACTCTTTTCCTCATAGATATCCGGTTTCTGCGCCTAGCGGCTAGTGAGACTTCCCTCGCTTCTGTACGATAAGTCAACATCGAATCCCTTCGTTCTTCGTGTTTCCTTTATCTCCTCCAGATCAGTCCAGTCCATACGCCGCTGAACGAGGCGCCCGCACACTTAAGATAGGAGTCTCGCCATTCCCCTCCGCCCCTTTGCCATATAAGTGTCTCGAAACCACTACTTAAAAAATCAGCTGTATGGGTAAGAGAAGGGAATGATATCATCTCTACCCCATGAACGTTTAGCATACGCAAATGCTTGATACTACGTATGATCTGCCCGTCTAGGGGAGAAGAATTGTACTAATCCATACAGATGTTCGAACCTCAACCATTCATGCTCACCCTTTTTAAAGTGGCTTCGAGACACTTATAAGGGAAAGGGGGCGGAGGGAAACGGTGGAGACTCCTATGGGACGTGTGGGACAGGTGAGACCCCGGAAGGCGTATCCTGAGGAGGCTCACCGCCCGCCCCATGGAAAGCGAACCTTTTCCCGGAGCCCCTAGAATCACACAAACATCTCGAAGCTGAGTCTTCAAGAAAAGGGAGCTTTCGTTGAATAAGCCAAATATAAAATTGGAATTTCCTTATTGCAGTAATATCAACACTAAACTTTAACAGAGCCATTTTTATTGTAAGCAAAACAAGTGTTTGGCGATAATATGGATTTTTTATAGGAAGCGATAAGATAAAGTGAACACGTATAAGCTTTTGAAAAATAGGCGAGGATGAAGGTAAGAAAGCTTTGACATACAAAAGATTACATTGTAGGATATGGAGAAGATACGTATAGTTTCGTTGACGAGAAGAGTAGGCTTTTATTTCTGTCTCAAGAGAGTCGCTGGCTGGTGTGAAGCGATGACAGGTAACAGCTGAAGATCATCTCTGAGAAGTTCTGCTGAAATGAGACAGAGTAAGTGGAACCGGCAGGCGGCCGTTATCCGTTTTGTGAACCGAGAGCCGTGCATGTATTGCGCGGAATATGGGTGGTACCGCGGAATCAAATCCGTCCCTGTGTATTCAGCAGGGGCGGATTTTTTTGTTCCTGTCGTCATTGTAAGTTCGTTATTATTTATCTATACAAAAAATCAAAGGGTAAGAGGTGGAAGAAATGCGCAGTGTCAATACGAAAGAAGCGGCTTTAGACCGCGAAAATCGTGTCAAAGATTACTGGAATAAAGAAAATGTCTTCCGTCGCTCCATGAATGAGCGCGAAGGTGCAGAAACATTCGTTTTTTATGAAGGGCCGCCGACAGCAAACGGCCTCCCTCACGCAGGGCATGTCCTTGGCCGGGTCATCAAGGACTTTGTCGGACGTTATAAAACGATGCAGGGCTATCAAGTCCTACGTAAGGGCGGCTGGGATACGCACGGTCTGCCGGTTGAGCTGGAAGTCGAGAAGCAGCTCGGCATCTCAGGAAAACAGCAAATCGAAGAGTACGGCGTAGAGAAGTTCATTGAGAAATGTAAGGAAAGTGTCTTTAATTATGAAAAAGAGTGGAGAGAGTTCACGGAATCCATCGGCTATTGGCTCGATATGGATGACCCTTATGTGACTCTTCAAGATCGTTATATCGAAAGTGTCTGGTACATCCTGAGTGACCTTCACAAGCGCAACCTGCTTTCTAAAGGTCACCGTGTAACGCCTTACTGCCCGAGCTGTCAGACGACATTGAGCTCCCACGAAGTGGCGCAGGGATATGAAGATGTCAAAGACCTTTCCGCAACGGCGAAGTTCAAAGTGAAAGGTTCTGAAAATGAATTTTTCCTTGGCTGGACGACAACACCTTGGACGCTTCCTGCCAACGTTACACTTGCCGTTCACTCGGATCTTGATTATATCAAGGCGAAGAAAGATGGCGAAGTGTACATCGTTGCGGAAGCTCTTGCCGAGAAGAACCTTGGGGAAGAGTACGAAGTCGTTTCCAAGCATAAAGGGAGCGAATTCAAAGATGTTGAATATCACCCGCCGTTCCCGTTCGTTAAGCCTGAACGTGGTCACTTCGTCGTCGAAGCAGATTTCGTAAACGCAGAAAGCGGTACAGGTGTCGTTCATATCGCACCTGCTTATGGTGAAGATGACTACAATTTGGTGAAGGGAAACAATTTGTCTTTCTTCAATGTTGTGGATGGTCAGGGTCGTTATACAGAGGATATCCCTCCATTTGAAGGTCGATTCGTTAAAGATTGTGACGTCGACATCGTGAAGTACCTTGCAAACGAAGGACTGCTTTTCCATAAAGAAAAATATGAGCACAGCTATCCACACTGCTGGCGTTGTGATTCTCCACTGCTATATTACGCAATCGAAAGCTGGTTTATCAAAACGACAGAACTGAAAGATCAGTTCATCAAGAATAACCAGGAAGTAACATGGCATCCGGACCACATCAAAGATGGCCGTTTTGGAAACTTCCTTGAAAACATGGTCGACTGGAACATCGGTCGTAACCGCTTCTGGGGAACCCCGCTGCCGATCTGGATGTGTGATTCCTGTGATCATCAATACGCCCCGCACAGCAAAGCGGACCTTCAGGAAAAAGCGATTGGTGATATCGGTGATGTTGAACTTCACAAGCCATACGTCGACCGCGTACAGGTAACGTGTGAAAAGTGTAATGGCACGATGAACCGCGTACCAGAAGTTATTGACGTTTGGTTCGATTCTGGTTCCATGCCATTTGCCCAGCAGCACTACCCGTTTGAAAACAAAGATCAGTTTGAGAAACAGTTCCCTGCAGACGTCATTTGTGAAGGGATCGACCAGACACGCGGATGGTTCTACAGCCTGCTCGCTGTCTCTACTTTGTTCACAGGTAAAGCTCCTTACAAGCGTGTCCTTTCCACTGGTCATATCCTTGATGAAGAAGGACGCAAGATGTCTAAGAGTAAGGGGAATGCTCTAAACCCTACAGATCTTGTTACAAAATTCGGTGCTGATGCTTTCCGTTGGGCGTTGCTTGCTGACAGTGCGCCGTGGAACAATAAACGTTTCTCGGAACGAGTGGTAATCGAAGCGAAATCTAAAGTCATTGATACGCTTGTAAACACGCACGGTTTCTACACCTTGTATGCCAACATCGATGGTTACACATTCAATAAGAATGAAGAAGGCGAAAAGACACTGCTTGACCGCTGGGTCCTTTCCCGGTTGAACAGTGTGACGGGTGTGGTAGAGGAAGCGTTGAATGACTACGACTTCACGAAAGCTGCAAAAGCTCTAGAGAAGTACATTGATGAACTAAGTAACTGGTATATCCGTCGTTCCCGCGACCGTTTCTGGGAATCAGGCATGACTGAATCCAAGAAAGCGGCTTACCATACACTTCATGAAGTGTTGGCACAGCTCAGTCAGCTCATGGCTCCGTACACGCCGTTCCTTGCTGATGACATCTATCAAAACCTGACGGGTGAAAGTGTGCACTTGGCGTACTTCCCGAAAGTGGACGATGCGGTGGTAAATACGCAGCTTGAAAAAGATATGGATGCTGTACTGCAAGTGGTTGAGCTAGCTCGTGGTGTCCGTAACACCGAATCGATCAAGACGAAGCAGCCTCTGTCAGAGCTTGTCGTCATCCCGGTCAACTCAGATCAAGGGAAGGCGCTTGAGGAATACAGCAGCATTATCCGTGATGAAATCAACGTCAAAGAAGTTGTCGTGAAGCAGTCCTCTGATGATCTCGTACGCTATGAAGTCAAACTGAACTTCCGTGCTGCAGGTCCTGTTCTTGGAAAGAATGTCGGGATTGTCAAAGGGTATCTCGAAAAACTTTCTGATGAAGAAGCAGCTAAAGTTGTTCAGGATGAAAAAGTCGTCGTGCCGACAGGAGACGGAGAGGTCGAGGTTACCCTGGACCTTCTGAACGTTGAACGTGTGGCAGATGCTGGATTGTCCATGGGATCCAATCAGGATTTCCATGTCATGCTGGATACGACGATCACAGAAGAGCTTCGTCTGGAAGGCCTTGCCCGCGAAGTCATCCGGGTGATCCAGGATGAACGTAAACAGCAGGATCTTCCAATCGATCTTCGCGTCGATATCGCTCTCGATGGAGATGCAGACGTTAAAGAAGCCATTCAACAGAATGAACAACTGATCCGTGAAAATGTTTTAGTTAACGATTTGACGGTCGGGGAAAAGGAAGCGATGAAAGAGTATACAGTCGGTGACCACCAACTGAAACTTGCGCTTCAACAATAAAGAACAGAGAACCGGAGCATAGTTTATGCTCCGGTTTTTCGCTTTGTCGATAGAGGATTTATAGATGTCATGTAGAAATAGTCAACGAATCCGAATATTCAGGAGGTCATGATATGTTCAAAAAAATGGCAAGTGATGCGTTAGGTTTAAGTGATATCGGAAAGATTATCCGGAAAGAAGATTTTGATAAAGCCCAGTCCGATGACTTTGTCCTGACAGAGGATGGAGAAAAGATTCATTTTCTAATCAAATCGAAAAGTGATGAATACTGTTTTACGAATCGTGCGCTCATTCACTTGGACGGCGAAAAAGCAACAAGCAGTAAACGCAACATCTATCGTTATGACTATTATCAGCATCCAATCAGAAGTGTATCAGTAGAAACAGCAGGGACAATTGATTTGGATTTAGAAATCAAATTCTACATCGGCGATCAATATATGAGCATCGATATTGCAAAGGACGAAGGAGAAGCGATTGCCGATTTGTATAAATCACTGGTAGCTATTTCTCATATTCAGGAAGAGAACCAGCGCCAGGCAGCTTTCGCTAAGGACAGTATCGGGGTGGCACAGGACATGATCCGTGATAACCGTTTCCATGACAATGACGTCTCCAAAGAATTCAGTGAAACGGCGATCTTTGCTTATGATTGGTTTACGAAGAAGTATGAGGAAAATACCCGCAAAGATTTTGATGATGTGTTTGAAAAGTACATTCAAAACTAGAGTTTGAAACAGGGAAAGACGCCTATTAAAGGAGAAATATCAAATATAACCCGGATCACAGCATATGATCCGGGTTTTTCAGGTTTATTCCTGCTCTTTCAATTCATATAACGGAACTTTTTGAACGATGTTCGGCTGATCTGTCGGGTGAATGCGTGCCATTTCATTGCGTTCAATAACTTCTTCAATGTAAATTTCACGGTCTTCATGCATGACCGATATCATATCCTCTGATTTAAATATTTCTTTTGCGCGTTCTTTGTTCATGTAAGCACCCTCCTTTTAAAAGTAATATTCGCAGGAATGGATGCGGATATTCTCCGCGCGGAGGTTCTTTTTCTTTGGCTCTGTTAAAGTTTAGTGTTGATATTACTGCAAAAAAAGGAACTTCCATAAAATTGGAAGTTCCTTTTTTATATTTGGCTTATTCAACGAAAGCTCCTGTTTGTGGAAGACTCAGTTTTGAGATGTTTGTGTGGGAGTTAGGGGCTGCGGGGGATGACTCGCTTTCCGCGGGAGCGCGGTGAGCCTCCTCAGGCTTACGCCTTGCGGGGTCTCACCCAGCACTCTTTTCCTCATAGATATCCGGTTTCTGCGCCTAGCGGCTAGTGAGACTTCCCTCGCTTCTGTACGATAAGTCAACATCGAATCCCTTCGTTCTTCGTGTTTCCTTTATCTCCTCCAGCTCAGTCCAGTCCATACGCCGCTGAACGAGGCGCCTGCACACTTAAGATAGGAGTCTCGCCATCCCCCTCCGCCCCTTGGCTAGATCAGGGTCTCGAAACCCCTTCATGAATCATCAGCTATTCTAGTTGGTGAGAGGATAAGGATCATATTCCCAAACCGAGGTGATCGAACCCGGAAAGCTTGATACATAGCGTTTTATGCTTACAACAACCGGGGGAATGGAAGACCATCCAACGTTGACAAAGGGGTTCGTTTCTCGCATGATCGAATGGGGTGGTTGGGAAGCTGCGAGACTCCCGTGGGAGAAAGGAGATCGGCGAGATCCCGCAGGGCGATAAGCCCGAGGAAGCTCGGCACTCCCCCACAGGAAAGCGAGTAGCTTCCCAGCCACCCCTGGCACTCAACACAATAACGAACCCCGAACCCTCTCGAAATCAAGTCTTCAACAATCCTGCCAGTTAGTGAAAGACTCCGTTTCGAAATAATAATCCAACAAGATTCAATGGTTACATCGTGAAAGTAGATCATCTAAAGGTTTCGACACTTGGAAATAAACTCCCTTTTATCATCCTATCATTCATGGTCACTTCCATCCGTTGATGCCAATATCAACACTGAACTTTAACAGTGCCTTTTCTTTAGTAGCTCCAACAGCTAAGCGGAATATAATCACACACGAGCCAACATCCTGTCCAGAGCTTTCTTCGCATTCACAGCGATGGAAGGGGGGACTTGGATTAGGTTTTGAGGATTACCCTCCATGACGGAATCGAGAGACCAGGCCAAATGGGGAAGGTCGATTCTGTTCATGGTCAGACATGGGCACATCCGCGGATTCAAGGAAATAATGTGTTGATCCGGATGTTCCTGGATGATGCGATTGACGAGATTCATTTCTGTGCCAATCGCCCACTCACTTCCTGGAGGAGCATGTTCAATCGCTTGGATGATTGCGTTCGTGGAACCGGACATATCAGACTTCTCTACAACTTCACGGCTGCACTCCGGGTGGACGATAATTTTCATGTTTGGATGCTCCGTACGAACTTGTTCGACATTGGAAACGGCGAAATTTTCATGAACGGAGCAGTGCCCTTTCCACAGAATTACTTGAATGTCTTCCAACGGTCCATCATAAAGAAGCTCTTCTATGATAGGATCCCAAACGGCCATGTGGTTGAGCGGGATGCCTAGATCGTATGCGGTATTTCTTCCCAAGTGCTGATCGGGGAGGAAGAGGATCCGCTCTTTTTTGGAGAAGGCCCACCTCAGCATATCGGCTGCATTGGAGGAAGTAACAGTCGCTCCGCCTTTTCTGCCTACAAATGACTTGATAGCTGCTGTAGAATTCACATAAGTAAGAGGCAGGATCGTATCGTCAAAAAGTTCCATTAGACGGGTCCATGACTCCTCTGTCTGTCGGATATTCGCCATATCAGCCATGGAACAGCCGGCTCTCATATCCGGGAGGTACACATGCTGATCTTCCCGAGTCAAGATATCTGCGGTTTCCGCCATAAAATGGACCCCGCAAAAAACGATCGCCTCCGCTTTATGTTGGCTCGCAGATATCTGAGCAAGCTTTAACGAATCCCCGCGGACGTCAGCAAATTGAATGACTTCATCTTTTTGATAATGGTGACCAGGAAGGAAGAGTCTTGCCCCCATGGATTTCTTTACGTTGAGAATTCTTTGCTCCAGTTCTGATGTTTCCATTGCCTTATACTTGTCAGGCAGCGTCGTTCTTTCAATCGTATCAAACAAATTCATTATACTTCCTCCTTTATGGTGATGGCACGGGCGCTTATATCCATGGCTTTCACAGAGTGGGTCAACATTCCGAGGGAAAGATAGTTGAGATCAAGCCCCTGGTAATCAGGCAGGGTTTCCAGAGTGATTCCTCCAGAAGCTTCGGTTGTGATCGAAGAGGGGACCAGTTGGGAAAGGTAGTGGATTTCATCTGGTGTGCGATTATCGAACATAATGATATCCGCTCCTGCTTCTACGGCTTCGAGGACTTGATCTTCTGTCTCTGTTTCGACTTCTATCTTCACAGTGTGGCCGATGGCTGCTTTTGTTCTGGTAATCGCTTCATGGACAGAGCCGAAGAATTCGATATGATTGTCTTTCAGCATGACCGCATCATAGAGGCCGAAGCGGTGGTTGTGTCCGCCACCGGTGCGGACGGCATACTTTTCAAAGGAACGAAGTCCGGGAGTCGTTTTCCTTGTGTCACAAATACGGATTTTTTCATCTCCTAAAGCTTCTACGGCACGTTTGGTCATGGTCGCAATCCCGCTCATACGCTGAACGAGATTAAGGATGACGCGTTCCCCTTTGAGAAGGTCACCAACAGGCCCTTGGGCTGTAGCTATGGCTTCTCCTGCGCTCACCTGATCTCCGTCATGGACATGAAGGTGGACGGCCACATCAGGATTCAGCACCTGGTAGCCATCTGAAATGATATCCGCCCCGCAGAAAATTCCTGCTTCTTTACAAGTAAAGGTCATCGTGCCCCTTAAATTCTTCGGGAATACAAAGTCTGAACTGTAATCATGCTCTCCGATATCTTCTATAAAAAAGGCTTCTAAGTGTTGTTTACGTCTCCAAAGGTTCATTGATTTCCCTCATTTCTGAAGTTCTGTGTCTGACGACCTGTTTGTTGAGCCAATCCATCTGCTCTTCAGGAAAATCGCTGCGATAATGCCCCCCGCGGCTCTCCTGCCGTTCCAGTGCCGATTTTGTGATGATCCAGCTTGTCTGCAGCATGAACATTCTCGTCATTTGTTCGAATGTGAGCATGCCTATGTCGTACCGTTCCCATTCCTCTGGAGGAGCGAAGGATTCCAACCACTTGCGGTGATCGTTTAATTTTTTTCCGTCTCTAACAATCCCGACGTTTGCCGTCATCCGCTCTTGAAGGATTTGCCTGGAAGGGATAACAGAAGGAGGATTCATCCGCTTGTGTCTTTTACTCCATGACGTTCTAGAGAGGCGAGGGGATGCATTCAGGTGAGCCGCGAGCCTTTTTCCGTAGACGAGTCCTTCAAGAAGGGAATTGCTGGCCAGGCGATTAGCTCCGTGAACGCCTGTACATGCCGCTTCGCCAATGGCATAAAGCCCATCGACCGTTGTTCTTCCATGGAGGTCGGTTTTAATGCCGCCCATTGAAAAGTGACAGCCAGGGGCTACAGGAATCCGCCCTTCGGTAATATCCACTTGGTACTGTGTGCAAAGGTTTGTAATATGCGGGAATCTCAGGTCAAAATTTTCTATCTTGCTTATATCAAGATAGATGTTGTCTCCGCTTTGCCTTCTTTGGTAAATCGTTTGTGAAACAATGTGTCTCGGAGCAAGGTCTTGAAGAGGGTGAATGTGTTCCATGACCGGCCGCCCGTTTTCATCGACCAGAAAGGCCCCCTCACCCCTGACAGCTTCAGAGATCAAACCTACAGCCTTATCTTTTATGTACAAAAGGGTAGGGTGGAACTGGATGAATTCCATGTCTACAAGCTCTGCTCCAGCCTGATAAGCGAGTGCCATGCCATCCCCGGTCACAGAGGGGGCGTTGGATGTGGACGCATATAACTGTCCGCATCCCCCGGTCGCGACCACGACATGAGGGGCCTGAAATTCGTGGGTGCCATAGGAATCCTTACTTTTGATTCCATAGCATTGATGGTTTTCATTCACCATCAGTTCGTATACATAGTGGTTTTCTATGATGTCGACATGAAGAGGGAGGGCTGCCGTCAAATGATTCATAAGAACTCTCCCTGTCTGATCCCCGCCCCCATGGATGATGCGGTGATGGCTATGGGCCCCCTCTTTTCCAAGTGCAAGGGTATCTCTGTCTTTATAATCAAAGGCACATCCTTCCGCTTCAAGTTCCCGAATGATTTGTGGAGCTTCCTGGGTCATCATCAGTGTGGAATGATGATAGTTCATCGATCGCCCGGCCAGGACAGAATCGACGAAATGATAAAAAGGATGATCTTCTTTTCCCAGGGCTGCAGCAATCCCACCTTGAGCTAATCGGGAATTCCCCTGACCGAGAATCGACTTTGTGATAATAATCACATTTCTATCCGTAGAAAGGTGACGGGCGAGCTGTAACGCTGCTGCTCCACTTCCGATGATGATGACATCTGCCGTCCTTATCATACTTCCACCCCTTTATATATACAAGTGTATTTACACTTATATTTACACACTGTTACACTATTGACAAGAGATTACTTAAAAAGGAGCGGGGAAATGTGGAGGGTTATTTTGATTTTGCAGCTGCATGTCCGATGGATGACGATGCCATGGAGGCTTATCTTCACGCAGCCAATCATTATTATGAGAATACACGGAGCTTGCACGATGGAGGTACAAAGGCGGCTGCCTTATTAGAGCACTGCAGGCAGACACTGGCGGACTTAATGGTTGTGGAGAAGGAAGGTCTGTATTTTACAAGCGGTGGATCAGAAAGTAATGAACGTGCGATCGAAGCCCTGTTAACAGCAAGGGAGGGCAAGCATATTGTCACCACTGACGCTGAACATTCCTCTGTTCGAAATATCATACGGAAATATGAAAGAGAAGGCTATAAGGTTACAAGGGTTCCCTTGACGGAGGAGGGACTTATAGAGGTAGAAGCTGTTGAAAAGGTGGTGGGTGAGGAGACCGTTCTTTTAGCTGTTCAACATGTCAATTCTGATATCGGAACGATCCAGCCTCTCCATCACTTATCCGCCATCTGCCGGAAGTACAACATTCTTCTGCATACCGATTGTGTCCAATCTTTCGGGAAGATTCGGTTAGATGAAATAGCTCCCTATGTAGACAGTCTTTCAGTGGCAGCCCATAAGCTATATGGTCCGAAGGGCGTGGGGGCTATGTATATTCGTCCTTCGCTTACGTGTACACCGCGTACGCCAGGCGGCGCTCATGAAAGAGGGATGAGGCCGGGGACCATCAATTTGCCTGGAATTGCCGCGTTCACTGTGTCCGCTGAAAAAATGGTGAAGGAAATAAGTGTTATTCAAAGGAGAATCATAACATTGAAGCAGGCTTTTCTTGATATGGGGGAGTGGCACGTGTTAGGAGATACGGTCGAAACCGCTGTTCCGATCCTTGGACTAATTCTCCCGGAAATAGAGGGGCAACTGGCTATGCTTGAAGGGAATCGGAACGGGTATTATTTTTCTACAGGAAGTGCCTGTCATGCAGATGATCAGAAACCAGCTGCGACATTACTTGCGATGGGATACAGTGCACAAGAAGCAAAATCCTTCATACGTCTTTCATTCAGTCATCACCACAAGGTTGAACAAGTGGTGAAACTCGCCGGATTTTTAAAAACGTTAAGAGGAAAAACCGTCGCTACCGGCCGTACCGGATACTGAAAATGTGTACCGGGTACCAGGTACGATCTGAGTTTTAATCCGTACCGGGTACCAAAAAGAGATCGATCCGTACCTGGTACCAGGTACGGATGATGTGGTGCCAGGTTTGAATTCATAGTTTGTCCCTTTCTTTCATAGGATGGTGAAGGAAGGGGGAGCATGATTTGGGGTTGTTACATGAATTCAAGCAATTCACCGTTCGTGGAAGTGCTGTGGACATGGGGGTTGGGATGGTTCTTGGTGCCGCCTTCAGTGGTTTCATCGATTCACTTGTCACGGATATTTTACTTCCGCCTGTTGGTGTTTTATATACGAAAATGAATTTTGAGAACATGTTCCTCAGTCTGGATGGAACTCTCTATCCTTCACTTACAGCGGCTAAAGAAGCCGGGGCGGCAACGATCAACTATGGTCTCTTCGTTACGGCCACCGTCCGGTTCCTGATTATTTTATTCGCCGTCTTCCTTGTCGTTCGTCAAATCAACCGCTGGAAAAAACCTCATCAGCATCCATTGCATGGGATGACCAAAAAGGAGTGTCCCTACTGTTGTATGCCGATACCGACCCAGGCTGTCATATGTCCAAATTGCTCTTCCTCTCTTGAAATTAAACCTTCTTCGCCACAGCAGGTGAAGACAAAATGGCGGATTAAATAAAAAGCTCCTTTCATACTTTTTGTAAGTGGGAGTGGCAGGAGCAGCATTCTGTGTGGAGCGCGTTAAGACTCCTGCGTGAACAGAGGGTTAGATCCCGAATCCCTAAACAAAAAAATCGTCACGGACCTTTTTACAACTTTGCCCTTTCCTTGAAACTTCGTGAGGTATCAATATTACCTGCAATCTTTAACCAAGGTAAAAAAAGGCGGATCCTTGAGTGGATCCGCCTTTTTTATAGTGTCGTGTATTATTCTTCTCCGCTGTCTTCACCTTCGCTATCACTTTGCTCCTGCTCTTCCGTCTGATCTTCTTCCATTTCACCGTCTTCTTCTCCACCACAAGCAGCAAGGGTCAAAACAGATACTAAACCTAAGGCCAACATCCATTTCTTCAACATATTAAAAATCCCCTTTCAAAGTGAGTTACGTGTAAAAGATACCCAAGCTTTGTAAAGAGAGAATGAATATTGTGTAAGTTTATGGTAATGAAAGGGTAAATGTACAAAAATAAGAATTTGGAACCATTCCAAAGGTGGTTCGTATTGGGGGAAGGAGTTTTATATGAATTAACATTGGGTATTCTTTTTTTTCGTTCGCTTTTAGTTACAATTTCGTTTCGTGGGGGGCGGCTTAGGGCTCACATCCTGCACGACGCCGATCGTCAAGGGCAAGAAATAGTGGGAAATCCGACGGTAATGGAGCAGGTCATGCCCGCGGTTGTATGGGTACTCCCTTTATTGCTGGCTGTTCTATTGACTACAGAATATTTGAAGATCCAGAAGAGAATCAGCAGGTATGGAAAGCGGGGGAGAGGGTCGAGGGCAAGATTTATCCAGATTTTTCTCCTAGTGTTTCAAATAGAACGGGGCATCCTACGTTTATGAAGACGTAGGAGGAATTGCCTTGGAAAACAAAGTCAGCCGGTGGTGTCTGGTCAGCATGGCGTCCATCCCTCTTGTCATGACCCTCGGAAACTCGATGCTGATTCCAGTATTGCCGATTTTCGAGAAAAAAGTAGGCATCACTTCTTTTCAGTCCAGTACAATCATTACCAGTTATTCGGTAGCGGCGATCTTTCTCATCCCGGTTGCCGGTTATTTGTCCGATCGCTTCGGGAGGAAACGAATTATCCTGCCGAGTTTGCTGTTGGCTTTTATCGGAGGGATTATCGCTGGTTTTTCCTCATGGAAATTGGAAGATCCATTCCTGTGGATTACGGTTGGCCGTATCCTTCAGGGAATGGGGGCAGCGGGAGCCACACCGATCATACTGCCTCTCGTCGGTGATTTATATAAGGATGATGATGAAAAAGCGAGCTCCTGTCTCGGAATCATTGAAACGTCAAACACCTTCGGAAAAGTATTAAGCCCGATTCTTGGTTCTTTATTTGCTGTGTTTTTATGGTTTCTGCCTTTCTTTTCAATTTCATTCTTCAGTTTAATATCCATCGTTCTCGTATTCTTTTTTATTAAAATTCCCAAAGGGGAGAAGGAAGAACCGAAACCGTTCAAACAGTTTTTGAAAAAGACAGCGGACATTTTCAAACAGGAGGGAAAATGGCTCTACCCAGTGTTTCTACTTGGAGCCTACGCGATGCTCATTTTGTTTGCTGTTTTGTTCTTTATGTCCGATATCCTTGAGAAAACGCATAACATTGAAGGGGTTAAAAAAGGCTTTGTGCTTGCTGTACCACTCTTCACTTTATGCCTGGCGGCGTTTATCACCGGTAAAACGATCAAGGGGAATACAACCGTTATGAAGTGGGTACTTGTCGTTGCTATGGGAATGGTATCTGCAAGTGTGATTTTTGTAGGGTATGTCAATGGAAAGCTGCTTCTTTTGTTAGTGGTAACAAGCATTCTTGGGACGGCCATTGGTGGAATGCTTCCGACATTAGATGCTCTTATAACCGAAGGGATCGAGAAAGAAGAGCGAGGGACGATTACCTCCTTTTATAGTTCATCCAGGTTCATAGGGGTAGCGGCCGGTCCACCATTGATGTCCCTGCTCATGAAAGAGTACTTGAATATCAGCTATATTACAGGTGGAGCTTTCGGAGCCATCCTCCTCATCGTGGTCCTCTTATTCATCAAACCTGAAAAAAATGAGAGTCAGACGAAAACCGCATGAAAAAACGCCTTCTATCACAGAAGGCGTTTTTTTTAACAGTATTGATCATAGGCATTTGTAAGGTTGGCAGTAATCTCTTCCACTTCATAATCTTCGATCTCCTCACGGGGGATGAAATGGAGAACTTGTCCATCCTTCATGAGTGCCATGGAAGGAGAGGAAGGTTCATAACCTTCTAAATAGTCACGCATACGGGATGTTGCCTCGCGATCCTGACCAGCAAAAACAGTGACAAGATGTTCAGGGTGTTTGTCGTGCTGGAGGGATACACGGGCAGAAGGACGCGCGAGCCCTGCTGCACATCCACAAACTGAATTGATCACAACCAGGGATGTCCCTTTTGTTTCACTGATGAATGTGTCGACCTCTTCTGGAGTCGTCAGTTCTGTAAAACCGGCGTTCGTTAGTTCATCACGCATCGGTTGAGAGATTTCTTTCATATATGCTTCATATGGGTTCATGGGTTGTAGCCTCCTATTGTTGTTTTTTTGTGGCTGCCTGAGTCATCTGGTGCCATACGGAACCTTTGGCTTCTTCGCCGCCTTCAATTCTTTCGATAGCCATGTTGATTTGCAGACGTACTTCGAATTCAGGGTCCTCGGCTGCCTCCTTCAAAGCGGGAAGCGCAGATTCGTCGCCGAGTTCGTATAAATACATGGCTGCGCGCCAGCGGACGAGTTTGTTGGAATCCGATAATGATTCAATCATACGCGGCATCGCTTCTTTAAACCCGAGATCAGATAAACAATCCCCAGCAGTACGGCGCACCGTGACCGATTTGTCACAGAGGGCTTTATATAAATACGGGAGCGTTTCAATCTCTTCAATCATTCCAAGATAAGCAGTCGCCAGGCGTCTGATGGAAGCTTTCTCATCATCCAATGCCTTATCAAGAACGCGGTAATCCTCTACCGTCGGATCCATTCGATCCAATGCCGCATAGCGGACTTTCCAATCCTCGTGGTCCAGAGTTTCTAAAGTGATGGATGCCTTTTCCTTTTGCGGCTCATCTCCTGCCGACTCTTGGTCAAACGCTTGTTTAACAAGCGTTTCGAGGCGCTCTGTGTCGTAACTTGCAGAAAGTTCTTCTTTCACTTGTTCACCGACCTCCGCTACGTCTCCGTACCGAGGGCTCTGTTCGACCCATTTCCTTTCCATGATCATGTTCGGTGAAGCAGGAGAAGCTTTCATAGCGGCTTCCATAAAACGTTCCGGAAGGCCGACCCGTGTTTCCTCGTCGCCTTCCTCCAGTTTCACCTGCATAGGCAGTCCCCGGAACATTTGGACAAATACTCTTACTTCTCCAAAGTGCTCATCCGGTTCTTCCTTTTCCGGAGAAGGGTATGCAGCCGTGTCTTCTGATCCGAAAACCTTTCTTACTTCAGGAAGAATCGCTTCCCAGGAGATACGGGCATTCCTTTCCAACGCGATGAAATCTGTGACGTGATATAAGCCTTTGACCCCTTCAATGGCAAAAAGATGTTGCACGAAATCGGGTGCATGACTATGATCATCTTCTTTTTTATAATTGTGAGTCTCTCCGTCAGACAACGTCTCATTCAAATTGACTTTCATTGAATTCGGACTGGGTGTCGGTTCAATGGATACGATTTTCACTCACTTCTACCCCCTTAACGAGCTGATGTTTCTTCTGATCCGATAGCGAGGGAATCTGCCCTCATTCCATGATTACATTTTATCAAAGATTCCCTAGTGCATCCACGAATGGAGTCCGTGTCCTGGGCGCCTCTTCCTGAAATAGCTTCGGGTGTGCGAAACAACTGTAAAAAATTTTCATAAAAAATGAAACCAGATTCATTTTTTGACGTACAGTAGGTGTGTTGAATTAAAGGAGGGTGGAGAATGACAGAGCCTGTCATGCAGTTGAAAAACGTAAAGAAAACTATTGGGAAGAAAACGATCATCAAGGGTTTGAATTTCAATATACAAGGCGGTGAAGTGTTCGGTTTTCTAGGGCCTAACGGCGCCGGTAAGACCACAACCATTCGTATGATGGTCGGATTGATGAAGATGACGGATGGGGACGTTATTATTCAGGGGGAAAGTGTCCGGCATAACTTCAAAGAGGCGATCCGCCATGTTGGAGGGATTGTTGAAAATCCTGAAATGTATCCATTCATGAGCGGTTGGAAAAACCTCATCCATTATGCAAGGATGATGCCGGAAGTTTCCCAAGAACGAATCGAAGAAGTGGCAAAGCTTGTCGGTCTTGAAAACCGCATGAAAGAAAAGGTAGGAAAGTATTCCCTTGGCATGCGCCAGCGTCTTGGAATTGCTCAAGCCCTTTTACATAATCCTTCCGTCCTAATTCTCGATGAGCCGACCAATGGATTGGATCCATCAGGAATTCGCGAAATCAGGTCTTACATACGTCGGCTTGCTGAAGAAGAAGGAGTGGCAGTGATTGTTTCCAGTCATATTCTTTCTGAGATGGAGATGATGTGTGACCGGATTGGTATCATCAAGAATGGTGAATTGATTTCCATTCAAACCGTACAGGATGCATTGCAACAGACGGAGGAGAAAGAAGTTTCCATCGAAGCGACACCTCTCGCTGAAACGCGAGCCGTACTGGAAGAAGTCACTGGTAAGGAAGTCCATCAAAAGGAGGCTCTCCTTACATTCACGGTCGAGAAAGAAAAGATTCCTGCGATTATAGCGGACCTTGTGCAAAAAGGGGTACAGATTTACAGTGTGAACGTCAACCGCTCAACGCTTGAAGACAAATTCTTGGATTTGATTGGAGAGGGAGCCATTGAGTAACTTTATTCAATTGATAAAAAACGAACAAATGAAGCTTTATAACCAAAAAGCGACATGGATCATGGCTATTTTAATGCTCGTGTTGATCATCGGCCTAGGTGTATTGTTTAAGATCGATGCAGCCATCACGGGGGGAGAAGCTCCGACCGGTGAGAACTGGAAGGAAGAGCTGCAACAGCAGAATGAAGAGTTGATGTCAGGAGGGGAACAACCACCTGAAATTGAATATCCAGGGTATACAAATGTGGAAATGAACCAGTATCGTATAGAAAACGACTTGAAACCGACAGATTATAATGTTTGGGATTTTGTAAGATCGAATAGAAATATCGTTGTATTGGTCAGTCTCTTTACAATTATTGTAGCAGCAGGAATTACGGCAAATGAATTCCGCTGGGGTACGATAAAGTTGTTATTGATCCGTCCAATATCTCGAGCGAAAATATTGCTGGCCAAGTATGTATCGGTCATCATCTACGCATTGACAATGCTCGTACTATTATACTTGGTTTCCTTCCTCACAGGGGCGCTGTTGTTTGGAATGGGCGGCCTTTCCGAACCCTATGTATATACCCAGGCGGGCGAAATCAAAGATGCCGGTGTCTTTTCATTTACTGTTTCACAATATTTGTTAAGTTTTGTAGAATTAATCATGATGGCTACATTCGCGTTTATGATCGCCTCTGTATTCAGAAATACGTCCCTCGCCATCGGTTTAGCGATCTTTCTGATGATGGCCGGAAGCTCTATTGTCGTTTTCTTCATGGAGAAATCATGGGCTAAGTATATTCTGTTCGCAAACACAGACCTTACGCTGTACATGTCGGGATCGCCATTTGTAACGGGGACATCTCTTTGGTTTTCCGTCGGTGTCTTAGCGGTATATTACATTATATTCATGGCTTTGTCCTGGGCATTCTTTACGAAACGTGACGTAGCAGGATCATAACAAAGGAGGAAAATGATATGAAACGAACGGTAGAAATCGTCATTACCATCATCGGTATTGTTCTTTTTGGACTACCTGTTGTATTGAGTGGTCTCTTATTGAATTCAGCTGATAATCCGCAGATACAACAAGAAATTGAAAACTTCATGAACTCACCGGAAGTACAGATGGAAGGTGAAATGAGTTCAACAGACATGACCCAGATGTTCGAAATGATGGGCTCATTCGCAATGTTTGTCCTCATTGCTTCTTTAATAGCCATGGGTCTTGGAATTCTTTCCGCCGTGTTCCTTAAAGGAGACAAGAAGCCGAAAGCAGCTGGAATCATTTTGATCGTTACAGGGGTTGTTTTCACATTTGCTACAGTTTTTATGGGATTGTTCGGAGGAGTGGCGTACCTGATTGCTGGAATCGTAGCGCTTGTCCGTAAATCAAAGAAGACGCCAACTGATGAAGCGATCAGTTATTAGAGAAAAAAGATGCAGCTAAAAGCTGCATCTTTTTTTGTGAGCCTGGGACTGTTCCTTCCCACACTATTATTCACAGGAGCAGAGGGATAGGAGTGGGAGTGAAATCCACTTGCAATGTCAGAGTCATTGAAAAGGAATCTGCTGGAGTTTGTCGAATAATAGAAGATAGAAATGATTTAAACGATAACAAGGAGTTTAGAGGATGGAGCCATTCGTATATTTTCAAAGAAGGATGCTGATGAATTACATAGGGGGATCTTTTGTGGCTGTGGGCGGTGTCGGAAGTTTGTTTATTTTTCGCACCCTTCAGTTGGACATGAATGAAATCCTCTATTTGCTCCTCATCATGGCCGCCTCTGTAGGAATGATGCTGACAGGGGAAATGGTGATGTACAGGTATCATGTTCGTCCGATCCGGCAGCTTTTCACTAGGTCATCCAACTCTCCTCAACAAGTGAAAGAAGCGTTAGGGAGGGCTCAGAAGTTCCCGCAGCTGACCGTTTTGAGAATTCTCGGTCCTCACTTATTAGGATTATCTATTCCTGCTTCATTGTTAGCATGGCTGGCTATTGAACGCGGCCTTATTCATCTCCCCCTTTACTATATTGGATTTGCCTGGGCTGGGGCTGTTTTAATTGCGGTCATGCATGCGTTGATTGAATTTTTCATGACAGACCGGGCCGTTCAATTGCTGATCCCTGCCATTTACGAAAAAGGTGGCTGGGTCGATTATAAGAGGGAGCGCTCCTTAAGTATAAAGGTTAAGTTATTTGCAAGTTCTATCTTTACAGCGATTTTTCCTGTGCTGCTTTTTCTGATGGCTTCCCAAGTGCGGCTGATTGAGGGGAGAGGGATGGACAGTTATTGGAATTGGGCATCGACGATTGCTGTAGTAGTCATGGCTGTGGGTGTTCTCTCGGCTCTTTTGCTTTACAGAAGTATCCAGAAACCGATGGAGCAGTTGAGTGAACGTTTTTCTGATGTCCGTCAAGGAGAACTCAATCCCATGGAAAACGTTTACGTCGACGAATTTTCCGAGTTGGTGACTGGATTCAACCATATGGTTACAGGTATCAAGGAGCGGGATGAGGAAAATGAACGGCTGATTGAGAGCTTTTTTACGGTTTTTGCAGCAACATTAGATGCACGCGATCCATACACTGCTGGTCATTCCAGGCGGGTAGCTGAATATTCGGATGTAATTGCGCGCCAAGCTGGATTTGATGCCAGGCAGTTGGATTTATTGAAAAAATCAGCCCTTCTCCACGATATCGGTAAAATAGGTGTGCGGGATCATGTGCTGCTGAAAGAGGGGCGTTTGACAGAAGAGGAGTTTGCCAAAATTAAAGAACACCCGGTGATCGGTGCCCGTATCCTCGAACAGGTGGAACTGCCCGATTCCCTTACTCCAATACTCCCGGGGGTGCGCTATCACCATGAGCGGTACGATGGCAAAGGGTATCCGGAGGGGCTCTCCGGTGTTGATATCCCAGTGTTCGGTCGTCTAATGGCCGTAGCCGATGCTTTTGATGCGATGACGTCCGATCGTCCATACCGGAAAGGGATGCCGGTGGAGAAGGCATTAACAATCATCGAAGAAGGCAGGGGGACACAGTGGGACCCGTATTTCGCTGATTTGTTTCTGGAAGCGATGAGGCAGAGGGTGAAAAAAGAAGCGCTCTCTTACATTTGAGCGCTTCTTTTTATCGAAACCCATTAATCCAAATATCTATTCATTTCATCCACGTCTGCGGTCTGGCGGTCGTATACATCCCCTTCCTGAGGACGGAGCCCACTCCCGCCGCAAATTTTGCAGATGTAGCGCCATTCCTCATCATCCATAAGCAGACCCTCTCCATCACAGGCCAGACAGAATTCATCTCTGGACATTGTCATTCCTCATTTCCTTGTTTTTCTTACCATCTCTCAAACGGTTCACGTTATACAGGGAGATTATCTTTTTCATGAATCGGGAATGTGAGAACCATTGGAGGGATGACCGTGGCAAATGAGGAAAATAACCAAGAACAGAACGCAAACGACACGAATCAAGGCAATCAGCAAATTGATCGACCAGGTCGACAATTTTACCTTCCTTCCCAAATTGTTGATGAGTTCGGGGAAAAAGGGAGAGATCACCTGAACAAACCTTTCCGTGCGCAGTTTTTATTGGCACTCACCGCCGGTTCTTTCATGACTTTCGGTGCGGTGTTTTCCGTATTACTGGCCGTAGGGGTGGAGACCAAAGGAATCTATCACCTGCTATCGGGGATCGGTTTCGCTGCCGGGTACTCGATGGTCTTCATTTCAGGGGCTGTCCTTTTTACGGAAATTAATGTTCTTTTACCCTCCTATCTTTTCAACAAATCAGGATTGATGAAGAGAAACATTTATAAATTCTGGCTCTCTTCCTATATTGGGAACATCATCGGGGCCTTCCTTGTGGCCGTACTCATACAATGGTCCGGATCATTTGCAAGCACCTTTTATCCAGAGCTTGACATGTATTTGGATCATAAAATGAAGTTCGTAGACCATGGGGTCAAAGGCTGGTTTCAGGTTCTCGTATCCGGAGTGCTTGCCAACTGGTTGATCGGGATGGCGGCCTTTTTGACAACGTCTGCCCGTGATTTGACAGGGAAAATCCTAGGAACAACCTTACCTGTAGTCCTTTTTGTAGCCGGGAACTTCCAGCACAGTGCCGCTAATATGGGATACTTCAGTATGGGGATTCTTGCCTCTGACAAATACACATGGTATGAATATATCTTTTTAAACCTCGTACCTGCGAGTATTGGTAACCTGATTGGTGGAGCGATTTTAGTGTCTCTCTTATTCTCATACGCCTATAAAGAAGACATTCAAACCTCTCTGGGTAAAAATAAGAGAAAGGGGAATCATTAATGAAACAGATTATTGCGCTGGGCGGAGGCGGCTTTTCAATGGAGCCGGAAAACCCGCTTTTGGATGATTATGTGTTGAACCAAGTAGAAAAAGAAAAACCGAAAATTTGTTTCGTCCCTACGGCTAGTGGAGATTCGGATAGTTATATCGAACGTTTCTATGAAGCGTTCGGGCAAAAAGCTGAAGCTACTCATCTTTCTTTATTTAAACCGCCGGCAAGAGACTTACGGAAGATGATCCTCGAGCAGGACATCATTTATGTCGGAGGAGGGTCTACTAAAAATCTTCTCGTCTTATGGCGGGAGTGGGGTCTTGATGTCATCATGAAAGAAGCGTGGGAAGAAGGTGTCGTACTTGCAGGAATCAGTGCGGGAGCCATTTGTTGGTTTGATGAGGGCATAACGGATTCGTTTGGAGACCAGCTGGAACCGCTGCCGTGTCTTGGTTTCATTCCTGGTAGCTGTTGCCCCCATTATGATGGAGAGGACGCGAGAAGGCCTGCGTATACTTCCTTTATTAAAGATGGATCAATACGTCCAGGTTATGCTTTGGATGATGGGGCTGCTGTTCACTTCATCCACACGGATGCTGTGAAGCAGGTCAGTTCCCGCTCTGAAGCTAAGGGATATTATGTAAGGGTGGAAAGTGGAGAACTGGAAGAAAATGAACTCGAAATGACCTACTTAGGATAAGGAAACACCCTCGCGCTAAAAATAAGCGTGAGGGTGTTTTTTTATTACTCAAACAAGAGAATTTCCGGATCTTTCTGATACCTATGCACAAGCATTGCGTGCAGTTGGCCGCGGTGGTGGTACATATGGGCGACGGTTTGGACGAGCCATTCGAACCTTGTATGAGTGACGCCCCACCAGGACATCGTTTCTGTATAGAGGTGATCTTCTGTATAGCTTTCAAATTGGGCTTTCAACTGCGCGAAATTCTCAAAAAGATGTTCAAGAATCTCATCTTTCGATTTCATAGAGACCGTTTCATAGAATTGCTCCATATCCTTCTTTGAAGCACCCTCAGCGATGTGACCATCCGCTGCGGGGATAGCTGCAATATGTTCCAGCAGTTCTCCAATGGAGTACTTGCCTTCCGTTGGTCTGAGGGTCAGATCTTCTTCTGATAACTGACCGACCATTTCGGAAATGGATGCTATGACGATTTCTAATTGGTGAAAAGCACTCTGACAGTACATATTCATAGGAACACAACCTTATTAAAATTGTTATTCCTCCTTTTATTCTCCGGCATTCCACTAAATTCCTTTTCTGAGCGGAAATCTACAGGAAACGACGAAATCCGCCTGCTGCTCTTTTGCTTCTCCACTAGAATTTTTTCGGCGATAGAGTTGACTCTGACGTTACGTTATAGCTTATCGTTGATTGTGAGGTGATCACCCAATGTACAAAGTGAAAGATATAGCTGCTGTGGCGGGAGTGAGTGTCCGTACGTTGCATCATTATGACCATATTGATTTGTTGTCACCAAGCTATACCAATGAGAAAGGGTACCGGTTTTACAGTGAAGAAGATTTGGCCCGACTACAGCAGATCCTTTTCTTCAAAGAGATGGATTTTCCGTTGAAAAACATTAAGGAAATCCTGGATGATCCAGGTTTTGATGAAGAGGAAGCGTTGCAGCATCATCGAGATCTTTTGAGAAAAAAGAAACACCGGTTAGAGCGGTTGATCCAATCGGTGGAACAGACTTTACGTTCATTGAAAGGAGAAGAGAGTATGGAGAATGAAGACCGATTCCGTCCATTTGATAAAAGTGAAATAGAAGCACACCAGAAAAAGTACGAAAAAGAGGTAGAGGAAAGATGGGGAGATACAGACGCATACAAAGAGTCCAAACGGAAAACATCTCAATATACAGAAGAGGATTGGAAGAAGATCCAGCAGGAAGGAAATGATATCGACCGGGAACTTGTGAAGTTAATGGATCGAGACTCTTCGGATGTAGAGGTTCAAAAATTAATCCATCGCAAACGTCAGCATATCACCGATTATTTTTATACGTGTGACCTCGATATTTTCAAAGGGCTCGCTGATATGTACGTCAACGATCCCCGCTTTACGAAGAATATGGATCAATGGAAACAAGGCTATGCCGAATTTCTGAATAAAGCCATGCACGCCTACTGTGATCAGCAAAGGAAGAAATAATCGTTGAATTTAGCTGACTCTTTGATCATACCTTTGGTCGGTTCTTTGATTGACTTTGATTGACTTTGGTTGACCACGTCATACAGTTATTTCCACAAAACAGCATCACCGCCAAGTGCGCGGTGATGCTGTTTTGCTTTTGAAGTTTTAGTGAATTCTGTTTTCCTTTTTCTGGTGTACCAGGTCATACATATTTATCCATTTCTAACGTGGCTGGCAGATGAGGCCGTTATGGACCTTAATGTAACCGTGCCTGAGGATGTCGAATCCAGCTTCATACATATAGAGGCCCATTTGTTCAACAGTCATGAGTTCTCTGTACGTGTGATTCATGACATCAGCCATCACATGATAATAAAGACGTGAGCGCAATTGGTTTCGGGGGGTGGTTAGAATGGCGTAGCCACCTTCCTTCAGAAAGCGCCGGTGCCAATCAGCCACTTCTGGTTTATATTCATCTGGAAAATGCTCAAGCAACCCTACAGAAAGAACGATGTCGAATTCCTTTCCGAAATCAAGGTTACGTATATCGTCTACGATATATTCAATCTTTAAATCATCTTTGTAAACGACTTTCCACTGCCCTGTCTTTGGGTTTTCACCTAAGAATGGATAGTGTTCAGGAAATTCTCCAAAACGGGTGGTTTTGCAAAATTCATCGTAATCGACCATAACGATCTCTGCTCCAGGATACATGGCTCCGAGCTGCATGGCTTCGTAACCTTCTGCTGCACCAAGAAAGAGAATGCGCGGCCGGTCTATATGAAGGCCTTCAAAAAGGGCTCTCTTTCCACGCGGATCCCAAATGCCATCCTGAATTCGATGAACATAATTCCATAATTGCAATTGGACGAGGTCCCCGAGTGCGTGCTTCACCAGACCGGGGCGAAAGGAAGAAAGGCTTCTCATGAAATTTTTCTTTTTCACATCTTTTTCAAGAGGCACATCTTTGGTGAACCACTCGTGGAAGGCTTTGTTGAAATAAGTCCAGGACGTATGTGGATCCATGACCTGTTGATGGTGCGCTTCCCAATTAGTTCTTTCTTTGGAGTAGTTTTTAACCTCAAAAGGTTTTCCAACATCTTTCCACGACAGAAGGGACCAGTCAGATACCGTGTTTAAACGGACAAATTTATTGTGTTCTTTTTCCGAGTAACGACGAAGGTCAATCCGGTATTGTGGGTGTGAAAAGGATTCATCCATATGTTTTTCCGTATAGGGGCGGGGCTCCTCTTGGACTTTTGCTTCCTTTAACATGAACCGATCACCTCTCCATAATGTTTAACCTTACTATAACTTTTAATGTAAACGTTTACAATTTAAGGTGCGCGAATGTTTGGTAATAAATGTATGACCTGGTGTCCCAGTATTTGGAGTACCAGGTCATACATTTATTACCAATACGCGATAAAAGGAGATTTTTGTAGGTGTTTGGCTTTGCGGGTGTGGATCGCACTTATTGGATTAGGTATATTTATCCATTACGACCGGATTATTACACCGTAGTAAAGATGATGTAATGTTTGAAAAGTTATTGTTGTATCCCTGTTATTGGCATATGAGCTGAGCGTGTTAAAGTAGATATTGTGATTTTGAAGACAGCGCTTAGCCGAGGGCTGAGCGAAAGCTGTTTACCAAGGAGGAAAAAAGACATGATGAAAAAAACAATCGTTTCTTTGGCGGCGGTCGCATCGGTTTCGGCAGTAACAGCAACAGCAGTAAGTGCAGATGAGATTACAGTAGAAAAAGGAGATACTCTTTGGAGCATCGCTCAAAACAACGGGGTCTCTGTGCAAGATATAAAAGATGAGAACGGCCTTCATTCTAATTTGATTTTCCCTAAACAGGTTCTTAACATCAATGAAGGGAATAGCACTGAAGCTAAAACTCAATCTGCCGCTAAGGTTCACACGGTAGTATCTGGAGATACGCTCTACAGCATTGGACAAGCTAACAAAGTATCTGTTCAGGAATTGAAAGCATGGAACAATCTTGATTCCAATATGATCTATCCAGGAGAAAAACTGTCCCTTGATGGAGCGGCAGTTTCTGAACCTTCCAATTCCAAAGAGAGCTCAAGCAATAATGAAGCAGATGTTGAACAGACATCCAGCGAATCTTCAGAAGATGGTGTCGTAAAGACACTGAACGTGGAAGCGACAGCATACACGGCATTCTGTGAAGGTTGCTCCGGTACGACAGCTACAGGAATTGACCTGAGAGCGAATCCGGATCAGAAAGTAATTGCCGTAGACCCTAACGTCATCCCGCTAGGATCTGAAGTATATGTTGAAGGCTATGGTAAAGCTATTGCTGCTGATACAGGCGGTGCGATCCAAGGAAACCGTATCGATGTATTCGTGCCAGATCGTAATGATGCCTTGGATTTCGGACGTAAAACAGTAGAAGTTAAAGTGTATGAATAATATAAATGGAGGCGGTCCTGATGGGGCCGCCTTTTTTATATTTTTGTGATGTTTCGACATAAATTCTCATTTTTCAACATAAATAGGTTTTAAAATCAACCTTCGCGGTTATTGTTAAGGAGCGATGTTCCTCTGTATATAAGCTTCAAATAGATAAAAACGGATAAAACATAATTTTTTCTTGCGTTATCTTAGTTTTACTAATAATATCAAAGGGAATCGTTTTATATACTAAGAAAGAAAGGAGGACACCACGATGACACTGCTATACTCAAAAGCTCGTGAGCTGTTTGATCAGGACTTTAAAAACAGTCCAGAAGCCCAGGTCCAATCAAAGGCTAAAGGCGTAAAACGCACACGTAGTGGGAAGGTTCTATTCTCTTTCCGTAAGCAGTCCAACAAGCGGAAATAGCATTAGAAGTCGTGGAGGCAGCTATGAGAAGTAACATGAAAAGAATAAATATGGCCGATTATTTAAAACAGGTCATTCCATGGATCAGCGTTTCATTGACAGAATCAGTCATGAAGCGCTGATTTTTATTTTGTAAGGTTTACATATAAACAGGTTCGGTTATCGTATCCGCTAAGGAGGCGAATCGAATGAACATTTTTTCAAGGGAAGCTCTTCAGGGGGAGCATGTACTAATTACAGGAGCGACAGGCGGTATCGGTTATGAAGCGGCAAAAGAAGTGGTCCGTGCCGGCGGTCATGTAACAATCACTGGACGGAACAAGGCTAAATTGGAAGCGCTGAATGAAGAGTGTGCTACGATAAATGATAGGCCGCATGTTTTTATAAGCGTCGCCGATTTAAATGATCCAGGTGATCGTGAAAAAGTTGTAAAGGAAGCTATACAGAATCAGGGACCTGTGTCTGGTCTTGTGAATTCAGCTGGAATCATCGGGGGCGGCCCGCTAAAAGATATGACAGAAAATGAATTGCGGCGAGTGATGGAACTTAATTATTTTTCCACGGTGCTATTTACACAAGAAGTCTATAAAAACATGAAAGCACAGGGCCGAGGAAGTATCGTAAATCTCTCCTCTCTATCTGGCTTGCGCGGGACCCACTCTGGGACAGCTTACAGTGCTTCCAAGTTTGCCATTATGGGATTCACTCAGTCCTTCGCCCATGAAGCGATCGAGCACGGTGTGCGTGTGAATGCTGTTTGTCCCGGCTATGTTGATACTTCCATGGGGAAGGAAGCCATACGATCAAAAGGAGAGCGTGAAGGCAGAAGTTATGAGGAACAAAGAAAATTTGCCGAACAAGGAATTCCTTCAGGTAAGCTGAGCGAAGCGGATGAAGTCGCCCGCACTATAGTTTACCTTTTAACGGAAGCTTCGACGAATGTTATCGGAGAATCTTTGAAAATATCAGGCGGGAGCGTCATGCGATAAGAGAAAGGGAGGGGCTTCGATGGATCAACGATATTCAAGGCAGCGGCTCTTCCAACCGATTGGAGCGAAAGGTCAGCAATGCTTGCAGGAATCACATGTGCTCATCATAGGGGCGGGAGCTCTTGGGACAAGCAGTACCGAACAGTTGGTCAGATCAGGTATTGGTAAGGTTACAATCATTGACAGGGATTATGTGGAATATAGCAATCTGCAAAGACAGCAATTGTTTACAGAAGAAGATGCTGAAAGGCGCACACCTAAAGCCATTGCTGCGAAAGCACGTTTGGAGAAAGTGAACAGTGACGTTCAAGTGGAGGCCGTAGTTGCAGATGTACAATTAGAAGAATTAGAACAACACTCAAAGCAGGTCCATCTTATTATAGATGGAACAGATAACTTTGAGACACGAATGCTCATTAATGATTTTACACAAAAACATAACATTCCATGGATCTATGGGGGGTGTGTGGGGAGTCATGGGATGAGTTATACGGTCATACCAGGAGAAACCCCATGCCTTACATGTTTGATGAATCGTGTGCCGCTTGGGTCTGCGACTTGTGATACTGTTGGTGTCATTAGCCCAGCTGTTCAGATGGTAGCTGCTCACCAAGTTACGGAAGCTTTTAAAATTCTGGTCGGAGACTTCCGCGCACTACGAAAAGGCTTGGTTACTTTTGATTTGTGGACGAACCATCATACATTTATTCGTACCAGCCGGATCCACAGAAAAGATTGTCCATCCTGTGGGGAGGACCCTTCGTACCCTTACTTAACCGAGGGTGGAATAAGTAAGGTGGCCGTTCTTTGCGGGAGGGACACCGTGCAAATAAGGCCGGGGATCGGCAGGGAGAGAGACTTGAAAGAGCTGAAAAAACGTCTGCCTGAAGGGGAAGTTTATGAAAATCCATTCTTACTTTCATATAAGAATTCAGACCATCGGATGGTGTTCTTCAAAGATGGACGCGTGTTGATTCATGGAATGAAAGATATCCAAGCGGCTAAAACACTTTACCACCAAATCGTCGGAGGTTAATCGTGTTTGTTGAAGAAGAGAAGAGGGAATAAGAAGAGTAACAACTAATAAGGAGAGTGCAACATGGGACGTCTTCTAAAAAGAGTGTTTAAATATGGCCCGATTGTATATCCGATCGTCAAAAAGTTTATGCGAAAACGACGCGGCCGTTATTAAATGCGAGCAGTTACTGCTCGCTTTATTTATTTTTTTCTCTATATAATAAGGAAAGGAAATGTTACACCCCGAAATCAGTTCTATAAAAACAAAAAAGTTATAGAAAACCTATTGCGTACCCTTGGATGCCGTGATATTATATTATTTGTCGCGTTAAGAGAGCGGCAAGCCGCAACGGCTTAACAAAATAAATCATTAAAAAGTTGTTGACGAAAACAACCGAAAATGATATATTAATTAAGTCGCTGTTTTGAAGCGGCAAACAACATTTTGATCTTTGAAAACTGAACGAACCAACCAGTACGTCAAAACATTTCTTCTTTATAGAAGAGATTTGAAACAAAGCACATTCGGTGTGCAAATGAGCAAGTCAAACTTAACTTTTATGGAGAGTTTGATCCTGGCTCAGGACGAACGCTGGCGGCGTGCCTAATACATGCAAGTCGAGCGCGGGAAGCGAGCGGATCCCTTCGGGGTGAAGCTCGTGGAACGAGCGGCGGACGGGTGAGTAACACGTGGGCAACCTGCCTGTAAGATCGGAATAACCCCGGGAAACCGGGGCTAATGCCGGGTAATACTTTCTTTCGCATGAAGGAAAGTTGAAAGATGGCTTCTCGCTATCACTTACAGATGGGCCCGCGGCGCATTAGCTAGTTGGTGAGGTAACGGCTCACCAAGGCGACGATGCGTAGCCGACCTGAGAGGGTGATCGGCCACACTGGGACTGAGACACGGCCCAGACTCCTACGGGAGGCAGCAGTAGGGAATCTTCCGCAATGGACGAAAGTCTGACGGAGCAACGCCGCGTGAACGATGAAGGTCTTCGGATCGTAAAGTTCTGTTGTTAGGGAAGAACAAGTACCGTGCGAATAGAGCGGTACCTTGACGGTACCTAACGAGGAAGCCCCGGCTAACTACGTGCCAGCAGCCGCGGTAATACGTAGGGGGCAAGCGTTGTCCGGAATTATTGGGCGTAAAGCGCGCGCAGGCGGTTCCTTAAGTCTGATGTGAAAGCCCACGGCTCAACCGTGGAGGGTCATTGGAAACTGGGGAACTTGAGGACAGAAGAGGAGAGTGGAATTCCACGTGTAGCGGTGAAATGCGTAGATATGTGGAGGAACACCAGTGGCGAAGGCGACTCTCTGGTCTGTTTCTAACGCTGAGGTGCGAAAGCGTGGGTAGCAAACAGGATTAGATACCCTGGTAGTCCACGCCGTAAACGATGAGTGCTAGGTGTTAGGGGGCTTCCACCCCTTAGTGCTGAAGTTAACGCATTAAGCACTCCGCCTGGGGAGTACGGCCGCAAGGCTGAAACTCAAAGGAATTGACGGGGGCCCGCACAAGCGGTGGAGCATGTGGTTTAATTCGAAGCAACGCGAAGAACCTTACCAGGTCTTGACATCCTTGGACCTCCCTAGAGATAGGGATTTCCCTTCGGGGACCAAGTGACAGGTGGTGCATGGTTGTCGTCAGCTCGTGTCGTGAGATGTTGGGTTAAGTCCCGCAACGAGCGCAACCCCTAATCTTAGTTGCCAGCATTCAGTTGGGCACTCTAAGGTGACTGCCGGTGACAAACCGGAGGAAGGCGGGGATGACGTCAAATCATCATGCCCCTTATGACCTGGGCTACACACGTGCTACAATGGATGGTACAAAGGGCAGCGAAGCCGCGAGGTGTAGCAAATCCCATAAAACCATTCTCAGTTCGGATTGCAGGCTGCAACTCGCCTGCATGAAGCCGGAATCGCTAGTAATCGCGGATCAGCATGCCGCGGTGAATACGTTCCCGGGCCTTGTACACACCGCCCGTCACACCACGAGAGTTGGCAACACCCGAAGTCGGTGAGGTAACCTTTATGGAGCCAGCCGCCGAAGGTGGGGCCAATGATTGGGGTGAAGTCGTAACAAGGTAGCCGTATCGGAAGGTGCGGCTGGATCACCTCCTTTCTAAGGATATTACGGAAACGTACTGTGTTGGTTGTTCAGTTTTGAGAGATCAAACGATCTTTCAACTTGTGAACCTTGAAAACTGGATAAGGAATCATTGTTTCATCTAACGATGAGGCAATTGATGACAAGACATCTAATTGAAATTGTAAACGTCTTTTCACGAAGATAGTTAAGTGAATAAGGGCGCACGGTGGATGCCTTGGTACTAGGAGCCGATGAAGGACGGGACTAACACCGATATGCTCCGGCGAGCCGTAAGTAGGCTTTGAACCGGAGATTTCCGAATGGGGAAACCCGCTGTTCGTAATGGGACAGCATCCTATACTGAATCCATAGGTATAGGAAGGCACACCCGGGGAACTGAAACATCTAAGTACCCGGAGGAAGAGAAAGCAAATGCGATTTCCCAAGTAGCGGCGAGCGAAACGGAATCAGCCCAAACCAGAAAGCTTGCTTTCTGGGGTTGTAGGACACTCCATTGGAGTTACCAAAGAGAAAGATAGATGAATCGATCTGGAACGATCAGCCAGAGCAGGTAACAGCCCTGTAGTCGAAATCTTTCTCTCTCCGGAGTGGATCCTGAGTACGGCGGAACACGAGGAATTCCGTCGGAATCCGGGAGGACCATCTCCCAAGGCTAAATACTCCCTAGTGACCGATAGTGAACCAGTACCGTGAGGGAAAGGTGAAAAGCACCCCGGAAGGGGAGTGAAAGAGAACCTGAAACCGTGTGCCTACAAGTAGTCGGAGCCCGTTAATGGGTGACGGCGTGCCTTTTGTAGAATGAACCGGCGAGTTACGACCGTATGCGAGGTTAAGCAGCAGAAGCGGAGCCGCAGCGAAAGCGAGTCTGAATAGGGCGAGTGAGTATGCGGTCGTAGACCCGAAACCGTGTGATCTACCCATGTCCAGGGTGAAGGTCAGGTAACACTGACTGGAGGCCCGAACCCACGTAAGTTGAAAATTACGGGGATGAGGTGTGGGTAGGGGTGAAATGCCAATCGAACACGGAGATAGCTGGTTCTCTCCGAAATAGCTTTAGGGCTAGCCTCAGAATAGAAAGTCATGGAGGTAGAGCACTGATTGGACGAGGGGCCCCTATCGGGTTACCGAATTCAGTCAAACTCCGAATGCCATCGACTTTGTTCTGGGAGTCAGACCGTGGGTGATAAGGTTCATGGTCGAGAGGGAAACAGCCCAGACCGCCAGCTAAGGTCCCAAAGTGTGTGTTAAGTGGAAAAGGATGTGGAGTTGCTTAGACAACCAGGATGTTGGCTTAGAAGCAGCCATCATTCAAAGAGTGCGTAATAGCTCACTGGTCGAGTGACTCTGCGCCGAAAATGTACCGGGGCTAAACACACCACCGAAGCTGCGGATTGATCTTATGATCAGTGGTAGGAGAGCGTTCTAAGGGCCGTGAAGTCAGACCGTAAGGACTGGTGGAGCGCTTAGAAGTGAGAATGCCGGTATGAGTAGCGAAAAAAGAGTGAGAATCTCTTTCACCGAATGCCTAAGGTTTCCTGAGGAAGGCTCGTCCTCTCAGGGTTAGTCGGGACCTAAGCCGAGGCCGAAAGGCGTAGGCGATGGACAACAGGTTGATATTCCTGTACCACCTCCTTTCCGTTTGAACGACGGGGGGACGCAGGAGGATAAGGAGAGCGCGCCACTGGATGTGCGCGTCCAAGCAGTGAGACGGTCGGATAGGCAAATCCGTCCGGCAACGTTGAGCTGTGATGGGGAGGGAAATATAGTACCGAAGCTCCTGAGTTCACACTGCCAAGAAAATCCTCTAGTGAGGAAAGAGGTGCCCGTACCGCAAACCGACACAGGTAGGCGAGGAGAGGATCCAAAGGTGAGCGGGAGAACTCTCGTTAAGGAACTCGGCAAAATGACCCCGTAACTTCGGGAGAAGGGGTGCTCCTCTGCCGAGGAGCCGCAGTGAAAAGGCCCAAGCGACTGTTTACCAAAAACACAGGTCTCTGCGAAGCCGTAAGGCGAAGTATAGGGGCTGACACCTGCCCGGTGCTGGAAGGTTAAGGGGATGCGTTAGCTTATGCGAAGCGTTGAACCGAAGCCCCAGTAAACGGCGGCCGTAACTATAACGGTCCTAAGGTAGCGAAATTCCTTGTCGGGTAAGTTCCGACCCGCACGAAAGGTGCAACGACTTGGGCACTGTCTCAACGAGAGACCCGGTGAAATTATACTATGTGTGAAGATGCACATTACCCGCGACAGGACGGAAAGACCCCGTGGAGCTTTACTGTAGCCTGATATTGAATGTTGGTACAGCTTGTACAGGATAGGTAGGAGCCTTAGAAGCCGGAGCGCTAGCTTCGGTGGAGGCGCTGGTGGGATACTACCCTGGCTGTACGGACATTCTAACCCAGGACCGTGATCCGGTCCGGAGACAGTGTCAGGTGGGCAGTTTGACTGGGGCGGTCGCCTCCCAAAAGGTAACGGAGGCGCCCAAAGGTTCCCTCAGAATGGTTGGAAATCATTCGCAGAGTGTAAAGGCACAAGGGAGCTTGACTGCGAGACCTACAAGTCGAGCAGGGACGAAAGTCGGGCTTAGTGATCCGGCGGTTCCGCATGGAAGGGCCGTCGCTCAACGGATAAAAGCTACCCCGGGGATAACAGGCTTATCTCCCCCAAGAGTCCACATCGACGGGGAGGTTTGGCACCTCGATGTCGGCTCATCGCATCCTGGGGCTGTAGTCGGTCCCAAGGGTTGGGCTGTTCGCCCATTAAAGCGGTACGCGAGCTGGGTTCAGAACGTCGTGAGACAGTTCGGTCCCTATCCGTCGTGGGCGTTGGAAATTTGAAAGGAGCTGTCCTTAGTACGAGAGGACCGGGATGGACACACCGCTGGTGTACCAGTTGTTCCGCCAGGAGCATCGCTGGGTAGCTACGTGTGGTCGGGATAAGTGCTGAAAGCATCTAAGCATGAAGCCCCCCTTGAGATGAGATTTCCCTTTGCTTTAAGCAAATAAGATCCCTCAGAGACGATGAGGTTGATAGGTCCGAGGTGGAAGCGTGGTGACACGTGGAGCTGACGGATACTAATGGATCGATGACTTATCTATCGAAATGATAGTGTTCGTGAAAAGCGTTTCTTCAAAAGATGTTTCCTTATCCAGTTTTGAGGGTTCACCTCAAACTTTATATTGATGTGGTGGTGAAGGCGAAGAGGTCACACCTGTTCCCATGCCGAACACAGCAGTTAAGCTCTTCAGCGCCGATGGTAGTCGGGTTTACCCCCGTGAGAGTAGGACGCCGCCACGTCATTTAGAAAACCTTCAGGATTATTCCTGGAGGTTTTTTTTGTATTGTGAGTTTTCTTTGCCTTTGGTAGAGTAAAGGAATATTGGTAGAAACGGAAGGGGAAGAATGCGTTGAAGTTATATGGTGCTCTATTGTCCTTAAGTTTAATTTGGGGGTTATCTTTCGTCTTTATTGAAACTTTAATTGACCATGCAGGGGTTTGGGGGACGGTGTTTTTACGATGCATGGCAGGAGCAGTCATTCTGCTTCCGCTGGTTCTTTTTAAATGGAGGACTAGACATAAGGATCGTCCGATTCCTTGGCTTTCGCTGGTTGTTGTGGGGATTTTTAATGCAGGTCTCCCATGGGGCCTGATTGCCTTGAGTCAGACCGTGGTAACCAGCAATACAGCGGCCGTACTTAATGCCACGACGCCAATCATGACGGGGTTGATTGGGTTTGCAGTATTTTCAGTAACGTTGAATAGATGGCAGTGGAGCGGTATTGCTCTCGGTTTTATCGGGATTATGATCTTGACTGGGTTTGAATTCACTTCTATTCTGGCAGAAGATTTTATCGGTATTGGCACGATGCTTCTCGCTGCTTGCTGTTATGGGTTTGCCGTTCAATTTACACGAAAATATTTAAGAGGGTTTGACGTCATTCTCCTTACCACCGTTTCCCTTCTTGTTGGAGCGTGCATTGGATTTGCAGGCTTAATGTGGACAGATCCAGGAGGCTTTTTATCTTGGGGGGACAAGATGAACCCCACATTCTTTGTTTGTATTATCGGTTTAGGGTGTGTAGGATCTGGGATTGCTCATTTGCTTTTCTACTATATGGTGGATCAAGGGAGTGCCGAATTTGCCAGTATGGTTACCTATCTAGTCCCTGTCACAGCCTTGTTATGGGGCAATATATTATTAGGGGAGCCGGTCACGAATCATTTAATCGGCGGTCTCGCTGTAATTTTTGCAGGCGTCTATCTCTCCACACGAAAGAAACGTGTGAACGAGAAGTATTTAGGGAAGAAGGCGGGGTAAGGATTGATGTATTTTGTGTGTGATAGAATGTAGATTAAAGAAGCAGTTGAGGGGAAATGTTTATGAATCGTTGGGATTCTACACCGGTCATCCGTTTCTTCGGAGGTCGGAAACTATTATTCATCTTAGGTGTTCTACTGTTGATCGGGCTGAATATCCTCGTTTTTTCAAGCGTGGGCTTCATTTTCGATCCTTTTCTTATCTTTGTGAAAACTGTAGCTTTGCCATTAATTCTTTCCGTAGTTGTATATTATCTTCTTAGACCAATCATCAATTTACTGGAAACGTGGCGGATCAAAAGGATTTGGGGTATCATGCTGACCCTTCTCGCTCTGGTGGGAATCATTACTTTGCTGGTCGTACTGATCATACCATTTCTTGAGAAGCAGTTATTCAGTTTGGCCGAGGAGCTGCCCCGTTACATTCAGGATTTAATCAATTCGACCGATGAATGGTTGAGGAATTCAATCTTTTCCGTTTATTACACGAACCTTTTTGAGGACGCTGATGGCATATTAAATCAAATCCCGGATTACATATCTTCGTATGCATCCCAGACCGTAGAAGGGATTACAAACATCATATCGACCGTTACGAACGTAGTCGTGGCGCTTGTCACACTTCCGTTCATTCTATTTTACTTGTTGAAAGATGGCCATCGTCTCCCTTCTTTTATTCTTCAGATGTTTCCACCGAAAAGCAGGCCGGAAGTGTCCAGTGTGTTTAAAGGGATCGATCATCAACTTTCCGCATATATCCAAGGTCAGATTATCGTCAGTTTTTGCATCGGAGTCATGATGTACATCGGCTTTTTGATCATCGGATTAGAATATGCCCTGTTACTTGCAGCTATTGCGAGTGTCACTAGTGTGGTCCCTTACTTGGGACCGGTCATCGCTATTACACCTGCGTTGATTATATCTATTGTGACTTCGCCTTTCATGGTAGTGAAACTTGTCGTCGTATGGACCGTTGTCCAATTGCTGGAAGGGAAGTTCATTTCTCCACAGATCATGGGAAAAAGTCTGCATATCCACCCGGTTACAATTATATTCGTTCTGTTGACAGCTGGGCATTTGTTCGGAATTGTAGGGATTGTCCTTGCCATTCCGGGTTATGCCATCTTAAAAGTGATCGTGTCTCATTTGTATTTCTGGTTTCAAAAACGGTACAACCAGTTTGTTGAGGAAGAGAATCAATATGACATTCAATAAAGAAGGAAGCGGTTGAACCGCTTCCTTCTTTATTGGCTGCTTCCTATTCTTTTGGCTTTATAACAGTATGGAAAGAATAATCTTATCCATCTATTTGCAGAAACGATCTTTCCCTTTCAGAATCTTATTTTTTCAGTTGAATTTCTCTCAGGCGTTGACGCTGTTCTTCCGGCCACCACGCACCACAGTCCTCAGATACTACACAGGCTGCGCATGTTTCCAGGTCAAAGACGCGCATGCCACGGATGGGTGGAGAATACACATGAAGGGTTACGAGAGGTGCGATCCCTTCTTTCCTCATCTTATGGATGCCTTTGCGTGGCGCAAAGAATAAACTCCTGTTCTGTTTGAATTCTGAAAAGAGCGGAGTAGGTAAAGCATTCCCGCTGGCTTGATAGATGGTTTGTTTTGTCGTTCCATTCATCACTTGAATCCAGCCGATTGACTGTCCATGATCATGTGGAGCACATTCTATGTCTGCCCAATTCATAACGATCATTTCCACATCCTCATCTTCGTAGATCATTTGTCGGTAATAAGGTTTACCTTCCGGGTCTTTGAGAAAAGGAGCCAATTCCTCAACCGTGATGTCAAGCTCCATCAATGTTCTTTTTAGTGTTTCAGGCTTATGGTCCTGTATATTTTGAAAGGCATCTTTGACACGTTCAATCATATCATGACCTCCTCTTAGTTTTTCCTTGAACGAGTATGACCCCGCCGATGATGAGTAAACCCCCGAATAAGGATGTAATTAAAAATGGCTCGTGAAGCAGAAGAATGGCCGCTCCCAAGGTAGCTAGTGGTTCGAAATATAAGAATACAGAGACCTGAGTTGCCTGCATAATCTCCAGAGCTTTCGCCCAATACCAGTAAGCGATGGCTGATACAAAAATGCCCAGAAATAGAAGGTGAGCCCAATGTTCGATTTGAAGTAATTGTAATTGCTTCATCCCCTCATTCCTAATGAAAAAGGGAAATGTCAGTATAAATCCGATGGTACTCATATAGAAAGTCAGGACGAGAGGGGATATGGGAACCGCTAATTTTTTTAATAGAACGGAATAGACCGCCCAGTTCATAGAGCTTGTGATCATCAGAAGGTATCCCATACTTAAAGAAAAAGAAATCGTCTGTCCGTATCCGATAGAAGTGATTAAAAGCACTCCGCTGACGGCGAGTGTAATACCGGAGACTTTTACGACATTAAGGGACTCCTGCAGGAAAATAACAGACAACAGAACGGTGAAAACAGGCGAAAATGAAATGAGCCATCCTGCATCGGACGCGTGAATAGTGAGGAGGGCCGTTGCTTGGATCACCTGGTGAACGAACACTCCAAGAATGCCTAAAGTGACAAGGTGCGGCAGGTACTTTTTATGTAATTTCAACGGATACCTCAGTAAGAGAATGAGGATCAATAAAAAAATGGAACCAATACCGAACCTGACTACAAGCAGGGAAAAGGGATCGAGCTTTCCTAAAACAGCTTTGGTGGAGACGAAGGAAACTCCCCAGAAGGTAATGGAGAGAAACGCATAGATGGAGGCGTGTATTCGCATGGGACGGTGTCCTTTCCTGATCTAGTCTCCCTTCATTTATATGCAGAAAAAGGACAGGCATGAGAAATCGTCTTGTTCAATCCTATCCTAACAGAAGAACGTATGTACAACTCTTCTTCGACGAAACTTCCGAAATTATTACATAAGAAGAATGGTTTCATGGAGACTAAAACTCGAGATCACATCTATGAACCATATACATTTACAGAGTTTACAAAAAAAAGTCCAGGTTATGCCCTGGACTTTTTTTAAACCAACCAATAGGTGAATAAAGAGAGAAAAAGGGAAGTGACAATCAATAGGAGCATTGGTTTTAAAGCCCGCTGTCTTACATCGTGTAAACTGACATTCAGGCCGAGGCCGACCATCGCCATTGTCAAAATGAAAGAAGTGAGTGACGAAATTGTGCCCATGGCGGCTGCCGGGATGGTAAACCATGATCCGTTAACAAAACTTCCAAACAGGCTCATCAGTATAAATCCTACGAGAAACCAGGGGAAAGTTATCGATGAATGGCCATCCTTGCTTCCTTTTTTATTCATGAACCAAATGAGAAGCAGGCTGAACGGCACCAGGAGAAAAACACGGCTGAGTTTGGCGACGAGCGCCATACCTAAACCCTCATCACCAGAAGGTTCCCCAGCGAGCGCGACGTTTGCGACTTCATGGAGGCTGATTCCTGCCCACATCCCGTAAGCCTCGGCATCGACCGGCAGGAAAGGACGTACGATGGTATATCCGATGGCGAACAGGGTTCCGACTACAGATATGACCCCTGCGCTGATGGCGGTGTCTTCTTCTTTTGCTTTCAGGATAGGGGTAACCGCCGCAATAGCTGATGCCCCGCATATCCCTGTGCCAATCCCAAGCAGAGTCATCATTGATGGATCGGCGTTGAATAATTTAGCCAGTAATAGCATGAGGCCGATGGCAACAATGATGACGACTGTCCCTTTCACCAGGAGAGGAAAGCCTTCCTGTAGGATGATATTGATATTTAATTTTAATCCGAACAAAATAATAGCAAGGCGCAGCAGCTTTTTTGCTGAATAACGAATACCTGCACCGAGGTGTTCCGGGTAACCGAAAAAATGTCGATATAATACTGCAAGCAGAATAGCTACCGCCAATGGCCCCACTTGATTTAAAAGAGGCGCCATGGCGAGTAGAAATCCTGCTGCAGCGATAATAGCTGTTAATCCGATTCCTTTAAGCAGAGGTTTATAAGTATTGTCATTCATAGGTGAACCTCCTTTGATTCCTTCACCTATATTACGCCTCGCCTATCTATTCGTAAAATAAAACTTTATAATGTTTATTATAGAAAAAGCTGATGATTGGAGTGGATTCCATGGATATGGAAGCGTTGAAAACTTACATAACCGTCGTAGATGAGAAGAGTTTCACAAAGGCTTCTACAATTTTGAACTTATCGCAGCCTACCGTCAGTGCCCATATCAAGAATATGGAACGATTTTTTGAAACCTCTCTGATTGACCGTTCTCCCAAACATTTCGCAGTGACGGCAACAGGCGAGATGGTTTATCGGCGAGCGAGACAGGTGCTCGGTTTGATGGAAAAAACGAAGGATGAAGTGAAGAAGTTCCATAATGAAATCGGCGGAAGAATCCAAATTGGTGCGAGCTATACTGTTGGTGAGTATATCATTCCATCAATTTTAAAAACGTTTGATGAGGAGTATCCTTCCGTAGAAATGCAGGTAAGGATCGCGAACTCTGAAGTGATCAACAGGGAAGTGCAGCAGCATGAACTGGATATTGGTCTGGTGGAAGGAAAAGTGACAGAGCAGGGGTTAAGTTCCATGCCTTTTATGAAAGACGACATGGTCGTGATCGTCCCGGACCCCCATCCTTTGAGAAAAGGAGGGCATTTGTCATTTCATCATCTTCAGGACCATACGTGGATCACGCGTGAAGGAGGGTCAGGCACGCGTGCCATGCTGGATTACATGTTAGAGTCATCCAATATCCGGCCTAAAAAAACCATTACGATCGGGAGTAATCATGGAGTTGTCCAGGGAGTGAAAGAAGGGCTGGGCCTTTCATTCATTTCGAAAACGGTTGTTGAACACACTGATGCTGAAGGTTTGATCATGGATCTTCCTTATATTCAATCAAAAAGCCGTTATTTTTCAATCGTCACTCCTGCTAGTGAGGAAGAAATCACCGAAGAAGTTCAGGTGTTCATCACGCACCTTAAAAATTTGTATGAATTGTCATAAAACTATTACATGCATTGAGAGCGGGCTTTGTTATGATAGAAGGGAGAGAGAAGTTTGGTTTGGTTTATTGAACGACTCCAGAGAAAAGATGTAAGTCGTGTGATACGGATGATCAGCACATCTATACAGAACGTATCTTCCGAACTTTATAGTGAAGAGCAATTGAGGGCCTGGGCGGGAGAAATTCAAGAGAATCCTCTTGTTCATCAACGTTTTTATAAAGGTTACTCACTGGTGGCCAAAGAGGGTGACAACCAGCTGATTGGCTTTGGAACCCTGGATTTGGACTGCATCGATTTCCTGTACACAGCACCTGACTGGCAGGGGGAAGGTTTGGGAGGGGAGATGCTCCAAGCCTTGGAGGAACAGGCAGCAAAAGAGGGTGTGGAAGTTCTCAGGACAGAAGCAAGTGCTGCCGCCGAGCGTTTTTTTCAAAAGCATGGATACATGCTGAAGAAGCGGCAGGTGAAGTCGATTCAGGGGGTCTCGATAAAAAATGCACAAATGTACAAAAAGGTGCTTAAGTAACCGAAGGTCCGGGTATCGTCTTTTATAGAAATGTTGAAACGTTTTTACATCTTTGTCCGTATTGCAGGTGAATGTTATTTCTGTGCCAAATCTTATTTCATATACTGAGGTGAAAAAATGAAGAGACTAGACCAGATTGTCGACTATTTGAAGACGCTGGGAGTTGAGGTCGAGAAGGTTTACCGAGCACCGAAGGAAGAGACGAGATAAGCAGAGCTGAATCACACCATTAGAGGTATGCTCCTACATATAGAGGCATACCTTTTTGCTTGTGCTTTTTCAGGAAATTACATAACGTTCGTGATCCGTTTGAAGGCTGGCTGGTTGGATTGTACTTTGGCCCACAGGATTCCCCCAGCAACCGGTAGAAGAAGAATCAGAAAGACGGAGGATGCTCCATAAGAGGAGGCTGCGATTCCGAATAGGGGACCTGATAGAACGACAGATGTTTGATTGCAGAGCATACGCAGACTGGACATTCGTCCATGGAAGCGAGCGTCTGTAGCCATTTGCTGAACAGATTGCAAGAGCGCACGTACGAATGATGTTCCTGCACCGATGAAGAGAAATCCTAGAAAAGCAGCAGGAACAAAGGTAGTAAAACCGACAAGGGCAAGGCCGACTGCTGTCAGCATCAGAGACCATAGAGCTACATGGTGCCGGCTTCTGGCCCACCACCATGTTCCTAATAGACCGGCAAAGATGCCGCCGATCGAGAAAATGCCGTCCAGCATTCCGTATACTAGAGCGGATTGATTCAAATGAGAGCTCGTATATACACTTAGAAAACCCAGGGTAGTATGGAACGTAAGCTGCCCGAGCATGAGCATTACGAACAAACTATAAAGCATCTGGTGGTGATGGACATAGTGAAATCCTTCCTTCATTTCTCCCCAAAAAGAGCGCGTTTCCCTGCTTCCCCTGATTGTGGATTCCGTATACTGAAGCAGGTGAACCACCCATGTAGCCCCGGCATATAAGAGGATGACGCATAAAAGGGAGAATTCAATAGCTGTCACTCCTGCGAGCAGCCCTCCTGAAGCTGCGCCGGCAAGACTACCGGAAACAGTGGAAGACCCTGATAGCGAGAAGAGACGTGGAAGCGCCTCTTTTGGGAAAACTTCAGCCATCAACGCCTGTAAAGAAGGTCGGAAAAGAGACCCAGCCGTCTGCATGACCATATGGGCGGCAATCATCACCCAGGGATATTCCATTCCCATCTGAAGCGCTGAGGTTAACAACACAAGGCAAAAAATGCTGCAGCCGCCTGCCAATACTGCAAGTTTCTTTCGATTGCTCCGGTCAACGAGAACCCCGAAAATAACGTTGGAAAAGAGCCCCGGGATAAATCCGAAGCTTACAAAAAGACCGGTATAGAAGGCATCATTTGTCCATTGAAATAAAAACCATGTCATGAGAACGAAATACATCGCTCGTCCGCTCTCATATAAAAAGTACCCACTCATTAGTTTCCTAGTATTCGCGTGCCCCATTTCTCCTCCTCCTTTATCTGTCTTTATCTTACTCTCCTTTTAGTGATTTGAATAATATTGCATTATAATAAAAAGTGATAAATAATTTTTATCAGGGAGGGGTTCGTCATGAAAGTAGAAGATTACCAGTTGCTGATTGACCTTAATACATACGGAACTATTCGAAAAACTGCCGGATCTGTCCTTATTTCACAACCGGCTCTTACTCAGCGTCTGAAGTTCATTGAAGAACAATTGGGAGGAAAGATTTTTCTCCGAACTCCAAAGCGCTTGCTTCCCACTCCATTCGGGGAAGTTGTCCTTTCTCACGCTTCCGGTGTGCTTCAGCAAGAAGAACTGTTGAGAGAGAAGCTTGCTCAGGTAGAAGGAAAAGTGAAAGGAACACTCTCTCTCGGTGCATCCTCACTATACAGCCAGCATTTCCTTCCAAAAGTCCTTCAAACCTTTACAAAAGAATACCCTGAGGTGACTATAGATCTCGTTACGGGGGTGAGTGAGGAAATAAAACAGTCCGCTTCCTCTTTTCATATCGCGATTGTACGTGGCGACCCTATTCCTGACTATGAGTCTGTACATCTGCTTAGTGACGCTTTGTTCCTGCTGGATTCTGTCGCTCCCGGGAATCATCAGCGGCCGCTGATAGAATTCAAGAGTGACCCTGGGTTTCAAAAGCTGATTGAATCATGGATGATCAGGGAATCAAACCTCTTGGTCAAACGTTCAATCAAGGTCGATCACTTTGAAACGGCAAAGCAAATGATGAAACGGGGGTTAGGAATGACGGTCCTTCCTGAAAGTATTATTACGGAGGAAAAGAACACCTGCTTCTGTAGGCCACTGGAGACTGATGGGGAGCGGATGATGAGGGAAACGTGGGCCTGTGTGAAGCCTGGTGCAAAGGCTCTTCCTCAAGTACAAGCGTTTCTGGATCACATTCGAAAAGGGGCGATGGAATGATTGCAAGAGAAAAGGAACTAATCAAAATAATAGAACAATGGTCTCCCTACATAACACCATTATTTGACCTTGCTCAGCCAAATTTCAAAGAGTATTGGATTGGAGCCGGGGTGATCACGCAAACCATATGGAATTACCAGTTCGGCTATCCCCCAGCGCATGGGATTGGGGATGCTGATTTATTATATTTTGATCATTCAGGTACTATAGAAGAAGAACAAGTCATTGAAAAGAGGCTGAGGGATGCTTGTACGGGCCTTCCCTTTACACTCGATGTAACGAATGAAGCACTTGTTCACCTCTGGTATGAAAAGAAGTTCAAAAAGCCCATGACTCCTTATCAATCTGTCCAGGATGCCATCGATACATGGCCGACCTCAGCTTCAGCCATAGGTATGAAACGAAGGGGAGATGGGAGTTATGAAATATACGCACCTTTCGGTTTGGATGACCTTTTTGATGGGATCCTCCGCCCGAACAAGCGTCTCATACCAGAAGAAGTTTATTGGAATAAGGTTGAAAAATGGAAAAAACGCTGGCCGGAACTTACCGTTCTGCCCTGGTCGTAGAATGTGACTTGCGCGATGGGCAGTATTCATTTTATTATTAAAGTAATTCATTCCAATCTTGAAGGGGATGTTCCAACGTGTCTGAAGAACTCATGTTTGCTAGATTAGAAGAAATTCAACAAAATGAATTTATAAAGGCAGCGATTGACCATGTCGGTGCGGGTGTCGTCATCACAGACCCTGAACAAGAGGATAATCCGATGATTTACTGCAATCAGGGATTCAGGGATTTGACAGGATATGAATCGGAAGAGATTCTCGGTCACAATTGCCGGTTCCTGCAAGGGGAAGAAACGAGCCTGGTGCATGTCGAGAGGATTCGTGAGGGTCTTTCTAAACAGGAGCCTGTGCAAGTGGAAATCAAAAATTACCGGAAAGACGGATCGACGTTCTGGAATGAACTGCACATTTTTCCGGTTTACATTGAACAGATGGATCAATTGTATTTTGTAGGTGTCCAAAAAGATGTGACAAATCGCAGGGAAAAAGAAGAATTGATTGCTCATTATCTTTCTGAAGTAAAAAGACTATCTACACCAATTGTTCCAGTTCAGGACAACATATCTGTGCTTCCATTGGTAGGCACCATCGATGATGACCGACTTCAGCAAATGTTGGAAGCTGTCAGTCATCATGTGAAAGAGACGAAAGAAGATTACTTGATTTTGGACATGTCCGCCGTCCATTCTTACAATGAAGCTGTACACATGGGCATTTATCAGATGAACCAACTACTGGATCTAATGGGAACAAAGCTTGTCATTACCGGAATCAAACCATCATTTGCTATTCAGAGCACCCCGTATGCAGACTTCAGTGAATTGTCACTTCAAACTTACGCAACAGTGAAACAAGCCTTAAAAGTGTTAAGAAATCAAACATAACGACAGAACCCCCCAGCCACATGAGTGGCCGGGGGGTTTTTGACAGCAAAAATTTATCGGATCTTTGGCGATACAAGTCTTCAGGAGCGCTTCAATGGCAGTGTGCAACAACGGAATGACCCGCCGGATTTGATGATTTCTGAAAAGTCGATCGTTATGACTTGAAACCCCATTTTGTGCAGGTGGGCATTCAACTGTTGGTTTTGAGGCAGGCTGATGATTTTACGATTTCCGATGGAGAGGACGTTCGGCCCCATATTAAACCGTTCCCGGTCGGAGACTTCAATCAGGTTGTACCTGGATGACAAGATTTTTAAACCGGACCTGTTGAATGCAGGGGGGTAAAGCACCGCCGTCGATTCGTCCAGAATGTTAAATACACAATCCAGATGGAGTATGTCTTTCCTCAATGGGAGCGGGATGACGTGGTGGCCAGGTAATCGTTTGTCGAGTGCCTTAATCGCTTCAAAGGAGGTCCTGTTTGATTCCCCCATCCACACCGTCTCTTCATCTACTATTACATCGCCGCCTTCAATTGAACCTGGGAAAGACTCTTCGAAGGGGATGGCCTGACCCATTGCCCACTCCTGAAAAACTTCTATCTCTTTATGTCGTACGTTCTCATTCATCTTACTGATGAATAATCGGCCCCCGATTGTAAAGCCTATATCCCTCGTGAAAACCTGTTCATAGAGATCAGGCTGGCTTGGAATCTGGAACACTTCCACTCCCTGGTCTTCCAGTACTCGGATCAAATCATCGTGCTGCTGAAGCGCTTTGTCCACATTTATATTGTGGTTTTTGTAGTGTTTCTGTGTTTCATTAATGATTTCAGTGATTTTCATATAGGACGGTTTCGCAACGACGACTTTATTTAAAGGTGAATATTCCGTTTCGCAGTGAACGTTGGTTCCTGAAGTGGCTTTGACCATGTCGTGGCCTCCTTTTATTCATACCTTTTTCTACCCGGGTCGATCGTTGCTAAAACCAGGGAGGAGTATTAAAAAACGCCTTTACGTAAAGGAACCTTTACACTAAAATGGTAGATATTGGAGGTTTTTATGCGGAATAAGTTAATGGAATATCGGAAGAGACAAGGATTATCACAGGACCGGTTGGCAGAAAAGCTGCACGTATCGCGTCAGACCATTATATCAATAGAGAAAAATAAGTATTTTCCTTCGCTGCCGTTAGCTTTTCAAATAGCCCGCGTGTTTGATGTGCAGATTGAAGATATTTTCATAGTTGAATCAACAGAGGAGGAATAACCGTGAATATGACATCCAGGGCATTCACAATGACAGGCTCCTTTTTCCTTCTTATAGGAATATTTCTGATGGGAGTCGGGTGGATGGAGGGGGAGTGGCCATCCATGATTTGGACGATGATATCTTTAGGGGTGTTGTCTTTTTGTATGAGCTTTTTGTATCCACAGTTTAAAGAGAAAGATGAGCGGATGAAATGGATCCGAGATAAAGCTGTGTTTTATTCGTTTTTCATCATGATGGGGACTATGGGTGTTTTTCAACTCCTTCTATCCGTAAATGTGTTAGGAATGAACGCTGTTGATCTCCTCAGTATACTTATTGCGCTCAATATCACGGTCGTATTTCTTACCATGGTAGTTTTAGCGAAGAAATATTGACCCCGCACAATTGAGGGTTCTAAATGACCGACATTTCCCGGGAAATTATCTGTTCATCCGACGGTTTTCGGGATGATGGCTCCTGCCCTGGGGAAGTTAAATAGTAAAGAGTGCCTAAGGTAAGCAGGGAGTTGGCTTCATTCCGAGTTGTCAGGTATGATTTAGTTAAATAATGAATCGGGAGTGGTGGTTTTGTCAGCAGGTGTGTGGAAAGATCTGATCAAGAATGATCGTCATCAGGAATTGTATGAAAAAGCGTCCCGTATTGCGGAAGAGGCGCAGAAACATGTAACTGAAACGGACCGTGACGCATCTTTTTCTTATGAAACTCTTCAAGTCATCAAAGAAGAAAAATACCCCTCGATCCCCCTGCCGGAATCTGCCGGAGGAATCGGGTTGACCCTCTATGAATTCTTACTGATGCAGGAGAAAATAGCAGAAGGTGATGGGGCGGTGTCCTTGTCAATCGGCTGGCATGTAGGCGTCATGATGGAGTTATCTGATAACCAGTTGTGGGAGAAGGAAGCCTACGATCGCTTGGTTAAGGAAGTGTCTTCCGAACAAAAAGTAGTCAACCGAGCGGCTACAGAGCCTGCGACGGGAAGCCCGACCCGTGGGGGGATTCCTGAAACGAAAGCGGTGCGTAAGGGAGATGGGTATGTTCTGAACGGAAGAAAATCATTTACCTCGATGGCTGAGCATCTGGATTATTACATCGTTTCCGCCTTTGTAGAAGATAGGGATGAGGTGGGGTGGTTTCTTATCGACCGTCATCAGCCGGGGCTGTCTGTAGATAACACCTGGGATACGCTCGGGATGAGAGGAACAGCCAGTGACGACCTTGTTATGAAGGATGTGGAGTTACGTGAAGCAGACCTTGTGGAAATGAAAGGTGCTGGAAAATCCTCTCCTAAGGGGTGGCTGCTCCATATTCCCGCCTGCTATTTAGGAATTGCTGTAGCTGCTCGGAATGATGCTATTGCCTTTGCCAAAGAGTTTCAGCCGAATAGTCTGGATACACCAATATCCGAAGTTCCTCATATACAAGATAAGATTGGGGAAATGGAATGGAAATTAATGCAGGCTCACGCGTTTTTATATGCTGTCGCAAGGAAATGGGATGAAGAACCGGACGAGAGAGAGCTGATGGGAGAAGAGATGGCCGCTGTCAAACTGGCTGTTACAAATGCCGCTCAGGAAATCGTCGATCTTGCGATGAGAGTTGCGGGTGGACGCGGTTTATCTAAAGCCTATTCTTTTGAGAAGTATTACCGGGACGTCCGGGCAGGGCTGCACAATCCCCCTATGGATGATGCCGTCGTATCGCTGCTTGCTAAACGTGCATTCGCCGAACAATAAGGAAACCCCCAGAGTTTAATGGCTCTGGGGGTTGTTTGTCTATTATTGGTCAGCCAGAAGGTCAGCGAACGCTTTAGCATATGGGGGTAGATCAGGTGGGCGACGGGCAGAAACGATGTGTCCATCCTGAACGACCGCTTCGTCCACCCATTCTGCACCAGCATTCATCATATCATCTTTAATTCCTGGGGTGCTTGTCACTTTCCGCCCCTTAAGGATGTCTGCCGAGATAAGAACCCAGCCTGCGTGGCAGATCTGGCCGATGGGTTTGCCTGACTGGTCCATATGTTTGACCATCTCCATGACTTTATCGTAACGGCGGAGCTTGTCCGGCGACCAACCACCTGGTACAAGAATTCCATCATAATTCGCCGGATCAATATCTTCGAATCCATAATCCGCCGTTGCCGGCACCCCGTATTTACCGGGATGTTCTTCGCCGGCTTTTTCTCCGACGAGGTGGACTGTCGCCCCTTCTTCCTGCAGGCGCAAGACCGGGTACCACAGTTCAAGATCTTCAAAATCCTTACTGACCAGTTGGATGATTTTCTTTCCTTCTAATCGCATAAACAACCTCCTTGTCCTAAGTTCTATCATTATTTTAACAAACGGTTACTCCGGTTTCGAATTTTTGGACACGACGAGTACCCACCAAATAAGGAGAGGCTGAAAGAGGAGACGGATCCAAAGGACCGTTTGATCAGCTTCTTCGCTCCATGGGGGCGGGATATTATAGATCGCTGCATAAAAGTTGGCGGGCCACACGATGAAAAGAAAAGCTGCTGTCGCAAAACCTGCAGCCCTGCGAGTCTGGGGGAAAACAAGAAGGAGGGCAAGCAGCCATTCTGTAATTCCTGTCACATAGACGATGATTAATTTAAGAGGCATCCATGAAGGTAGCATGCGTGCGAATCCGTGGTCGTACATAAAATGTGTGATTCCTGCGTAAAACAAAGCGGCTGCAAATATATACAATCCTAGGAGGCGTGTGACTTTCATAAATCCATTCATCCTTTCTTTCAATAGTTTCCGTGGTCATGGGCATTGTCGATTCAAATGTGGGATTTTTCAGCTGTATTAAACGTTGGCCGTTATTTTTAGGTAGAAATGTTTCATAGAAATTGAAACCTTTTCTTGTCCTCAGACGTCTATAAGGACAACCCGTTCGTCTGTATCGGGTATAATAAATGGAAGGTTTCACAAAAAGGTGTCGAGATCTACCATTTTACAAGGGGTCGAGAACATGAAAACACGTGTCAGTTTGTGGATGTTGATCATTGTTTTGTTAACAGCTTTCGCATGGCCTTCAGGAATCTCTGCGTCCACAGGAGATCCAGGCATCAATGAAAAGCTTGGTCTTCCGATTGTTGTATACGGGGAAGCTTTGTCTGATGCACAGAAAGCAGAAGTCACTGAATTGCTTGAAGTTAGCCAGCATGATGAGGTCGATGAGTTTACTGTTACCGGCCAAGATCTTGCCAATTATATCGGAGGCAATCCGAATTCGAATATGTATTCATCTGTCAAAATCATTCACCAGGACAATGGAGCAGGTTTGAACATCGAAATCGTAACACCTGATAACATAACACAGGTGACGAAAGAAATGTACACAAACGCTTTACTTACAGCGGGAGTGGAAAACGCTGATGTTCTTGTTGCATCCTCTGTGAAAGTCAGTGGACACTCCGCTCTTACCGGGATCTATAAAGCATACGATGCCAAAGGTGTGAAGCTGGATGAAGACAGGATGAAAGTTGCGAGTGAAGAACTTGATATCGCTACCGATATTGCGGAAAACGAAGGTGTAGACCGTGATAAAATTAGTGAATTGCTGACAGAGATCAAGAAGCAGATTGCTGAACAGGATCCTGCGACAAGGGAAGAAGTCGAACAAATCGTCCAGGATCAGCTCCAGTCTTTGAATATTGAATTGAGTGAGGAAGATCGTCAACGTCTGATCGACTTGTTTGAACAAATGCGCAATTTGAATATCAATTTCGACCAAGTAAAAAATCAGTTAGAAGACTTAACAGGAAGTATCCAGGATTTGATTAATGATGATGGATTTTGGAACAGCTTAAGGAATGCGATCCAAAATTTCTTCAAGTCATTAAGCAACTTCATCAGTTCGCTGTTCAATTAAAATTCCATTTCTTATAAAAGAACCTCCCCTCCATCTTTCTGTGGAGTGGGAGGTTCTTTTTATTCAGCGATGGTTTTTGTGTCTTCCACGATCTGGTCAATCGGAACATCCGTATCGCCTTTATATTTCTTGACGACCATTCCGTCTTGGTTGATCAGGTAAAACGCGGAACCATGAATGACCTGATCGTTACCTTCGGACTTTACAGCGGATGTTTTAAAACTCTCTTGAGCGAAAGTTGCAATTTCTTCTTGTGTATATTCCGTCACGAACGACCAGTTGCTATGGTCCACTCCATATTTTTGACCAAATTCTTTTAAAACCTCAGGAGTGTCGACCGTCGGATCGACGCTAAACGATACGATTTTCGCATCGATGTCCTCTTCGGCTAATTGTTCCTGAACTTTGACCATATTTCTAGTCATAGGTGGGCAGACTGTATTGCAATTTGTAAAGATGAAATCCGCAAGCCATACCTTACCTTCCATGTCTTCTGTGGAAAAGCTCTCTCCATCCTGAGTCGTCCCTTCAAAAGACTGGACTTCCCAATCCAGGGTGTTTTCAAGCTCGTTCGAACCGCAGGCAGCCAGAAAGACAGCTAAGCAGGCAAATAGGCTAAGTAATAGAAAACGTCTCATATTGTTTCCCCTTCCGGCATGATGTTACACGTCTAGTTTACGCGTGGTGTAGTGTGAGGTCAATCAAACGTCGATTTGTTCGTTGAATCGACATACTTTATTTCTTTTTGGGCATGCTAAGGGTCCATGAATATCGGTTAGGGGATGAAGAACCATGCCTTATTTTACGGAAAAGTCCGGGGCGAAATTATATTACGATGATCGAGGAAATGGAGAAGCGATTGTCTTTATCCACCCTCCTGGTATGGGGAGGAAAGTGTTCAAAATGCAGCATACACTGGCCAGGGAGTTCCGTATCATTCTTCCGGATCTCAGTGGAAATGGAGATTCTGATGTGATCACTCATTCCCCGGATGTGTCCATGTACGCAAGAGAGGTCGTCCAGTTGCTCGATCGTTTGAGTCTTGAGCAAGTGGTGATTGTCGGTTATTCATGTGGAGGTATGATCGCCCAGGAATTTGCGCTCACTTTCCCTGAGCGGACGAAGGCGGTCATTTTGGCGGGCGGGTTTCCGAAAGTAGCGACAGGTGGCCTTCGGTTTGAATTTCTGGGGGGGATGTACTGGGTTGATAAAAGCCCGGAAACTTTGGCAAAGCTGCTCAGTCATTCGCATTTCAGAGATCGTGACATTAAACGGGAATTGAATGAGCACATGGCAAAATCCGATCCAGCGTGCTGGTATACGTACTATAATCGTGCGCTTTCCTTTGATTGCAGTGGCCGTTTGGATCAATTGAAAGCCCCGTTACTCCTTGTGTACGGTAACAAAGAATTTTGGATCAATGAACATGCTAAATATTATCATAGATGTCCTTTTGTGAAGATGGAAGTGATTGATCATGCCTACCATCAGACTCCTGCCACACATTATGATCGCTTCAATGATGCTCTGACTCGTTTCATACAAGAGGAAATATAAATAAGCAGAGGGATCCAATCCCTCTGCTTATTTGCTGGTTAAGCTGAATGTGTGACCTGTCGAATGAGCGTATACTTTCTTATCAATCGTTACCGTAATTTCTTCAGCACTTCTGAGCTCTGGGAATTGGAAGTGGATATCTCCATTCTGCCCGTGCCCCCATATATGTGCGTCCGTCTTTTCACCTTCATCCGTTACGATCTCGACGTAACTTTTCCTCTCTTCAGGAATTCCATTCATAGGCCCGATGGAATCACCAACAAGCTTGTTTTCTTGAGTTTCCTGATGAGGTTCATATTTTAATTTAAGGTTCATATTAGTTCGTGAGAACAGATCCGCTTGATCAAGAATAATATCCGTATCGTATGCTTCTCCAACTTTTTTTCCTAATGGTATCGTATTGTTGGAATGCTCTTTAAACTGATTCATATCGACGTTGAATGAGTAGGGAGTATCATCGATCAGATGAATGGATTCAAGGTCAAGGCTGGTGATGTCTCCATTGATGGAGTCGAGAGGCGGGTGAAACCATGATTGATAAACACCCTTCTCCTCTGTTTCATTCAGTAAAAAGGAAACAGGGTGGGAGGTGCCGTCGTCGGTTTTGAGAACGGCTTGCATGGTCTGCCCAATTTTTTCATGCTCCGCCTGGATTTTCACTTTCATATGACTCAATGTGATGCCCAGGTTCAACTCTAATGGTTCGATGGAGACGAGGTCATCTGAATACGTTTCGTCCGACGTGTAGGAGTTCAGTACGTGTTTATCCATATCATGAACGTACCGTACAGGCATTCCGGCGGTTTGTACGGTGCGATGATCGATACGAAGGTCGAAAGCGGTGGAAAATTCCTTGTCATAATCAGTGAGGGCATCTGGTTCGAAATTGTAGCCCCATTTTTCTGTTATAGGGGGAACCTGGACATAGCTGTACAGTCGATTTTCGTAAACAAGGGATTCTTGGGTGTTAAGCGGCCTTGAATGGGCTTGAAACGTCTGCTGGTCATTTCCGTGCGGGGATTTGATTCTTACGTTTTCCAAACTTGGAGGCCGGGTGATGTATTCGGTACCTTCTTCTTCATCTTCTACTTTAGTCAGAGCGGAAAGGTCTATGCTGAACAGCACATGAATCGTTGGGCCACTGTGCCATACTTCATGGATCTGCATCCGACCGTCTTTCTCGGGGATGGGGGTAGACACTTGCGGGCGAACGGTTAATCCCTTTTCCCTGGCTACTGTCAACCCACGGATCCGTTCTTCATAAAAATCTTCCACGTCCTTATGGCTTTCTGCTTCGTTCCATTGAATCGGGAAGTCATCGAGGTTCACGGATTTCGCCTTTCTCATAGGTTTTGAATCCGTGCTGAGCGCCATCTGGTCTTCACTTCCGCTGGTGTAGAAGTAGGCGCCCACAGCGAAAATCATGATCGATAATGTGATCAAGATCCATTTCTTTTTATTCGTACCTTTGTTCATATGTACAATCCTTTCATTTTATCTACCGATCTTGAAAAATTTGGAGTGTTCATGTGTAATGATAACAGAATTTTCGGTCAGTAAGGAGGGGATAACAAAAAAAGTGATCCCGTACTCGAGATCACTTCTTCAGTCTTCGTCATCTGAATAATGACGGTATAAGGCATCACTCTCAGAATGGACATCCGCACGATCCGTTTGATGGGAAAACGATTGGTTATAGTTCAACTTCCTGTTGAACACCTCTGCCATTTCATTCGTCTGTTCTACTGTAGCTCTTCTTGGTTTGCGGTCTTTCATAAATCCTTCCTCCTTTTTGGGTAGTTTTCCTCGTGAAGAAAGGATTAAACTTTAGTTCTAATTTTCCGATAGTTAGGTAGAGGGAATTAAAAATATTTAGAGTAGGTGAACGGAATGGCTCGGATCATTGAACATCCTTGGGGGACACTCAAGCAGCTTTCCATTCCTATATGGTTCTTTGACATTGAAAAAGAGAACATCTATGTGAGTGAGCGGTTAAAAAACCAATGGAATTTGGAAACGACGGTTTTAAACCGCAGGGATATCATGCGGCTTATACATAAAGAGGATATAGCCTATTTGGAAAATAGTGCGGGGACGGATGACGATTCTCGTTTTGTTTATATGAATTACCGCCTTTGGAAAGGCGAAGATTATGAATGGGTGAAAGATATCGTTACTCCCATTTTCGATGAGGATGGAAAGAAGATCGGTTACACGGGGATGAGTGCGCCCGAATCTGCCTACAGTGAAGAATTAGACAGAATAAAGAAAGCAATCGTGGAAGTAGGGGACGCGTTTCTATCCTATAATGGACAAGGTTTTTTTGATTTCCTGGTCGAATACCTCTCCTCCGTTCTCGGCGTAAATACGGTGCTCGTCGGGGAACTTAAGGGAGAAGAGAAAGAAAAAGTGACAGCCATCTCTATGTACCACAAAGGAAAGGTCAGCAAAGGACTGCACTTTTCCTTGCAGGGGACGCCTTGTGAAGAAGTGACAACGAAGCTTGGATGTTATTATCCTCATGATGTAGGGAGGCATTTTCCAGATGATGCTGTCATCAGAAACTATGGCGTGGAAAGTTATTTAGGCAAAGCACTGCTTAATGCAGATGGGGAAGTGATCGGAATTCTTGCCATTATGAATGATCATCCACAGACGAGCGGCCCACTCAGCAAGGCGTTATTTCAAATCTTCGCGGACCGGACAGCCAATGAATTGTCCCGGATGCAGGCGGAAAAGAAGTTGGAAATGTTGTCTCAATACGACCCACTTACAGGACTGGTTACAAGAAGTTACCTATCGGGGATCTTGGAAGAGGAAATTATGAAGGTGGATGGTAAGAAAAGCAATATTGCGCTTTTACTTATTGACATCGACAATTTCAAAATGATCAATGATTCCTGGGGGCATACAAACGGAGATGAGCTGTTGAGGCAGTTTGCCCGGTATTTAAGACAGACCTTTGCCCATAAGGGGGCGGTGATATCGAGGATCAGCAGTGATGAATTCATTGTTTTACTAAGGAATGTCGGGAATTTGGAAGAACTAAGGGGAATCAGTGATCATGTGATCCACTCGATGCGCCGTCCTTTTCTTATTGAGGATAAGGAATTCTACAATACGGTGAGTATCGGGGTTACGTTTACCCACGCTCAATTCTGTGATCACTGCAGCGGGGAAACACTTCTTCGACATGCAGATGCCGCCATGCATGAAGCAAAAAGGAATGGAAAGAACCGGTATGCGATATATGAAGAAAAGATGAGTCAGCAGATGAGAGAGGAGCTTCACTTGAAGCAATCTCTCCATCATGCCCTTGATAAACATCAATTTGAACTCCATTATCAACCTCAAATATGCGGGAGAACTTCAGAGGTGAGCGGATACGAATCGCTGATCCGCTGGAACCACCCCGATTATGGGCTATTATCTCCTCATTATTTCATCAGCCTTGCGGAAGAGTCCGGGATGATTATCGATATCGGGGAATGGGTGCTCAAGGAAGCTTGTCAGCAACTGAAAAAATGGCAGGTGGAAGACCAAAAGCCAGAGTTGAAAATTGCAGTGAACTTATCCGCTCAGCAATTCAAAGATATGAACCTGACCTCAAAAGTTTTTACAGCCCTAGAACAATCCAACCTTTCTCCTGAAAGTCTTATTATTGAAATTACGGAGACGATGGTTCTGCAGGATTTCGACAGAAGTATTGAGACATTGAACCGGATGAGGGAAAAAGGGGTCAAAGTTCATTTGGATGATTTCGGGGTCGGTTTTTCTTCTCTCAGTTACTTGAACCGTCTTCCGGTAGATGCGATTAAAATCGATCGTTCATTCATCAATCAAATCGGAGACCGCGTGGTGGATGTGCCGATTGTGAATGCAATTATCAGTATGGCGAAAAGTCTTGGACTCCAAGTGATTGCGGAAGGCGTGGAAACTGCCGAACATATCGCTTACTTGAAACAGAAAGGCTGTTACGAATACCAGGGTTATTATTTCAGTAAACCTGTTCCGGCAAGTCTTGTGCACAATCAGTGAATAGAATACTCAGATGTAATGATGCCCAGGGCTTATGCTCTGGGCATTTATTTCGTGCAGGTGACCGGCTTTTCAAGTAGTATGTTCACTAGAAAATAAGAAGGGTTGGCGATTTAAATGAGAGAAATGCTGACGATCTTTAGTGAAGCGGAAGAACCGATCGGTATCAAAGAAAGAGGAGAAGTCCATGTGGACGGGGATTGGCACGAAACGTTCCATTGCTGGATGTTTCAAGTTACAGAGGGGAAGATGTATCTTCTGCTCCAGCTCAGGTCCAGACATAAAAAGGATTTTCCTAGTCTGTACGACATAACCGCCGCCGGCCATATTGAAGCGGGAGAAGATGTATGGCAAGCAGGTGTTCGTGAAATAGAAGAGGAGATCGGGGTATCGGTGAAACCAGAAGAATTGATCCCACAAGGACATTATAAGGAGCAATTGCAGGTGGGGGACCTTTTGGACAGGGAAATCTGCCGTGTTTATTTTCTGCCTTGGACCGTGGGAATGGAGTTTTCACTCGGAGAAGAGGTGGAAGATGTCATTAAGGTTTCTCTCGAAGATATGGTGGCAAAGGATGAAGGCGTCCCGATGAAGGGTGTGTCCCTGCTCAATGGGAAAGAAAGAATCGTAAGGCAGGAGGACTTTGTCCCCCATGAAAAAGGGTACGAACGTTATATCATTCAATCTTTACGTGAATATGTCGAAAAACTTTGACAATATTCTGCTGTTTTCTATATAATTTCAGATTAAGTGAAGAGGGAGGAGATATGAGATGACTAATCCATCATTTGATACGAAAATTGTGCATCATAAAGCGGATCAGACTCTTGTGCCAAATAGCAAAAGTACACCGATTTATCAAACATCAGCCTTTACTTTCAAGGACCTTGACCATTTGGAAAGTTATTATGAGGGAGAGAGCCCTTATTTATATACGAGAGAGCGTAATCCGAATACGGATGAATTGGCAGGGACCGTGGCGGCATTGGAGAAAGCGCCTGCTGGTGTGGCTTCCTCCTCAGGGATGTCAGCTATCCTCGCAGGGGTGTTAGCGGTGGTAAAACCCGGGGAGCATATAGTGGCGGCAGAGGATGTGTATGGGGGTACCCATAAACTTCTCACCAAAGAACTTCCGACATTCGGTATCGATGTGACGATGGTTTCATTCGCAAATTTGCAGGAGGTAAAAGAAGCGATTACAGACAAGACGAAATTGTTGTATACGGAATCGATTTCAAATCCGTTCCTTCGGGTGGAAGATTTAGCGGGTATTGTTGACCTTGCTAAAGAAAAAAACTTGAAGACAATGGTCGACAATACGTTCGCTACTCCTTATCTGCTCCAGCCCTATGAACAAGGGGTAGATTTAGTGGTACATAGTGGGACGAAATATATCGGGGGCCATAGTGATGTAACGTGTGGAGTTTTGGTTGGAAGTGAAGATTCGATTCAAAAGGCATCACAAAAAATCGTCACGTTAGGTGCGAACCTCAGCCCGTTTGAAGCATGGTTAACACAACGCGGAGCGAAAACTTTAGGTCTGCGAATGAAAAAGCAATCATACAATGCAGAAGAAGTAGCGAAAGCCTTTGCTGACCATGAGGCCATCCGTACGGTTCACTATCCTCAGCGGGTATCCGAGCAGGGAAATGGAGCCATTGTCACGATTGAGCTTCTGGATTCCATTAATATTGAGACATTTTTCAAGTCCCTCGGGTGGATTAAAATAGCTCCTACCCTGGCCGGGGTGGAAACCACCGTTTCTTATCCTGTACGGACATCTCACCGTGCTTTGTCAGAACAGGAGCGAGAGAAAATCGGTATCAATGATTATGTCATTCGTCTATCGATCGGCATTGAAGACCATGAGGACATCATTGAACAGTTGAAAAAATCAATAGAAGCTTCAATATCATAAATATTCAAAAATGATTGACTTTTCTGATTGTTATCCGTTATACTTCACAACATAATCATTTAACTGAATACATCTCTTATCAAGAGTGGCTGAGGGAATAGGCCCTGTGAAGCCCGGCAACCTTCAAACATCGGTTTGAAAAGGTGCCAAGTCCTACAGATCATCATCGATCTGGCAGATAAGGGGAGGAATGTATAGGATCAACCCTCTTCTTATTTGGAAGAGGGTTTTTTGGTGTGGAGGCGGACATGAAGCGACTTATCGCTTTAAAGCCAACTTTATTTATACGGATAGTTACCATTTAAGGAGGAATAGAAGATGACCCATTCTTTTGAAAGCTATGATGTAGACACGATTTCCTTGCACGGAGGACAGTCACCGGACCCGACCACAGGATCACGAGCTGTGCCGATTTATCAGACGACTTCTTATGTCTTTCATGACACGGATCATGCTCAAAGCCTTTTTGCTCTCGATGAACCCGGAAATATATATTCTCGAATTGGGAATCCCACCGTGGATGTCTTTGAAAAACGGATGGCCTTACTGGAAGGGGGCGTTGCTTCTGTAGCTACAGCATCCGGGATGTCAGCTATTGCTTTATCGATCTTGAATATTGCCGGTTCCGGGGATGAGGTCGTTGCAGCATCGAATCTATATGGAGGGACCTATAATTTATTCGCAAATACTTTACCACGATATGGCATTAAAGTTCATTTTGTCGACCCTGAGAACCCGGAAAACTTCCGCGCAGCCATTACGGAAAAGACAAAAGCTGTTTTTGCCGAAACCATTGGGAACCCAAGTTTACACGTGCTGGATATTGAAAAAATTGCCACTGTAGCTCATGAATACAAACTTCCATTATTAATTGATAACACATTTGCAACTCCGTATACCTGCCGCCCGATCGAGCACGGCGCTGATATTGTGATCCATTCGGCAACAAAATGGATCGGCGGTCATGGAACAGCCATCGGGGGTATTGTTGTAGACGGAGGAAGGTTTGACTGGGGAAATGGAAAACACCCGGTTTTTACAGAGCCTGATGATAGTTACAACGGAATTGTCTATGCCGCTGATTTTGGCACGCTCGCCTATATCACTAAACTGCGTGTCCAGCTTCTTCGTGACTTTGGATCCTGTTTAAGTCCACAGAACGCCTTCTTGCTGCTTCAAGGATTAGAAACACTACACCTTCGCGTAGCGAGGCATGGAGATAATGCTCAGGAAATTGCTGAATACTTACAAGGCCATCCAGATGTCGAGTGGGTCGCCTACCCAGGGTTGTCCAACCATCCAGCTCATTCGCTTGCCAGCAAGTATCTTGAAGGAGGGTATGGATCAATCGTTAACTTTGGTATCAAAGGAGGGAGAGAAGCAGGAAGGCAAGTGATCAACAATATTTCCCTCTGGTCCCACGTGGCGAATGTGGGAGATGCAAAGTCATTAATCATCCATCCGGCATCGACGACTCACCAGCAATTATCCGTGGAAGATCTTGCAGCAAGCGGAGTGAAAGAAGAGTTGATCAGGTTATCCATTGGGCTTGAATCGAGTAAGGACTTGATCAATGACCTTGATCGTGCGATTGGGAAAGCGACAGGAAGAGAAGGAAGTCAAAAATCCATCACTGAAAATGATGAAGGTGTCATCAAATGGGCCCTGAGCTCTTCCAAAACGGAAGAGGATGGAACGACACGCCCGAAACGTTTAGCTGTAGTCGGACTAAGTGGAAAACCGTCCCGACCGAGTCATCGTCTGGCGAGAAAGATGCAGAGAATGGGGTATCAGATTGTGCCGGTCAATCCGAGGGAAACCGAGGTTCTCGGAGAAACTTCTTATCCGGATTTGAGATCGATTCCATTTAAAGTCGATGTTGTTCAAGTTTTCCGTAGTCCCGAAGCAGCGATTGGAATTGCTGAAGAAGCTGCTGAAATACGGCCAGGTGTGTTTTGGCTGCAGGAAGGAGTCATCGCACCAAAGGCTGCGGAAATTGCAAGTGAAGCTGGACTCGAAGTGGTCCATAACCGCTGCACGTATAAGGAAGCCCAGCGTTTAAGAGGAACCATCGATACGTACGCATGCGAACTATAAAGGAGGATTCGGCATGAAGTTGAAAAAAATAGCGATCACCATAGGATTGCTGACAACCTTTGGATTATTCGGTTGTTCGGATGCGGAAGGGGAGAGTGGGTCACCGGACAAAGTGACCCTGGATTATGCTTATTATTCTCCCACAAGTCTCGTATTAAAGGACCAGGGATTTGCTGAAGAAATATTTGAAGAAGAAGGGATCGAAGTGGACTGGGTCCTCAGTCAGGGAAGCAACAAAGCGTTGGAATTCCTGAATTCAAGCAGTGTGGACTTTGGTTCGACAGCCGGGGCGGCAGCGCTGATGGCAAAAGCGAACCATGCCCCTGTAGAATCCATCTATCTTTATTCTAAGCCTGAGTGGACAGCACTGGTCACAAATCCTGACTCTGGAATCGCTTCAGTGGAAGATTTAAAGGGGAAAAAAGTAGCGGCTACTCTTGGGACAGATCCTTATATATTCTTAGTTCGTGCCTTGAAAGACCACGGCCTTTCCACCGATGATATCGAACTTGTGAACTTACAGCATCCTGAAGGAGCATCTGCATTGAGCAATGGCAATGTCGATGCCTGGGCGGGGCTGGATCCTCATATGGCACGCAATGAATTGGAAGGTGGAGCAGAGCTTTTCTATCGTAAGCCCGAATTCAATACTTATGGAACATTGAATGTGCGCTCGGAGTATGCCGAAGAACACCCTGAAATCGTTAAACACGTGATTGAGGCTTATGAAAAAGCGAGGAAGTGGACGCTTCAGAACCCTGATAAGGCAGCAGAAATCCTGGCGGAAGAAGCTGGCCTGGACTTGGAAGTAGCGAAGAAGAGCCTGGAGAGGAACGATTTATCCAATCCGATTCCAGGGGATGATCTCCGGGAGACCATTCTTGGTGCCGGCCAAGTTTTGCAGGAGGAAGAAGTCATCAAGACTGACGTGGATATCGAACAAACGACCGAAGAACTTGTCGTCCCAGATTATGCCGAAGAAGTGATCAAGTAAAGGAGGGGATACAGTATGTCCAGTCGCTCAGAAGCGGCCGTAAGCCCGGCATCCAGCACAAATAAAACACGCGTTTTTAATAAAAGAAACCAGTCTGGTTCATGGCTGGGACTGATCCTTCCATTGTTCATTATTCTTTTGTGGGAGTATGCCTCGAGGCAGGGATGGGTGGCCCCTCACCTCCTGCCATCGCCTACGACCGTCGTTGAGGAAATGGCGGGTTTGGCAAAGGAGGGAGAATTGTGGGGCCATATCACAATTACTCTTTACAGGGTTTTTGCCGGATTTCTTCTCGGGTCTTTGGCGGCTCTCATTCTTGGAGCAGCGACAGGCTATGTGAAAGTCGTTCACCAGTTGCTTGACCCGATGCTTCAGGCTTTACGAGCGATTCCATCCCTCGCCTGGGTACCCTTATTCGTTTTATGGATCGGGATTGGAGAAGCTTCTAAAATTACCCTGGTGGCTGTGGGCGTTTTCTTTCCCGTGTATTTGAATTTAACGTCTGGAATTCAGGGGATTGACAGGAAGTTGATTGAGGTGGGCCGGATGTATCATTTCACGAACATACAGCAAATCAGGAAAATCATCTTTCCAGCCGCTCTCCCATCGTTCATCGTTGGTTTGAGGAGTGGACTGAGCCTCGGCTGGATGTTCGTCGTGGCTGCTGAATTGCTGGGGGCGAGCCAGGGACTTGGTTACCTTATGGTATATGGCCAGAACACATCTGCCCCGGCGCTAGTGATCGGAAGTATCATTCTATTTGCGGTCTTTGGAAAAATCACGGATGAAATGTTAAAGCGGGTTCAATCAAAAACGTTGAAGTGGCAGGACAACTTGGAAAATGCGTCCTGAAGGAGGGGTTTTATGTTAACCGTCAATCATGTCTCCCGGACCTTTCAAAATGGAAAAGCAGGGTTCCGGAACATTGATCTTCAAGTGCAGAAAGGGGAAGTCGTTGGAGTACTTGGTACAAGTGGATGCGGGAAGAGTACTCTGCTCCGTGTCTTGTCCGGGCTGGACACCAAGTTTGAAGGGGATATTCGGACGAATGCTGAACGGCCTGAAGAAGCTTTCGGCATGATGTTTCAGGAACCACGACTCATGCCATGGTTGACGGTCCTTGAGAATGTAACATTCGGATTCTCTAAAAGAGAAAAGAAACCGGAGGCGTTGCAATTGATTGAAACTGTAGGCCTTCAAGGGTTTGAAAAGCACTATCCGAAAGATTTGTCAGGTGGCATGGCCCAGCGCGCAGCGATTGCGAGATCCCTGCTCAGCAAACCTGATATCCTCCTGTTGGATGAACCCTTCAGCGCCCTGGATGCTTTTACGAAGATGCAGCTGCAGGATTTATTGTTGTCCATATGGGAAAAGCGGAGGACGACGACGCTGCTTGTCACCCATGACATTGATGAGGCGCTTTATTTAAGCGACAGAATCGTGATTATGAGAGGACAACCGGGGAGTGTGGAAAGTGAAATATTTATTAACCGCCCGAAGCCGAGGAAGCGCGGCGATGCTCACCTGGCGGAATTAAAAGAAGAAGTTTTGCAGGAACTGGATTTTACCAGATCATAAGGAAAAGGGGGGTCAAGCCGTATGGCACCATCCATCATCCCGCGACAACGTGGAAATTACAATATAGACTTAGAATGGACAGAAGGGGACTCCTTTAATTGGGAGACCGTCCATTCCCAATTTACTTGGAAGGAAACCGGAAAAGTCAACATGGCTCATGAATGCATCGACAGGCACGTTGAAGAAGGAAAGGGCAGTCAGATCGCTCTGCACTACCTTTCGGAAGAAGAAACAATAACCTATACGTTTTCTGAACTGAGTAAAGAAGTGAACCGATGGGCGAATGTTCTGCTCCATCACGGTGTGAAAAAAGGGGATTTCGTTTTCATCTTTCTGCCTAAACATCCGACTTGTCACATTGCCATGTTTGCTGCGATTAAAATCGGGGCAGTGGCTGCTCCTTTATTTGAAGCCTTTATGGAGGAAGCGGTGAAGGATCGAATCAATGACTGTGGCGGCAAATACCTCATCACAGAGAATTCTTTTTTGAACCGGGTCAACAGCGAGAAAATTCCTAGTTTGACTACAATTTTCACCACCACTCCATCAACAGATTCTACGATTTCTATTTCGAAGGAAGCAGAACTGGCAGACGATAAACTGGAAACGGTATGGGTAGACCTTGATGACGGGCTGAATATCCATTACACGAGTGGGTCGACAGGGAAACCGAAAGGAATTGTTCATGCCCATCGAAACATGATCCAACAATATCAGACTGGACGCTGGGCACTGGATTTAAAAGAAGGAGATGTCTATTGGTGTACCGCGCATCCCGGGTGGGTGACCGGTACGGTTTATGGTGTATTCGCACCGCTGTTAAACGGTGTAACCACTGTTATTCATGGAGGACGGTTTTCAGCTGAGGCATGGTATGACGTGCTGGAAAAAGCTCAGGTCTCTGTTTGGTACAGTGCTCCGACGGCTTTCCGTATGTTGAAAGCGCAGGCTGAAGATTTGCATACAAACTATGATCTCTCTTCGCTCCGACATGTATTGAGTGTAGGTGAGCCTCTCAACCCTGAAGTTATTCACTGGGCATATCAAACATGGAATCTAAGAATACACGATACATGGTGGATGACAGAAACGGGAGCCCAACTGATTGCCAATCTTCCCACTAGACCGATCAAACCTGGGTCAATGGGACGTCCTCTCCCAGGGATTGAAGTTGGAATTCTGAACGAAGAAGGAGAAGTTCTTCCTCCTTTCCAAACCGGGCACTTGGCTATACGTTCATCCTGGCCTTCCATCATGAAAGAAGTATGGAAGAATCCTGGCAAGTTCGCCTCTTATTTCCCCTTTGGAGACGATTGGTATTTGGCCGGCGATTTAGCTTATATTGACGAAGAAGGGTATTTGTTTTTCCAGGGGAGAAGTGACGACATGATCAATTCTTCCGGCGAGCGGATCGGTCCCTTTGAAATAGAAAGCAAGTTGCTAGAGCACCCGGCTGTCAGGGAATCAGGAGTCATTGGGAAGAAGGATCCTGTACGTGGGGAAATCGTGAAGGCATTCGTTGTTCTCCAGGATGGTTATGATTATGAGGCAACCCTTATGAACGAACTTCATCATTTTGTGAAGTCAGAACTAGCTGCTCATTGTGCTCCCCGGGAAATTGAGTTCATCAAGGAGCTTCCTAAAACACAAATCAGCGGAAAAGTTCTCCGGAGAGAACTGAAGAGGTGGGATGAGGCAGTTTCTTGATAAAGAACGGTTGTCTAAACGACAGCCGTTTTTTTATGCAGTTAGATAATAATATATACAGAAGTATGGAGGAAGGGTATATTTTGTAATAAATTCTAAACATTCTCATAATCTAAAGAAGACTATGAAACTCGCGGGTTCAATGGCCATTGAAAGTTGTACAACCCCGTTTGATTTATAGTTGGGTCAGAATGTGCGAGCAAATTCTATTCAAAATTCAATCATTCTATGATATAATTTATAAAGCACGATTCTACCCGCGCTGGTTGCAACCATCTATTACGAGCTGGATATTCAATCACACATAGCTCACAGGTACCGAACCCCATATTGTAGGCAAGGCTTTTTTTAATGCACTTTTTGGCATGGTTGGATTCATGTCGCTTTTAAGAATTCTATCTTTTCAAACAAAATAATAAGTAAGCGTTTTCATAATGTTGTAGGAGGTTACTTCATGAAACTAACAACCAAGATTTTTATAGGTTTAATTCTTGGTGCTGTTGTAGGCTTAGGTCTTCACATTGCTGCACCAGATTTGTTCAGCGGTTTAGATGCTTATGTTTTCAGTCCTTTAGGTACGGTATTCTTAAATCTTATTAAAATGCTGGTAGTCCCGATCGTGTTTTTCTCAATCACTCTGGGTACTGCATCTCTCGGTGATCCTAAGAAACTGGGAAGAATCGGAGGAAAGACAATTGCCTTCTTCCTTGTTACAACAACTATTGCCATTAGTATTGCTATTTCCCTTGCCTATATTCTCAAACCGGGAAATGTTGATATCAACCCTGCAGGTGCAGAATATGAAGCTCAAGAAGCACCTGGTGTCGTAGAAACCTTTACAAGCATTATTCCGACTAATCCGATTCAGGCGATGACAGAAGGTAACATGCTTCAGATTATCGCATTTGCAATCTTCATCGGTTTCGCATTAGCGATGCTTGGTAAGAAAACGGAAGGAATATACAAGCTTGTCGAACAAGGAAATGAGATCATGATGTTCCTTGTGAACTTGATTATGCGATTTGCTCCTTATGGTGCGTTCGGTCTCCTTGCGTCCGCTATTGGAACCATGGGAATCGACGGCATGAAAGGGATGGCGATGTACATGATTGTCGTTATCCTCGGATTGATTATCCATGGAGTCGTAACGTATGGATCGGCGGTCGCTTTCCTTGGAAAGATGAATCCGATTAAGTTCGTCAAAGGGTTCTTCCCTGCGATGACTGTTGGATTCAGTACGTCAAGCAGTAGTTCAACCCTGCCGATTTCTATGAAAACAGCTCAGGAAAACTTGAATGTACCGAAGCCTGTCAGTAGTTTTGTTCAACCTTTAGGGGCAACCATCAACATGGACGGGACGGCCATTATGCAAGGTGTGGCAACAATTTTCATCGCTCAAGTCTATGGTTCTGACTTGTCTTTTGCTCAGCTTGTCATGGTTGTGCTGACCGCTGTTCTAGCGAGTATTGGTACAGCTGGTGTCCCGGGAGTCGGTTTGATCATGCTTGCAATGGTCCTCAACCAGGTTTCCCTGCCGGTAGAGGGGATTGCGCTAATCATCGGTATCGACCGACTGCTTGATATGTTACGTACATCCTTAAACATTACAGGGGATGCAGCGTGTGCGGTAGTAGTCGCTGAATCTGAACGGAAACATGGCATAGAAGAAGATGCCAAACGTATGGAAGCATAAAACATAATGGAGAAAAGTGCAACCTTTCTGGTTGCACTTTTTTTATTTAGTCATTCCTCAATGATGAAAGGGATGGATGGAACAACATGTTAGTAAAGGGAAGTGGCAGATAGAGAAGTGGATAAGTCGGTTAGGTGAAGGGAGGGGCTGTTGGAGAATTCCCTGTTCACGGAGAAGGGGTTACGTGTATCGGGTGCTTCTCATGGGTATAGTAATAGATAGATAACTTAAAAGAGGTGATACAATGTTTTATTCAGTAACCTTTCAAAAAATTATTTACCTGACCGGAATCGGAATCATTATTGGAGCGATCGTCGGATTTTCTTCCGTACTCGGATTCGGGCTGGATGGTTCGGTGTTCGTCCTGGCTATGTTTCTGAGTATCATCAGTGTGTATATAACCGCTATGTATGCGGAGCTTTACCATATCCGTGAAGCGATTAATAAACAGAATAAGAACCTTTAAGGAAGATCGTAAAAGAAACTAATGACCAGGACAACGATATATAAGGTACCGATCAAGCCCATCGTCCAATAGGACACCTTCGTCAATTTCTTGAAGATCACAAAGAATGTACCGAGAACGGCGGAGATAATAAAGATACTATAAAAAACACCCATTGGCTTTACTCCTTTATTAGTCGTTGTTGATATTGTAAGGCAATGCTCTCTGTTATGAAAGGAAGACATGAAGGAGGAAGTGGTTTTTCTTCCGCGGTTTAACGATATACCTAAAGGGGAAAGATGGAAGATAGTATCCAGGGAGGGCGTTTTTCCATGACCCTGTATGATGGATTGTTTCTATTGGTAACGGTGTTCTGGCTCGCTGAATTTTTCATTTTCAAAAATGATCGTTCCGCGGGAAGTGGTGCATATGAGCGGAAGTCTTTTCTGCTCATTCTGGCAACTGTAGTGGGGACACTCTTCTTGTCTCTGTTCATGCAGGAATGGAACATCGGCATTATTTACGCCAAATGGATTTGGTGGATAGGGTTATGTTTATATGCCCTTGGAGTTGGGTTGAGGTACTGGGGCATTCTTCATTTAAAAGAACAGTTCACCCGGAATGTATCCGTCCGAGAAGGGGACCGCCTTGTCAGTACCGGTCCCTATCTTTACTTGAGACACCCCCTTTACACGGGGCTTTTATTCATTATTATTGGATTTTGTTCAGGGCTCGGCAACCTTTATGCTGCTCTCGTCTGTGGATTTCTCATGACGGTCGCATTACTACATAGAATCAAGCTTGAAGAAGCGATGCTGGTAGAGCAGCATGGGGAACGATATAAAATCTGGTGCCAATCGAGGTACCGATTGATTCCTTTTGTCTATTAAACTTGGAGGTGGATGGTTTTGAATAAGAAAAAAGCGGTTGTTGTGGGAGCGGGTTTAGGTGGGATGTCGGCAGCAATCCGACTCGCTGGTGATGGATATGATGTAAAGATTATTGAAAAGAATAGTAATATCGGCGGAAAACTGAACCGCAGGGAAGGCAAAGGCTTCACCTTTGATACAGGTCCATCCATCCTTACGATGCCGTGGGTGCTGGAGCAGCTTTTCAATAGTGTTCATCGGCGTCTTGAAGATTATATTACCGTTGAGCGTGTAGAGCCGCAGTGGCGTACATTTTTTGAAGACGGTACCCAACTGGATGTGACGAGCGATCTTCCTGATATGTTGCAAGAAATGTCCAAAGTGACAGAAAGACCGAACCGGAAGCTTACGGATTTCCTTTCATACAGCCAGGACATGTATGAACTATGCATGAAGAGCTTTTACAAATATAGTATTGAAGACTTGAAAGATTTGAAAAAGCATCATAAATTAAGCGAATTATTCCAAATGGATCCTATGAATACAGTCGCAAAAGCCACCCATAAGCACTTTGACAACAAATACTTGGAGCAACTGTTCAATTATTTTGTTATGTATGTGGGATCCAATCCTTATGCGACACCTGCCATTCTAAATCAGCTCGTCTATGTGCAGCTGGGTCTTGGCATTCATTATGTTAAAGGCGGGATGTACAAGATTGCTGAAGGTATGGGCCGGCTTATGGAAGAATTGCGGATAGATGTGGAGTTGAATACACCTGTCCAGCGATTCGTCGTTGAAGGAGACCGGGTCAAAGGTGTAGAAACGACAGAAGGTGTCATCCATGAAGCTGATGTTGTCGTGTCTAACCTGGAGGTCATTCCGGCTTATCGTAAGCTGGCTCCGCAGACATCCAAGGTGAAAAAAGAAACGAAAGCGCTCGAGAAAAAATTCGATCCTACGGTATCCGGGTTGGTTCTGCTGCTGGGGACAGATCGGAAGTTCGATAAACTGAAGCACCATAATTTCCTATTCTCCGAAAATCCGGAGAAAGAATTCAAGCAGATTTTCGAAGAAGGGAAACCGGCAGATGATCCAACCATTTATATTGGAATTTCCGCGCGCTCTGATGACACGCAGGCGCCAGAGGGTAAAGATAACCTTTTCGTGCTGACACACGTACCACCACTTGAAAATAAAAAGCGCAAACCAATCGATTGGGATGCCTACCGTGAAACCGTGTTAAATAAGTTGGAACGTATGGGGATGGAAGGACTTCGTGATTCTATTGAATTCGAATACCGCTTTACACCCGAAGATCTGGAATCCTTGTATGGTCCTAATGGCGGCTCCATTTATGGCATTGCTGCCGACCGCAAATCCAATGGAGGTTTCAAAGTTCCATCGAAGAGCCGTATTTATGATGGTCTCTATTTTGTCGGTGGATCCACTCATCCGGGTGGGGGCGTCCCGATGGTCACGCTGTCTGGACAATTGACGGCAGACTTAATTAAAGAAAAAGAAACAGAGGCTGTTCATCAATGATAATAAAGCTCAGTTCCAATCCGGGACTGAGCTTTCTATTTGGGAGGGGGAGTACGTTCTCCAGGTGCCATTCATTTACTGTTTATTCCTAAGAAGGGAAGGGAATGGGTGATAAATGTCTTTCCGAAGTAGATTTGAAGGAGTTTTATAATGAGTGACTGGATAATTTTCAGCTTGTTTTTCCTATCAGGAATTTTAACATTTTTCATAGCATCAAGACTGGCGATATTCGGGGATGCTGTGAAAGAAAAAACGAGTGCCTCCTCAGCTTTTATGGGCGCGATGATCGGAATTGCCATTTCCCTTCCTGAATTGACGTCGAGCGTAACGGCGATTGTTATAGACAGTCCAGACCTTGCTGTCGGTAATTTAATCGGTAGTAACCTTTTTAACATTATGGGTCTGGCGATCTTTGATATCGTTTATCGCCGTTACCAAATATTAACCCATGCAACGGTGGAAAGTAAGTTATATGGGTGGCTCGTTATTTTTATGACGCTCATTGTTATGGCCGGGTTAAGTTTGACTCTGCCGACGCACATTTTTCATATCAGTTATACATCCATCGCCATAGTGATTCTTTACTTTGTCGGTTCCAAGTACATCAATGATCGGACGGATTATCAGGGAAGGAAAGTCAAAAGACAGAACGAGAGATATAAAGAGTATTCCTATCAACAGGTGCTGTGGCGCTTTCTTCTATATGCATTTTTGATTATGGTCATTGGCAGTGTGCTGACGATTACGGCAGAGCGTATATCTGCCATCACTGGTATCGGGGCATCATTTATTGGTGCTTTCCTAGTGGCAATCAGCACGTCCCTTCCTGATGCTGTAAGTGTAGGAACAGCCCTTAAGCTTAGAAACTTTAATATGGGCATCAGTTCACTGCTCGGCAGTAATGCATTCAACCTGATGATCCTTGCTCTGACGGACCTCATATATTTTAGAGGGAATCTCCTGCAGGAATCGTCCCCGGCGAACATGGTCACAGGAGTGACGTCCGTGTTGTTCATCCTATTGATCATCTATAGTATTACAAGGAAGCATGCAAAGTCGTGGAATTACTTGGTTCCATCATTTCTCATTATTGTGAGTTATTTTGTCACCACATACTTTGCATTCCAAATGAAATAAGGAGCTTGCTGGATTTTTTGTTAAGGAAGGTGGGAGAGCAGATGGAATGGCCGGAAAGTCTTGTGAACGAATCGAAAAAAAGAATGGAACCTTATGATGTAGAAGGTTTCGTGCTTGGTAAAGGGGACGAACAGGGCAGCGTCATGATTGTCGGGGAAGCCCCTGGAGAAAATGAAGCAGTCAAAGGAGTGCCCTTTATCGGGCGTGCGGGTGATGAATTGGATAAACAACTGGAATACCTTCAGTTGTCCAGAGAGGATGTTTATATTACAAGTGTCGTAAGAAGCCGTCCTTATAAGTGGGTGAAAACCAATAAAAAGGGGAGCGGTGGGAAGCGTAAAGCGAATCGCAAACCGAATCAAAAGGAAATCTTCGCTCATGCCCGGCTGCTTGACTATCAAATTGAGCACATGAAACCTGACTTGATTATCGCCCTCGGGGGCGTAGCCTATGAGCGGCTTACGGGAGACAGAGGGAAGATCAGTGATGTTCTCGGAAAACCTATCCGTACGAAGCTGCTTAAAGAAGAAGGGGGAGGGTATGGGAAGACGGTAGCTGAATATACCGTCATCCCTCTTTATCATCCGGCTGCCATTTTTTATAACCCTAAAATCAAAGAGGATATATATAACTCCCTGGACCGGGTGAAAGAATATTTGGGGCAGGGGATGAGGGGCAATTCTGGATAAGGCAGGTTTGAAGGCAGTCAACTCTCATTGTTTGGGGCATCCGCTAACTTTTCGAAAACGAAATACCCTTGGGTGCTGGCGGTGGAGGAACCGACACCTGTGCTTCTCCAACTCCGTATGGCTATTCGGTGGTTATCTTCTTCTCCTTTAATTTTGTATATTTTCGTCTCAGGCAGAAAAGCGGCGACACTCTCTAACTCGACAGTGTTTTCTGCCGGCTGCTGATGATTGATGGTCCCGATCACTTCTCCGAGTTCTTGCGGATGAACTCTTTTTCCGGTTTGATAAAATTGTTCATCCTCGTGAATGACATACGTTTCTCTGACCATCATCGAAGATTTTTGTGTTTCTTTATGATCAGCCTTCGCAAATGTTGAGGAAGGATCAGTGTCTGTTGTCTTCAGTTGAGGATAGCTGTCTTTTTTGGTAAGGAAACTAGCGGATTCAGGGCCCGGTTGTGTTTCTGTTAAGGGCCAACTTGTTATAAAAATGACCACAGCTGCAGGGAAGAGAAGGGTTTTCATTTTTGCAAATGATCGTTTTTGTGGCCTTTTCTGTAGCGATTTTAAAACGGTCTTCTTCATGTATCTTTCATCAAATGGAACCTGCTCATATTTCTTATCCTGATCCATTTTTTTTAACTTACGATCAATCAAATCACTCACTCTGGGAACTCCCTTCCGATGTTAACCGTTCTTGTAAGAGTTGGCGTGCGCGCCTTAATCGGGTTTTAACGGTGTTCGGGCTCATATTCAGCACTTGCGCCAATTCATTGATGTCGAACTCTTCAAAGTAGTATAGGATGATGATTTCTCTATATTTGTCCTCCAGCTTCAAAACCTGAGCAAGAAGGGCTTCATCTTCGTCCTGCTGCAATACGAATTCTTCCGGGGTTTCCCGTGGGGATGGGATGGACCGGAAAAGTTCCGTACCTTTTTTTACAACTCTCTTCATATAAGAACTCTTCAGATGATCTTTACATAAATTGATCGTGATTTTGTACAGCCATGTTTTAATCGTCGATTCTTCTTTGAAAGTGGCATATTTCTGATAGGCTTTAATAAATGTCTCCTGGGTGATATCTTCTGCAATCGCGTAATCTTTCACGTACGAATAAGCGAGCCATTTTAAGTCGTGTCCGTAGTTTTGAATCCACTCTTCTATTCGTTTCTCGTCATGTTCTTCGGGTTCATATGTAGATTGTGAGCGTTGGTTTCGTATCAATTTTTCCCACCTCATCTGTTTAGACGACACTCCCCGAAAATAAGTTTTCATTTTTCTTTTAATTCTCACCTTGTCATCTATATATTCGATAGAATTTACAGATTTCCTTTACGAAGAGATTTTGTCCATGTTTAGAGTTTGGTTATTATGGGTTGTAATAGGATAAGGAACTATTGGCTCATCTGTGTGTGGATGAATCTAAAATGCTCCTTACTGTACGCATATTCCTATGAAAACTCAATAACAATAGATAATAATACGCTGTGCTAAGCATGGGAGGCAATGCGGGGAGGAGAATGGGATGAAATGGCCAGGACGGTGGCTTGCAGTAGCAGGTTTTTTCTTGTGGGTGATGTGGAAGGCGTTCTTCTCTGTTGGATGGCTTGAATTCTCGATCGGTTTCAGTATATTCGTTCTCGTTCCTTTGTTAATGGAAGAGGCTCTTAAAAACGACCAGGAAAAACGGGCGGGCGCCTGGTTGTGGCAGTGTCTTTCGGGGATGCTTCCGTTTTCCCTTGCGGGAGCTCTTTCGTTGACGATGCAGGCAGGGTGGAACGCTGCTATTTGGGGAGGGATGTGGTTTTTATATACAGGAGCTGTAGCTGTCGGAGGTGTGTGGCGTCTTCGTTCTCACGAGAAGGTTAAGGTGGAGGAGCTGTGCATTGATATAGGGTTTATATATTTAGTGGCTGCTGGTCTTTTCCTTTTTACTTCGCGGCTCCCTATTAGCCATATCGGACCTTTCTCTACAAGGGAAATGATGGTTTTAGCTTTATTGTTTCATGGTGTGGTTTTTCTGCTGGCTTTGATCACAGGCTTTTTTGGTCGATACCGAATAGGGCAATCGGATAAAGATAGGCAGAAGGTTGATCATCCTTATCGTTTACTGGTGGGCTCTGTACTCATCAGTCCAATGGTCGGGTTTTTTAGTCTTTTGTATGGGAAGCAGGCGCTTGTACTTTCCGTAGTCATTTTCACCTTATTGATTGTGTGGATGTGTGGTTGGTGGTTCTGGTTGCCGATTGAATTTAAGCCATGGGTGCGAAAGGCATTGGTTCTGTCTATTATCCTGGGGTTCAGCATGGTAGGGGGGGCTTTGTGGAAGGGGCTCGAAGTTAATCATCTAAGTAGTGTGGGGATCCTGGCAACCATTCCGCCGTACGGATTCTTTTCTGCGATGCTCTTTTCGTGGCTTGTAGTATTTGCGTGGAGAGGTGTAAGCGACTCTCAACCGGGGATTCGCGAGAGTGAGTAAGGGTTTGGGAAATGTTTCACGTGGAACTTGTATCTTTTTGTCATTTGCCAAGTTCATTGATCTCTATGGAGCAAGAATAGATGAACCTGCCTCTTCAGTTCTCTTAAATTTGTGCTATAATAAAAGTGAAAAGGCGGCAGCTGCTACTGCCGCCAAGATACCGTTCGTATTTCGTGGATTTTTGACCTTCACTAAGAGTGGAGGTCTATTTTTTATTGTTCATTTTTATGATGAGCGCAAGGAGCGTAATGATGAACGTTCCGAACGCTAGCATGATCATAAGAGATTCATATGTGCTCATCGATGGCCTCACACCCTTTCTATCACAGTCTTTTCTAATAATAGGGAACGGTATCTATCTACAAGGATACCATATTTTGCGAAAAATAAGAACGTGTGTTCGTAAAATAGACAGAAGGAACTAAAAAACCCCGGTACACCTTAAGGTGTATCGGAGTCTTTATTATGGCGAACTTCGGGATGATAGGGGGGCGAAGGCATCCATGATCCTTGTTACTGCGCTGTTTTTGTTTCTGTAGTCGTTTTTGGTTTTGTTTCTGAATTCAAGCCATCCAGTCGGTGGAGCAGTCCGACTCCGAAGTCCCCGTCCACGCGTGGATTCATATTTTCATTGAATATTCCACGACTGGATTCGTAAGCCTGGGACCCGTGCTCTGAAAAATCAAGCCCGGAAATTTCCTCTTGTCTCGATACGCGGATACCGACTGTGCTTTTGACAATGAAAACAACGACAGCCGTCGTTAACATTGTCCAGGCGATAACGGACAGGACACCAATTGCCTGGATACCTAGAAGGGTTACGCCGCCCCCATAGAAAAGACCACCTTCGACAGCGAAAAGACCGACAGCGATCGTCCCCCATATTCCGCAGATGCCGTGAACAGCGATTGCGCCCACCGGATCATCGATGCGGACAACTCGATCGAGGAACTGAACGGCTTCAACCAGTATGACACCAGCTATTAAACCAATAGCAAGTGCACCTGCCAAAGAAACATTCGCCGTTCCTGCTGTAATACCAACTAAACCAGCCAGTGCTCCATTCAATGTAAGGGAAGCGTCAATGCGTTTGAACTTTGCGTAAGAATAAAAGGCAGAGCTGATGATTCCCGCTGATGCAGAAAGAAGCGTTGTAGCAATAACCGACGGCACGAGGGACGGATCTGCGGCCAGTGTGCTCCCGCCGTTAAATCCGAACCAACCAAACCAGAGGATGAAGACACCAAGTGCGCCTAATGGGATATTGTGACCAGGGATTACATTTACTTCTTTACCACTGTATTTTCCTAGGCGAGGTCCTAAGAACATCACGGTGACGATGGCTCCAAGTGCTCCTGTTAAGTGAACGACAGTAGAACCTGCGAAATCGACGAAGCCGAGTTCCGATAACCATCCGCCGCCCCATACCCAATGCCCGACAACTGGATAAATGAAGCCGGTCATAACAACGGTAAGGAGGAGATAGGAACCTAGTTTCATACGCTCGGCCACGGCTCCGGAGATGATCGTAGCACAAGTAGCGGCGAATACAGCCTGGAATACGAAAAATCCGATTTGGTCTTCCTGGCCGTTTAAAAGGAAACCGTCGATGCCGATGATTCCGCCACCGGATGTGCCGAACATAATTCCGAAACCGACAACAAAATAAAGAACAGCGGCTATGGACATGGTCATGAAGTTTTTCATCAGAATGTTAAGGGCGTTCTTGGAACGAGTGAAGCCGGATTCGACCATAGCGAAACCTGCATGCATAAAAAATACTAAAAAGGCGGCGATCATGACCCAGACCATGTCAACGGATTGGAGGACAGATTCGGCGGATATCGCTGTTTCGGCGTTTGCGACTACCGGGAATCCGAGGAGAGCAAAAAAGAATAAAGGAACGATTTTTTTCATAAATAAATTCTCCCTTTCTAAATGAAATGTTAGATGAGTGCTTGTTTACCGGTTTCTCCTGTGCGAATCCGGAATACTTCATCAATGGTTGATACAAAAATCTTTCCGTCACCGACTTCGTCAGTAGCACACACATTGATGATCGTATCGATCACAGGACCCAATTCAACGTTTTCAATAACCATTTCGACTTTCACTTTGGGATAGAGTTTAATTTCATAGCGGCTGCCTCTGAATATTCCTTCCTGACCTTTCTGCTGCCCACACCCAGCGACTTCCGATACCGTCAGTCCTTTCACTCCCAATTTATCGAGACTTTGTCTCAAATCCTGGAAAGCTTCCGGGCGGATAATTGCCTCCACCTTTTTCATGACTATTGTCCTCCTTTTTATTACGTGTTAACTTTTCTAACACAAAGAGTTAGTAATTAAAATTAACTATAAAGTAAAAATTCAGAAAAATCAATACAATTTTTGAGGTTATGTTAGGAAAGGTGACATAAAAGCGCTTTCCATATAAAAGAAGACCAGGTCATCCATATTTTGGATGACCTGGTCAGGTATAAAATGGAAAGTGTATTTATAGTTCGTCGAAGCCGTTGGTTTCGGATACTTTTGTGTATTGGCGGGATTTTTGTTCAAAGAAATCTGACTTTCCTTCATCGACTTCTTGATACGCCCGGATCCATTTCAGTGGGTTTTCCGTGTAGGAAGGGAAGGGCTTTTCTGCCCCTAGCAATCGGCATCGCTTGTTGGCGATATAACAGATGTAGTCTTCCAAATCCTGAATCGGAATACCTGGGAATTGGTTGCCGATCAAATGGCGCGCCCATTTGATTTCCAACTCCGCAGCCTGTTTGAATGTATCGGTTACGAATGTGCGGTAGTATTGGGCGTCCAGGTCAGGGTTTTCATTGAGAGTTTCGTTAAATATATGTCCGAATAGACTGACGTGGATTTGCTCATCCCGGTTAATGTAGTTGATCATGGTACTTGTGGATACCATCTTTTGATTTCTTGCCAGGTTGTAGAAAAAGGCAAATCCCGCGTAGAAAAAGAGACCTTCAAGTACAACATCGTAAACGATCGATTTCAGAAAGCTGTCTACAGAAGGGTGATCGTCGAATGCCTGATACCCATCTGTAATGAAGGTATTACGTTCTTTGAGTACTTCATCATGCTTCCAGTAATCGAAAATTCTCTCCTGCTCTCCTTGATCGACAAGGGTTGATAACACGTAAGAATAGGATTGGTTGTGTACAACCTCCTGGAAAGCAAGCACCTGCATTAAGGCAGACAAGCTTGAATCTGTCAGGTAATCAGAGACTTTACCGGAATAATCCGTTTGGATAGAATCCAAAAAGGCGAGCAGTCCGATGATTTTTTTGAATGCTGTCTGTTCTTGATCTGATAACTCCGGCCATTGTTTCAGATCATTGCTCATATTAATTTCATTCGGAATCCAGAAATTTGCCAGCATCGTCTTATACATTGGATAAGCCCATGAGTATCGGGTATTATCCCAGTTCAGGATGTTTGAACTTCTTCCATTGATCACACCTGTGGAGGCATTTGGAGCTTTGTAATCTACCAGCTTTCTTTTTTGTATGGATGCAGTCATAATGAACTTCCTCCTTTATTAAGATGAGCATACTTCACAATCGTCAAACTCTCCCTGGCTTGAGGTCGATCGCGTATAGTAGGTGGTTTTGAGACCACACTTCCACGCAGACAAGTGGAGATCCAACAGTTCTTTTGCTTGAATATTGTTCCTCACATAGAGATTGAATGAGACGGATTGGTCGATAAATCTCTGCCGGATACTGTTCTGCCGAATGCTTGCTTTCTGATCGACGTCATATGCTGATGGATAGTATGCATACGTTTCATGAGTGAGGTCCGGTGCCGTCACAGGAATTTTATAATCTTTCTTTTCTTCAGAATAGAACTTCTTGAATATTGGATCGATGCTGGCGGTGCTCCCAGCAATGAGTGATGTACTGGAATTGGGCGCAACAGCCATCAAGTATCCGTTTCTCATGCCGTTTTCAGCTACCTTGGTTTGGAGCGCTTTCCAGTTCCAAGTGCCGTGTTGGTCAAACGTTCGTTTAAGAAAATAATCTCCTGTCTGCCAATCGGATCCTTCGAATAATGGATAGCTTCCTTTCTCTGCAGCAAGTTCGGAGCTTGCTTCAATCGCATAATAGGAAACAGCCTCGTAAACTTCTTTTGTGTAGTCGAGCGCGGCTTCTGATTCCCAATCGATTTTCTTCCTCGCAAGTAAGTGCGCCCACCCGAATGTTCCGAGTCCTACCCCCCGGTAAGATTGATTGGTCATTTGGGCTTGAAGAACTGGAATCGTATTGCGGTCGATGACATTATCCAGCATGCGGACTTGAATCGAAGTCAGACGTTTCAATACTCCGGCAGGGACGGCGCGCCCGAGGTTGATACTCGATAAATTGCAAACGACGAAATCACCGGGTGATTTCACGGTAATGATTTTTCCACCTTCTACATACTGCTCATCCTGGGTGGTCGCTTTCTGATTCTGTGCAATTTCTGTACACAGATTGCTGCAGTAAATCATTCCGGAGTGATTGTTCGGGTTCATGCGGTTGACTTCATCTCGATAAAACATATAGGGTGTGCCTGTTTCCAGTTGTCCGATCATGATCCGTTTCATAATATCAATCGCCGGTATTTTTTCTTTGGATAACTCAGGGTGTGCAATACACTCTGCATATTTTTCCCGGAAGGAGCCGTTCCCTTTCTTCTCATCAAAGTGATCTTCAAGAGAGTATCCCATAATTGTGCGGACTTCATGTGGGTCGAACAAATACCAATCTTCTCTTTTTTCAACGGCTTCCATGAAGAGGTCGGGGATGGACACCCCTGTAAAAAGATCATGAGTCCGCTGACGCTCGTCTCCATTGTTCAGCCGGCTGTCAAGAAACGGGAAAATATCTTTATGCCAGACATCCAAATAAACAGCTATTGCTCCCTGACGTTGCCCGAGCTGGTCCACACTGACAGCCGTGTTATTAAGTTGTTTCATCCAAGGGAGAATTCCAGAAGATACGCCTTTGAATCCACGAATGTCACTGCCGCGGCTTCGAATCTTCCCGAGATAGACTCCGATCCCTCCGCCGTGCTTGCTAAGGTTGGCTATATCGGTATTGCAGTCATATATGGACTGCAGGGAGTCGTCAATGGTGTCGATGAAGCAGGAACTCAATTGTCCATATCGTTTGCCGGCATTGGAAAGTGTCGGGGTTGCTACTGTCATATATAATTGGCTGAGCGCCCAATAGGCTTCTTTGATAAGAGGGAGTCGTTTGGATGTTTTTTCTTCCGCCATCAGCACCATCGCTATGATCATGAATCGTTCTTGAGGAAGCTCAAAAATTTCCTTCTTTTTGCTTTTGGCCAGGTAGCGGTCGCTCAGCGTCTTCAGTCCAATATAGGTAAATAAATGGTCACGCTCAGGGACAATCGTTTTTTCCAGTTCATCAATCTCCTCTTTGGAATAGTATGTAAGAAGCTTCGTGCTGTAAATGTTTTTCTCGATCAATGTTTGAATCATTTGATGGAATTGTTCATAAGGCCTTGTCGTTGAGCGGTTGACTGAAGCTTTTTTATATAAATCCTCCAAGTGGATCCGGCTTGCTACATATGTCCAATCAGGACTTGCTTCATCTATTTCCGCCAGGCACTCTAGAATGAATGCGTGAGTATCATTCTTGAATGCGGGTGCTTTATCGAGCAGCTTCTGTAGATCGAGATGTGGGAATTCGCTCGTCCACTGGTGGATTTTCTTCTCCCAGGCGTTGGTTTTGGTCATGGTTTCCATTTGGTTCACTCCTCTAGAAATATATAGGTGAAAGGTCATTGCGGATACAAAAAAATCCGCTCAATGATAAATTGAGCGGATGAAACCATGAAACGAAGAGAACCTGCGAGCATGTTCGTTCCATCGCTTCATCTTCTCAATCCCCGAAGAAGTTGAAACTGCAACGAACACGAAGACAGGTCTCCTGGCTGACACTCGATCTTACTCTGGTCCTTCCCGTGCAGGTACACAGTGGAATGTCCATTTCGCGAGTGTTTACAGTTGCGGGGGCAGCTCCGGATTTGAACCGGATTCCCTATTAAGCCTTGTGGCATCTTCTATTCGTAGATACTATATATAGTGTATTTGTGATTTTAAATTAGCTTATCTTGTGTTTCTATCATAACGCTGCAAAAGACAACTTGCAACTATTTATTATGGAAATACATCAAAAATAGGGGGCGGATGCTTTCAGTCTTCCGCTATAATGGGGGAGAGAAGTTTTTCGGAAAGGGATGATTTTATGGCCGAGACATTTAACTGGCATAAGGAAGCAGAGAAGCAATGGAATGATCGTGCGGAAATGTGGAACGCAAAAAGCCGTTCGATGTGGGAGGATGGGAGCAGAAGCACGATTCTTCCTTTTTTGAAAAAGCATGTGCCTAAAGGAAAGGTCGCGGATTTGGGATGTGGCGATGGATATGGCTCTTATCTGCTTTATAAACACGGTTATGACGTGACAGGGCTTGATTTGTCGCAGGATATGGTAACAAGAGCGAATCATCGTGTGAGTGATGAACGAATCCGGTTTCTTCAAGGAGACTTAACAGACCTGCCTTTTGAGGGCGGTTCCTTTGATGCGGCAATGGCAATCAATTCTTTGGAATGGATAGAAGTTCCGTATAAAGGACTTGAGGAGATGAAGCGGATCTTGAAGCCTGGCGGACGTTTATGTATCGGACTACTTGGACCAACGGCGATGCCGAGAGTAAACAGTTACCGTAGAGTTTATGGAGAAGAAGTTATTTGCAATACAATGATGCCTTGGGAGCTTAAGAAAATGGCAGAAGAAACCGGGTGGGCATGCATCGATGGAGAGGGTGTATACAAGCGCGGCGTAAAGGACCATCACATCACAGAGTTGGAGGAAGAATTAAAACAGTCCCTTACTTTCATGTGGATCTTCATCTTTGAAAAACAATAAAAAAGCCCCTCTTGTCGGGGGTTTTTTATTTGGGAATAAATGTATGACCTGGTGCACCAAAATATTCCAGATAATTCAAGGGGTGCTCTCTACGTTCTCGGTCCAGAGAAATTCTTTAAGGAGATGATCGACTTCTTCGAGTTCGTGCAGGCCGGAGTGGGTGGCCAAAGGGTTGTAAAGCCGTTTTTCTCTATATTGTCCAAAAGGAACAATTTCTTCTAATCCGCTGACACTTGAGGCATGGACGAGCCCATCCCAGTGCTCGGTTTCTGGTTCTTCCCCATTGACCACACCGGCGATGGCGAATACTTTCACATCATTTGGAAATTGGTCTTTCTTCTGTACCATCTGCTGTAAGGCTTCCGACTGTGGTTGGAGGTCAGTAGTGGCTGCTCCGTAATTGGAAGCGAAATACCCTTTCTTTTCAATTCCCCGGAATGGGCTCGCTATCACAGACAACCGCTCCACTCGAGGGACTGAATATTGATGGTCATTCAATAAGAAATTGACCGATGCCAATCCTCCCATGGAATGGCCGACGAGATTTACCTGTTGAATATTGTAGTCCGCTTTGAGGCGGCGCATGATCTCGGACAGCCAATGGGTTTGATTATGAATACTGGCGCGGTTGTTTTCAAACAGCACTTGAATAAAGGGGTTATGTGTTTCTGTGAAGTCACCACGAATCGTGACATGTCCCCGGCTTGAAACATAAATTGTCATATGTTGACGGCCCCATTGCAGGTTCTGCATGCGGTCGATCATCGTCTCAAAACTCCTCGGCCCTCCTTTGAAACCATGGACGAACAAAGTAGGGACAAGATCTTCACGAGGGACCGGCTCAGAACTCCCGGGTCTTGAATTTATCATAAAGAAAAGTAGTCCAATGAGCAGGGAACCGAATAGGATCGGTGCCCACTTTTTCCAATTCATAAAGGGTTCCTCCTGAAAAAAAGATCTATGAACAGTGTAAAGGGAATTGCGCGCTGCTTCTGGTATATTTATGAAAAAAGAATGACAATATGTCGAACATACCCATAGCATACCCGGATCGACCAGTGGGCATCGAAGGGTTTATCTCCCATATTTCAGGGAAAACTGAAATTGTAAAAAGATTGGATAACGGAAAGGAGCTTTCCATTGAATCAAGAAGAATTGAAGAAAAAGATCCACGAAGTCATGGAAAATCACAAAGTCGGTACCCTTGCCACCGTGAAAAACAATAAGCCGCATACACGTTATATGACCTTCTGGAATGATGAAGAATTCACGTTCTATACACCGACAAACAGAGAGACCCATAAAGCGGATGAAATTGAAGCGAATCCTCACGTTCATATTCTCCTTGGATATGAAGGAGACGGATATGGCGATACGTACTTAGAGGTAGAAGGTCAGGCGAAAATCCGGGAAGATCAAAAAATTAAAGATAAATTGTGGAATGACCATATGGATCGATGGTTTGACGGAAAAGATGATCCTGAATATGTCGTCCTTGAAATCTTACCAGAAAGTATCCGCTACATGAACCAAGGGGAGAAAACCCCGGAACAATTAGAGTTATAAATACGTCAATGGCCAGCTGAATATAGCTGGCCACTTTTTATTGAAGAGAACAAGGCTCATCTTCATATTCAATTTCAAGTGTAATGTGTTCCAGCGGGATAGGACGTAAAAGCTCTTTCACGTCTTCTTTCACCTTACATATTTCATCTTTATCTGCTTCCGCACGGACGACAATATGAGTGGAGAAAGCGTGGTTTTCTCCATCCATTGACCATAGGTGAGTGTGGTGGCTCGATTTGACCGCTGTCAATGTGTTTATTTTCTGAACGAGCTGTTCAAGGTCCACGCCTGCAGGTACTCCCTCTAGGAATAACCGCATCGTTTTCACAAGGTTTTTCACAACATTATACAAAATAAACAGGGTGATACCGATGGAAGCAATCGGATCGAGTATCGGTAGATCAAAAAATAAGAGCGCGATACTGACAATCAAAACCGCCACCCAGCCAAGGACATCTTCGAGCATATGCCATGTCATGACTTTCTGATTCATGGAATCTCCGCCCTTGAGACGGAAAACAGCAGCCCCGTTCACAAGGATGCCCAGGATGGATAAAGCAATCATTCCTGCGGCATTGGGCTGCTCAGGATTTAAGAGTCTTGGGACAGCCTCTGTCAAAATAAATACAGAACCGACGATCAAAACAACGCTGTTGATCAACGCTGCTAAAAGAGAAAAGCGCCGGTATCCAAAGGAAAAATCATCGGTATGGCCTTTATTTGAGAATTTTTGAAGAAACCAGGCAAGACCGAGTGAAAGCGAATCTCCAAGGTCATGTAGAGCATCAGAGAGAATCGCCATGCTGTTTGTCATAATCCCACCGATGAGTTCAATAATGGTAAAAAAGAAATTTAAGAAAAAAGCGGTTTTGATTTTTCCTGTTGTGCCGTCCACGTGGTGATGGTGGTGATGGCCCATGGTTTCGACCTCCTCACAATATATGATTATATGTTCATATATATAATGTATGAAAAATCCCTTCATATGTCAAACCATTTCCGAGGAGACGGTGCTGATCAAGTCTCCTCGGGAAGGCTTTTTCTGAACTGATTTCAGAGTTGGTTAATCAACAGGATAAAACTTTCTGTAAATAGCATAATAATCCAGTTGGTTTCCGGTGATATCCGCCAATCTTCTCATGGCTTCAAGCAGGAAGGTTTTGTCCAATTGATAGATGACGCGAGTTTCAATATGATCGATCGTATTACAGGCGAAATCCCATAACATTCCATGTTTTGAATCGTCGATCGATTCAGCGACCATCCGGATCGCATCGACCAATTCTGTGATGATGAGGTGGTTATCACGAGCATAATGACGAATGAATCCGAACCCTCGGTATATATAGGACTCGAAGGATTCAGAAAGAAGGATGACACGTACTTGTTCTTCATCATCCATCAGGTAAGGGGTAAAGGTGATGTAGTTCTCTACGGTAAGCATCAGTTCAGCCATCCGGTGAATCGTGTTGGTGGCTGTTTTGGGGTCGTCGTTCCCCAACGATTTGATCGCTATTTCTGCCAGTTTGTGCATGCCCATTTGTATATCCTGAAGCTCTGTTTGTTTGTAATCGAGCATGACCATCCTACAATACTTTTCTTCATCAATGTCATTGGCTCCCTGGCCCCAGTAACTGATGAGGGTATTGTTTTTTAAGACATAATCTCCCACTTTCGCGTGGAAGTGAATGATGACATTATCTTTTTGTGCTTCGGCAATCATCCTTTTATAATCCACCAGTTGGATATATCCTGATTTTACAGCCCCCACTTGTTTCGCATAGGGGCGGAATTCATCCATCAAGTCCCCGGGGTCTTCTTTCCTGTATTGTTCGAGGTCTTTTCTCAGGGATTGGTTGATGATGCTTTCGGATGATTTTTTCATAGTATCTGTGATGTTGTGGACCTGCATCCACGTCGTAGCATGGTTGATAAAATAAATGAAAGTTACCGCAGAGCTGAAAGCAAGAAATATAGTAACAATCGGCACAGCAACGAAGACCTCGTGCTCGGTATTGCCAATAAACAGGAAGACCAGGAGAACATAAACGAAGTTCCCATTAAAGATTCCAAGTGCATGCTGTGTTCTTCGGTCAGAGACGAAGTTGAGCAGCATTCTCGGTGAGAATTGTCCGCTGAAAGTCGTTAAGACGACGAGCAGGGAGTTTAATGTGAAAGCGCTCAGTGTCAGGACACCTCCGATGAGTGTGCTGACCAGCATGCGGGTGATTTCGGCATTAATTGTGAAAAATTCATACGTGTATTGTTCAATTTGAAAAACGATATCCAATAATAAAGTAAGGATTACAAAGACAATAGCCATTATTATATAGAAAAAAGGCATGTACCATAAGGTCATTTGCATTTCGTGTTTTCGTTGACGTTTAGTCATTTGCATATATCTCTTTAAAGATACCGGCATCAATTTCAAAAACATACGTTTCCTCCTTTCTTTCCAAAAAGTTTCCTACCGTAGTTTCCCCTTAGCCAAGCGGACTAAAACGAATGCTGAAAACTTTCTTAAAAAAGTTTTAGTGGAAACTGCGGAAATTTTGTCCCGATATGAACAGTAAGGTATATTGAAAAGATAACGAACAGAAAAGGGGAGCTGGAGATGGAATGGGTAAAGAAAACATTCGCTGAATTATCTAAAGAGGAATTGTATGACATTTTACAAACGAGAGTCAGGGTCTTTGTTGTTGAACAGGAATGCCCTTATCCGGAAGTCGATGGCAGAGATATGGACTGTCTTCACCTATGGATGGAACAGGGAGGAGAAATGGCGGCTTATTGTCGTATTGTGCCCCCGACAGAAGGGGAGGGGCATTACAGCATCGGTCGTGTCCTTGTCAAAACCGAACACCGGGGGAATGGGTATGCACGTCAGGTGATGGACCGGGCGATTGACCTCCTAAAAGAGGAATTCAATGTGAAAAAGATTGCTTTGCACGGACAGGAGCATCTGCGTTATTTTTACGGGTCTTTCGGATTTAAGGAAGTATCAGAGGTTTATCTTGAGGACGGGATTCCACATGTCGATATGCTGATGACCATTTGAATTGGTTTTGATTGGACCTCTGCCGGGAATTATAGCTTTGTGAAAAAGTTTCCGAATGGAGGTAACACCATGAGCCCAAAAACATTTACGAAACAATACATTAATGGACAATGGAAGAACGGGTCCAGTGAAAAATATGTAGAAAATATGAACCCCTATACACAACAAACGATCGCTTCAATCCTTTCAGCGAATGAAGCAGATCTTGATGAAGCTTATGAGGCAGCTGTTAATGCCCAGGAAAACTGGGCAGCGGTTTCCCCTGCTTCCAAGCAATCTTATTTTGATCAATTATTGAAGGTTGTGCACGAGAGGAAAGATGAAATCGTAGACTGGCTCGTGAAGGAAGCGGGAAGTACGCTCGTCAAAGCTGAAGTTGAATTCCAGGCAGCGATGGGAATCATCCGGGAATCTTCCAGCTTCCCGACACGGATGAATGGACAGATTCTGCCATCCAATACACCTGGAAAAGAAAACCGTGTGTACAGGTCTCCAAAAGGCGTGATCGGTGTGATCGGTCCATGGAATTTCCCTTTCCATTTAGCCTTGAGATCTATTGCGCCGGCAGTGGCTACAGGAAATACAGTCGTCGTGAAACCAGCCTCTGATGCCCCGGTAACATCCGGATTGTTGATTGCAGATCTTTTTGAAGAAGCAGGTTTTCCTGAAGGAGTCGTCAACGTCGTTGTTGGTCGTGGGTCTGAAATCGGAGATGCTTTCGTCAAGCATCCGGCTGCAAAACTTATCTCTTTTACAGGATCGACCGAAGTTGGAAGTCACATCGGTGAACTGGCAGGAAAACACATCAAAGATACCGCTCTTGAGCTGGGCGGGAACAACGCCATGATTGTCCTGGATGATGCAGATGTCGATCAGGCTGTAGAAGCAGCGGCTTTTGGTAAGTTTCTACACCAGGGTCAGATCTGTATGTCTCTAAATAGAATCATCATTGATGAAAGTGTTCATGATACGTTTATTCATAAATTCAAAGAGAAAGTAGAGAGCTTGAAAGCTGGGGATCCTTCGGAGGAGGACACTGTAATTGGCCCGCTTATCAACATGGATGCGATAGAAAGAATTCAGGAAGATTTGAAAGCCAGTGTGGATCAGGGTGCTGAGATTCTGACAGGCGGGGAGGCTGACGGCAGTGTGATGCAGCCGACGGTGCTGACAGGCGTCCGTAGCGAGATGCCGATTGCAAATAATGAGGTGTTTGGACCTGTAGCTTCAGTCATCAAGGTTACCTCAGAACAAGAAGCGATCGAAACAGCGAACAACTCTCCTTATGGATTGAGTGGTTCTGTCTTTACCCGTGATGTCCATCGTGGGGTCGAAGTGGCCAAGCGTGTAGACACGGGGATGATTCATATCAATGATCAGTCGGTCAATGATGAAGCCCACGTCGCGTTCGGCGGTGAAAAGGAATCCGGTCTCGGTCGTTTCGGCGGAGAGTGGGCCATTGATAAGTTCACGACCGTTAAGTGGATCGGGGTCATGAATGGTTATCGCGAATACCCATTTTAACTCTAGCATCTTAAAAATATAAGGCTCTGTTAAAGTTTAGTGTTGATATTACTGCAAAAATGAGGAACTTCCAATTTTATGGGAGTTCCTCATTTTTATAGTTGGCTTATTCAACGAAAGCTCCCGTTTGTGGAAGACTCAGCTTCGAGATGTTTGTGGGGGAGTTAGGGGCTGCGGGGGATGACTCGCTTTCCGCGGAAGCGCGGTGGGCCTCCTCAGGCTTACGCCTTGCGGGGTCTCACCCAGCACTCTTTTCCCGCAGGAGTCTCGCCATCCCCCTCCGCCCGTTGGCTATATCAGGGTCTCGAAGCCCCTTCATGAATCATCAGCTATTCTAGTTGGTGAGAGGATAAGGTTCATACGCCCAAACCGAGGGGCTCGAACCCGGAAAGCTTGATACATAGCGTTTTATGCTTACAACAACCGGGGTAATGGAAGACCATCCAACGTTGGTAAAGGGGTTCGTTTCTCGCATGATCGAATGGGGTGGTTGGGAAGCTGCGAGACTCCCGTGGGAGAAAGGAGATCGGCGAGATCCCGCAGGGCGATAAGCCCGAGGAAGCTCGGCACTCCCCCACAGGAAAGCGAGTAGCTTCCCAGCCACCCCTGGCACTCAACACAATAACGAACCCCGAACCCTCTCGAAATCAAGTCTTCAACAATCCTGCCATTTAGTGAAAGACTCCGTTTCGAAATAATAATCCAACAAGATTCAATGGTTACATCGTGAAAGTAGATCATCTAGAGGTTTCGATACTTAGAAATAAATTCTCTTTTACCCTCCTATCATTTATGGTCACTTCCATCCGTTGATGCAAATATCAATACTGAACTTTAACAGAGCCAAATATAAAAAGCAGAAGCTCACATGTGCTTCTGCTTTTTATATGGGAAAAATTTCCATCAATATTTCTCCACTTCCCATTTAGGACCGGTCTGTATGAAGAGATTTAATTTGTCCGCGTATTTCAATGCTTCTTTTTTTTCAAGAAAGACCCTGTCCCGACGATCAATCGGGTCTTTAAGTATTTCTACCAGGCGGTCATCTTTTCTTACAAGCGCATACACCTTAACCCCTCCCGAGTAGTTCATGTAGAATATTTGTATAAGATAATTAAAATACATTTCTATGGCGGATTCAATATTTATTTTTTAAAAAAATCTCCAACAAGCAGACACTATTCGACAATTAAACCACATGATTTAAAAACTCTTCATTTAAATAGGACAAACCTTCCGAGGTGGCAGGTTTGTCCTTCTGATTACAATTGCTGTTTGAAGTCTTTGAAACGTTTTACAGCTTCACGCAGTTTTTCTTCAGAATTATTCAGTCCTATCCGGACGTACCCTTCTCCGGATTGACCGAAGCCAATGCCAGGTGCTACGAACAGCCCTGTAGACTCTAGCAAGTCATCGGCGAACCCTTGGGAAGTATAGCCTTCCGGCACTTGGAGCCAGGCGAAGAAAGAACCTTGGCAGGGCGCTACATGGTAACCAGCTTCTTCTAAGCCATTTACGAGGAGATCGCGTCTTTGTTCATAGGTTTCAGATAGCTCAGCAACACATTCCTGCGAACTCAACAAGGCTGTGGCTGAAGCTTTCTGAAGTCCGCCAAACAGGCTGCAGAAGTAGTGGTCCTGGATGACCTCGATGGCTTGAATGACGCTTGGGTTGCCGACGACGAATGCTACGCGCCAGCCGGCCATGTTGTAAGTCTTGGACATGGTATACACTTCCACACCGACGTTTTTAGCTCCTTCAAACTGCATGAAGCTTAGCGGTTTGTTCCCATCAAAGCCTATAGCTCCGTAGGCGAAATCGTGGACGACACAGACATCGTTTTGTTCTGCTTCTTTAATTGTTTCCTCGAAAAAGTCAGCATCAGCCATCGCGCCTGTCGGGTTATTCGGATAGTTTAGGAACATGAGCTTTGCTTTTTCCCAACTTTCGGTATCAATTTCACGGTAGTCAGGCAGGAACCCGTTCTTTTCCCTTAATGGCATCGACTTCATTTCTGCACCGACCATCTCGATCCCAGACCAGTAATCCGGGTAGCCAGGGTCAGGCACCAGCGCGACGTCCCCGGGATCAAGGAAGCATTGACACAGCTCGACAAGACCGGTTTTGCTTCCAGGCATGATGGCCACTTCTGTTTCCGGATCGATGTCTACATCATATTCCCGTTTATAAAATTCAGCGATTGCTTCTTTGAAGAATTCGTACCCATGGAAGGGGGGGTACTTATGGTATGCGGGATTCTCGGCCGCTTCTTGAAGCGATTGTACAATATGGGATGGCGTAGGTTGATCAGGGTTGCCCTGGCCAAGGTTCAGGGTATCATACCCTCTTTCTATATACAGATTCAACTTATCGATCATCGTTGCGAAAAATTGGTCCGGCAAACGCTGGACAGCTTTTGATGTTGGAAATTGCTTCATGCTCTTCACCTCGGAATAATTTTGTGAAAACTCGTACAAATGGATAATATCGTTAGTTTAACACGAGATAAGTTTGAGGGGGAACCATTTAGGCAAAGAATAAGAGAATAGATTGAACGTTAAAGGAGAGATTGGGATGGATTTCGTTATTATTGGAGGAGACGCAGCCGGAATGAGCGCAGCGATGCAGATCATCAGGAATAGTGAAGGTCATACTGTTACGGTTTTCGAACAAGGAGGAATCACTTCCTATGGACAATGCGGGCTCCCGTATGTGTTAAGTGGTGATGTCCAGTCTACAGAAGACCTGATCGCCCGGAACCCTGAAACCTTCCGGGAAAAGTACGGCATTGATGTCCGGACGTTTCACAAAGTAACGGAAGTGGATTGCGATCATAAAGTCGTGTACGGAAAAGATGATCAGGGAAACGCTTTTGAAAAGAATTATGATCGATTGCTTGTGGCATCAGGGGCCTCTCCTGTCATACCCCCTTGGAAAGGGAGCGACCTTAAAGGAATCTACACGCTAAAGACCATTCCTGATATTGAAGAAATAATGGATGCTGCTACGGAGAAAACGGAACACGTCACCATTATCGGGGGCGGCTATATCGGCCTTGAGATGGCGGAAAGCTTCGTTTCGACAGGCAGGAAGGTCCGATTAATCGACCGGGGAAGTCAATTAGCGAAGATCTTTGACGAAGATATGGGAGAGCTCGTCCATAGGGAAGCGGAACAGAATGGTTTAGAGCTCCACCTTGGCGAATCCGTGGAAGGTTTCAAAGGGGAAGGTCATGTGCAGTCAGTCGTTACCGATAAAGGAGAATACCCGACAGATATAGTACTTGCGGCGGTAGGTGTGTCTCCAAACACAAACTTTATGAAAGGTACCGGGGTGTACAAAGGGGTGAAAGATGCTATCGCCGTCAATGCGTACATGGAAACAAGCATCCTCGACATCTATGCGGCCGGGGATTGTTCGACTCAGTATCATCGCATCAAAAAGAAAGATGATTACATTCCACTCGGAACACATGCGAATAAGCAGGGACAAATTGCCGGGTTGAATATGATTGATCACCGAAGGGCATTCCGAGGGGTCGTAGGGACGTCCATTCTGAAATTCTTTGAATTGACACTTGCCCGTACCGGACTATCGGAGCGGGAAGCACAAAATGAAAAGCTGCCGTACAAAAAGATTACGATTGAATCCACTCACGCCGCCGGTTACTATTCCAAAGAAGATCCATTAACATTGAAAATCATCTATCATGAAGAAACGAGGAAGCTGCTTGGGGCACAAATCATCGGTGGGCAGGGAGCTGACAAAAGGATCGACGTTTTAGCGACTGCACTTTTTCATGACATGACCATCGATGAGCTGGAAGACTTGGATCTTGCGTATGCACCTCCTTACAATAGTGTTTGGGACCCCGTTCAGCAAGCAGGACGCAAAGCAGACTGATTCGTGTAGGTCTGTCTCCATGTATGGTAGGATAGGAATGAAGCACCATACAGGAGGATTCATGCTGTGAACACAGATTTATATAAAAAGGCGGAATCATTCATCCGTCAATACTACCAGGAGAAGGGTCTTTCCGGAATCGATGACCGACTCGATCTTATGAAAGAGGAAATTCATCGCACCGGCACTTATACCCACACGTACGAGGAACTTGAATTTGGCGCTAAAGTCGCTTGGCGGAACAGCAACCGTTGCATCGGGCGTCTTTTTTGGAACAGCCTGAAAGTGTTTGATGCCAGGGATGTTGAATCAGAAGAGGGTATGCGTGATGCACTTTTCAACCACTTGGAATACGCAACGAATGAAGGACGTATTCGTTCCACGATCACCATTTTTAAACCCGAAACTTCGGATCAAGGCGTCAGGGTATGGAATCATCAATTGATCCGATACGCCGGCTACGAAGAGCACGGGGGGATTACGGGAGATCCAGCTTCGGTTTCGTTTACGAAAGAGTGTGAAAAGCTGGGATGGGAAGGAGAAGGGACGGCATTTGATCTCCTTCCTCTCGTGGTCGAGATGGACGGACGCGAGCCTCAATGGTTTGATCTGCCTTCAGATAAGGTTATGGAAGTCGCCCTTCGTCATCCCGACTACGATTGGTTTAAGGATTTACGTTTGAGGTGGTATGCTGTTCCGATCATTTCGGATATGCGTCTTGAAATAGGCGGGGTGAATTATACGGCAGCTCCGTTCAATGGCTTTTATATGGAGACAGAAATCGGGGCACGAAATCTTGCTGATGAATTCCGGTATGACCTTCTTCCCGTTGTGGCAGAAGCGATGGGACTTGATACAAAGCGGAACTCATCCTTGTGGAAGGACCGCGCCTTAATCGAATTGAATCAGGCGGTGCTCCATTCTTACCAAACAGATGGAGTCACTCTCGTCGACCATCATACGGCTGCTCAACAGTTCCGCCAGTTCGAGAAAAAAGAACATTCATGCGGACGTGAGGTGACAGGAGATTGGACGTGGCTGATTCCGCCTGTATCGCCTGCAACCACCCATATCTTCCATTCCGCTTACGAAAACCGAATGGACACGCCCAATTATTTTTATCAGACTGCTGCCTATGAAAAAAATCCTTCCGACTGAATCGGAAGGATTTTTTTGATATTTATTCGTACAAGTCGGGTCTCCGGTCCTGAAAAATAGGGATTTGCTCTCGGATGGATTCTACAGCCGTGAAGTCGACTTCCGCATAGATGATTTCTTCATCAAAGCCGCCTTCTGCCAGGATATTCCCCCAAGGATCAACGACAATGGAATGGCCTCCGAATACATTGTTTTCATCCGCACCTACTCGGTTACAAGCGATGACGAAGCACTGATTCTCAATTGCCCGGCTGATCAATAGATTCCGCCAATGCTCGACTCTCGGTTTCGGCCACTCCGCCACGACGAATAATCCGCGTGAGCCATCCAGCATATGGGTTCGCATCCACTCAGGGAAGCGGATGTCATAACAGATGACACCGGCCGCCGGAACGTCTCTGAGCATGAAATTCCCTTTTTGATTGCCAGAGTTCAAGAACTTTTCTTCATTCATTAAGCGGAACAAGTGTGCTTTCCGGTAGTGGAGGAGTCGCTCACCATCTGAATTATAAGCGACAAAGGTGTTATAATAATTGCCGTTTTCTTCTTCAGCGATGGAACCAGCGATGGTGACCCCGTGTTTTTTTGATAATGAAAGTAACAGTTGATGGGTGGGTCCATCGATAGGTTCTGCAATTTCATCGAAACGGGAGAGGTCATAGCCTGTCGTCCATAATTCAGGAAGCAGGATGACTTCACTTCCTTTCGAAGCGGCTTCTTCTATTTTTACTTTTGCCTGTTTGCGGTTTTCTTCAGGATTTCCGAAGATAATGTCCATCTGAATGATGGCTACGTTTGTTGTCATCCTATCACCTCTTTTTTTATTAGTGTATCAAACAATTCTGACGTTTCCCTAGTGTTTTTATAATTTAGGGGTGGTAAAGGTAGACTTTGACTGGAATACACCGTTTGAATGAGAACGAACCACCCATGCTACAATATACTTAATGTCAAATGAGATCGTGCTGGATCAGGGAAGAGAATACCTTTTGCTTCATTGCATTGAGAAACACGGATAAGGAAGTGGATATATGTTTGAATTGTTCCTCCCGATGCTTGAGAGGCTCGGAATCATTGTTACGGTAGCGTTCATCATTACACGTTTCCGTTTCTTCAGGGAATTGATCGATCAAAAAGCTTTGGACCAGAAACAACGGTATATGGCTATCGTTTTTTTCGGATTGTTCGGGATCATTGGTACATATACTGGCATCACTTATGATACGAGTTCCCTTGATTATGGGCGTTGGGCTTATAATCTTGTGGAATCAGAAGCGCTCGCGAATTCCAGAGTCATCGGAATCGTAGCCGCAGGTCTATTCGGGGGATATAGAATTGGAATAGGAGCTGGCATCATTGCGGGGGTCCACCGTTTTTCTCTCGGAGGATTCACGGGACTTGCCTGTGGGATATCTGCTGTAGTGGCCGGTGTCATCGCCGGTTATTTTCATAAAAAAGAAGAACCATTGAAACTGAAGACCGCTCTATTGGTCGGAGGGCTTGCAGAGACGGTACAGATGGGAATCATCCTGCTCATCTCTGAACCCTTTAGTCGAGCCTGGTCCCTAGTTCAGGAAATAGGGGCACCGATGATTGTCGCCAATGGACTGGGGTCGGCGTTGTTTCTACTGATTATCCGGAATGTTCTTCATGAAGAAGAAAAGGTCGGTGCTCTTCAGGCTCAAAAGGCTTTGAAATTGGCTGAATCCACGGTTGCCCACTTGCGGAAAGGGCTGACAAGACATTCAGCCGAAAAAGCCTGCCACATTATTTTTAATGAAGTGCAGGTGAGTGCTATTTCTATGACGGATAAAGAAATCATACTCGCCCATGTGGGACAGGCTGATGATCATCATAAAGCTGGGGAGCCGATTCAGACAGATGCTACTCGAGAAGTCATCGAAACGGGGGAGCGGGTCGTGGTCCGTTATGAAGAAATCCAATGCCAGCATCCTGATTGTCCGCTGGGGGCAGCCGTCATAGTTCCTTTGAAGAAACGGGACGAAGTGGTAGGTACATTAAAGTTTTATGTAAGATCCCAAAAAGAAATTTCGAATGTCCTGCTGGAGTTGATTCAGGGACTGAGTGCCCTTCTTAGTCAGCAGCTGGAACTGGCCGATGCGGAAAAGGCAGAGGAACTGGCTCGTGAAGCAGAAGTGAAAGCCCTTCAGGCTCAGGTCAATCCACATTTTTTATTCAATTCGTTAAATGTCATTGTGTCATTAACCCGCTCTGAACCGGATCGTGCGAGAAAATTACTGATCGCTCTTTCGAGGTTTTTCAGGCAGAACCTTAACTCCACAACAAAGACATGGACTTCTTTGAAAGAAGAACTGAAGCACGTAAGATCTTATCTCCTCATTGAAGAAACGAGGTTCGTTGACCGACTGCATGTCCGCTATGATATCGAGGAAGAGGCTTTGTCGGCTAAAGTCGCTCCTTTGACCCTTCAGCCTCTCGTTGAGAACAGCATTAAGCATGGGATTAAAGACCAGGAAGGCGGGGCGGAAATTACGATTCGTATCCAGAAAGATAATTCCACCGTCATAGTAAGCATCCTGGACAACGGAAGAGGGATTGAACCGGAAAGGTTGCGCACGCTAGGAGAACAAACGGTATCATCGGAAAAAGGCACGGGTTTTGCTTTATATAACGTCAACAAACGTTTGGAATTCATGTATGGAAAGAATGCAAAGCTTCAAATTGAAAGTGAACAAGAGAAAGGGACATCCATATCTTTTGCGGTCCCTTTTGATGAAAAGGAGACAGAATCATGAACGGAAAAATCACGGTGCTCATCGTTGACGATGAACGCTTCAGTCGGGAAGAGCTGCGGTTTTTATTGGAATCTTACCCCCTGATTGAAATCGTAGGAGAAGCAGGTTCCGGCGATGAAGCTGTCATGCAGACGCTAAAGCTTCAGCCGGATGTGCTCTTTCTTGATGTGGAAATGCCGAAAATGGATGGGATGGCCGTTGCTAAGGCCGTACAGGAGCTGAAGAAAGTTCCGGAAATTGTGTTCGCGACAGCCTATCCAGATTTCGCTGTTGAAGCTTTCCGCCAAAAAGCGGTCGATTATCTTCTCAAACCATTTGATGAAGAGCAATTGAGTGAAACGGTGGAGAGGATTGAGAAAATCATGGAGCCTTCTCAGGAAAAGACGGGGCAGCCTCCTTCCAAATTTGCCGTCGAAGTGGAAGACGTGATTGAATACCTGGATCCTTCAGAAATTATGTATGTACACAGGGAGGACCGGGTCACGAAGATTGTCGGAAAGCAAAGAGTTTATGAAACGAAAGATGCGCTGAAAGATGTCGAGCAGCGGTTGCATGGGTTCTCCTTTTTCAGAATTCATAAAAGTTATCTTGTCAACCTGGATTACGTGCACCGGCTCAGCCCTTGGTTCAATGGTGCTTATCAACTGGAGCTGAAGGGGACAGAGGAAAAACTTTCGGTGAGCAGGAACTATGTGAAAGAATTACGCAGGAAATTGGAATTGTAAGGAGACATTGTCTTTCAGTGGTCATTTTCGACATTTTGATCATTGTTTTTGACATGTTGAACAGCAATCCCTCCTTTGAAAGCGTTCTCTTGTTATCTTATATGTAAGCGATTACAGATAGCGTGAAAAGGAGGAAACCATATGATTACTTTTTTAGTGAGTATTGCACTTTTAATTGTCGGTTATTTTACTTATGGTAAATATGTTGAGAAAACATTCGGAGTTAATACAGGACGCGAGACTCCTGCGTACTCTCATGGGGATGGTGTCGATTATCTGCCGATGGGAGAAAAAAAGAATGCCTTGATTCAGCTTTTGAACATCGCAGGTGTAGGGCCGATCTTTGGTCCAATCCTCGGGGCTTTATATGGACCTGTCGCTTTTCTATGGATTGTGTTAGGAGCCATCTTTGCTGGTGCCGTCCATGATTATCTGACAGGGATGATTTCCATTAGGAACAGAGGCGCCCATCTGCCGGAACTTGCAGGTAAGTTTTTAGGGAAAGTCATGAAGCACGTTGTTAATGCGTTTGCTATACTTCTGCTCATTCTCGTCGGGACGGTGTTCGTGACAGCACCCGCGGATTTGCTGCACAATATGACAAGCAGCTGGCTTTCACTTCCTATCATCTTGCTGGTGATTTTCGCTTATTACCTTTTAGCGACCATGCTCCCGATTGATAAAATCATTGGACGCTTTTATCCAATCTTCGGTGCTCTTCTTCTGATTAGTGCTCTAGGAGTCGGGGTATCACTCGTTGTAACCGGGGCACCTATTCCTGAGTTGTCCTTTACGAACATGCATCCTGATAACGCACCGATCTTTCCGTTGTTGTTCCTGACAATCTCGTGTGGGGCACTGTCCGGTTTTCATGCCACTCAGACACCGATCATTTCAAGAACGACACAAAGAGAAAAGCAAGGTCGTCGTATTTTCTACGGAATGATGATTGCAGAAGGGGTCATCGCCATGATTTGGGCAGCTGCTGCTATGAGTTTGTTCAACGGCTCAGCCGGGTTGAATGAAGTTCTGGCAAGTGGTGGTCCAGCAGCTGTTGTTAGTGAAGTGTCCGTTGCTATGCTCGGCGCAGTCGGGGGAACACTTGCTGTTCTTGGTGTCATTATCCTTCCGATCACTTCCGGAGATACAGCTTTCCGAAGTGCACGTATGATTATCGCCGATTATATTAAGATTCCTCAAAAGAAAATCATGAGCCGTGTATGGATTGCTCTACCTATGTTCGTCATTTCCTTCGCTTTGACACGAATTGATTTCACCTTATTATGGAGATATTTCTCCTGGGCGAATCAGTCAACAGCCGTCATTGCGCTTTGGGTCGGGGCCATGTACTTGTTCCTTTCCCGTAAGAATTATTTCATTGCAGCTATTCCGGCTACTTTCATGACGATGGCGACATTCACCTATATCCTGAACGCACCGATCGGCTTAGGGTTGAGTCTGAATGTTTCGTACATCGTGGCTGGAATCGGGACAGTAATTGTCGTCACTGCCTTCTTCATCGCCGCCCGCCGTGGATTGCAGAAGAACATCCCTTTAGAAGAAGATTTAAAACAAATTGCTTAAAAAATGGATCGGTTAACCGTTTAGTGTTGATATGTGTAAAAAAGAGGAACTTCCAATTTCAGGGGAGTTCCTCTTTATCTATTGGTCTTCTTTAACGGATGTCTTAAATGAAGGAAGCTTCGTTAGGAATGAAGGTCGAGTGTCTGGACGATGGAGCAAGACGATTTTTTTCCAGCGCCAACGTAAGTGGTCTCCGGTTTTTGGTTCTAATCCTTACCTGTAGGAGTTTCCGGAATGTTTTTATTGGAGTTGTAAGGGTATCCTTTATAGGGAAAGGAGAGATAATTTTGGAACAGGAAATTCAAGAGAAAAAAGGAACATTTTATATAGGAGAAGAAGAATCACCGGATGCCCATCTTCTATTTGAAGAAAACGGAAATACAATGGTCATTACCAGTACTTTCGTTGCCCCTGCTGAACGTGAGAAGGGACTTGGCGGAGAATTGATCGATTACGCCGTAAATTACGCGAGAAAACATAAATTGAAAATCGACCCTGTCTGCTCTTTCGCAAGGAAAGTGATGGAAGATACACCGGAATACCAAGTGGTGTTGAAAGCTTAGGGGGTGTAGTTTTTAATGGTGAAGGTAAGGGAACCCGAGGAACAAGACTTGATGCATTTTACTAGATACAGCATCGATTTTTTGCACGCCACAGCTTCTGAACGTAAAAACAGTGAAGAATTGAAGGAACGGAAATACTGGGCGGCGGATCAGTTCCTGGCAAAAAATCCGAAGCAGAAGCTTCTGGTCGCGGATATGGATGGAAGAATGATCGGTTATGTTTTAGGAGTCATAGAGGCCCATGGGGAAGAAGATAGATATGGAATTGTAAGTGAGGTATTCGTGGATGAGTTTTATCGACGGGAAGGGGTAGGCGCTGCACTCTGCCGCGCATTAGTAGGCTGGATGCATGAACAGGAAGCGGATAAAGTTCAGCTAAGTCTACGTCCTCATCTGAATGGAGGGAGTGAATTCTTTCGTAAGATCGGGTTCCTTCCCGTTAGTACCCTCTTTGAATACCATCAGAGAAGAGATGAACGTTTGTAGAGAGGAGAACAGGTATGAAAAAGGCGATGCTGATCGTGAACCCTTCTTCAGGGAAAGAGGAAGCGGTCGATCACGTAGAGAAGATTGAAGGAATTCTTAAAGAAAAAGGATATGAAGTGAATGTTGCTCAAACCGAAAAAGAGCTCGATGCCACGAAGTATTGCCGTGATGCTTGCCGGGATGAGTTCGAGGTCGTCGTTTCTATGGGCGGAGATGGAACTCTGCATGAGACGATCAATGGAATGGTGGATGAAAGTCACCGTCCATTGCTGGGGATCATCCCGCTTGGAACGGTCAATGACTTTGCAAGAGCCTTGGATATTCCTTTGAAAGTGGAGGAAGCCATCGACGTTCTCCGTTCAGACCAGACCAAACCTGTGGATATAGGAAAATATAACGACGAGTACTTCGTCAATATTGTAGCTGCTGGAGCTCTTGCTGAGGCGACTTACGATGTGACGCCCGAACAAAAAACTAAATTCGGGCCACTGGCTTATATGATGGAGGGCATGAAAACCCTCACTCAGAACAGCAGTTACCCCATTCGTATCGAATACGACGATAAAGCATGGGAAGGGGAATCGTTCTTATTCCTCGCAGCCTTGACCAATTCAGCTGGAGGATTTGAGAAACTTTCCCCCGAAGCGAAAGTGAATGACGGGAAAATTCATGGATACATCGTACCTAAAGTAAATATGATTCGTCTTGCTTCCATCGTCACTGCTATTCTCAGAGGCGGTTTGAAAGAGGAGAAGGATGTAGAATACTTTAAAGCGGACCACATCCGGATTTCATCCAAGGAAAACTTGGTGACGAATGTCGATGGAGAAGAAGGGGATGCTTTACCTGTAGAATTGTCTGTTCTTCCCTCCCACATATCTGTCATTGTAAAATAGGGAAAAGCTGTTTAGGAGCAGCTTTTTTAGTTCTTTTTAGAAATGAATGAGGTGCAGCTATGAAAAAGCCGGATATTGAAGATTACCTTCAGGAGGGGGTTTACGGAAGCAGAGAGACGAAACCTGGAGAGAGAAAGCTTTACCTCGGAACGTTGAGGGAGCGGATCGTCATCGCTTTGACTAAGGGCGAATTGATGCAGCAGCATGGAACGGGTGATTTAGCAGAACATATGAAGCAGCATGAAGATGCCACCCTGCTCTTGAATGGAGAAGTGAGCTATCGTTTTTTATCTCCTTATATGGATATAGCTGAAGAAAACGGAATCCATCATTCCATCATCTCCAATCAGGAGAGTGAGTCACAGTACGGAGCAGTACTTACCTTGGATTATGCAATTGAAAAAGAGCATATAAGGATTGAAAACGAAGAAAAAGAAGAAGTACAGGTTTCGGGAGGATTCAAAAGTTTTTTTAAATCACTCTTTGGGGCCAAAAAATAAAAAGGCTGCGGCATATCCGCAGCCTTTTTTACACGTCCTTTGAAAAAATATCCATTTTTTATTTGTATTGATTCAAAAATCTTGCCAGTCCGACGATAATAATAGCAAAAGAAAAAAGAATCATTGCAATATAACCGGCGTAGAACAAGAATTGATCGAAAAAGTTCCCAGCGGTGTCACCGATACTGTAAAGCGCATACCCCGCAAGAAGGGCAGCTAGGAATTGAAACACACGGTTGTTGAAATCCATCTTTATTCCACCTCCTTTGTACTTCCAATATATGATGTACAAACGTGGAATATTTAGATTTTTAAATATTATTTTGGCAGCCTGTCCATAGAAAGAGCGGGGTTTGTCTGATTTTCCTTCTTTTTCTCGCAATATGAGGAGCATGAAGGGGAAGAACGGATGTCGCATCTTCCGTGAAACCCGCGAATTTGTCTGTTTTCCGAGCTAAAGCAAATGTGTTTTCTTGTTAATGAATGCCTAACATTTGGGTGAGAGATGAAAAGCTTAAAAAACTCTTCCGAAAATAGGAGTTTTATATTTATCGAGGGCTATGTGAAGGCGGGGTAAAAAAAGAACCTCCTTTTGAATGGGCAAAAGGAGGTGGATGGTACTTGCCTTTTCATTGAAGGGAGACAGACCATGAAATCTACAGTTTATTTTTCCTGGCGGGGAAAAATAATAGGGTGATTCGAGAGAAACAAAAGAGAGTACATCAAGAAAGAAATGATTACAAATATAAAGAAACATATGCTTAGCCGTGGACAACCAGCACGGCAGCACGTGCACGATTTAGTATCTCTTTTGCTAATTCTTATTGTACCACCTTTTCATGGGGTGCTGCTTTGGGAAAAAAATGTCCGAAAATCATCACTCAATGGTGGTTTTAAGAAAAGTTTTTCTCAAGTTTTTACTACTATTGGTAAAATGTAAAATATATTCAAAGGGTTGATTGTCCAAAAACCTCGAATCTTGTACACTTGATTTATCAAACATATGGAGTGGAGTATATGGATGTGAGTAGAATCCAACTAATGATTCAAATGCAGGCCATGTCTATGTTAGGAAATCGACAGTCGAATAGTTACTCTGGCGGTATGCAGGATATGACGTTTCAACGTTTCTTAAGTGCTGCGATGGAGCAGTCTTTCTCTGAACAGGTGTCAGTTCCAGAGAATACGGCCTTTTACACAGGAAGCAGCTTCATGCCTCAGTCAACTCCCGTTGCTGTGCCACAGGTCAGAAAAACGGTAGCTGTTCCGGAGGTTACTGGAGGGGATTCAGATTTGGATCCGCTGATCCAGAAAGCTGCAGAACGCTACGGAGTCGACGAAGCGTTGATTCGGTCTGTCGTCAAGGCAGAGTCAAACTTTGATGCCGGGGTGGTGAGTCACGCTGGAGCTCAAGGATTGATGCAGCTCATGCCGTCTACCGCAAAAGGACTCGGTGTATCTGATCCTTTTGATCCTGAACAGAACTTGATGGGCGGGACCAAATATTTAAGGCAGATGCTCGATCGCTACGATGGGGATAAACAATTAGCGCTGGCTGCTTATAATGCCGGGCCTGGGAATGTAGATCGGTACAATGGCGTTCCCCCTTTCAGGGAAACCCAGAATTACATAACCAAAATACTTGGTTGAATAGAAAAAAACGGAGGTCATTCCTGACCTCCGTTTTTTGGATGAGGAAGCACGTTCGTTTCCCCTGGTTCTTATTTATCAGGCTCAAGTTCCCTGCTCATCTGCATGTACTGGTTGAATACGATGGTCATTTCCTTTAGACGGTTGCGGACATCTTCATCGATTAGCTCACCCTGCGTGGAAAAATGATTGGTATGAGTGTATACGTAATTTGGAGTGACCATACACCGGAAATAATTCAAAATCGGTTTCAGCTGGTTTTCTACAACTAGATGGTGCTGAAGAGTTCCTCCGTTTGCGACGATGGAAACCGGTTTATAACGCATGGAAAGTGGAGAAACAGCATCAAAGACGTTCTTCAATGTTCCTGGAATCGACCCCTGAAACACAGGGGTCGCAATGACATACGCATCGGCTTCTTCGATTTCATTGATTAATCGCTTCATATCGTCATTATATTCTTCAGCGGGGCGACCATCTACGAATTGCAGCTCGTAATTTTCAAGATCCACAATTTTCGTTGTATGATCGGTCGGCAGCTGTTGTATATATTTTTCAATTTCACTAAGGAGCGTCCGGGTCTTTCTCCCGACAATCGTTCCGTTCAATAGTAGGATCTTCATGACAACTTTCTCCCCTTCACTTTTCTTGAGCTATGTTATCGTATGCAGAATTTCGTAAAATGGGCTATGTATGCAGCTGATGGTAGTATATGTCGATATCGTCGAGTTATCGTCAGGAATTTCTGCGGGTTTGGATATGCTCAAAGTTTCGCCCGTCCTTACGGTCAGGTGTGACGGTGTCCGGGACGACCGCACATGTACCGCTTGCTGTCTTTTCTTTTTATGGTAAAGTATACGTCTTATTTAAGCAATTGTGAGCATTCACTCTGCTTGATGTCGAAGAAAGATGGGTATAGTATGAAGAGGAGGGAAGAGGATGGTCCGTTTATGGCGAAGGATTAAGTTTCTTTTCAATGTTAGAAAATCGGTACCTTTTCTGGTGCAGTTTTTTAAATCAAACCATGTAAGCGCAAAGAAAAAATGGTTTTCGGTCGCGCTTTTACTGGCTTACCTTATGTTTCCATGGGACATCATCCCGGATTTCCTCGTATTTCTCGGTCTTGTCGATGATTTAGCTGTTTTCACTTACATTATGCAATGGATGGTGAAGATGGCTCCTGCAGAATTGAAGCAGGAGTTTCGTGTCTATGATGAATAGAGAGGTTTAAACAACGGCAGGATGAGGAATGAGAACGTTGTGGATTCTATTATTAGTCAAGGAGTGATGAATAATGAGTAATGTTATGTTTACAGCACATGCAACAGCACAAGGTGGACGTAATGGTCACGTTAAATCAGATGATGGTTTGATTGATTTGAACCTTTCCATGCCTGGTGAAGGTGATGAAAAAGGATCGAATCCGGAACAACTATTTGCTGCTGGTTATTCCGCCTGCTACGATGGGGCTCTGAACCTGGTTGCAAGTAAACAGAAAAAAGATATCGAATCTGAAATCACTGCTGACGTCAGTCTTTTAAAAGATGAATCAGATAATGGGTTTAAAGTAGGCGTTGTTCTGAATGTGAAAGTGAAAGGTGTTTCACAGGAAGAAGCGGAATCCCTAGCGGAAGAAGCACACAAAGTATGTCCATACTCTAAAGCGACCAGCGGGAACATTGACGTTGAAATCAACGCAAGCGCTGTATAAAAAAGATCGTTATCATCCCTGGTGGAGTTTCCACCAGGGATTTTTATTTTGCAGTAGGAGAAAATAGGGGCGGATGATCGTAGATGGATTCATTTCGTTACCAGCAAGCCTGGCAACTATGGTATTTTATAGTCGGAGGGGTGAAAAAGATGAAGATCACCGACCAAGCAAGAGATTTGTTGAATCAAATTTTAGAAGATGAAGACGCGGGATGTCTGCGCTTGTTTTTTGCAGGATACGGATGCGGGGAACCGGATATCGGGATGACCATTGGAGAACCGGAGGGCGATGATGAACTTCACCAAATCAATTCTATTCCCGTAGCCATAGACGCAAGAATTGTTCATATGACGGAGAATTTGACCATTCAAGGCAAGCAGACGATGGAAGGTCCGAAATTCCAGTTGACCGGACTTCCGGCAAGGGATTGTTAAGTTCGATCACCCACGTTTCTGTGGGTTTATTTTTATTGGAAATTATTAAAAGAAATGATGAAGAAAACTATTCAAGAGCTACTTAGAAAAGAGAGGATTGCTGTACACCATGATGGCATCAGGACACCAGGTTGTTGGATTCACTTTCGGTGTAGGGGCTATGACGTTGCTTCCCACCTTTGAATGGATGCCTGCTCAACCACTTCAAACGATATTGTTTTTTGTATTTGTATTATTCGGTTCCCTTCTCCCGGATATCGATACGCCTACTTCTACTCTCGGAAATAAATTCTGGCGGGGGCTTATGACATTATTCACCTTAGCCTTCCTCTGTTACCTGTTTGTTCCGGAGTATCTCGATACCTACAGGGACCAACTTAAAATATTCGTCATGCTTCTACTTCCCATTTTGATTATGATCCGCGGACATAGAAAGATGACTCATTCTGTTTTATTCGTGGGAGTCCTTATCGGGTATGGCATCGTTCTTGAGCAAGCATTGGCTATTCCGCGCATGTATATCGGGGGCTTAATCATCGGGGTCATCTCCCATCTGTTCGGTGACTACATAACAAAACAAGGGATTCCGCTGGCTTATCCCTTTTCGAAGAAATACTTACAGTTTATCTTTACCTTCCGCACAGGCTCCAACAGTGAGCGACTGATCGTGTACAGTCTGCTCCTATGGAACGTATGGTATCTCACCTCAAACATTTTCTGACACTACATTCATGTAGTGTCTTTTTTTGGATAGGCTCTGTTAACGTTTAGTGTTGAAATTACTGCAAAAAAGGAACTTACAATTTATATTTGGCTTATTCAGCTAAAGCTCCCGTTTGTGGAAGACTCAGTTTCGAGATGTTTGTGTGATTCTAGGGGGCTCCGGGAAAAGGTTCGCTTTCCATGGGGCGGGCGGTGAGCCTCCTCAGGCTACGCCTTCCGGGGTCTCACCTGTCCCACACGTCCCATAGGAGTCTCACCGTTTCCCTCCGCCCCCTTTACCTTATAAGTGTCTCGAAACCACTTTGAAAAGGGTGAGCTTGAATGGTTGAGGTTCGAACATCTGTATGGATTCGTAAGATTCCAATTCTTCTCCCCTAGGCGGGCAGATCGTGCGTAGTATCAAGCATTTGCGTATGCTAAACGTTAATAGGGTAGAGATGATATCATTCCCTTCTCTTACCCATACAAGCTGATTTTTCAAGTAGTGGTTTCGAGAGACTTATATGGCAAAGGGGCGGAGGGGAATGGCGAGACTCCTATCTTAAGTGTGCAGGCGCCTCGTTCAGCGGCGTATGGACTGGACTGAGCTGGAGGAGATAAAGGAAACACGAAGAACGAAGAGATTCGATGTTGACTTATCGTACAGAAGCGAGGGAAGTCTCACTTGCCGCTAGGCGCAGAAACCGGATATCTACGAGGAAGAGAGTGCTTGGTGAGACCCCGCAGGACGTAGTCCGAGGAGGCTCACCGCGCTCCCGCGGAAAGCGAGCTATTCCACGCAGCCCCATCCACTCAAAAAACATCTCGAAATCAAGTCTTCAACAATCCTGCCATTTAGCGAAAGGCTCCGTTTCGAAATCATAATCCAACAAGATTCAATGGTTACATCGTGAAAGGAGATCATCTAGAGGTTTCGATACTTAGAAATAAATTCTCTTTTACCATCCTATCATTTATGGTCACTTCCATCTGTTGATGCAAATATCAACACTGACCTTTAACAGATCCTTTGGATAATTTCAGGTGGAGAATGATTTCTCCCGAAAGTACGGAAAGATTAACCGGTTTATGTAATAGAGGTTTTCTATGAAAACTAAAGGTAAAAATATCCAGTTGTATTTCAAATTCTTTAAATAGTGTATAGACATATTTTCGAAAATTCAATAAACTAAAAATAAAGACCGATTTGGGAGGGAAAGTGTCATGACAGACTACCAACTGATTGAACCGAGCCCATTGCGGAAATTACAAATGAGCCGCACTTCCTCTTTATATCTCGTATACTTGGAATTTCTGAAAAAGTATCCGAGAAGAGATGCTGTCCTACATACGAAGGATCATATTCTCTCCCATTTCCCAACCTCCATAGACGAGCAGATTGTAAGTATGGAATTTTTCTATATGAACGATTTTTTTGAAGAGCTTACTGTGATTATTTCTTCTCCATACATCCATGAAGAGGCGAAGTACCTCTATCGAATCATCCTTGCTCAAACCACTAGTGAAAAGGTTACGAGCCATTTGGACGTTTTGAAAGAGCTTCAATTTTCACACCCATCTCTGCAATGCCTGCATTTATTCACCCTCATATACTCCTATCAGGATTTGAAGATATTTACGGCTTTAGATAAGTATCTGGATGAATGCGACCGGGCCTTGCAGAAGGTTGATGAACCTTTGATGTATTATTATTTGAATCAGCGCTATCAAGAGCTGCTATTCTATCACTATTGGAAAACAAACAACTCCATCCTTGCCAGTCGCTATGCTTACAAGATGATCAACACAGAAATTTCTCCAAGAAGAAAGAGCCGGATGCATCATGACCTGGCCCTCTGTCAGCTTTTTAATGGTTATGAATCTTCTATAGAATCGTTGCAAAAGTCGATGGAAATCGCTGAGAAGCATGGGCAGATACGATTTTTGGACATGGCCAGAAACCATACGCTTCCGTTCATATCCGCTTTCCACCTTCAAACCGAAGGAGTTTCGACCACAGACCCAGTAGAACAAGCCCACCTTGCGTTAGCAAGAGGGGAGTATGAAACCACTCAGCAGCTTCTGGGTCCTCTTCCATCCTTAACTCCCTTTCAAGAGAGTTATTTAGGACTTGCGACTGGCGACAGAGAGATGTTGAGGAACTCTTATCTGCGTTTCATCCATGAACAAGGGGACTACTTTTTTGCTCAAGTTCCTTTGACTTATTTAAAGAGAATAGATAAATAACAGGAGGTCTATTTGTATGAGAAGGTTCATGATCACTTTATTCGCTTTTCTAGTTCTACTCGTCGCTGGAACATGGGAATTGGAAGGGACGGCACTCACTTATGATGACCCTGGGGATGGAGGGTACTGGAGTATTGAAGACCCAGAGGTTTAAAAACTCTGTGAACGTTTAGTGTGGATATATTCAGTAAAAAGAGGAACTTCAAAGATTTGAAGTTCCTCTTTTTAATTGGGTTTTTCAGTTCCGTATTTTTGTTATTCTTTCTTCTTAGTAGATCTCTGTGGCAGGGGCTCTTTTCGAATCATCTTCGTAAAGGCATAAACGAACAAGATGATGATGACTGTAAATGGCAGAGCAGAAACGAGAGAAGCCGTCTGCAGTGCGTCCAGCCCTCCAGCTACAAGGAGTACACCAGCAATCGCTGCCATCAGGACTCCCCAGATAACTTTAATGGCGAGAGCAGGGGTTAAACTGCCGTTCGTCGTCATACTGGCCAAGATATAAGTGGCAGAATCTGCAGAGGTAATCAGGAATGTCGCAATCAGCAGAATAGACAGGAATGAAAGAATTCCGGTGAGCGGCAGGTATTCATAGGCTTCAAATAAGGCTACTGTCACGTCGTTATTCACGGCTTCAGCAATTTGTGTCCCATTGTTCAAATCACTGTTTAACGCCGTTCCTCCGAATACAGCAATCCATAAACAAGCAATCAGCGGGGGTACCACAAGGACGCCGAATATGAATTCTCTAATGGTTCGGCCGCGGGAAACACGGGCCACGAAAGCTCCGACAAAGGGCGACCATGCAATAACCCACGCCCAGTAGAAAATCGTCCATTCACGGAGCCAAGTTCCTCCCTCATATGGAGTCAACCTGAGACTGTACCCGACGAAGTTGGTAATATAATCACCCAGACCTAAGGTGAAGCTGTTTAGGATGAAAACAGTAGGTCCTGCAAAAAAGACGAACAAAAGCAAAAGCAGGCATAAGGCCAGATTCAGGTTACTCAGCCACTTGATGCCTTTTTCCAGTCCTGTACTGGAGGAAGTTAAGTATAAGATAAGAAGGACACCGGTGATGACAAGCTGGAACGTTGTGCTATTCGGTATCCCGAAAACAGCATTCAATCCTCCATTCATCTGAAGGATGCCAAGTCCCAGGGAAGTCGCGATTCCCATTACAGTCGCTATAACCGCCAAGGAGTCAATGGTGTATTTTACAGGTTTTGACTTTCCGAGCACGGGTTCAAGTGCAGTTGATACAAGACCGTTTTTATCTTTCCTGAACTGTAGAAAACCGATAAGCAGTCCCACAATGGCGAAAACGGACCATTGGTTAATTCCCCAGTGGAAGAAAGAATATCCCATAGCGACTCGTGCAGCATCTTCGGTCTGAGCTTCCATGTCCGGGAACGGCGTTTCAAAATAGTGACTCATCGGTTCAGCCACTCCCCAGAAAACAAGTCCCACTCCGAATCCAGCGGAGAAAAGCATTCCAATCCATGTGAAAAATGGGAATTCAGGCTTGGAATCCGGGGGACCGATTTTAATTTTTCCATATTTGCTTAATCCCAAGGCCGCTAGAAAAATAACGAAGCCGAAAACGGATATAAGATAAAACCAGCCGAAATTGATCGTGGTGAATTCGAATAAGGATCCGGCGACTGTACCGAAACCTTCAGGGTTGACCGCTCCTACGATGACAAGGACCGTGATGACTGTAGCGGAGATGATGAGTACAGGGTTTTTGAGTTGATCTTTCATCGTGGACTCCTTTCATGAATCATGAGATGAACATGAATTTTATAATCGATTAGATTATTCCCTATAATTTCCTATGAAAAACATATCTCTTTTACTCATATGATACACATCCTGTTATGGAAAGCCTGAGCGTATGAAAAAATTCTAGATTCGGGTGGTCGATCCGGCGGAGGTTTTCTTTTTGCAGGCGATCTCCGTACGAGATTGGCTATACTTAACGTATATGGATCGTCCCTTCGTGTTAAGGACGAAGAAAGGTAACGACTGATCATAAAGGATGAATGTCTATGTTTGAAAAGTGTGAGGAAATCTCCCGGTGGTTGAGTGCTTTTGATCGTCCGTGGATGTTTGCTGGAGGCTGGGCCTTGGATCTTCATATAGGAGAAGAGACAAGGCACCATGACGATGTGGAGGTGGTCATCTTTCGGGAAGACCAACGAAAGCTCTATCGATTCTTGTACGCCTGGGATCTGCAAATTGTTGAAAGAGGAAGTGACCGGCGATGGGAGGGAGAGAGGCTTGAACAGCCGATTCATGAAATTCATGCTTTTTCTCAGGAAGGTGATCTCCTGGAAATTTTTCTTCATGATAAAAAAGGAGAGCACTGGCATTACAGGAGAGACCCGGGCATTACTTATGATAGTAATCATATGCAACTGCGATCGGAACAAGGGTATCCGTACTTAAATCCTGAGATTGTTCTTCTTTATAAATCTGAAGACACGAGAAAGAAGGATGACCAAGACTTTCTTCATGTATTCCCTTATTTGAACGAACACCGAAAAGAGTGGTTAAAGCAAGGACTAATGCACCATCAGCCAAACCATCCTTGGCTGGAGCGTTTGCTTTATTAAGGTTCATCGTCTTAAATTCACGTGAAAATATAGCCTTGGAAGCAGCTGTTTTCAAGGCTGTATTCATGTAGAAAAAACTCGAGACCTTGTTTATTTTTTCTCCTTTTGGGTATTCGATATACATACATCGAATGACCTATCCCCTGAACATCTCCCCGTATCGAAAATACGCACAGTTTCGGAAAGGAGTTAAACATGAAGAAAGTTACATCCGTTTTTTGGGTTACATTAGCCATTGCATTATTTTCAGTCGTTTGGGGCGCTGTTGCTCCGAAGAACCTAGAAAGCATCACCGGTAGTATCCAGTCTTATATCTCTGTCCATTTCGGGTGGTATTACCTGCTGATTGTCACCGGGTTTGTCATTTTCTGTCTTTATATGATCTTCAGTCCATATGGGAAAATGAAGCTTGGAAAGGCCGACGATACCCCTGATTATAATTACGCTACGTGGTTCGCCATGCTCTTCAGCGCAGGGATGGGGATCGGTCTCGTTTTCTGGGGGGCAGCTGAACCGATTTATTTCTATGCGAACAATGCCCCTACAGCCGAAACGGGAACCGCAGCCGCTTTGAATGAGTCCATGCGTTTTGTATATTTCCACTGGGGTGTACACGCCTGGGGAATTTATGCAATCGTTGCTTTGGTACTTGCCTATTTCAAGTTCCGGCGAGGGGCCCCGGCATTGATCAGTTCGACACTTGAGCCTTTGTTTGGTGACGCTATGAAAGGTCCTTGGGGGAAGTTCGTTGACATTATCGCTGTGTTCGCAACGATTGTCGGTGTAGCAACTACCCTCGGTTTCGGTGCAGCACAGATTAATGGTGGGTTGACATTCTTAACACCATTAGAGGATTCATTTCTCATTCAACTCGTCATTATTGGAATCGTGACGGTATTGTTCATGATTTCCGCTTATACGGGTTTGAGCAAAGGAATCCGTTATTTGAGTAATACGAATATGATTTTAGCAATCGCCCTGCTTGCCATTATGTTGGTCGTAGGCCCCACATTATTCATTATGAACATGTTTACGGATACGATTGGAGCTTACTTACAGAACCTCCCATCCATGAGTTTCCGTCTTGCCCCGAATAGTGAGGAAAACCGGACGTGGATCAATAACTGGACGGTTTTCTATTGGGCCTGGTGGATCGCCTGGTCCCCATTTGTCGGTATATTCATTGCCCGTGTATCCAAAGGGCGTACGGTCCGCGAGTTCTTATCAGGCGTCCTGCTCGTTCCGTCTGCCGTAGGATTCCTTTGGTTTTCCACCTTTGGATCTTCAGCCATTCAGGTCCAGCAGGACGAAGGAGGACTTTCTGACTTAGCGACAGAGCAGGTCATGTTTGGTACTTTTGACAATTACCCGATGGGACTGATTCTGTCCATCATTGCTATGGTATTGATCGGAACGTTCTTTATTACATCTGCAGACTCTGCAACTTTCGTCCTTGGGATGCAGACGACGAACGGGTCATTAACGCCACCGACGATGGTCAAGTTCGTCTGGGGGATTATCCAGTCTTCCATGGCGGCTGTCCTCTTGTATTCCGGAGGTTTACAGGCCTTGCAGAATGCCCTCATATCAGCCGCCTTTCCGTTCTCTTTCATTATGATTCTGATGGTCGTATCTTTATATAAAGCCATCCGAGCAGATAAAATCGCGCTAGATCGAGGGAAGAATAAAGAGGAGAAGAACTCAGCTTAATGATCATGAAAGGACTTTCGCTAAGGAAGCGGAAGTTCTTTCTTTATGCATCTTAAAACTAAGAGAAGGCGGGTTCCCTCTTGCCTTTTACTCTAAAGGATCAATCCAATGGGGGTTTTCCACTCTTTGTATTTTCTTTTAAGAAAATGTATCATAAATTCTTAGAGGAATCTGATAGAATAAAAAGGAAATAGGGTTAGATAGATAAAGGAGCCAGAGATATGTGGGAATGGAGAAATATTTATCGTGGTATGTTGATGGGGGCGAGTGACGTCGTTCCAGGTGTGAGTGGAGGGACGATCGCTGTCGTTCTCGGTATTTATGATCGCCTGATTGAAGCCATCAACGGCTTTTTTAGTAAGGAGTGGAAGAGGCACTTGAAGTTTCTGCTGCCGCTGGGCATCGGAGTCGTCATTGCTATCGGTTTGATGGCCAATTTGATTGAATGGTTATTCGAACACTATCCGGGACCGACGCAGTTTTTCTTCCTTGGACTTATTATCGGGGTGCTTCCATATTTAACGCATAAAGCTGATGTGAAACACAACTTTAAAGCGAAGCATTACCTGTTATTATTGATTGGCACCGCATTGGTCGCTTCGATGGCCTTTTTCCAGACGACAGAGTCTGATCCGATGCAGAATTTAACGTTTGCCGGATATGTCCTATTGTTTTTCTCCGGTTGGATCGCAAGCAGTGCTATGATCCTTCCTGGCATTAGTGGTTCATTCATCCTGTTGATTATCGGTGTATATACAACGGTGACATCAGGAATTTCCGACTTTCGGATTGATATTATCGCTGTCGTGGGGGCTGGCATCGTATGCGGCATAGTAGTCATGAGTAAGATTGTGAAGTTCTTCCTTGAGAACTATACGTCTGGAACTTTCGGGGTCATTATAGGCCTTGTCATCGGTTCTGTATTTGTCATTTTTCCAGGGGTGCCTGGATCCGCAATCATGATGATCGTCAGTATCGCTGCCTTCCTTGGAGGATTGCTTGCAGCATGGTTGTTGGGAAGAGTGGAATATAAGTGAGCCTGATGAAAGACAAATCCACCCATTTTGGGTATGATAGGAAGTAGCTATTGATAAAGGAGATTGAGTTTGATGGAAACCATTCATACAACGGATAAATTCAATGAAACGATCGCAAGCGACCGGCCGGTCATTGTGAAATTCGAAGCGGACTGGTGCCCGGATTGCCGTCGCATGGATATGTTTATTGGAGACATTCTTGAGGAGTATAACGGGTACGATTGGTATAATGTCAATCGTGATGAACTGCCGGCGATCGCTGAGAAGTATGAAGTGATGGGGATTCCAAGTATTCTGATTTTCAAAGATGGAAATAAGAAGGCCCACCTTCATAGTGCGAATGCGAAAACTCCTGAAGAAGTAGAGGAGTTTCTACAGGCAAGTCTTTAAGAACCACGTCCACATGGTCCTGCCATGTGGGCGTTTTCTGTAAGGAGGTGCTCTTTTGTCGAAAAGGTTATTACTTGTTGGGGCCGGTCATGCTCACCTTGAGGTTCTGAACCAGTTGAGTAAGGAGTCCTGGAGGCAGATCGATGTCTGCATGATTACACCTTCCCCGTACCAGTATTATTCCGGAATGTTTTCCGGATACACAGAGGGTCTTTATTCAGAAGAGGATATCAGGGTGGACATCCGCAAATTAGCGCAATCTGCCAACGTCCATTGGATTCCGAAAAAAGCAGCATACATACGACCACAACAGAAAAAGGTCGTCTGTGATGATGGATCTGTCTATCCTTTTGATGTTGTCAGTTTTGACATTGGATCGAAAAGTCTTCCTTCCTCTTTTGAAGACACCCCTGCCCGAACCATCAAGCCTAATTATGAGTTCACGGAACAGATCAGGACGTTGAGGGAAACCACGAAGCCGTTGATTGTTGGAGGCGGGGCAGCAGGGACTGAGCTTGCGATGTCCATTCAGTCGTATAAAGATAAATATGAAATCCCTGGACAGGTACGATTGATCACGTCTGAAGGGATCCTGGCAGAAGAACCGAAATGGATCTCGGCCAGGCTAGAGAAGCTGTTAGAGAAAAAAGGGGTGCGCATGTGGCAGAATGAGCGGGTGGAAGAGGTTTTCGACGAATTTGTAAAGACGGATCATGGCAACCGTGTCCGCCATACAGGTGTCTTATGGCTCGGAGGTGCGCTGGGTGATCCAATCTTCGAAAAGTCTTCGCTTGCTATTGATGAGCGTGCTTTCGCTCTTGTCCGGTCGACGCTCCAGTTCCGTGATTATGATTTCATGTTTGGTGCAGGAGACTGCGTTACCATGGTCGATCATCCTCACCTGCCAAAGAGCGGGGTGTATGCCGTGAAACAGGGTCCGGTCCTTTGGGAAAACCTGAGAAACTATCTTTCCGGTCAACCTTTGGAAAGCTATACTCCACAGAAGAACGCACTCTATATTTTATCAACAGGTGGGAAGAAAGGGTTTCTCGTTTATGGACCACTCAGTTCACATAATAAAAAGGCGTGGCAGTTGAAGAACAAGATCGATCGGGAGTTCATGGAAAAGTATCAATAAAAAGAGTCTTTGAAAGTGTCTGAAAGGGACACTTCAAAGACTCTTTTTTGTTCCTGTCTAACGGTTGATTGGGGCTGCAATTAAATATTCAGCCAATTTCTTACTTTATTACGGAAGAAATAAGTAGTGACGAGCAGAAGGGTGAACACACTGAAAGCGACAAAAATCAATGTGCGATCTCCGCTTGCCAGACTAGTTCCAACAAGGCTGTAGGCAAACGTTCCTGGTAACATGCCGATCACCGTCGCCAGGACGAAGGGAAGAAATTTCACTCTGGTCACCCCGGCGAGGTAGCTGAGGATGTCGAATCCGACGAGGGGGATGAGTCTCAGGATGAAGACATATAGAAATCCCTGGCCCTGCATCCGTTCGTAAATGTTTTCTGCCCACTTTGACTGGTGGAATTTGACCACGGAATCCCCGAAGAATCTTCCCATGATATACCCCGTCACCCCAGCCCCTGTGGCACCGATGACAATGTAAAGCATTCCCGGCCAAATTCCATAGGCGAAAGCTGCAGCAAGGGATAAGACAGAAGTAGGGAATACAACGATGGGGCCGATGGCATACAATCCCATAAAGATAAGGGGGCCGATCGCACCGAATGATAAGATATAGGTCCGGATATTATCAGCGTTTACGTCAAAGCGGGAGCGGATATACCAGGCGATTGTAATGAAAACAGCCAGGAAAAGAATCGTACGTACAATATCTTTCTTCATAAACGCCCCTCGCGATCCCGGAAGTTCTGAATGGATCCGGATGGGATCATCAGTCGTACGTCACTTGAATCCGGCGTGGTTTGAATAGGCAGGGAAATCTTCTTATTCAGTGTTTTTACGTAGAGATGGGCAATCGGTCTTCCATGTTGATATGTGATGTGCTCTACTACCGCATCAAAGCAGACAGCATCTTCCGGTACATCCGGCTCGTCCATTCGGATGTCTTTCAGCGGAGCGAACTCGTCATCGTTCAGAATAAGGTGTCCTCCTAAAAAGGAAGCGACTTTTAAATTAGCTGGATTGGCGTGAAGTGCTTCTGCCGTTCCGATTTGTTGAAACGTCCCGGACTCGAAAACGGCGATTCGATCCCCCATGATCATCGCTTCTTCCATATCATGCGTAACGAAAACGGCCGTAGTTTCCCGGGCGACGAGAAAATCCCTCACCCAATATCTTAGGTCCTGCCTTAAGGATGGGTCGAGGCTGCTGAACGGCTCGTCGAATAAAATGACTTCCGGTTCAGTCGCCATCGCGCGGGCAAGGGCAGCCCGCTGCTGCTGTCCTCCTGATATTTCAGAAGGGAAATGATTTTGATAACGACTCATTCCGATCGCATCCAGTAATGTGTCGATCTTTTCCTTTGAATACTTTTTCGAGACCTTTGCTCCGTATGCGATATTTTCTTTAACCGTCATATGGGGAAACAAAAGCGGTTGCTGGAAAACCAGACTGATGTTACGTCGGTTCGCTTTCTGGGTGGTGATGTCTTTGCCATTCATGATCATTTCACCCCCAGACGGCTTCTCAAGACCTGCGAGAGATGCGAAGCAATGTTGTTTTTCCACTGCCTGAAGGACCGACGATGCTGAGGATTTCTCCTTTTTCCAAATGGAAAGAAAGGTCATCCAAAACGGTATCTTGGTCAAAGGTTTTTGTCATTCGTTTTAATTCCAACTTAGTTTGTTTCATCGATGATTCCTCCATGGCAATCGAGAATAAGGGAGAAACATCATCAGAGCTTCAATGATGATGTACATAAGTACAGGTACCAGAGCAAACCAGAGAGAGAAAACGGCCATGGTGGACGTATTAGCATTTTCGAGAAAAGGAAAAAAGACAAGTGGTAAAGTCAAGACTCTTCCGCCTCCGATAATGGCCGTGATCGCATATTGGCTGAGGCTGATAACCATCGTTAAAAAAGTGAGACTCCGAATCGCGGGCCTCAATAATGGCAGCTCAATGGTGAAAATCTGCGTCCAAAAACCTGCACCCAGAATATGGGGTTGTTCCATCATCGCTTTTCCGATTTGCTGGTAGCTGTTATGAAAAATTTTAATGCTGTACGGTACTGTAGGGACTAGATGGATAATCATGACCCCCCAGATCGTATCAGCAAGCCCGATTCTGATCATAAAAAGATGCAGCCCCATTGCGATGGCGAGGGAAGGGATCAGAATCGGAGTCAGAAGCAAGGCTTCCAACCAGGCTTTTCCGCTGGAAGTATGAGAAGTTAATGCTTTTCCTGTAAACAAACCGACCATAACATTGATGCCCCAGACGACAAATCCAATGCCAAGGGAAGTGATCGTCGCTTCCCATAGTTGTGGGTTCTGAAAAAGGGCCGCATACCCCTGCCATCCCCAAGCAATGGCTTTCCCGGACGCAATACGCCACGGACTACTCAAGCTTTGTAGAATGAAGAGGGTGAGGGGAGTGACGAATAAGGTCAGGGTGAAGAAATAAAAGAATACTTTTCTGCCTATCATTGCCGGTCCCCCCTCATCGCTCTCCATCTGGGTCTGTTCAAGCTGTAATAGCCGATCAAGGTCAAGGCCAATAAAAAGATGCTCATCAGAACCATCGTGGCAAAGGCCAAAGGCCGATCATCCCATGAGCTTCCATAGAACCATTCATAGCTTAGAACAGAAACCATCTCAGGAAACGTAGTACCGATAAGAGCAGGCACCTCATATGCTCCCAGTGTGAAAGAGAAGATGATTAAAAATGATTCCACTAGAACAGGAAAGAGGTGTGGCAGATCGACCGCGGTGAAACGGTGCCACGCATTTCCTCCCAAGTTGTCGACGAGCGAATAATACTCAGGACGTATGGTTGCGTACACAGGAAAAAGCAGCAAAATAACCAAGGGGATCTCTTTCCATACATAGGTGATGATGATGCCGATCCCATGTAAGTCCCTCGTCCATACCGGAAATCCTGACGTCTCTTCCAGCCAGCCCCAGGAAGTCAAAACCTGAGCGATCCATCCTGTTTCAGAAAGGAGGAGAATGACCAAGTACCCCCAGACGAAGTGTGGAAACAGCATGGGAATCCAAACCGTTAACCTGGGAGGTAGGGAATGAAGCAATGGGTGGAAAGCCTTTGTTAGGGCAAGTCCGCCAAGTATGGATAAAATGGTCGCGATTCCAGCTGTCCGTATACTGAAGAGGAAGGATGATAAGAACCGCTCCTTTTCTAATACTTCTTTGTAATAGAGGAGGCTTCCATCCCCAAGGCTTTGGCGTACGGCATCGATGAATCCATAAAAAGGAATCAACAGGAAAACGAGGGCTGGTAGAAAGAGAAGGATTGCTTTATGGTTGAACAACTTCATTGAACCACTGTTCCTTCATCCAATCGACATAAGCAGCTTCTGATTCTGGAAGGAAACTTTCTTCAAGTTGTGAAGGTGGTAGAACACTCTCTCCGCGTTCAACCGCTTCAAAGGCTTGCTTCATGTCCTCTGGTAATTTTTCCAGGCTGATCGTTGTGTTCTCTCCCCAATATCCCGGCTTATACTTTTCAAGCTGAGCTTCCGGGGATAAAAGGAAGTTGATGGCTGCTAGGGCGCCGGGTTGATTCGGACTGTTGTAAGGAATAGAGAGAAAATGAGTGTTCCCAATAGATCCGGGTTCCATGACGAAAGACCGTGTAGAATCAGGAAACACTCCTTCTTCGATGAGCGATTCAGCACGTGATTCGTTATAACCCATCGTCATCCAAACTTCCCCTTCGCTGTATAAACGGTCAAGTTCTGTCAGACTGTTAGGGTAATGTTCTCCTGAGCGCCATAGATCGCCCTTTATATCGTTCAGATAGTCCCATGTACGTCCAGCCACCGAACGGATCTGCTCTTCATCAAATGCTTCTTCATAAATTTCAGAAGGTTGATCGGCCTTTGCATAGAGCACATGCCTCAAAAAGGCGTTCCCTGTAAAGTCTTCTGCCCGTGGATAGGTGAACTTCCCGGGGTTCTCACTCACCCATGATTTCAGCTCTTCAAAAGTGGAAGGAGGCTTATTCACTTTTTCACGATCGTAATGAAAGACAAATTGGACTTTACCCCATGGGGCTTCCATACCTTCTACCTTTGTTCCGAAATCTGTTTGGAAGGCGGGGGCATCTGTTTCGTAATACTTCTTGAAATTCGGCAGGACATCTGTAAAAGAGCCCATCAACAGTTCATTCTCTTTCGCATTTTTGAAGTTTTCACCATTGATCCAGATGAGATCAATCGAACCGTCTCTTTTGCCCGCTTGTTTTTCTGTTTGTAACTTTTGTAAGATTTCCTGCGTGTTGAGGGGGACGCGTTTTAGCGTCATATCATATTGGTCTTTCAGTTTAGGAGTAACGTATTCATCAATATAAGCATTGATGCCTTCATCGCCCCCCCACATGTATAGGCGAACTTCTGTACCGTCCGCTTCTGTTTCAATTTCTTCCCAGGAAGCTTCCGTCCAGTCCTTCTTATCGGCGGACTCCCCGCAGGCCGTGAGGAACAGAAGTGTGAGAAGTAAGATTGCAACAACTTTTTTCAAATAGGATCCCCCCTGTGGTGATCATTGTATAGGTTTAGCATAAATCCCTCTGTCACTTATCATACAAACAATCCAGACAGAAAAAAACTAATACTTCTTTTGTAATGCGTAAAGGCGTCAATGTTCGGGTATGAGGACGGAAGAGGAGGGGTGAAAGATGATTTATGAACATTTCGCTAAACCTGAGGGATTTGTAGGGAAGCTTGCCGGGTTGTTCATGGAAAAAGAAAATCAGGAATTGAATGACTGGACGTTGTCTTTCCTGAATATTCAAAAGGGAGACCATGTGCTGGAGATCGGCTTCGGGTCAGGAGATGCCTTGAGGAAGGCTGGGGCTATGAAACCACAAGTTTTATATGGGATCGATCCATCAGAAGCAATGGTCGACATGGTATTGAAGAAATTCTCTCAGGAAAAACATCCTGAACAAGTCGGTATCTTTCAGGGGGAAGCGGGTCAACTTCTCCATTTTCACCATTCGCTGGATAAAGTCTACGCAGTCAATAATGTCACCTTTTGGGAAAATCCCATAGAAGTCCTTTCTCACCTTGAGGGGCTGCTAACGGAAAACGGTAGAATCGCCCTGACGATTGTGTCCCACGAAAAAGAAGCGACGGACGACACCACGGAAGTTCTGGGAGGGCAAATGCAGAATCTCCTTATAAAAGCAGGATTCAAACACGTACGCACCCATTTTAAGCCGGAACGACCGAACGCAGCCGTTTGTGTGACGGGCATGAAAAAGGATGTGGTACGATAATGGAAAAGGAGGCATCTGTATGAATTTGAAAAAAGAAGAAAGAGAATACATGGTGGACCAGGTCAAAGAGTATTTCGAAATGGAACGTGGAGAGGTCATCGGTGATCTCGCTGCGGAGCAGTTTGTACATAAATTAGCGGAAGAAATGGGGCCGTTCTTCTATAACAAAGGGGTGGAGGATGCCAGGGGAATGGTGGAGCAGAAGGTGATGAATCTTGATGAAGATCTTCGCTCTCTTGAGCAGCCCGCAGGAAAACCGACACGCCGATAAAAACTTACACCGCTCCCTTAAGCGGAAGCGGTGTAAGTTTCTTCATTATCATCATCTGTTTCCATATAGTTGTCTAACGTTGTTTGTTCTATTTCCTGATTCCATTCAAAGTGCTCCAACTGTTCATTCAAATCAGCGACCATTTCTTCAAGTCGGTCCGTTTCTTTGATCATCTGCTGGAAGGCTTGTTGCTGTTCGACGGTAGAAGCGGAGATTTCTTCCGTACCTGCCGCTGTTTCTTCTACGATACTGCTAACGTTTTCGATGGATACGTTGACAGTGGTGCTTTTTTCTTTGGATTCATCCAGGCCGCTTACGAGTGCTTCCAGTTGTTCATCAATCGATTTAACTTGAGCGCTTATTTTTTCAAAAGCGGTTTTGGAAGTATCCACCGACTGATTCTGCCTGTTGGATATTTGGATGGTCTCCTGCATTTCCCGTTCAATGACTTGTACGCCGTCCCGGATCTGCATCACCATCTCCGTGATGTTTCCGGTAGCTGCCGTAGATTGGTCGGCTAGTTTGCGCACTTCTTCTGCCACGACAGCAAACCCTTTTCCGTGTTCTCCTGCCCTTGCCGCTTCAATCGCTGCATTTAAAGCGAGCAAATTTGTCTGTTCGGCAATATCATTTACCAGTTTGACCGTTGACTCAATTTGATCGGTATATTGGATGAAATGATTGACGGATGTTTCTACATTCGTAATCGATGCAGCACTCCGGTCCATGAGGGCCCGCTGCTCGGTGATGCTTGTCTGTCCTTCATCCACATAGGTAAGGGCGAGCTGACTGGCTTCTCTCGAGGACTGTCCTTGTTCACGGTTCAATTCAAACCCTTGATGAAGGTCGTCCATGAGATTGGCTACGTCCTGAACATCTTCTGAGATGGATTGACTTCCTTGCGCGAGTTCATCTGTGGAATTCGCTACCTGGCTTGATATTTCAGAAAGACCTCCCATTTCGTTATGAAGGCGGGAGCTGAAATCCTGGACATTCTTACCGATGTGATGAACAGAATGGACGGTACCCTCTAAGTTATCGACCATGGTTCGGAATGAGCGCTTCAATTGTCCAATCTCATCCTTTTCTCTATCCTTCACTTCAATTGATGTTTTCAAATTCCCATCTGCCACTTCAGAGGCTTTTTTGGCAAGGTCGCGAAGAGGGCGTGCGATATGCTTCGTCAATCTCATCGTCGATAGAATGCTGGATACGACAAGGACGCCGGCAGCGATGATTGTGAACCAAATTAGTTGTTGAATCGTTTGCTTTTGAGCTGTCATTTGACCGTTGTACCATGATTGTGCTTCCTGCTGGAGCATGAAAATATCGTTGACAATGCCTCCGGTGCGGGCTGCCTGACGCTGAACTTCATTGATATCGCTGCTCTCTAATGCAGTGGAAGCAAGTTCTGTCCAATCTGTAAATTTAGATTGAGCCTGGCTGTACCATCTTTCCTGGCTGTCTGTGACAATCTGCGGTTCTATTTCACTGAAGGTACTGTTGGTTTGTTCTATCATAAGTTCCGCTTCACTTCGCGCGGCTTCGGAAGGGTTGTAACCATAAGTGGTCAAGGCTTGTTCCACACTGACGAGCTGCCCGTGCAATTCTTTTCCTTCGAGAAGAATTTGTACATCCTGGTTGGAAGATCGCTGCAGGTCCATCATCTGGAAGACGATGAAACCGATAAGAACCAGACATAAAAGCAATGGAATTAACGTCATTGTGTATAATCTTTTTCCGATCGTCATAACATTTCCTCCTTATTGTGTTGTCGCTTCATCTAAGACTTTCTGTTCTTCCGGCGTTAATTGGATCAAGCGGATCGGAGAAAGCCCGACACCATTTTCCTGGATTCCGAGATTCTGAGTACCTCCATCCAGTTCTTCTCCTTCACTCAATCGTTTCATGACGTCAAAAAGGGCGACATTCACGTTTTTCAACATGGAAGTGACGACCGCTTCTTCTGCGACGAAAAATTGGTCACTATCCACACCAAATGCGTGAATCCCTTGATTCTGCGCTTCTTTAAGCACACCGATTCCTGTGAATCCTGCGGCTGGAAATACGAAATCAGCACCTTCTGCCACCATGCTTTCCGTCATGGTTGCCCCTTGCTCATCATCATCAAAAGTACCTGCGTATTGGGAGAGGACTTCAGCGTCTGGATTAGCAGCTTTCACTCCGGCCTTATATCCTTCCTCAAAACGTTCAACGACAGGGATCTTTTCCCCGCCTATAAATCCAACTTTTCCTGACTCTGTTTTCATCCCGGCAATAAGGCCGATCAAATAACTTCCTTCATCTTCCTTGAAAGTGATGGAGGTGACATTTTCAAGCTCCGAGACAGCATCAATCATCACGAATGCCTGGTCGGGGTTTTCTTTAGCGAGCGCTTCAATGGCTTCCTGTGAATTATAGCCAAGACCGATGATGACATCGTGGTCCTGGTCCAGAAGTTCTTTGGCATTCTTTTCGTAATCTTGATCGAACGGTTCGCGGTAATCGAAAGTGATGCCCAATTCGTCACGGGCTTGTTCGAGTCCTTGAAAAGCAGAATCACTGAAAGAATCATCCCCAAGCCCACTGTCTGTGACGATGAGACCCGCACTGACTGATTCTTCTGTATCCGCTTTCGTTTCATTACTCGCACATCCTACTAATCCTGCAAGAAAGGATAGGAGTACGAGGGGTATGTAGAGACGTTGCACATTAACCACTCCTTGTTATGATGTCTGACATCTATAAATATCGGCATGAAGCAGGACATTTTAAATAGGACGTAAGAATTAAACCAATTATTTCCTTTGTCGTGTTGATAGACTTTGTTAAGTGTTTTCCTATTCGTACAATGTGTCCGTAATGATACACACAAGCCATCACAAAACCTGCGTTAGGAGAAGTTCTTTTTTATTGGCGCTCTGTTAAAGTTTAGTGTCACTATTTCCAACAAAAAACCACGATGACCTTAGGTCATCGTGGTGGTCGTGTAGCTTAGTTGGAATGCATCTGCGAGGAGTTCGTAGGATCGCAAACGATCTTCGAAGGGGGTGACAATCGTGTTGACAATCACTTCTTCAACATGATAACTCTCAGCCAATTGTTCAATTTCTTCTTTGACTTTTCCGATAGATCCAACAATCATCCGATTGCGGTTATCCTGAATTCGTTCTTCTTCGTACATGGTATACGAGTGGTTCAGCGCTTCTTCAGGTGTAGGGAAATGCGTCCGTTTCCCGCCTTTTTCGATTTGTAACAAAGCAAGATCAAGGCTTGCCGCCAAGTATTCGGCATGTTCGTCCGTTTCCGCACAAACGACAAAGACGGATACATTACCCGCCGGTTGATTCTGCTGCAAAGAGGGCGTGAAATAGTCATGGTATCTGTCCATTGCCCGGATGCCTCCCCGTCCATTAATGAAGTGGGCAAAAGAGTACGAAACACCTAAGTCGGCGGCCAGGCGTGCACTGGTACCGCTTGAACCCAGCATCCAAACGGGCGGCGCCGTTTCTCCTTTCGGGGTAGCGTAAATATCCATACCCTGCGGGTCATGCCCATGCAAGTAGGCGATCAGTTCTTCTACCTGAGATGGATAGTCCTCAATGCTCGGCACTTTTCCTTTATTCAAGGCTAAATTCACATTAGGCATACCACCTGGTGCGCGGCCGACTCCCAGATCGATACGATTGGGGTGAAGGGTTTCCAACACCCGAAACGACTCGGCGATTTTATAGGAGCTGTAGTGAGGGAGGAGTACACCGCCGGTTCCGATCCGGATGTTTTTCGTGTGAGCGGCCAGATGGGCAGCGAGTATTTCTGGTGCAGAACCAGCAAGGCTCGTCGTACTGTGATGCTCAGATACCCAGAAGCGGTGGAACCCGAGTTTGTCGGTCCATTTTGCCAGTTCAGTCGTCTGTTGTAAGGCTTCAGTTGGGTCTGTCCCGGTTAAAATAGGGGATTGATCCAATATACTTAATTTCATGTTCACACCCCTTTATGTCCTTCGTAGTTTATGTAACTACTATCGTCCCATTAGAATAAGAGAGATGCAAATATAAAACCGTTCTTTTCCTTCTTTTCTCTTAAGTCATCTGCCCCGTATTCCATTGATAGATAGGAGAGGCTGGATATAAAAAAACAGGCCTTCGTCGGAAGACGGGCCTGTTTTTCTTTTATCTAGAGAGAGATGCCTAATAATCCATAGTTCAAGATGGATCGACGTTCCATCTTGAACATTTCGCGTACCCTTAAATCGTCCATATGAAGAGGGGTGAAAAAGACGGCTCCGTTTCTGAACTCATCTTTCGGCTCCACAGCCAGCCACTCTCCATTTTCAAGTCCAGAGATGATTTCTATGAGTCCTCCATCTTCCAAACCTGTTTCAACCTCTCTGCGCTCAACGATCCCTTCTTCGTTCATCACCCAGGCAAACAGGTTTTCTTCTGTCTCCAAAGCTTCCTCTAGGGCAGTGACTGCACCGAGAGACTCATCGGTGATGATTTTTAAATCAGCATGGTATCCTGCGAGCAGCTCCTCTGAAGGGTTTTCCAGAGAAACGCTGAAGGGATACCGGCTGGATCGATCAACGTCAACTGCTTCAGGGAAATCATCTACAGAAGATAATGTACCTGTCGCTTCATATTCTAATTCGGGTACAAAAATGTCGACGGTCATCTCCTGTTCCACTCTTTTGCGTTCGTTTTCCGGAAGGGTCCCTTCTAATACAAGGTTCGTAGATTCTAATGTAAGGAGAGGTGCTTCAAGATTTTCGGATACTTCTGTAACTGTACCTGAAAAGGCACTCGTGACTGTGATACGGTCGCCTTCACCCTGAAGCTGGTCTAATTGGTCCTCCACCATTTGGAGCTGAGCCTGTTGTTTGGCAAGCTCCGCTTCCTGCTCAGCGATTTTCTCTTCCTTCATATATTCCGTTTCAACATAAGAAGGGGGAGAGGCATCGCTTGAACTGGAATTGTTATTGAAGGGGTTCGAGTCATTATCCGTTTCCGGTGGATCGGGAACGTTGTAGCTTTCAAGCTCATCAATATAGTCTTCAATAGCGTCGACTTCACCCTCGAACCTGCTTATTTCTGACTGAAGGCGGGCTTCCTCCTGGTAGTAATTCATTACATCATATGTATAGAGGTCGTCTCCTTCGTTGACGGAATCTCCTTCCTCTACAAGGAATTCATGGAACGATCCAACGTCTTGATTAAAATAGACAGGTTCCGATTCTTCTGAAGTGAACACGGCTTTCGTGTCTAATTTTTCAAATAAGTCATAAGTGATGGTTTTAGACCATTCATTGACATAAGTTTTGCGATCCACTTGTTCTCCTTCATCAAGAAAGATGAGGAAAGCATTGGTCGCAATGAAGGCGATGATCAATAATCCTAGGATTCGGCCTTTGAGATTGATTTTTTTCATAGAACTTTCCACCTGCTGCTTTCTTATCTGATTAAATAAAGGAGATACAAATCGAATTTAGCCAGGGCGGCTGTACCTGCCCACAGCAACATGTGCCAAAACACCACGCCGACCCAAATCCAGCCGATTTTCGTCTTGGACAGCCAGGAAATACACTTCACCTGGTACCAGATGATGAACAACTGGAAGATGGATATCGCTCCGCACGTGTAGATCACCCAATCTACACTCGTGAAATAGGAGGCGATCACGCCGAAGGAGAAGGGGGAGACGTACCAGTCGATGCCTGCATAGACCATTAAGGGAATCCATGTGATTCTTTCAATGAGCATGACAAGCAGGACATTCATTTGTAGAATAAAAAGCTTTTTATAGGACACATTGTTGAACAACCAGAAAAAGAAAGATGAAATGAAAAGAGTGAACAAAAATAAAAGGACCGCAAAAGCGACACGTCCGAGGATGAACCACGCTTTCCTCATTTCAAATGCCACTCTATTCAATTCAGCCATATTCGCGGAAATGGCGTCTGTGCCGAGACCGACCCAAGCGGCCCAGCCATATGTAACAATCGTCAAACCTAATAAGAAGAATAATAGATTCCAAACGTTTTTAAGCCGTTCTGCTTCATTCAATTTGAACAAATGATCTTCACGGCGTGTGAACAGCTTTATCAAATGAATCGAGTATGTCATGTGTTCCATCCTTTGGTTATAGAAATAAAACTCTCTGTCTTATTCTAACGGAAATTGTCAGTTGTTGCTATAATTACCTTGTAAACTATTTGGTAAAAGTTAGGAGCGGTACGTTATGAACTACCGTCACTGAATCTAAGCAAAAAAAAACGGTGTCCTTAGACACCGTGAAGTAAGAATCAACTTTGAGAAGGAGCCGCTTCATAAGGCGGGTCCTCATTCTTGGATTTGAAAAATAGAGAGCGGTCTTTATAAAGGAAGACCATAGAAAGGATGAAAGCAAATAAGTCGGAAAGCGGAAACGCAAGCCATACCCCTGTCACTCCGAAAAAGTTAGGGAGGATCAGGACAAGTGGAATCAGGAACAAAACCTGGCGGGCCATCGACAGGACCAGAGCCGGTTTAGCCATGCCCAGAGCCTGGTAAAGACCACCACTCACGACTTGTGCGCCGATGAGGATGGAAAGGGCGAACATAATCCGAATGGCGAATGATCCTGTTTCAATCGTCGCTTTATCTCCTGTGAAGATATTCATCAGTCCTTCAGGGAACGCCATCATCAAGATGAATATACCGGCAGATATGAATGTAACAACCTTCAATCCGAGCAGAACGGTTTCTTTCAGACGATCATAGTTTTGGGCGCCATAATTGTACCCAATGATCGGCTGCATCCCTTGAAGAACACCAATCATCGGCATGATGGTGAACATCGCCAGTTTTTGGACAATTCCGAAGACCCCAACTTCAAATTCACCACCGAATTTGATCAGCATCAGGTTGATGGCAATCATCATCCCGCTTCCGGAAACTTGACGGATGAACGCCGGCATTCCGATCGTTAATACTTCACGGATAACGGTCCATTGTGGCATCAAGTAGGAGGCTTTGACCGTGAGGGACGATTTCCCTTTTAAAAAGTAATTCAATACGACGATACTGACGGTTGCTTGAGAGATGACGGTCGCAACAGAAGCTCCCTGAACTCCCATATCCAGCCCGAAAATGAAGATCGGATCAAGGATAATATTCAGGACCGCGGGGATGATCATCGTCATCATCGCAAATTTGGAGTTCCCTTCAGAGCGGATGATGCTGTTCGTCGTAAAAGCGAAGGAAAAGAAAAATGAACCGAGCATAATCGGGAACAAGTAGTCTGTAGCATACGGCATAATATTCTCCGTAGCACCGAACACCTTCAGTAAAGGTTCAAGGAAAGTAAAAGCACCGATAAATCCGAAACTTGAGACGACGACAATGGTAAACAGTATATTTCCGAAAACCTGGTTGGCTTCTTCCGGCTTGTTTTCACCTAGACGTCTGGAAATGACGGAAGCTCCACCGATTCCGACAGCCGCTGCAATCGCCATGATGATCATCATTACCGGAAATCCGATGCTGACACCGGAAACACCTAAAATACCGACTCCGCGGGCTATGAACAGGGTATCCACCACATTGTAAAGCGCCATGACGAACATACCGATCATTGCTGGCACGGATAGGTTCGTTAATAATTTCGGTATCGGCTGTGTACCTAACCGCTGACTTTGTTGTTTCATTATTCTTCGCTCCTTGATGTTTTTGGTTTCAGGTTCTGCTGCATTTTCTTGAGCCAGGAAACCATCACCTGCTGTTCTTCTATCGACAGTCCTTCAGTAGCTTCATCTTCTATATCCTTAATGATGGACTTAATCGTAGCATGCAGCTCTAATCCTTTATCTGTAAGGTTGATCAATTTTGTACGTTTATCTTTCTGACAGGACCTTTTCACGATCCGCTCATGTTTCAAAAGTGTTTCAATCAACCCATTCATAGATGAAGCCTTAATGTGGAGTTGTTTTTGTAAGTCCGTCTGGGATTGTTCCCCTTCTTTGGCAAGAAAATAAATGACCTTTGCTTGAGAGTGGGTCAGCCCGAATTCCCTCAGCCTTTGGTTATATATATTCAATAAAAAGTGTGACACCATATTTATGTTGTAACCTAAATATTGATCAAAATTTCGTTCCATATTTATTTAGCCCCCTAAACAAATTTAAGTATAATACGTCTTTGCTCTGAAGTAAACGAAAGTATCTCATTTGCAGCCTGTTTATGACAAATAGGTGAACAACCTATCATAGCTGCAGGCTTTAGACACTCCTACACGTCCGTATGGGTGGCTTTTATAGTAAAATAAAGGAAAAGGAGGGGGCAGAATGCTGGTCGCAATGAAAGCTTATCCGAAGTCATTTTTTGGAGGCATCTTGTTTACCTTTGTTATCCTCTGTTCGAATATTTTCGTTCAAAAAGTACAAGTCGTGGGAAAGGTAACGCCTGTGCTGGTGTTCGCGACTGTGACCGACATCCTCCTCGTGCTGCCGGCCGTCTTATTCTTATTTGTTCTCCGTAGAAAACCGACTTTGTCATTGCTTGCTCCGTTATGGCTCTTAGGGGCGGGGATAGTCCATTGGCTGGTTCCCCCTTATGCGAAAGAACATTTGATGTTCATGAATATTTCTTTGGTGGTCGTTGAAGGGAGCTTTCTTCTCTTAGAAGCTGTTCTTATCGTAATCTTCATTAAATATATAAAGACGTGGCAGAGGCACTTCACGTCTACTCTCCACACCCATCCGCATCTACTATCGAGAATTTATGAAGCCAATCACCATACATTTAAAGATTATCCTGAAATTGAGAAGGTCATAGGCATTTTATCCACCGATCTCTCGGCCATCCGTTATGCTCTTCTCCCTTCGCTCGACCGGGTGAAGAAGGGGAAGCACACATTCAGTTATCATAAAAAGAGTGAATACTCAGGTGTCTTCTTCATGCTTGTCCACGCGATGCTGATTGAAATCATCGCTGTCCACGTCATGCTTATGCAGTACAGTCACATGGCCGCCTGGATCGCGACCATTCTTGACATTTACGCGCTCGTCTTTCTAATTGCCGATTATCAGGCGATTCGCAAAAGCCCTGTTGTAATACATAACCATCAGCTTCATTTACAAAAAGGCCTCCGTTTTCATATCACCGTGCCCCTGAAGATGGTGAAGGAAATCCGACCATTTGAGGGAGGGGGACTTCCGGAAGATGGCCGGTACTTCAATTTGACGCTTGGTGGACTGGAGAAACACCTGCCTCAGTTTGAAATCAAGCTTAATGAAGAGGTCAAAGGCCGCGGCTTACTCGGCAGGAAACGAACAGTGAGCCGGATTTTTGTGACCGTTGATGAGCCTGAACGGTTTTTACAAGAACTCCATGATGTTGGGATATAAAGGGGTTGGAAAGGATTTGATCGATTCTGTTTTAGTAGAAGACCCCTGAATGGACGAGACATGGCAGGATAAGGGGAAGAATCCTTTTCCCTCCCGACATATGAAGCAAGCGGATGTATGCAGAATGAGACAAACCATCCATCATTTTATCCAAGCTTTTGAAGCTCCATTGGTTTCAAAGGTGAACATTTAGTCAATTATGATAAGTGGAAGGAAGGGATTCTATGCCTCGTTATCAAACTGGAATCTTCATCTATAATGGTAATAAAAATGAAGCAGAAGCAGAGCAGGCACTTCGGCAAGTGCTTCCGGTTTTAAGTAAAGAAGTGAAAGAATTAAAAGTAATTCAAACTTTATCCTTAGACGATTTATATGAGACCTGCCGGTACTACGGCCCAGAGGTAGAGGTCCTTTTCGTGTTTGGTGGTGACGGAACGCTGCACGAGGTTGTCAACTGTCTCGCTCCGTTGGAAAGACGTCCGGTGATCGGAGTGCTTCCAGGAGGAACATGTAACGACTTCAGCCGGGTACTGGATACACCGCAGCGTCTGGACCAGGCGGCTGCATCTGTGGTCGATGGAGAAGAAGTTTCGGTCGATGCAGGGAAGACAGAAGACGACTATTTCATCAATTTCTGGGGAATCGGGCTGGTTACACAGACATCTTTTAACATCGATGAAAATCAAAAAAGCCGATTCGGTGTGCTCAGTTACTTTATGAGTGCTCTGAAAACGATGAATCAAGCTGACCCTTTTCATTTTAAAATGAAGGTCGATGATGAAGAAATTGACGGGGAAGCGGTGATGATCCTCGTCTTGAATGGACAATTTTTAGGAACCCGTCGCATTCCGGTGCCGACGATCGATCTACAGGATGGGAAGTTGGATATTCTCGTCGTTAAAAATTCCAACCTCACTTTGTTCAGAGAGCTTATGACAATGGGGAAAGCGCAATCGGGAGAGAGTGATTTCCAGGAGCTTTCTCACTATCAGGCTGAAAAAGTGACCATTGATGTCGAGCGCCAACAGGATGTTGACATGGATGGGGAGATCAAAGGGAAGACTCCGGAGAAACTGGAAGTGCTGCCGGGCCACTTCACTTTCCTGGCGGCTGGACCTAATGCATTACGGTTTATAGACAGCCCTTAATGTTATTTTGCGTAAAAAGGGTGGTTTGACAGTTAGATTTTGTTAAACTTATACTATCTTTATCTATTGAAAAGGATGGGCGAACGTGATGAACGAACAAGAATTGTACCGCAAGAAAAAACAAGATCCATCGTTGAAGCTGTTTGTCGTATTGACAAAAGCCCAGCGCACGATCGCGGATTTGGTGAAGGACGATATCCAAAGATATGAATTGAACCCGACTGAATTCGGTGTCCTGGAGCTTTTATATCATGAGGGGGATCAGCCCCTCCAGAAAATCGGTGAGAAAATTCTGCTTGCCAGCGGCAGTATCACCTACGTCGTAGACAAGCTGGAAAAGAAAGAATATATCAATCGAGTTCCGTGTCCCAATGACCGGCGCATCACATATGCGTCCATTACAGAAAAAGGGCGGGACTTGCTGCATGGTATTTTCCCTGATCACTGGAAAGAAATCGAATCGATCATGGGTGGTCTGACAGATGAAGAAAAGCAGGAGGCCATCGATCTATTGAAGAAGCTTGGAAAGTACGCGGATACTAAAAAATAGTAGCGAATTTTCTGACGATCCGGTATAATGGGAGTAATTCTAAAGACAAAGGAGGGTATGGAGATGTTACAGATGCACGTGCTTGACTATCAAATCAACTATGTACGCCGTGCGATTATTCACAATTCAGCTGTCAACGGGACACGTATGTCCAAAATGGCATTTGAATAGTGGAGAAGTGTAGCGTCTCATACCTGATTATTTTGCAGATAAAAGTCAGAGGTGACGAGACCTCTGGCTTTTTTTGTGTTTTTTATAAAGTCTTTAGGAGGACGATGATTATGATTATTACATTGAAGAATTTATATAAGATTGTTGGCGGGGAAGTTTTGTTCGAATCTTTAAATATGGAAATCAAGCCGGGACAGCGTGTTGGGTTGGTCGGCCGTAATGGAAGCGGGAAGTCGACCCTTTTCCGGATCATCACTAGAGAAGAACCTTTGGATGGTGGTGATTTATTCATACAGAAAGGTGCGGCTGTCGGCTATTTGAAGCAGATCCCGACGGATTGGGCGGGATCTGGAAGAGAGTACTTGCAAGAAGCCTTTACTGAGCTTGTTGGGCTGGCTGAACAAATGAAAGAATTAGAGATGGAAATGATAGAACCTGAGAAAATGGAAAAAGCCGTTGCTGCTTATGGAGAAATCCAGGAGCGTTTCACCCAGCGAGGCGGATACGAAATGGAGGCTGCCATCAAGCAGGTGGCAAATGGGTTGAAGATTCATCATCTGTTGGATCAACCGTTCCAAAGCCTGAGCGGTGGTGAGAAGACCAAACTCGGACTTGGGAAACTGTTATTGGAAGAGCCCGACGTGCTGCTTCTTGATGAACCAACGAACCACTTGGATCTTCAGGCCATCGAATGGCTCGAGGACTACCTGCAGTCTTATGATGGAACGATCTGTGTCATATCCCATGATCGTTCGTTCCTTGACCATGTCGTTACAGATATCATGGACCTGGAATCAGGAGAAATTGATACGTATAAAGGGAATTACACCGCTTTTGAAAAGCAAAAGGAAGAAAAGCTGCTGGCTGAGTTTCATCAATACGAAGAACAGCAGAAGAAGATTAAGAAAATGAAAGAAGCGATCAGGCGTCTTAGACAATGGGCGAATGAAGCGACTCCACCCAACCCTAAGCTTTTCAAGAAAGCGAAAAGTATGGAAAAGGCGCTTGAACGGATGGAGAAGATGGAACGGCCGGTGATCGATCCGAAAAAAATGAACCTTTCTCTTGAGGCAGATGGACGGACAGGGAAAGATGTGTTCACCGTGGAAGGTCTTGAGAAGACGTATGGCGGAGAGAGGATATTGAAAAGCATCAACCTCCATGTCCGTTACCAGGATCGTCTGGCCATTGTCGGGGCGAACGGGAGTGGGAAATCGACCCTCTTGAAACTATTATTGGAAAAAGAACAGCCGACCGCGGGGACGATTAAACAGGCGCCTTCGATTAAAGTGGGGTACCTTCCTCAAAATCCTCTTCAGGAAGCCGATCGTGATCAAAGGATGATCGATCATTTCAGAGACCATATCCGGGTGACAGAGGGAGAGGCGCGCCACAGGCTGGCAGGGTTCATGTTTTATGGCTATGACGTCTTCCGGAAAATCCGCCACTTGAGCGGTGGGGAACAGATGCGGTTGAAATTGGCGATCTTTATGCACCAGGATATTCAAGTGCTCATTTTGGACGAACCGACGAACCATTTGGATGTAGAGTCCCAGGAAGTGCTGGAGGAGGCCCTTAAACAATTTAAAGGGACGGTCATTGGAGTTTCCCATGACAGGCATTTCCTTGATCAATGCTTTACGCATACCGCCTATCTTGTTGACGGCAGGATCCATCGGTTTATGGGTTCGTATGAAGAAACGAAACGCCATTGGTATGAGAAGCTGGAAGCAGTAGAAGAACACGACAAACAGACATCGAAACGTGCCCAACCGAAAAAGGCAGAGGTTCCTATGGAAGGAGCTCCGGTTAACTGGGAAAAGGAAATCAACCGGGTCGAACAGGAAATCTCCAACATCGACCATCAGATGCAGAACGATGGAGATGTGAAAGAATTAATGGATCTTCAGCAAGAGAAAAATGAGTTGGAGATTGAATTGGAGACGCTTTATGAGAATTGGATGGAAGCTCAGTAATGTTTGAAAAAGCGGGAACCCATAGGAGGGTTCCCGCTTTTTTTATTGTGAACTACAGGATAGATACATGTTTGGACGAGTCCCCTTTATTCTCGCGGTAATAATCGATCAGAACATCGGTATAGGAGAATAAATCGGGACAGAAAATGCCGGAAGCCGCCAAATCTTTTTCGGCCTCCCGGTTGTCGTAGTCCGCAGAGTAATGGAAATAATCCATGGCCTGTCTTTGTATCCCAAGTCCTCTCCGAAGGGAGGGGAGACGTAATGAGTGCCTTGCGATGCTGACAGGCAGGAGGAAGCGGGGTTGTTTATTACAATAAATGCTGCTGAAATGCTCATAAATTTCTTTAGCGGTATAAGGGTCTGAATCTGTGAGATGATACGTCTGCCCCGCACTTTCTTTATGGTGAGCCAGATGAACGGTGGCTTCCATCACGAAATCCTGAGGGACAAGGTTTACCCGTGCGTCCCCTTTTCCGAAATAAGGGAGGACTGGGAGACTTCTCAAGCTTTCTAACAAATTCAATATGAAATACGGGCCATCAAATTTAGCAGTGGCTCCTGACTTCGTATGTCCGACCACGATGCCTGGGCGGATGATGGTTGTTGGGATCCGGCTGGATTGTTGCTGGACGAGGACTTCCGCTTCGTATTTAGTGTATTCATAATGGTTTTTAAACCCCTGGGCGTGGGAAAGCTCTGTTTCGTGAATGTTCCCTTCGCGTTTTCCTGAAACATAGGCGGTGCTGAAGTATACATAACGTTCTAAGTTCGGGCAATCTGAAACCCAGTGGTTCATCTCTCTCGTCCCTTTCACATTCACTTTCCACGCAGGGGAAAGCGGCACAGCCAGGTCGTAAAGAGCAGCCAGGTGAAAGGCGTGTGTGACTTCTGTTGTCACTTGTCTGCTACGTTCGATGGAAAGGCCCAATCGTTCTTTCGTAATATCGCCTGGTATAAGTTCGATCTTTTCTGTATCCACATTTGTATCAGTTATCCAGGAGTCCACTTGCTTTTGAGCGTCCCTCTCAAGCCCCGGAAGGTGAAGGAGGTAGACCTTTTTTATGGGGTGTTCTTTGTTGAAGAGCTCTTTGACTAGTGAGGATGCCAAATATCCAGGAAACCCTGTAAAAAAATAAGTATTAAGCATATCCATATCGCCTCCGTGGTTACTGTTTTTCTTTTATTTTTCGTTATGGGCCGGTTAGTTTCCTTCTTTTACCTTTTTCCTGTTTATGGTCATTATTGAGGGGGAAAGAGTGTCTTATCACCTTCTTTATAATCGCCTAGTAATAATAAATGAACAGAATTGGTACAAAAAATAGGTGTATTTTAATGAGAAAATCGTTTTAGGTGAGGGGAAAGCGGGTAAAGAGTTTTAGACAGAATTGGAAAAGACACAAGGAGGGGGAGCTTTGGGTAACCCGGAAGTTGTCGTGTACACGAGTCGGAACTGTCACTATTGTGAGAAAGTGCTTGGAACATTGGAAGATTGGAATGTAGATTTTGATGAGCGGAATGTTTCAGAGAATCGTGAGTATTTTAAAGAATTACAGAGGAAGAATATATACGGGACACCCGCTGTATTTATAGATGGAGAAAAGATTCTCGGTTATCAAGAACGTAAAATGAAGCAGAAGCTGGGCATAAAAGAGAATCCTCAATATGCTATGACAGACTCCATGCGTTTTTCTTAAGGGTTTCGACAAGTGATTCTCATCACTTGTTTTTTTCTTTTTTTTAGCTCTTGGAAGTTTTGTGAATGGGGAGGAAGTTTCTCTCCCTGACCTTCGGAAGCCATTGGACTTACACTTTACAAGGAATTATTAAATGAGAAGGGTCAAGGGGCAACGACATCGTTTCACTTTTTCCCATGCTTTTTCATAGGCTGAAGTATCCTACGTTAAAGGTGGAACAATCATGTACCCATACAATCCTTACTATTACTACAACAATAGCTTGTACCGGTATCCTGCCAACTTTCCTTATGATCAGTCCAATCAGGTGAATTACCAGCATATGTATAACAACCAGGGGAATAACTGGGGTTATAACCCTTACGCCCAGACGATGTATGGTTTTCAGAACCCGTATGTGAATAGTTACGACTATACAGGTTATACTGAGACTGGGAATGTAGATGCAAACGCGAATGCATCATTAAACGTCGGTGATATGTCCAAGGGAGTCATGAGTTATTTTCAAAAAGAAGACGGACAGTTCGACTTTGACAAAATGATGTCCACCACCGGTCAAGTTATGAAAACCGTGAAGGATGTCAGTCCTATCGTTAAAGGGATCGGAACGTTCGTGAAAGGCATCAAGTAAACCGCGCGCTATTCATTTAGCGCGCATTTTCTTTAATAAATCGTTCCCCTTACAGGGATGAGGGGGCCTTTTTTATCATCATATCATGAACAGGTTGGAGGCTTAGGAACATGAGTATCGGGTGTTTATGTATTCACGGGTACACAGGAAGCCCGGATGAAGTCCAGCCCCTCGTCGATTTTCTGGAAGCTCGGACGGATTGGGAAATCGTCAATCCGACACTTCCTGGCCACGGGGAGGATTTGGATCTTGAAGGGCACTATTATCAAGAATGGATTGCAACGGCAGAGCTCGCTTTGCTTGACCTCATGAAACGACATAGCAGAATCTACATCATCGGCTTTTCGATGGGTGGAATGATCGCTGCTTATTTGACAGCTAAGTACCACCTGGACCGGCTGGTTCTTCTGTCAGCGGCAGGGAAGTATGTCAGCCTTCCGCAGATGTGCAAAGATATACTGGCCATGGTCGCCGATGCCTGGAACGGAGTACTTGCAGACAATGAGCTTTTTGTCAGATATCAGAAGAAGCTAACGGATACGTATCTCTTTTCCACCTTTGAATTTATGAAGTGTGTCCAGTTTACACGCCCGTATTTGCAGCACGTCACGTGTCCGGTGTTGATCATTCAGGGGGAATTGGACGGTATGGTACCGAAGACGGCTGCTCTATATTTGGAAGAAGAAATTCCGTCTGAAGAAAAGGAAGTCATTTTTTTGAAAAAGTCGAAGCATTTAATTTGTCATGGGGATGACAGCGATGAATTATTTGATGAAGTGATGGATTTTGTGAGTCAACCATAGGGGGAAGGGAATCGGATGACGAATAAAGGTGGACAACCCATTCAGACCTCTTTTTATTATGGATGGGTTGTTGTGGCGATTGCTGGTTTGGGTGTGTTCTTTTCAGGGCCCGGCCAAACCTATTCTGTATCTATTTTTATTGATTATTACATAGAGAATTTTGAGTATTCGAGATCGGCAGTTTCCGGTATTTATTCAGCGGCAACGCTCCTTGCGGGGATTACATTGTTCATGATGGGGCGATTGATCGATCGTTTCGGCCAACGAGCTATGATGGTTGCCGTCGGGTTATGTCTGGCTTTTGCCCTCGTGTGGAATGCCTTTTTGCTCGGGCCGATCATGATGTTTTTTGGATTCTTCATGATCCGTCTGTTTGGCCAAGGATCGATGACGCTGATTCCAAATACTCTTGTTCCGCAATGGTTCATTAGAAAACGGGGAAGAGCATTGAGTGTTATGGCGATCGGTGGTTTTGCAAGCTCTGCTCTGCTCCCGCCTTTGAACACATGGATGATTGAATCGTTTGGATGGAGAATGACGTGGGGATTATGGGGGGGAGCGTTATTGGTTCTGTTCGTCCCTTTGGCCTTTGTCTTCGTTCGAAACAAGCCGGAACAGGTTGGAGAAGTCCCTGACGGTAATCCGAAGCCGGTTAAAGGGGGGCCCGGAAAGAATCCTAACGTTGATGTGAATGAAAAGAGCTGGACGTTAAAAGAAGCGATGGCAACCCGGGCGTTTTGGTTCATTCTCTTTTGTGTGATCGTACCTGCCCTCGTGAACACGGCGGTAACCTTTCATATCGTCTCCATTATGGATTTGCGAGGCCTTGATACAGGGGTCGCTGCCATGGTCCTCACGCTGATGGCGGTTATCGGGTTTCCTATTACGTTCGTGAGTGGCTACTTGGTCGATCGGTTCAAAGTTCATTACATTTTGGCCATTACATTTTTTGGACATATTTTCACGCTCCTCCTTCTGCTGTTTACTGATTCATGGTGGATGGCCGTAGGTTTTGGAGTGTTCTGGGGATTTGTGAATGGCTTTGAGCGAATCGTATTGAATATCGTCTGGCCGAATTACTTCGGGCGTGAACACCTTGGCAGTATCAAAGGACTTGCCCAGACCGTCATGGTCGTCGGTTCAGCGTTAGGGCCGCTGCCATTCGGTCTGTTTTATGATTGGCTCGGGGGTTATCAGGAAGTCATTCTTCTAACCCTCCTGTTTCCTGTAACAGCGGGTATTCTTGCAATGTTATCGCCACAGCCGGATTATGACGCGTATCATGCATAAAAAACGTCAGAGGAATTTTTCCTCTGACGTTTTTGGAGTTGCTAAAGTTCGGCCATTGGACTTGTTCAACGAAAGCTCCCGCTCGTTGATCGATCCGTTTCGAGGTGATAAGTATCATTAGCAAGCTTTATTAAAGTTCAATCTTTAAAGAAGGCGATGACAAGGCCGCCTTCTCCAGCGTAGGTTGAAATGAGCGGCCCTGTTTCCATGAAGAGAGAGTCTTTGAAGTTGTACCGTTCTTTGATCGTATTTAACACCTTCTTCCCTCGCTCTTCATCATTGCAATGGGACATCGCAATGACACGGTCTTCCAGGTTAGAGGCATATTCTCCGATCTGTTCTACGAAGCGACGGATCGATTTCTTGTTGCCGCGTACTTTTTCCGTCACCTCCACCGATCCTTCATCTTCACTTGCTTTCATGAGAAGCTTGATGTTCAGTGTCTTAGCAAGAGCCCCTTTCACTTTGTCGAGGCGCCCGCCTTTGATGACATTTTCAAGCGTCTTCAAAATGAAAAGAGTCGTCGTTTTTTCGATCCGCTCCTCCATATGGGAAACGAGCTGTTCAAAGTCATAGCCTTCGTCTATGCGGGCGGTCGCTTCATTTACAAGTAAAGCAATGCCGCAGGAAGCCGTCTTCGTATTCAGGACAGCGATTTTACGGTCTGGTTCCTCCTGTAGAAGCATGTCCCTCCCCATTACCGCACTTTCATACGTGCTGCTCAATCCCTGGGTTAAGGCGAGAACAAGGATTTCATCCTCTGCCTCTACATTTTTATAGGTTTCATAGAAGTCATTTGGACTTGGAGAAGAGGAACGCGGCAGTTCTTCCGACTGCCTCAGTTTTTCATAAAAGGTAGGCAGATCGATCGTTTTGCCTGTTTTGTATTGTTCGTCTCCGAAGTGTAAGTTTAGAGGGACATATTGGATGTTGTGTTCTTCCATCATTCCCGGGGCCAAATCTCCGCCCCCGTCTATGATCAGTTGTATTGCCATTCTTTCACCTGCTCTCTTAGATTCTTCGTACTTCTAGGGGAATCCCCGTATCTATACAATAGTATATCAAACTTCTCGTTTTATCTGCGTTCCGGGGCATGGGTGAATTTCGGTTTCACCTTTTTCATCGTACTCAGGATGAACATCATCAATCCGAAGATCACAATTGATCCACCGAGCCACTGCGTCCATGTGATCCCTTCATTTAGAATCCAATAAGCTAAAATAGATGCGCCAACCGGTTCGACAAGGACAGCCATTGATATAGTGGAAGTGCTGAGCCACTTCAATGTCCAATTGAAAAGTGTATGACCGAAAAAAGTCGGAATGATGGCGAGTCCAAGGAATACCAGCCATTGATCTTCATTATACCCGGTAAATGAATAACCGAGCGCCATATTATAGAGAAGAAGGGTGAGTGCTGCCATTCCATAGGCGATGAACGTATACGTCATGATGGACTGTCTCTTGCGGAGATTTTGACCAAGCAGGAAATATCCGGTCACGGTGACTGCTCCTAAAAGGGCCAGAATATCACCGAACAATGCCATTCCGCTGATCTGGAAGTCCCCCCAACCGATGATTACGCTCCCTGTCAACGTGATCGCTAGACTGAAGATGGCACCGACGGTAAACCGTTCTTTGAAAAAGAGATAGGTGCCTGTAAAAGCGAAAATCGGCTGAAGGGAAACAAGAACGACGGAACTTGCGACTGTCGTGTAATTCAATGATTCAAACCACAGGATGAAGTGGAAAGCTAAAAATATTCCTGAAAAAACGGCGAGGATCCAATCTTTCTTTTTTGTTTGTTTGATTTCATCAAAATGTTTCCATAATACATAAGGAGCCATAATTCCGACGGCAAGCACCAGCCGGTAAAAAGCTATCATCGCTGCTGGCACATCCCCTGCGAGTTTGACGAAAATGGCAGACGTTGATATGGAAAGGACACCGATGAACAAAACAATATATGGTTGCACTGGAGGCTTTTCCAAGTGAGCCCTCCTCTGGTAAACGTCAGTTTTTACTCATTTTATCATTATTACGTTTGAAAAGCATAGCTGAAATGTGTAGAATTAACTATGTTATATGTGTTATGATGAATGAATCTATCAGGCAGATACCAGAGAAGCCTCTCCCGTTTCCTGTGGCAGAAGGCTTTTTTTACATGTATATAGGTAGAAGATTTAACAATAAAGGAGTATGAAATTACTGTGACAACATTTCAATCACTAGGATTATCAAAACCAATCCTAAAATCATTAGACATCATGGGTTTTGAAGAAACAACACCCATTCAAGCGCAAACGATCCCTCTAGGACTAGAAGGGAAAGATGTGATTGGTCAAGCTCAGACAGGTACAGGGAAGACGGCTGCATTCGGTATTCCGATGCTCGAAAAAATCAACAAACAAGTGAAAGCTGTCCAAGGACTTGTCATCGCCCCGACAAGGGAACTGGCTATTCAAGTAGCAGAAGAATTGAACCGTTTAGGTAAAGGAAAAGGAGTCCGTGTCCTTCCGATCTACGGTGGGTCAAACATGGAGCGCCAAATCCGCGCCCTGAAAAACAATCACATCGTCGTAGCAACACCAGGACGTCTTCTTGACCACATCCGTCGTAAAACGATTAAGCTGCAGGATGTTCACACAGCTGTTCTTGATGAAGCAGATGAAATGCTGAACATGGGCTTCATCGATGATATCCGTGATATTTTGAAAGCATTGCCGGAAGAGCGTCAAACATTGCTGTTCTCTGCAACGATGCCTAAAGAAATCCGTGATATCGCGACGACCTTGATGAACAACCCGGAAGAGGTCAAAGTGAAAGCAAAGGAAATGACAGTGGAGAACATTGAACAGTACTTCGTTGAAATTCCTGAAAAACACAAGTTCGATACGTTATCCCGTCTGTTGGACATTCACGATCCTGCTCTTGCGATCGTCTTCGGTCGTACGAAGCGTCGTGTCGATGAAGTAGCGGATGGTCTGCAGGCTCGTGGATTCAGCGCTGAAGGGATTCACGGAGATCTTACACAAGGAAAGCGTATGTCCACATTGAATAAATTCAAACGCGGACGCATTGAAATCCTTGTTGCGACAGATGTTGCTGCACGTGGACTGGACATTTCTGATGTCTCTCACGTGTACAACTTCGACATCCCTCAGGATCCGGAAAGCTATGTCCACCGTATTGGACGTACAGGCCGTGCCGGTCGTAAAGGGAAGTCCATTTCCTTTGTTACACCACGTGAAAAAGATCAGCTTCATTTGATCGAGAAGATCACGAAGAAGAAAGTGGAACGGTTGAAAGTTCCTTCTTCTGAAGAAGCTGCACGTGGTCAGCAGAAAGTTGCCGTTGAAAAATTGGCAGAGACGATTACGAACAACAACCTTAACAATTACAAGCAGGCAGCTAATGAGTTGCTTGAGCAGCATGATTCTGCAGATTTAGTAGCTGCAGCTCTGAAGATGATGACGAAAGAGCGCAGTGAAGTCCCTGTTCGTTTGTCTCATGTTCAACCAATCAGTGTGAAGACTGCTCAGCGTGATAAGAATAAGAAAAAAGGTGGCTACCGCAAAGGCGGCAACCGCAACTTCAACAATAAAAACAAATCCCGTAACCGTAACTTCAACGGTAAAGGCGGCAGCAAACGCGGAAACTATCAAAATAAAGGCCGCAGCTAAAATAAGCCTATAATAAGGTCAGTCCTCCACCGGAGGGCTGGCCTTTTTGCGTGTAGAAAAACGCATTTCATATAAAAAAACTCCACCCCGGAGGGTGAAGTGATTAGATTCGATTGATGAGCGCGAACAACGCAAGGAAAATGATGATGCCCCATAAAATGTATTTTCCGGGTGATTTCCCGCCATACTTCCTTTTCTTCCAACGGTTAGGGTTGAAAGAAATGTCGTCGTTATCGGAACGGGAATGACGGGCGCGTACCTGCCACAAAGAAAAACGCTGGGCATTTTTCAAAATCACGGGGGCAAGCGCGAAACCTCCAATCAGACCGAATAAGTGGGCGGTAATATTAATGTTTGGCTGGACGAACGTCATGAATAAACCGATGGCAAAGATGGCGAGAATGATTTGGGAATTCGCTGCATCAATAAGGTGCTTGCGGTTCATGACCATGTATAAGTAAACGCCGAATATACCGAAAATGGCCCCGGAAGCACCGAGGTGCCAGTAATACCCGTCAGGATTGACAAGGAAGGTACCGAGGTTCCCGATGAACCCGGCGGTTATATACAAAATGACGAACTTCACTTTTCCCAACATCTGTTCAAGGGCTGGACCGAACAAAACAAGGGAAAAGGAGTTGAACAAAGCATGGGTGAAATCCCCGTGCAGGAAGATCGGAGTGATGAGGCGCCAGTATTCTCCGTTCAAAATGAGGACATTCATACCGGTTCCCCACTCTTTCAAATCCACTGCAAATCCTAGCTGAAGAAAATCCATCAACAGCCAGAGGGCGAAATGAAGCCCGACGAGAAATGAAACAATTGGGTAAAAACGTATAAATTCTTTGAAACTTTCGGTTCGTACAAACATAACCTGGTCTCCTTTATATGTTCAAGATAGCAAGAAGGTCGTTGGAGGAGGTCCTCCAACTCCTTGATGTGCAAAGTTTGTTCCTTTTGCATCCAGGGTTCTTGGGAATTTTTAAAACTTCCTATTTCTAATGTAATCCTCAGAACTTCCTCGTATTCTTTTTTACAAGGAAAAGATTCGGGTATACTGTTCATAGATTGAAATGAAAAGGAAGATGAATCGTGATCAAAGGCATCGGTGTGGATATTATTGAATTGGATCGTATTAAACAAAGTATAAAGCGAAAGGATCGCTTTGTTCAAAGGATATTGACTGAGCGGGAGATTCTCCGCTATCAAACACTGAATGAGAGAAGGAAAGTGGAATATCTAGCTGGACGTTTTGCTGCCAAAGAAGCTTATGCCAAAGCATCTGGAACGGGAATTGGGCGTCTCAGCTTTCAGGACATCGAAATTTTATCAGACGAGGGAACAGGAGCGCCGGTCATCCGGGCGAAGGGTTATCATCACTATCAGGCGTGGGTCTCCATCAGCCATAGCTCGGAGTATGCCATTGCACAGGTGGTTTTGGAAGAGTACTAGAGAGGGAAGGGAGGGAAGACATAATTACATAGGTTGTCTCATAACATTGTAATGCGGGTAGGAGGGAACGAATTGGATATTGTTACCGCACAGGAAATGTACGGACGAGATCGGGTGGCTATCGAAGCTGCCGGATTAGATGGGAAAATGCTGATGGAGAATGCCGGGAGAGCAGTTGCGTATGACCTGCTCCGGCACATTCAAAAAGAGCATAGAATTGTCGTCCTGATTGGTGCAGGGAATAATGGCGGGGATGGGTTCGTCATCGCCCGGACGTTGTTGAACCTTGGATACGACGTTGAGGCGCTGCAGGTCGTTCCGGATACAAAGATCTCTGGAGATGCAGAAGCGCACAAGAGGATATTCCAAGCTTCTGGTCACCCGTACAGACTATTGAAGAGTTCGGAAGACTTGAATACTTCTCTGAGTCGTGCCCATGTATGCATCGATGCGATGCTGGGGATCGGAGTGAAAGGTCGGCTGAAAGAGCCTTATATGAGTGTTATTCGTCTCTGTAATGATAAGGCTATGCTTAGACTTGCTGTGGACCTGCCTACAGGTGTGCCGGCTGATGAAGGGGAAGAGGTGGACGAGGCTTTTCAAGCTCATTACACTTCCATTATTGAAGCTCCGAAGCAGAGTGTATTTCTTCAGCATACCAGTCCTTATTACGGGGAATGGGCGGTTGTCGAGATCGGACTGCCTGTTCAAAAGCTTCCGGATCATCGGAGGAAGACATGGCAGGAAGTCGACGTACAACAGACCCTGCCTCCCCGGGGTACCCATTCCCATAAAGGCACCCATGGGAAAGGGCTGGTCATCGGGGGTTCAAAATGGATGCCCGGCTCTGTAGCCATGACGGCGAAAGCCGCTCTGCGTAGTGGAGCAGGATTGATATCCATAGCCACTGATCCCGAAGCAGTCCCTTCGGTCTCAGCCTTTGTTCAGGAAGCGACGTTCGTTGAAAGGGAGAGGGAAGAGCGAATACCAGATGTGAAAGTTTACGACGGAATCGCTCTTGGTATGGGGTTCGGCAGAGGAGATTGGCAGAGAGAGGTTGTGCGTTCGATCGTCAGTGAAAGATCAACACCTTTGTTGATCGATGCCGATGGATTGTATCTGCTCGATGATGATCTCACAAGGTTGAAGGGGAGGATGGCTGCGACTGTCTTGACCCCTCACCCGGGAGAGTTCGCTCATCTGACCGGTCGTTCTGTTGCAGAGGTATTGTCTGCTCCTTTCGCCCTTTCGAAAGCGTTCGCTGAACAGTACGGGGTCTATCTCGTTTTGAAAGGTCCTTCAACCATCATTACAGCTCCTTCGGGTGAACAACGTGTAGATGTTTCCGGAAATGCCGGTCTTGCTAAAGGTGGTAGTGGTGACGTTCTCTCCGGTGTTCTGCTCAGCATGATGATGCAGACGGAGAACGTGATGGATGCCTTAAGTAATGGCTGCTACATTCACGGGGCAACCGCTGATCTGCTCGTTCAGGACAGACATTCCGAGGTTGACCTACTCGCCTCTGACGTCATTGAAGGGTTATCCCGGACGTTCCGTACATTGACCTTTTGATCCATAACATACGTTCCCTTTGTCCTTAAGTAGAGACAAAGGAGTTGAGTCTTATGCAAAGACGTTTTCTGATCCTGTTGTTCAGCCTGTTCGTCTTAGGTGCATTGACAGCTTGTGGCTCACAATCGAAAGAAGATGTCGTCAAGAAGCTGGAAAAACAGTCCGAAGAAATGGCTGGTTATAAGACCGAAGCGAATATGAAGATGCGCACAGGGAAAGAAGAGCAGAAGTATAACATTCAAGTGTGGCATAAGAAGGATGATTTCTACCGCGTGAAACTTCAGAATGATCAGGATGAAAAGGGAAGCCAGATCATTTTGAAGAATGACAGTGGTGTATATGTTTTGACGCCAGCGTTAAATAAGAGTTTCAAGTTTCAGAGTGAATGGCCTCAAAATACGAGTCAGCCTTACCTCTATGCTTCCCTCTTGAATGACATCAAAGCGGATCCGGATGCAGAGTTCAACGCTTCCGAAAACTACTTTGTGTTCAAGACGAAGACCAATTACCAAAACAACAAGACTCTTCCGTTCCAGGAAATCTATTTTGATAAGAAAACTTACCATCCAGTTATGGTAAAAGTGTTCGATCAGGATATGAACGCGCTTGTCGAAGTTCAATTCGCCAACTTCTCGAAAGATGATTCGATGAAGAAGGAAGACTTTGATGTCGATAAGAACATGGCGATGGCTCCAACAGAAGCGCCTGTTGCGAACATGGAAGGGGAAGAACTTGAAGAAGTCCTCTATCCTCAGGAAACGTTCGGTGCGGAACTCGCAGACGAGCGCGAAGTGAAAACAGAAGACGGCAAACGATTCATTATGACATATGCTGGAGACAAAGACTTTACTTTGGTCCAGGAAAAAGCGGAAATTCAAGCTGCTAGTGCCCAATATTCTGTTCAGGTGAATGGTGAACCTGTCCAGCTTTGGGACGGGGTGTTTGCAGCTTTTGAACACAACCGCCTGGAGTGGAACCATAATGGGACGACATATCAGCTTGCGAGTAATGAATTGACACAGGATGAAATGGTTGCTGTCGCAAGTTCGATCAACACCGCTTCCATGGTGAAATAAGATTGAAAGGAGCAGGCTTAACGGTCTGCTTTATTTTTTGTGTTTGACAATTTTCTGCAGTAGTTGACACTCCCATCTTAATCATTCAATAATAAAAAGATATAGATAGAGAGGAGCGGTCAAAGTGGTACGGAATACATATTACAGAGATTCAATCGCAGAGATTGATTTGTCGGCGATTGGGTATAATATAAAACAATTAAAACAGCGCTTGGACAGACGGACAGAGGTATGTGCAGTCGTGAAAGCGGATGCCTACGGCCATGGAGATGTACAAGTAGCGGAATCCGCTCTGAAGGCGGGAGCGAAGGGTCTCGCCGTCGCCCTTCTTGATGAAGCCTTGAAGTTGAGGGGAGCCGGGATTGATGCCCCTATTCTGGTTATGGGGTGGACACGCCCTTCAGATGCTAAAGTTGCAGCCGAGCATGATATTGCTTTGACAGTCTTCCAAAAAGAATGGCTGGAGGAAGCGGAAGGACTTTCGAATTCTTACCCATTGAAACTCCATTTGAAAATCGATACGGGGATGGGGCGGATCGGAGTCCGGTCACAAGGAGAGTTAGCAGAAGTTCTCTCTGTCCTGACTGAGAACCCTGCCTTTCAACTGCAGGCGCTGTTTACCCACTTTGCTACCGCTGATGATGACGACACCAAGTATTTTGATAGACAGCAGAAGCGTTGGGACGAAATGTTTTCCTATTTTAAAAGGAATTGGGCGGAAGATGTCGAAATTCATACGAGTAACAGTGCGACAAGTATGAGAGTACCGGAGCGGATGGATCACTTCGTTCGTTTTGGAATCAGCATGTACGGACTTTATCCATCTCCTGTTGTCAAAAAGGAGCGTCCGATCGACTTGAAACCTGCATTTTCTTTGTCGAGCCGTCTTGTTCATGTCAAAAAGGTAGAGGCTGGAGAGTCTATCAGCTACGGAGCGACCTATACGACGACGAAAGAGGAGTGGATCGGAACGATTCCTCTCGGGTATGCGGATGGTTGGATCCGTAAACTTCAAGGGGCTGACGTGCTTGTCGACGGGAAACGCCACCCGATTGTCGGAAGAATTTGCATGGATCAATTCATGATTCGGCTGGATCAGGAATATCCTATAGGGACAAAGGTTACCTTAATTGGTAAACAAGGGGATCAGGAAATTTCAGCCGATGAGACAGCAGAGCATCTTGAAACGATCAATTATGAGATTCCCTGCATGATCAGCCAGAGGGTGCCGAGAGTTTTTCAGGAAAATGGGAGGACCGTAGACGTGAGGAATTCCTTGTTGTAAGTGATTTCCCGGTTTAGGACAATTCTCCCGATCTAAGGATAAAAGCTTTCATAATTCACGAAAAAATTCCAACACTCCTTTGCAATGGACACTCCCGTTTGATAAGATTAGAGTGGACTAATTGACTGGTTTCTTTTGAGAGAAGATGGTGGAGGTGTATGGTTTTGTCCGATAGCATGCAGGAGATTGTCATCCGGATTCCGGATAACCTACTCAATGAAGTGGATGGCTTCATTCAACTCGATAACAGTGATCGGAGCGATTTCATGTGTCAAGCAACGAAAATGTATTTGCGTGAGAAGAAACAACGTCATATCAGGGAATCCATGCGTAGAGGCTACATGGAAATGGCGAAAATCAATTTAAATATCGCTTCAGAAGCGTTTCAAGCTGAAGAGGAGGCCGAACACACCCTGGAGCAACTAGTGAGCGGGGTGTGAAGCCAGTGATAGTCAAACGAGGTGACGTTTATTTCGCTGATTTGTCCCCGGTTGTGGGATCTGAACAAGGCGGGGTCCGTCCTGTACTCGTCCTTCAAAATGATATTGGTAATCGTTTTAGCCCTACCGTAATCGTTGCCGCGATTACAGCGCAAATACAAAAAGCCAAACTTCCAACACATGTCGAAATCAATGCAGAAAAATATGGGTTCGAGCGAAACTCTGTAATCCTACTGGAACAAATCAGAACGATTGACAAGCAGCGTTTGACCGATAAGATTACTCAACTTGATGAACCGATGATGCAGCAGGTCAACAAAGCCCTGCAGATCAGCCTCGGTTTGATCGACTTTTAATCGGAAATCACGTCGTAACCGGATCGTAAAGTTACCTTTTTAAGGTAACTTTATTTTTTTTGGTTTTTTTAGTTTATAATGAAGGCAAAGAGGGTATTGATGATGGCGTGTTTTTTATATTTTTTTATAAAGGCGATGCACTTTTCATTTTAATAAGGGGACAGAGAGAAAGCTGTCCGTATGAAAGAACGGCCTGAACTCCTCCAGTGCAGGGCTCAGTCCCCAATGGTGTAAATAAAAGCATTTTTTTGATAAAATTATATCTAAATAGTATGTGGACGACTAATAGAGGGTTAGAAGGCGGAGGTTTAGATAATGGATGAACGATTGAAAAATGTAGTGTTAGAGCATAGTGATGACATTGTCAAAATGTGGTTGGAGGAAGTCAATACACATAAGAAGAATGATTATACATCGACGATTTCTGACGAGATGTTCGAAAGCACCAACCGTGAATTTGTTAATGTGATATTCTCCAGCATTGAAAAGCAGGGGTTATCTTCGGATTTGGATGATTTCTCCGAACGCTTGATCAATCTGGGGTGGCCGTTGAGCTATTTGACGGACGGCATGCAGGTATTCCGCCGTGTAGTTACGGATTTCATCCTCAAACAATCGGACAAAATCGACTCGGACTATTTTTCTGAAGTTTTACGGAAAGTGGATGGCTGGGTTGACCCGATTATCAACCGACTTGTCAATGAGTATTCCGGAAGCTGGGAACATATTGTTTCCTTGCAGAGAGTAGCTTTGCAGGAGCTTTCCGCTCCGTTGATCCCTGTCATGGAAAACATTACGATTATGCCGCTGATCGGCACCATCGATACAGAGCGGGCTAAGCTCATTATGGAGAACCTGCTGGATGGAGTGATCAAGCACAATGCAGAGGTTGTCCTGATCGATATTACTGGTGTTCCTGTCGTTGATACGATGGTGGCTCATCATATCATCCAGGCTGCGGAAGCGGTCCGCCTGGTGGGGTCGAGGTGTATCCTCGTGGGAATTCGTCCTGAAATTGCTCAGACGATCGTGAATCTGGGAATCGATTTAGGAAAATTCCCAACGAAGAGTTCCTTGCGAAAAGGGTTCCAAACAGCATTGGAATTGACGAACCGTCGAATCGAAGAAACCCAGAACAACGATGAAGACATCGAAAAACTAATTGATTCACTAGATAGGGAGTGAAAACATGAGGATACCTATTTTAAAGCTTCATAACTATTTACTCATCTCCATACAAATCGATTTGGATGATCAGACAGCCATCCAATTCCAGGAAGATCTCTTGAAAAAAATTCACGAAAGCGGAGCTACAGGTGTCGTCATAGATTTGACATCCGTTGATATCATCGATTCTTTCATTGCCAAAGTACTTGGTGATGTAGTGACGATGTCGGATTTGATGGGGGCTAAGGTCGTTTTGACCGGTATACAGCCGGCGGTTGCTATGACTCTGATTGACTTAGGTATACACATGCAGGATGTCCCGACCGCGTTAGATCTAGAACAAGGGTTGATCAAACTTCGCCAGGAATTGGAGGAGTGAATATGGACTTCCAATCCTGTGTCAACATAAAGAAGGAGTGGGACATTGTCGGAGCCAGACAGCTTGGACGCGATATATCCAGAAAGATCGGCTTCGGGACCGTCGATCAAGCCAGGATAGCCACAGCCATTTCTGAATTGGCACGGAACATCTATTTGTATGCAGGAACAGGAAAAGTCTGTTTCGAAGCACTCGAAGATATGAATAAAAAGGGAATTCGGATCGTAGCTACAGATGAGGGCCCGGGCATTAAAGATATCAGCCAGGTCATGGAGGACGGATTCACTACATCCGGAGGGCTCGGAGCAGGGCTTCCAGGTGTGAAGCGGTTGATGGACGATTTTGATATCGTATCAGGAGAGGGTAAAGGTACGGAAATCACTGTTGTCAAATGGCTCCGTTAAAGGAGGTAGAAAAAGCGATGGATACATTGAAACTCGATTTGGAAAATTATAAAGAATTATTGCAGGAGTATATAAAGACGAAGGATGAGCAAGCTCTCTATCAGGCGGAACAATTCAGCAAACACTCGATGCAGCAGAATATATCCCCTGAAGAGATCATCAATGTTCACATCCAATCCTTACAGGAAATATACCCGGATATGCCTGAGTATATTCAGTCATCTATGAATTTCCTTTTGGAAACGATGATTTCCTATGGACTGGCCTATCAGGAGTATCAGACATTGCGTGAGAAACAGCTGGAACTCAAATCAGAAATATCCGTAGCTGCAAACATGCAGAAAACACTTCTGTCGACCGTTAAGCCTGATTTGGCTGATATCGATGTAGGGGCATTGAGTGTCCCGGCCAAACAGATGAACGGGGACTACCATCACTTTGTTCATGATGGAAAAGGGAGCCTTGGCATCGCTGTTGCCGATGTCATTGGTAAAGGTGTACCCGCCGCTCTTTGTATGTCCATGATCAAATATTCGATGGATAGCTTTTCAGGAAATGCGCACGGATTCAAGTGTCATTCTTGGCAGTCTGAACAGAGTGGTCGAACGTAATGTGGATGCAAGTATGTTCATAACGATGTTTTACGGCTTGTATAATTCGAACGAGCATACGTTCACGTTTTCTTCAGCAGGTCATGAACCAGGGTATTATTACCATAAAGATCGTGATGAATTTGAGGAAATTGATGTTCCAGGGCTTGTTCTCGGGGTATCTCCTGAAGTTACGTATAAGCAGTATGAGAAGAAAGTGGAAAAAGGGGACATGATTATTCTTCTTACAGACGGTGTCACCGAATGCAGACAGGGAGACCGTTTTATTGATCAGGAAGAAATTCTGCATGTCATCAAACAATATTCTCATCTGCCGGCACAAGGGATTGTGGATCAAGTGTACAAGCATTTCGAGCGATTGCAGGATTTCCAATTGAGAGACGACTTCACATTAATTATTTTACGAAGAAATGTTTAATGGATGTAAGAGAAGGGTAAATAAACCTGCGCTCTATTTTTCAACAATCATTAGGAGGGATTACGATGAATTTATCTATAGATGTTACGAACAATGATACGGTTTCGAATGTCGTCCTTACCGGTGAGGTCGATGCATTCACCGCCCCTAAATTAAAAGATACGTTATTACCGCTTACGAAAGAACAAGGCCATGTTGTAGAAGTGGACTTTCAGGATGTGAATTATATGGACTCCACGGGCCTCGGTGTTTTCATCAGTGCCTTGAAGTCTACGAAGGAACATGATTCCAAGATGCGCCTTGTCCATATGCAGGACCGCGTATATCGTCTCTTCAAAATTACCGGTTTGACAGAAATCATGAACATCGAGTCTACAGTACAAGGTGGAATGTAAAGATGGAACCATTTGATTTTGTTGAAGTGAAGGTACCTGCCAAAGCAGAATATATCGGGGTTGTACGTCTGAGTACATCAGGAATCGCCAATCGGATGGGATTCACTTACGAAGACATTGAAGATTTGAAAGTAGCGATATCAGAAGCGATCACCAATGCAGTGAAGCATGCGTATAAAGAAACAGGTGAGGGAGAGATCACCATCGGTTTTGGTGTGTATCAGGACAGGCTGGAAGTCATGGTCGCTGATCATGGAGGAAGCTTTAACCTTGGTGAAATCAAAGAAGACATTGGCCCCTACAAACAGGACGATGACATTGAAGAACTGCGAGAAGGAGGCTTTGGCCTGTTTCTTATCGACGCACTCATGGATAAAGTTGAAATCAACAGCAAATATGGAGTCATTGTCCTTATGACAAAATATCTCCATGAAACCGGGGTGGGGCAAGATGGCGACCAAATCACAACATCACAATGAGGAAGTTTACGAATGGATTGCCCACCTGCAAGAAAACCCTAGAGATGAAGCGGTACAGGAAAAAGTTGTGCTCGTTTATAAGGATCTTGTAGAATCCATTGCTCGTAAATATTCGAAAAACAGCACCATCCATGAGGACTTGGTTCAAGTCGGCATGCTTGGGCTGTTAGCGGCTATTCGGAGGTATGACGCTGAATTCGGCAAGTCTTTCGAATCGTTCGCAATTCCTACGATCATAGGGGAAATTAAACGCTTCATCCGTGACAAAACGTGGAGTGTCCATGTTCCCCGCAGAATTAAGGAACTCGGACCGAAAATCAAAAAAGTCTCTGAAGAACTGACGAACACTCTGCAACGTTCACCATCTGTCAAAGAAATTGCGGATGAGCTTGAGGTATCTGAGGAAGATGTTCTGGAGACGATGGAAATGGGTAAAAGCTATAAGGCGTTGTCGGTGGATCGTAAAATCGAAGCCGACTCGGACGGAAGCACCGTGACCATCCTTGATTTGATTGGAAATCAGGAAGACGGTTATTCCAATATCGACCAGCGGATGCTCCTTGAAAAAATCCTCCCGATTCTTAGCGAGAGGGAACAGGAAATTCTTCAGTGTACCTATTTTGAAAACATGAGTCAGAAAGATACGGGCGAACGCCTCGGGATTTCCCAAATGCATGTCTCCCGTTTACAGAGACGGGCGTTAAGAAAGCTGAGAGAAGCTCTGCAGTCGGAATCTGTTGAGGTATTCTAGTGAAAAAGGAGACCAAACGGGTGGATTTATCTATTTTCCAAAAAGCCAAAAAAGGGAACTATTTTTGCGGTGACAGCTATTTCTATAAGGAAACGGAAGGTGCGTTTTTATGTGCTTTAGCCGATGGACTCGGTAGTGGTGAAATGGCGATGGAATCATCCAAGGCAGTGATGGAAGTGATAGAGGAACATCCAGATTCGACTGTAGAAACGCTCGTTAAAAGATGCAATGAAGCGCTGGCAGGAAAGCGCGGGGTCGTTCTCGGGATTTTGAGAATCGATTATAACGCTCAAACTTATTCCTATTCATCCATCGGAAATATCGGGATCATTACGATCGACCCGGGTGGGGAGCGGAAACGGAACATTCCGTTAGCCGGTTATCTCTCAGGGTTCCCACGCTCACTTCGAGTGACCCATGGGACAGTACAAAAAGGGATGATATTCCTTATGTTCTCAGACGGGGTCAATGATCGACGCTTATCTTCAAAGCTTACCCAATCCAAAGATGTTGAGCAGATCACCCAGGATTACAAGCAAATGTACGGCGATACCCGTGATGATGATACGACATTAATTGCTATGGCCTATAATTAAAACCCTCCATTCAAGCCGTAAGGTGGAATGGGGGGTTTTATTGTTACTCGTACTTGGCCCCCTTTGATCGTATTCGGTACCACGTACCTTTTGTGAATTTCTCGTACCTGGTACCGCATTCCGGAAATCTGGTGTCAGGTTTAAAAAGGTTTGTTTATGGATCGCCCCTTATACCAGGTATTTAAGCATTAGGTAATGGTACCGGGTACAATACTTTTTTTACGTACCAGCTACCAAGCGGGACTATTTCTGTACCGGACGGGCAAGGGGAGAGGCCCCGAGTATTCTTGTCTATAATTTGATACAATGAACAAGACGTCATTGAAGGAGGTCATTTTTTTGAGTGAAACCAATCAAAAGAACGAGTTGATGAAACTCGTAGCTAAACAGACAAAAGTGAAAGATCAGACGGTCAAACAAGTGATCGACCTGCTTGAAGAAGGGAATACTGTTCCTTTTATCGCCCGTTATCGGAAAGAGATGACTGGCGGATTAGATGAAGTACAAATCAAAGATGTCGAAGACCAATGGAATTATGTCACAAACCTCGTGCAGCGGAAGGAAGAAGTCATCCGCCTCATCGAAGAACAAGGCAAACTGACAGACGACCTGCGTCGCGAGATTGAATCGGCAGAAAAACTGCAGCGGGTGGAGGACTTGTATCGTCCGTATAAACAAAAGCGGCGAACACGTGCGACAGTAGCCAAAGAAAAAGGTTTAGAACCTCTCGCCGTACAGGTTTGGGAACAGCGAAATATTAACTTCAGTAAGGAAGCGGAGCGTTACTTTTCCGAAGAATACGAGCTGAAGGCTGAGGAAGATGTAAAAGCTGGAGTCAATGATATTATCGCTGAATGGATATCCGATGATCCTACATACAGAGAGAAAATTAGGAAGCAGACCCATGACAAAGGGGTCATTGTCTCTTCAACAAAGAAAGCGGACCAAGACGAAAAAGGTATTTTCGAAATGTATTATGATTATCAGGAACCTGTCCGTTCAATCGCATCCCACCGGGTCCTGGCCTTGAACCGGGGTGAAAAAGAAGAGGTGCTTAAAGTCGGTGTACAGCCTCCTGAAGATGCTATCGTGCAATACTTGGAGCGGAGCGTGATCAACCGTCAAACGACAGGCAAGCTCCGTGCCATTCTTGAAGAGGCTATTCAGGATAGTTACAAACGATTGATCCAGCCTTCTGTGGAAAGAGAAATCCGTGGTTCCTTATCAGAACAGGCGGAGGAACAGGCCATTGAAGTGTTCTCCAGCAACCTCCGGAACCTCCTCCTGCAGCCCCCACTAAAAGGAAAAGTGGTGCTTGGGGTGGATCCCGCTTACCGTACGGGATGTAAACTTGCGGTAGTAGATGAAACGGGGAAGGTCCTTGATATCGGGGTCATATACCCAACGGCCCCTCGAAATGATACAGCGGGAGCCGAAAAGAAAATTCTTTCCTTTATGAAAAAGTATGACATTGAACTGATGGCGATCGGAAACGGGACGGCATCAAGAGAAACGGAACAATTTATAGCTGATATGATTCAAAAACATCAATTGGATGCTTCTTACATGATCGTCAATGAAGCGGGAGCCAGTGTTTACTCTGCTTCAAAATTAGCGCGTGAAGAGTTTCCTGATTTTCAAGTGGAAGAACGTAGTGCGGTTTCCATTGCCCGCCGGGTTCAAGATCCATTGGCAGAACTGGTGAAAATCGACCCTAAATCTATCGGAGTGGGGCAATACCAGCATGATGTCACGCAGAAAAAGCTGAACGGCTCCCTCTCCTTTGTCGTGGAGACTACTGTAAACCAAGTCGGTGTCAATGTGAACACAGCTTCGTCCTCACTGCTGCAATATGTATCGGGACTTAGCAAAACCGTTGCGAACAATGTGGTGAAAAAAAGGGAGGAGTTAGGGAAATTCACTAAACGAACTGAACTTAAAGACATCCCGCGACTGGGGGCGAAAACGTTCGAACAAAGTATCGGCTTCCTTCGGATTTTAGACGGGAAGGAGCCACTCGACCGGACTCCGATCCACCCGGAAACATATAAAGCAACCCGGGAGCTGTTGAAGATGCTTGGGTTTACGACTTCGGACATCGGGACGGAGCGTTTAGCTGAGGAACTGAAGACGAAGGATGTCTCTTCTGTAGCCGAACAATTGGGAATAGGAGAATTGACGCTTCAGGACATTATGAAATCATTGGCTCAGCCCGGAAGAGACCCAAGGGATGATTTGCCGAAGCCATTATTGAAAACCAATGTTCTTTCAATGGAAGATCTTGAACAGGGAATGGAGTTGGAAGGGACGGTTCGGAATGTTGTAGATTTTGGAGCGTTTGTAGATATTGGCGTGAAGCAGGATGGGCTTGTTCATATTTCGAAGCTTGCAAATAAATACGTGAAACATCCAATGGACGTAGTGTCTGTTGGGGATGTGGTGACCGTTTGGGTAGATCAAGTAGATGTACAGAAGCAGAGAATTGCCTTGACTATGGTTAACAATGGATAAGAAAAAAAGCAACTGCCTGGAGAGCCTATCTTTCCGGGTGGTTTTTATTTATGCAGGTGTTGATAATAGTACCAGCATTGGTTCAGCATTTTGATTTGATATTTGTCTTTGTTCAAGAATGCTCGTGTCATTTGTTTCATTAACCATGATGGCATGAAAGTTCAGCTCCTTTATATTCAAGTCATACTTGTGGTAGAGTATGCACAGGACAAGGGAGGTGTTCCTATGACAGATGAAGAATTGCAGCAATGGACTCATAAACTCTCAGAAGAATATTTTGACAAACCATTTGTACATGATGTATACTTCAACTCTCGTCTAAGGACGACAGGAGGCCGATACATTCCTTCTAAAAAAGTGATTGAAATCAATCCGAAATATAGTGTAGAATTAAATGGTGTCGAATTGGAAGGCATCATTAAACATGAGCTTTGCCACTATCACCTTCATATAGAAGGAAAAGGTTTTGGGCACCGCGATCCTGAATTCAAAGCACTAATGAAAAAGACAGGATCTCCGAGACATTGCTCACCACTTCCTTCCACCTCACAAGAAAAGTTTCACCATTATGTTTGTACAAAATGCGGGCAGACATACAAAAGGAAAAGGAAAGTGGATACTAGAAAATTCGGCTGTGGAAAATGTAAAGGGAAGATTAAAAAGAAGTAAATTTTCCATTGACGAAAGATTATGCACATGTTAAATTAGTTAAGTCCTCAAAAAAACAAGCCATTCACTCATGAATTACATTGAAATTTCATTGAAAAAAAGGTTTGACATTGAATGCAGGATGTTATAAGATATAAAACGTCGCTGATAAACAACAGCAGACAATATACATTATTCCAACGTAGCTCAGTGGTAGAGCAATCGGCTGTTAACCGATCGGTCGTAGGTTCGAATCCTACCGTTGGAGCCATTATGGAGAAGTACTCAAGTGGCTGAAGAGGCGCCCCTGCTAAGGGTGTAGGTCGCGTAAGCGGCGCGAGGGTTCAAATCCCTCCTTCTCCGCCATTCTCTTTATTGGCCCGTTGGTCAAGTGGTTAAGACACCGCCCTTTCACGGCGGTAACACGGGTTCGAATCCCGTACGGGTCACTTTTCAATACATAGGTCCGGTAGTTCAGTTGGTTAGAGATGCCTGCCTGTCACGCAGGAGGTCGCGGGTTCGAGTCCCGTCCGGACCGCCACTCTTTTTGGGCCATAGCCAAGCGGTAAGGCAACGGTTTTTGGTACCGTCATGCGCTGGTTCGAATCCAGCTGGCCCAGCCATTTTTCTTTGAAAAAAAGGTTGACAAAAAGATGAATACATTATATGATGTTTCTTGTGCTTTTAAAAAACATCACGATCATTGAGTGTTACAGATTCCTTTTAAGGAGCCATTAGCTCAGCTGGTAGAGCATCTGACTTTTAATCAGAGGGTCGAAGGTTCGAATCCTTCATGGCTCACCATTTATTATGCGGGTGTGGTGGAATTGGCAGACACGCTAGATTTAGGATCTAGTGCTTCACGGCGTGGGGGTTCAAGTCCCTCCACCCGCATTATCCAATTATCATGATCAGCATCCCATTGTTATTTAGCAATTTTGCGGTCGTGGCGGAATCGGCAGACGCGCTAGGTTGAGGGCCTAGTGGGAGGTAATCCCGTGGAGGTTCAAGTCCTCTCGGCCGCACCAAACTTTTTCAAAAAAGTTCTTGCGTCAAAACACAATAAATGATAAGATAATCAATGTCGCTTTTTTAATGCGCCCGTAGCTCAATTGGATAGAGCGTCTGACTACGGATCAGAAGGTTAGGGGTTCGACTCCTCTCGGGCGCGCCATCAACGGGAAGTAGCTCAGCTTGGTAGAGCACTTGGTTTGGGACCAAGGGGTCGCAGGTTCGAATCCTGTCTTCCCGACCATCGAAATGCTAAAACAACATGATACACTTGCGGGTGTAGTTTAGTGGTAAAACCTCAGCCTTCCAAGCTGATGATGAGGGTTCGATTCCCTTCACCCGCTCCATTTTATTGAATGTCATCGGGGCCTGTAGCTCAGTTGGTTAGAGCGCACGCCTGATAAGCGTGAGGTCGGTGGTTCAAGTCCACTCAGGCCCACCATGATTCACTTTTGATCTTTGAAAACTGAACGAACCAACCAGTACGTCAAAACATTTCTTCTTTTATAGAAGAGATTTGAAACAAAGCACATTCGGTGTGCAAATGAGCAAGTCAAACTTAACTTTTATGGAGAGTTTGATCCTGGCTCAGGACGAACGCTGGCGGCGTGCCTAATACATGCAAGTCGAGCGCGGGAAGCGAGCGGATCCCTCCGGGGTGAAGCTCGTGGAACGAGCGGCGGACGGGTGAGTAACACGTGGGCAACCTGCCTGTAAGATCGGAATAACCCCGGGAAACCGGGGCTAATGCCGGGTAATACTTTCTTTCGCATGAAGGAAAGTTGAAAGATGGCTTCTCGCTATCACTTACAGATGGGCCCGCGGCGCATTAGCTAGTTGGTGAGGTAACGGCTCACCAAGGCGACGATGCGTAGCCGACCTGAGAGGGTGATCGGCCACACTGGGACTGAGACACGGCCCAGACTCCTACGGGAGGCAGCAGTAGGGAATCTTCCGCAATGGACGAAAGTCTGACGGAGCAACGCCGCGTGAACGATGAAGGTCTTCGGATCGTAAAGTTCTGTTGTTAGGGAAGAACAAGTACCGTGCGAATAGAGCGGTACCTTGACGGTACCTAACGAGGAAGCCCCGGCTAACTACGTGCCAGCAGCCGCGGTAATACGTAGGGGGCAAGCGTTGTCCGGAATTATTGGGCGTAAAGCGCGCGCAGGCGGTTCCTTAAGTCTGATGTGAAAGCCCACGGCTCAACCGTGGAGGGTCATTGGAAACTGGGGAACTTGAGGACAGAAGAGGAGAGTGGAATTCCACGTGTAGCGGTGAAATGCGTAGATATGTGGAGGAACACCAGTGGCGAAGGCGACTCTCTGGTCTGTTTCTGACGCTGAGGTGCGAAAGCGTGGGTAGCAAACAGGATTAGATACCCTGGTAGTCCACGCCGTAAACGATGAGTGCTAGGTGTTAGGGGGCTTCCACCCCTTAGTGCTGAAGTTAACGCATTAAGCACTCCGCCTGGGGAGTACGGCCGCAAGGCTGAAACTCAAAGGAATTGACGGGGGCCCGCACAAGCGGTGGAGCATGTGGTTTAATTCGAAGCAACGCGAAGAACCTTACCAGGTCTTGACATCCTTGGACCTCCCTAGAGATAGGGATTTCCCTTCGGGGACCAAGTGACAGGTGGTGCATGGTTGTCGTCAGCTCGTGTCGTGAGATGTTGGGTTAAGTCCCGCAACGAGCGCAACCCCTAATCTTAGTTGCCAGCATTCAGTTGGGCACTCTAAGGTGACTGCCGGTGACAAACCGGAGGAAGGCGGGGATGACGTCAAATCATCATGCCCCTTATGACCTGGGCTACACACGTGCTACAATGGATGGTACAAAGGGCAGCGAAGCCGCGAGGTGTAGCAAATCCCATAAAACCATTCTCAGTTCGGATTGCAGGCTGCAACTCGCCTGCATGAAGCCGGAATCGCTAGTAATCGCGGATCAGCATGCCGCGGTGAATACGTTCCCGGGCCTTGTACACACCGCCCGTCACACCACGAGAGTTGGCAACACCCGAAGTCGGTGAGGTAACCTTTATGGAGCCAGCCGCCGAAGGTGGGGCCAATGATTGGGGTGAAGTCGTAACAAGGTAGCCGTATCGGAAGGTGCGGCTGGATCACCTCCTTTCTAAGGATATTACGGAAACGTACTGTGTTGGTTGTTCAGTTTTGAGAGATCAAACGATCTTTCAACTTGTGAACCTTGAAAACTGGATAAGGAATCATTGTTTCATCTAACGATGAGGCAATTGATGACAAGACATCTAATTGAAATTGTAAACGTCTTTTCACGAAGATAGTTAAGTGAATAAGGGCGCACGGTGGATGCCTTGGTACTAGGAGCCGATGAAGGACGGGACTAACACCGATATGCTCCGGCGAGCCGTAAGTAGGCTTTGACCCGGAGATTTCCGAATGGGGAAACCCGCTGTTCGTAATGGGACAGCATCCTATACTGAATACATAGGTATAGGAAGGCACACCCGGGGAACTGAAACATCTAAGTACCCGGAGGAAGAGAAAGCAAACGCGATTTCCCAAGTAGCGGCGAGCGAAACGGAATCAGCCCAAACCAGAAAGCTTGCTTTCTGGGGTTGTAGGACACTCCATTGGAGTTACCAAAGAGGAAGATAGATGAATCGATCTGGAACGATCAGCCAGAGCAGGTAACAGCCCTGTAGTCGAAATCTTTCTCTCTCCGGAGTGGATCCTGAGTACGGCGGAACACGAGGAATTCCGTCGGAATCCGGGAGGACCATCTCCCAAGGCTAAATACTCCCTAGTGACCGATAGTGAACCAGTACCGTGAGGGAAAGGTGAAAAGCACCCCGGAAGGGGAGTGAAAGAGAACCTGAAACCGTGTGCCTACAAGTAGTCGGAGCCCGTTAATGGGTGACGGCGTGCCTTTTGTAGAATGAACCGGCGAGTTACGACCGTATGCGAGGTTAAGCAGCAGAAGCGGAGCCGCAGCGAAAGCGAGTCTGAATAGGGCGAGTGAGTATGCGGTCGTAGACCCGAAACCGTGTGATCTACCCATGTCCAGGGTGAAGGTCAGGTAACACTGACTGGAGGCCCGAACCCACGTAAGTTGAAAATTACGGGGATGAGGTGTGGGTAGGGGTGAAATGCCAATCGAACACGGAGATAGCTGGTTCTCTCCGAAATAGCTTTAGGGCTAGCCTCAGAATAGAAAGTCATGGAGGTAGAGCACTGATTGGACGAGGGGCCCCTATCGGGTTACCGAATTCAGTCAAACTCCGAATGCCATCGACTTTGTTCTGGGAGTCAGACCGTGGGTGATAAGGTTCATGGTCGAGAGGGAAACAGCCCAGACCGCCAGCTAAGGTCCCAAAGTGTGTGTTAAGTGGAAAAGGATGTGGAGTTGCTTAGACAACCAGGATGTTGGCTTAGAAGCAGCCATCATTCAAAGAGTGCGTAATAGCTCACTGGTCGAGTGACTCTGCGCCGAAAATGTACCGGGGCTAAACACACCACCGAAGCTGCGGATTGATCTTATGATCAGTGGTAGGAGAGCGTTCTAAGGGCCGTGAAGTCAGACCGTAAGGACTGGTGGAGCGCTTAGAAGTGAGAATGCCGGTATGAGTAGCGAAAAAAGAGTGAGAATCTCTTTCACCGAATGCCTAAGGTTTCCTGAGGAAGGCTCGTCCTCTCAGGGTTAGTCGGGACCTAAGCCGAGGCCGAAAGGCGTAGGCGATGGACAACAGGTTGATATTCCTGTACCACCTCCTTTCCGTTTGAACGACGGGGGGACGCAGGAGGATAAGGAGAGCGCGCCACTGGATGTGCGCGTCCAAGCAGTGAGACGGTCGGATAGGCAAATCCGTCCGGCAACGTTGAGCTGTGATGGGGAGGGAAATAAAGTACCGAAGCTCCTGAGTTCACACTGCCAAGAAAATCCTCTAGTGAGGAAAGAGGTGCCCGTACCGCAAACCGACACAGGTAGGCGAGGAGAGGATCCTAAGGTGAGCGGGAGAACTCTCGTTAAGGAACTCGGCAAAATGACCCCGTAACTTCGGGAGAAGGGGTGCTCCTCTGCCGAGGAGCCGCAGTGAAAAGGCCCAAGCGACTGTTTACCAAAAACACAGGTCTCTGCGAAGCCGTAAGGCGAAGTATAGGGGCTGACACCTGCCCGGTGCTGGAAGGTTAAGGGGATGCGTTAGCTTATGCGAAGCGTTGAACCGAAGCCCCAGTAAACGGCGGCCGTAACTATAACGGTCCTAAGGTAGCGAAATTCCTTGTCGGGTAAGTTCCGACCCGCACGAAAGGTGCAACGACTTGGGCACTGTCTCAACGAGAGACCCGGTGAAATTATACTATGTGTGAAGATGCACATTACCCGCGACAGGACGGAAAGACCCCGTGGAGCTTTACTGTAGCCTGATATTGAATGTTGGTACAGCTTGTACAGGATAGGTAGGAGCCTTGGAAGCCGGAGCGCTAGCTTCGGTGGAGGCGCTGGTGGGATACTACCCTGGCTGTACGGACATTCTAACCCAGGACCGTGATCCGGTCCGGAGACAGTGTCAGGTGGGCAGTTTGACTGGGGCGGTCGCCTCCCAAAAGGTAACGGAGGCGCCCAAAGGTTCCCTCAGAATGGTTGGAAATCATTCGCAGAGTGTAAAGGCACAAGGGAGCTTGACTGCGAGACCTACAAGTCGAGCAGGGACGAAAGTCGGGCTTAGTGATCCGGCGGTTCCGCATGGAAGGGCCGTCGCTCAACGGATAAAAGCTACCCCGGGGATAACAGGCTTATCTCCCCCAAGAGTCCACATCGACGGGGAGGTTTGGCACCTCGATGTCGGCTCATCGCATCCTGGGGCTGTAGTCGGTCCCAAGGGTTGGGCTGTTCGCCCATTAAAGCGGTACGCGAGCTGGGTTCAGAACGTCGTGAGACAGTTCGGTCCCTATCCGTCGTGGGCGTTGGAAATTTGAAAGGAGCTGTCCTTAGTACGAGAGGACCGGGATGGACACACCGCTGGTGTACCAGTTGTTCCGCCAGGAGCATCGCTGGGTAGCTACGTGTGGTCGGGATAAGTGCTGAAAGCATCTAAGCATGAAGCCCCCCTTGAGATGAGATTTCCCTTTGCTTTAAGCAAATAAGATCCCTCAGAGACGATGAGGTTGATAGGTCCGAGGTGGAAGCGTGGTGACACGTGGAGCTGACGGATACTAATGGATCGATGACTTATCTATCGAAATGATAGCTTTCGTGAAAAGCGTTTCTTCAAAAGATGTTTCCTTATCCAGTTTTGAGGGTTCACCTCAAACTTTATATTGATGTGGTGGTGAAGGCGAAGAGGTCACACCTGTTCCCATGCCGAACACAGCAGTTAAGCTCTTCAGCGCCGATGGTAGTCGGGTTTACCCCCGTGAGAGTAGGACGCCGCCACATTGATATACCTATAATGGGATTCCAGTAAATTCCCACAATATCGCGGGGTAGAGCAGTCTGGTAGCTCGTCGGGCTCATAACCCGGAGGTCACAGGTTCAAATCCTGTCCCCGCAACCATTTTTCATTTAACTACGTTGAGTAATCACCATTGTAAAATGAAAATCGTAGTACTATAAAGTGCAACCATTTTTCATTTAACTACGTTGGGTAAATGAAGCGTAGTATAAATATGAGGAACATCTTCATTTAAGTCATTGTGACTTTCTTTTTTTATGAAAAATTTTGGTCCGGTAGTTCAGTTGGTTAAAATGCCTGCCTGTCACGCAGGAGGTCGCGGGTTCGAGTCCCGTCCGGACCGCCATTATCTAAAATTAAACGTTCAGCCTTAGGATGCTTTCCTAAGGCTTTTATTATGGATTTTTTTATATCTGTCTCTTCCTTGGTATAATAGGAATACTACGTTAATCATATCGAGGGTCCTGTAAAAGAAGGAGACATAGCATGGATGAGTTTTCATTTATAAAAACAATTAAACCTGATAAACATAACCAGTCCGCTTTGATCAAAGGAATTGATGATGATGCCGCCGTTTTTCGGCCTACCGGGGAGGATATCGTCACCGCGGTAGATACAATGGTAGAAGGTGTCCATTTTACGAAAAAGACAATGGCCCCCCATCAAATCGGCTATCGGGTGCTGGCTGCAAATATTAGCGACCTTGCTGCGATGGGAAGTGTCCCTGTCTTTTATATGGTGTCGATCTCTATCCCGTCCAGTTGGACACAAGAAGAATTGGAAGGGATTTATAAAGGAATGAAATCACTCGGGGATTCCTATAAGATGGACTTGATTGGAGGAGACACTGTTTCAGGAAGCGAGCTTTCCCTGACGGTTACGGTTCTTGGTATGGTGAAAAAGGGGAAAGCGAGATACCGCTCATCTGCGAAGCCCGGGGACGTTTTGTTCGTCACGGGTACGCTGGGAGATTCCAGGGCAGGACTGGAATGGTTGTTGAATCCTGTAGGAGAGAAAACAGAGGATCTTACATATCTGATTAACCGTCATCAGACTCCTGAACCGAGGGTAGCGTTCGCATCGGCTTTAATATCTTTGGAACGCATGGCCTTAAATGATGTGAGTGATGGTATTGCCAATGAAGCGAATGAAATAGCAGAAGCTTCTGATGTGGATCTGTGGATGGAGTTGAGTCGTCTACCTTTTTCCCAAGCGATCCAGCAGGCGTATCCTGATTCTTATTTGGAATGGGGATTAGCGGGTGGAGAAGATTTCGAACTGCTTGGAGCTGTTCCAGTAAGAGATTGGAAAGAAGTAAAAAAAGCGGCGACAAATTCAGGAATTTCTGTAACGAAAATTGGTGAGATACAGGAGAAAGAGGAAACAGTCCCTGTGGTTAATGTATACAGGGGAAACCAATGGGAACGGTTATCCTCTTCCGGATACACTCACTTGAAGGAAAAGGGTGATGAAGCATGACGACATTTGAGTGGAAAAGCTCTTCTACAGAGGAGACTCAGCAGATGGCAGAAAAACTCGGTTCCCGGCTGCAGCCGGGAGATCTCCTGACGCTTGAAGGAGATCTGGGGGCTGGGAAAACGACGTTCACAAAAGGTGTCGGAAAAGGGCTTGGAGTGAAACGTACGATCAACAGTCCGACGTTTACAATCATGAAAGAATATCAGGGGCGCATTCCTTTTTATCATATGGATGTGTATCGGCTTGAAGAGAGTGATGAGGATCTCGGTTTCGAAGAGTATTTTGAAGGGGATGGGGTAACTGTTGTCGAGTGGGCCCAGTTCATTGAGGAGTTCCTTCCTGCTGAGCGCCTTGATCTTACGATTCGTTATTTGGATGACTCTACACGATTGTTCACTTTAGAAGCCAAATCTGATCATTTTGAAGCGATATGTAAGGAGATATTAGAATGAATGTACTGGCGATAGATACTTCGAATTATGTCATGGGCGTAGCTGTTCTTAGGGATGGGGCTGTAGCTGGTGAATATGTAACGAATATAAAGAAAAACCATTCAGTCCGGCTGATGCCTGCCATTGATCAACTGATGAAAGAAACAGGGGTAGAGCCTGGAGAGCTGGATCGGATTGCAGTGGCTCATGGCCCAGGATCGTACACCGGTGTACGAATCGGCTTAACTACGGCCAAAACGATGGCCTGGTCTCTTAATATTCCGGTCGTGGGGATCTCAAGCCTTGAGGCTGTAGCAAGACAGGGAGCCTTTTTTGAAGGATATATCAGTCCCTTCTTTGATGCACGACGGGGACTTGTGTATACAGGTCTCTACCGTTCAGATTTTTCTCTGAAACAGGAAGAGACGAACGTGTTGATGGAAGACTGGCTTCATAATTTGAAGGATCTCGATCAAAAGGTTCTTTTTCTTAGTCAGGACCTGTCTGTACACCGTGAGAAAATCATAGAGATTTTAGGGGATCAGGCCGTACTGACGGGCGCTCCCTATCAATATGCACGTCCATCCATTATTGCTTCGATCGCTGAAGAGAAGGAACCTGGCCCATTGCACGAGCTTGTTCCAAACTATCTGCGTATTCCAGAGGCAGAAGCAAAATGGCTGGAGCAGCAGGGGAACAAGTAGGATGGCGTCGATCAGGAAAATGACAAAGTATGACGTGGCAGGTGTCATGGATGTTGAGCAGGCTTCTTTTGCCGTCCCGTGGTCCGAAGATACGTTTGCAAAAGAAGTGACTGATAACCCTTATGCTCACTATTATGTCGTGGAAGATAGGAAAGAAATCATCGGTTATTGTGGGTTATGGTTGATCATTGATGAGGCGCATATCACGAATATCGCTATACATCCGGACCATAGAGGAAAAAAGTATGGGGAGCAATTGTTCCGCCATACATGTAACGAAGCGATTGAGCATGGAGCCATCCAGCTGTCGCTTGAAGTGAGAGTTTCAAATACAGCCGCGCAGCACATGTACCGGAAGTTCGGAATGGTACCTGGAGGTATACGCAAAAGGTATTATTCGGACAATGGTGAAGATGCGTTAGTCATGTGGGTGGGATTAAAATGAAGGAAGACCAATACATTTTAGCAATTGAGACGAGCTGTGATGAAACGGCCGTCGCTATTGTGAAAAACGAAACAGAACTGATCACGAACATTGTCGCTTCACAAATTGAAAGTCATAAGCGTTTTGGCGGTGTTGTCCCCGAAATTGCTTCAAGACACCATATCGAGCAGATGACAATCACTCTGGAAGAAGCGCTGGAGGATGCAGGAATGACGATTGAGGAAATGGATGCCATTGCCGTAACAGAAGGACCGGGACTTGTAGGCGCGTTGCTTGTCGGCGTAAATGCAGCCAAGTCCATCGCTTTTGCGAAACAAAAGCCGCTCGTCGGTGTCCACCATATTGCGGGTCACATTTATGCGAACCGATTGGAAAAGGAATTTGAATTTCCACTGCTTTCCCTTGTCGTTTCAGGCGGACACACAGAGCTTGTGGTGATGCGTGAGCACGGATCGTATGAAATCATTGGAGAAACACGGGACGATGCTGCTGGGGAAGCGTATGACAAAGTCGCTCGTACTCTGAAGCTTCCATACCCTGGCGGACCCGAAATTGACCGCTTAGCACAGGAAGGGGAAGAGACGATCGATTTCCCTCGTGCCTGGCTTGAGGACCATTCGTATGATTTCAGTTTCAGCGGACTGAAATCAGCCGTCATCAATCGCCTTCATAAAGCGAAGCAGCGGGAAGAATACTTGAAACCGGAAGATGTGGCCGCAAGTTTTCAGGCAAGTGTTGTGGACGTGTTATCCACAAAGGCTTACCGTGCGGCGGAAGCATACGGTGTGAAACAGCTGATTGTCGCAGGTGGAGTAGCGGCCAATAAAGGGTTGCGTGCAGCTCTTGAGGAGAAGTTTCAGGATAGTAAAACCGAGTTGCTCATCCCTCCGCTTCATTTGTGTACAGATAATGCGGCGATGATCGCAGCAGCTGGCGCGGTAGCCTACAATCAAGGGCACCGTTCCGGCTGGGATTTGAACGCGAATCCAGGTCTGGATCTCGAACTATTCGGCTCCAGAAAAAAATAAGATCGCCTTAACAGCGATCAAAGCTCTCCTATTTGAAAGGGGAGCTTTTCTATTTTACAGGTTGTGAATAAGTGAATATTAAAATGGTTCGTGCACATTTATCCACATGTTTATAAATATACAGTGGACAAATTATTAGTGGATAAGTCTTTACAAGAAAGAAAACGGTACCAAAAATGTGGATAAAAGGGATTGTTTTTGTGGATAATGTGCATAAGTCTGTTGAAAACTGTTAATTAAGACATTCTTCTGTTGAAAACTATGTGGATAGTGAATCGCCATTCATACATTTCTATACAAGAATAACTGTGGAAAAAAATGGTGTACCAGGTCATCCAAAATATGGATGACCTGGTACACCTGATATTTCCATCATGAGTCATGGAGGGTTTCCCATTCTTCCATGAGCGCCTCAAGTTTGGTTTGGAGTTCTTTGTTGCTCTCCGTGAGCTCCAGGGACTTCTCGTGGTCCTGATAAATGTCAGGGTCACAGAGGAGTTCTTCATTTTCTTCAAGGTGTGCTTCCAACTGTTCAATTTCTTGTTCAATTTCAGCGATCCGCCTGTTTTTCTTCCGTTCTTCACGCTTCACAGCTTTATCTTCTTCAAAGCTGTTTTTCTGCTGAACTTCCTGCTGTTGAGGCTCGTTTTGAAGACGTTCAGCTTCCTCAATTTGCTGGAGTTCATACTCTTCCTGTTTTTTCCCTACATAGTAATCGTAATCTCCAAGGAACATTCGGGTCTCGTCCGGGTTCATTTCCACAACTTGTGTCGCAATCTTGTTGATGAAGTAACGATCGTGGGAGACGAATAACAACGTCCCTGGGTAATCCACAAGAGCGGCTTCGAGTACTTCTTTACTATCGAGGTCCAAGTGGTTGGTCGGTTCATCGAGAATGAGGAAGTTTGCTTCCTGCATCATCAGTTTCGCGAGGGAAAGTCTGGCTTTTTCTCCGCCGCTGAGCGCTGATACAGGCTTCAGAACATCTTCCCCTGAGAAAAGAAAATTGCCGAGGATGGTACGGATGTCCTTTTCATTCTTCATCGGGTAATCATCCCAAAGCTCGTTCAGAACGGCCTTCGTCGAGTTCAGCTTCGTCTGCTCCTGATCATAGTAACCGATTTGGACGTTTGTACCTAACAGCTTTTCACCTTTCGACTGTTCCAGATCCCCAATGAGCGTCTTCAATAACGTCGTTTTTCCGACGCCGTTCGGTCCGACCAGGGCTACAGAATCTCCGCGGTTCAAGTCGAGGGATACATGATCGAAAAGGTAGTCATCACTGTCTGGATAGCGGAAGGCGTAGTCCCTAAGTTTCAGCACATCATTGCCGCTACGCTTGGCGGTCTGAAAACTGAATTTCGCAGAATGGCTGTCCTCTTTCGGTTTTTCCAGCTTGTCCATCTTTTCCAGCTGTTTGCGACGGCTTTGTGCCCGCTTACTCGTCGTGGCACGAACGATATTCTTCTGAATAAAGTCTTCCATCCGTTTGATTTCTTCCTGCTGTTTTTCAAAGCGTTTCATTTCCTGCTCGTAGTCCGCTTCTTTCTTTTTCAAATAGTCGCTGTAATTGCCGTGATACCTTTTGGATGATTGAAAAGCGATTTCGTACACGGTATTGACGATTTTGTCCAAAAAGTAACGGTCGTGGGAGACGATGACTACGGCACCTTGATAGCCCTGAAGGTAATTTTCCAGCCAGCTGAGCGTATCAATGTCCAGGTGGTTCGTCGGTTCATCGAGAACAAGCACATCAGGGCTTGTGAGCAGCAGTTTGCCGAGCGCAAGCCGTGTTTTCTGACCGCCGCTTAAGGAATTGATCGGCGTGTCCCAGCTGAAGTTTTTGAAGTTCAATCCATTCAGCACGGCACGGATGTCGGCTTCATACTGATAGCCACCAGCCGTTTTGAAATATTCCTGTTTACGGTCATAGTCCGTTAACAGCTGTTGATAACGCTTCTGATCGTCGAGCAGGTCCGGGTCTGCCATTTGGACTTCCATGGAGCGGAGTTCCTTCTCCAAGTCCTTCAGATGAGTAAACACCTTTTCCATTTCATTCCAAATAGTCTCCTCAGACTGCAGGCCAGTATTCTGGGCCAGATAGCCCAGGGTCGTTTCTTTTGGTTTGAAAATGTCGCCTTCATCATGGCTCATTTCTCCTGCCATCATTTTGAGCAAGGTCGATTTCCCTGCCCCGTTTCGACCGACGATAGCAATCCGGTCGTTCATCTGCACTTCCAATTTGATATTCGATAAAATCAACTCGGCGCCGAAACGCTTCGTCAATTGGTTCAATTGCATGAGAATCATGTCGTTTCACCTCAATAAAATCAGTGTATCTCAACAGCAGGTCCCCTAGCAACACAAGGCTATCCAAGTTTGTGAAATCTTTAACGACTATCGTTTGATTTTTTGGTAGAATAAGAGTAATGTTTCAATCAGTACTGTTAACGATTTTTGGACAAAAAGGGGTAGGAGAAAATGACCGAATTCAGTCATTTCAACGACCAGGGCCGGGCCCGTATGGTGGATATCTCTGAGAAAGAGGATTCTGTACGGACGGCGGTCGCCGCAACGAGTATACAAGTGAACGAAGAGATTCATCATAAAATCACCAACCATGAAATTGGAAAAGGGGACGTTCTTTCCGTGGCACAGGTCGCAGGGATCATGGCCGCTAAAAATACGTCCGACTGGATTCCGATGTGTCATCCTCTTTCATTGAAAGGAATCGATGTGTCTTTCGAGTGGGAGACTGGATCACAGCCCGTCCTTCACATCGAAGTTTCTGTGAAGACGAAGGGGAGTACAGGGGTGGAAATGGAAGCGCTAACGGCAGCTTCAGCAACAGCCTTGACGGTTTACGATATGTGCAAAGCCCTAGATAAAGGGATGGTCATCGGCCCGACCTATCTGAAGGAAAAAACAGGCGGGAAAAACGGCGACTACACGAGAAACAGATAAAGGAGTCCGGTGCTAATGGATATCGAACAAACGAAGATTCCACAAGCGACAGCCAAGCGGCTGCCGCTCTATTATCGCTTTTTGAACAACCTTCATACCCAGGGCAAATTGCGGGTTTCTTCGAAAGAACTGAGTGATGCGGTCAAAGTCGATTCAGCGACGATCCGCCGCGATTTCTCCTATTTCGGAGCGCTCGGGAAGAAAGGGTACGGATACAATGTCGAGTATCTGCTTTCCTTTTTCAGAAAAACGCTCGACCAGGATGAAACGACGCGCGTCGCTCTGATCGGTGTCGGGAACCTGGGGACGGCCTTTTTGAACTATAATTTTACGAAGAACAACAATACGAAAATCGAAATCGCTTTTGACGCTAATGAGGAGCGGGTCGGTTCTGAGGTCGGCGGGGTGAGCGTCGAGCACATCGACGATTTGGAAAAGAATCTCGGCGATATTTCAGTGGCCATCCTTACGGTTCCATCATCTGCTGCTCAAGGGATTGCAGACAGGCTTGTTCAGGCAGGTATTTCCGGGATTCTGAACTTTACCCCTGCGAGGATCAGCGTGCCATCTGATGTGAGGGTTCATCATATCGACCTTGCGATTGAACTTCAGGCGCTAGTCTATTTCCTGAAGCATTACCCATTGAATGAAGAAGGAACTGAGGAAGAATAATAAAAGAGCGGAGTGTAAATCCTTTTGGTTTTACACTCTTTTTTTAGGAGGCAGAAGTTTGGGAACATCTACGATCGGTGCTAGAACAGAACGGTTGATCATTAAGCCTTTGGAAACCGGTGACTACGAAAGCTGGCTGCAAGGGTTCAAAAGCAGGCTTCCGTCCAGGCATCGCCACGACGAAGGCCGTGTGGATATGGGGGAGTGTACAGAAGAATGGTTTGCAGGCCTCATCGATAAACACCGCCAATTAGCAGCGGACGATACGGCTTACGTCTACGGAATCTTTTTAAAGGAAAACCATGAGAACGTGGGGATGATTGATTTTTCCACACTTGCACGCCATGATTTTCAATGGGGAAGGATCGGCTATACGATTCACAATCAACATTGGAAGAATGGATATGGGAAGGAATCTGTCTCCGAAGCGCTGAAAATTGGTGCTCAAGACTTGAATTACCACCGGATTGAGGCACACATCAACGTGGATAACCTTCCATCTCAAACGCTAGCGGAGCGTGTCGGGATGGAGTTTGAATGCACCCGTAAAGGGTTCATTTATGAATTTGGAGAGTGGACGGATAACATGATCTATTATAAGAATGACGAATAAACAAGAGCTCAGCCTAAGGCTGGGCCTTTTTTGTAACAGGTGAGCATGAAAATCGTTTACCGGCGATCTGTCGCATCCAGTCGAAACGTGCAGGATCATGGTTAAAGAACGGTACAGGTGGTATAGTATAAGATAGTTCGAGTATCGAAGGAAAGCGGGTGAGAGAATTGAGTAAACTGCCTCATAAATGGCTCGTGGTCGTGTCCGTCCTGTTCGGGACATTTACGGTCATACTTAACAACAGCATGCTGAACCCGATTCTGCCCCGGTTTATCGAGATCTTCGATTCCGATGCGGTCGCCGTCGGCTGGATTTTGACGATCTTCATGGTTTCCATGGGGATGACGATGCCGCTGACCGGCTATTTCGGAGACCGGTTTGGGAAAAAGAAAGTGTATCTGACGGGCCTTTGTATTTTCATCGCAGGGTCTATGCTCGGATTCTTTTCCTCCACGCTAGGAATGGTCATTCTATCCCGGGCTATCCAGGGAGCGGCAGGTGGATTGATGATGCCGATTGCCATGGCCCTTATCTTCAATTCGTTCCCGCGCTATGAGCGGGGGCTCGCCGTCGGGGTGTACGGAGTTGCCGCGATGGTTGCACCGGCAGTTGGTCCAACCATCGGCGGGTTTCTTATCCAATATGTCGATTGGCCGTGGCTGTTTGCTTTCAACATTCCATTTGGCTTGACGGGTCTGATCCTGTCTTCGAGATTTCTTGAGCGGACGGAAACAGATCCAGCGAAGCGTTTCGATCTGATCGGCTTTATCATAATCGCGACCGGAATCGGTTCTGTCCTGTTCGCCCTCGGCCGGGGGCGGACGCTTGAGACGTTGTTCGACCCGTTGAACATCGCCCTCATCGCGGGAGGACTAGCAGCGATCGTCCTGTTTGTCTTTTACGAAAACCGTCAGGAAGATCCCCTGTTGAACTTGTCTGTGTTCAAAGTGCCGACGTATTCGGTGTCGATCGTTGTTACATCGGCGGCTTCCATCGGGCTGTTCTCAGGTATTTTCCTGCTGCCATTATTGATCCAGAACGTTTATGGTTTGAATGAAGTCATGACCGGACTATTGTTCCTGCCGGCAGCGGCAGCGAGCGGAGTGTTCATGTCCATTGGTGGACGAATTCTAGATAAAAAAGGACCGAAGTATGTCGTCCCTCCTGGTCTGACCATCATGGCGCTTGCTACGCTCGGTTTGAGCTTCCTGCAACTGTCGACGCCGTATTGGCTGATTCTGTTACTGAATACGGTCAGGGGACTCGGGATGGGGATGGGGAACATGCCGGCGACGACGTCCGGGATGAACAGCATTCCCGAACACCTCGTGGCTCAAGGATCAGCGATGAACAACATCATCCGTCAGATTTCCTCGTCCCTCGGTATCGTCTTTTTCTCGATCTATTATGAAGTGAGACGTGCGCAGGTATCGGCGAATCCTGATATGGATATGCAGGCGGCGACCTTGCAGACTTTGAACGAAGCCTTTCTCGTGTCAGCGATTGTGCTGATCATCGCCATCCCGTTTTCTTTCATATTGAAAGGAGTACAGGATGACAAGGAAGAACAGCAGGCATAGAAAAAAAGCAGGTCCATCAGCGGGCCTGCTTTTTTGCATCATTTTTTCTTGGCATTCTTAATTTTGTTGTGAAGATTGAATAGGCGGATGGCTACCGCAATATTGAACGTCGCAACAATGGCAAGAATGATGGTCATCGCATTCCATACGGTTTCTTCTGCCGACTGGGCGGCGATGTAAGTGAATGCGACACCCATCATCATATAAAGAAAAGCCATGAATAAGGGAGATGTTCTCATATTATAAAAAGCCTCCAATAAAGATGGTCTCCAACTGTTCCTGCATGCGTCGGATATCCTCTTCAGTCAGGAAATACTGAGAAGCGACAACAAACGAGTTCATCGCCATATGAGCCACGATTGGTGTAATAATCCGTTTTGTTTTGACATAAAGGAAGGCGAAGACGACTCCCATGGAGAAGTACACTAACATGTGGCTGAAATCGAAATGGAACGCTCCGAACACGAGCGCGGAAACAAGGACAGCCAGCCAGAAATTCGTCCGTTTATAGATGGAACCGAAGATGATTTTCCTGAAAATGATTTCTTCCGTAATCGGTGCGAACACGACGGGAAGAAGGATGAACAATGGAGATTCACGAGCGATTTCCATCAACCCCATCGTATTTTCGGATCCTGGCGATACACCGAACAATTCACGTTCAATCGTTGCGGCAATGGCCTGGGCGAACAAAGCTAAGAAAACACCGGCAATTGACCAGAGGATGACTTTCCCGGGCCCCGCTTTTTCCTCGCTCCGGGCAAGCGCATCCATGTTGTCCTTGCGGAGCAGGAGAAGGATGATAATGGTCGCTATGGTGAAACTGAACACAGACCAAACGGCAATGGCGTCGAAGCGGGCCATACCCGCCGCCTGCACCATAACAGGGACAGCGATAATGGCTGACACCTGTGTAATGAGATAGGTTACGATAATGTACCAATAATGTTTCGGCATAAAGGCACGACTCCTTTTATAAATACCTTTTGATTAGCTTCAATATACATACTTTATGTATTCTATCACAGTTTCAAAACCAGACGTAAGGAATAAGGGTCACTGTAAGAATTTTGTCGATAAAGAAGTGCAAAATTTCTATAGTTTCTACTTGAAAAACGAGAGGGAATTGCTTATTATAATAATTGTGTTAGCACTCAACCACAACGAGTGCTAATAAACGACAAAAATTTGAAACAACCATATCAAGGAGGGTGTCCTAATTGTTAAAGCCACTTGGTGATCGTATTGTTATTGAACTAGTTGAAGAAGAACAGACTACTGCGAGCGGAATCGTACTTCCGGACTCTGCGAAAGAAAAGCCTCTTGAAGGTAAAGTTGTTGCCGTCGGCGCAGGCCGCGTAACAGACAACGGTGAAAAAGTAGCCCTGGAAGTCGCCCAAGGCGACCGCGTCATCTACTCTAAATTCGCAGGTACAGAAGTGAAGTATGAAGGCAGCGAGTACTTGATTCTGCGCGAATCTGATGTACTGGCCGTCATCCAGTAATGCTTCTATAAAAATACTTAGATACGATATTAATGAGGAGGGCATTTTAAATGGCTAAAGAAATCAAATTTAGTGAAGACGCACGCCGTTCTATGCTGCGTGGTGTAGATACATTAGCAAATGCTGTTAAAGTTACACTTGGACCAAAAGGACGTAACGTCGTATTAGATAAGAAATTCGGTTCTCCACTGATCACAAACGATGGTGTGACGATTGCGAAAGAAATCGAATTGGAAGACCACTTCGAAAACATGGGGGCACAACTCGTTTCTGAAGTTGCTTCCAAAACAAACGATGTTGCGGGTGACGGTACAACAACTGCAACAGTCCTTGCACAGGCAATGATCCGTGAAGGTCTTAAGAACGTAACGTCCGGTGCAAACCCAGTCGGTATTCGTAAAGGGATTGAGAAAGCGACAGCCGTAGCAACAGAAGAGCTTCGCAAAATCTCTAAACCTATCGAAGGCCGTGACTCTATCGCGCAGGTTGCTAGCATCTCTGCTGCTGACAATGAAGTCGGCCAATTGATCGCTGAAGCGATGGAACGCGTTGGTAACGACGGTGTTATTACTATTGAAGAATCCAAAGGTTTCAACACAGAACTAGAAGTGGTTGAAGGTATGCAGTTCGACCGCGGCTATGCTTCTCCTTACATGGTCACTGACCAGGATAAGATGGAAGCGGTTCTTGAAGATCCTTACATTCTCATTACAGATAAGAAGATCAACAACATTCAGGAAGTCCTTCCTGTACTTGAGCAAGTAGTCCAGCAGTCCAAGCCACTACTATTAATCTCTGAAGATGTTGAAGGCGAAGCGCTTGCCACTCTAGTGGTCAACAAACTTCGCGGTACATTCAACGCCGTAGCCGTTAAGGCTCCAGGATTCGGTGACCGTCGTAAATCAATGCTTGAAGATATCGCGACACTTACAGGCGGCCAAGTGATCACAGAAGATCTTGGACTGGAATTGAAGAATACAACAATCGACCAGCTTGGACGCGCGTCTAAAGCTGTCATCACAAAAGAAAACACAACCATCGTCGAAGGTGCCGGAAACCCTGAGCAGATCTCTTCCCGTGTCGCTCAAATCCGTGCACAGGCAGAAGAAACTACTTCTGAATTCGACAAAGAAAAACTACAAGAGCGCCTGGCTAAACTTTCCGGCGGTGTAGCTGTCATTAAAGTCGGTGCAGCAACAGAAACAGAATTGAAAGAGCGTAAACTACGCATCGAAGACGCCCTGAACTCTACTCGAGCAGCTGTAGAAGAAGGCATCGTTGCCGGTGGTGGTACAGCTCTAGTTAACATCATCAACTCTGTCGAAGGCCTTGGCCTTGTAGACGACGAAGCGACAGGTGCAAGCATCGTCCTGCGTGCGCTTGAAGAGCCGGTTCGCCAAATCGTTCACAACGCAGGTCTTGAAGGATCCATCATTGTTGAGCGTTTGAAAGCAGAAGAAGTCGGCGTAGGCTTCAACGCTGCAACAGGCGAGTGGGTAAACATGGTTGAACAAGGAATTGTTGACCCAACAAAAGTTACACGTTCTGCGCTTCAAAACGCAGCGTCCGTAGCCGCTATGTTCTTGACGACTGAAGCGGTAGTAGCCGATCACCCAGAAGAAGATAATGCTGCCGGCGGTATGCCAGATATGGGTGGCATGGGTGGAATGGGCGGCATGATGTAAGCTGTCCTCAAACCCTTTGCTGCGCAAGGATTTGAAACCCTATAATTAAATATTGACTGGATTTTGACTGGATTCCTTTGAAATTCATGTTTTAATCTAAAAAGCCTCTCATTAGTTCATTGAACTTTTGAGAGGTTTTTTTATATGAAAAGAAACAATATGAATTAAATGGTATTATTAAAAAAGAAAACAAAACTGTCGATTTCCAAGGACAAATATAAAAATTTAAGAAGGTGGATTATGGAGATCATTAATAAGGATAATTATCCCTATTTATACAGCGATTTAAAAATAATTAAAAAGAGAATGAATTTAAAGGATGTGCCTATCAAAATCTATAAAGATAAAACTAGATATAATGGGAAAGCAAAGATTGGAGGTATCTATCTTTCAGAAGCTTTGGTTTTAGATTATAAAAAGCATCCACATGTAGTGAAATTTCTAGCAGCACATGAATTAGTCCATTACAAAAACAAAGAATACGGAATTAATACGCTGCACCACCTACTTGGTTTAATCAGTAATCACTATAAAGCTGTGAGATTATTGGAAGAAATGAGAGCTAATTTAAATGGCTTTTATTATGCAGGTTTAACTACTTCTGAAAAAATTGAATCTCAAGAAATTATTCAAAATAAAAATGATAGTTCTCAGAGAACTTCTTCATATAAAGTAGGTTATCCAGACAGAGAATTAATTAAGCAAATGGGACAACAGTTCAATTGCTTTAACAAAACAGCAGCTGAAATTATAGTTGGTGATTTTTGTGAAGAAATGAAAATACAAGATCCAGAAAATTTCAACTATAATGTAGTAAGTAGGTTTTTTAAGTAGAATGTTATTTTAAGGCTGCCCCTTTTTAGAAGCATTCAATCTAATGCACCTTTCATAAGTTGACTGAACTTATCTGACGCCTTTTGTTCCATATTTTTGGTTATATGGGCATATATATTCATGGTAGTATTGATATCTCCATGGCCTAATCTTTGCTGAATCTCTTTGGCTCCTACTCCTGCTTCAATTAAGAGTGATGTGTGGGTATGCCTGAAGGAGTGAGGTGTCACATTCTTACCAAGGCCACTGATCTTCAATAAACGTCTCATCCGGTTCTCTACTGTTTTTATAAAATCAGGATATCCGGGGTTTTTCACTTCTTTGGCAAAGACAAATCCAAAATCATTGTACAGATTTCCAAGAGCCATTTTTATTTCTTTTTGGTAAGTTAAATGCTTCTTAAACTCACTCATCACTTGCTTGTCCATTTTTATTGTCCGTATCGACCCTTTTGTTTTAGGAGTGAGCAGCTGATAATCCTTTGTATTATTGTTCGGGTTGTAATAGGTTTTTGTAATGCGGATAGTGTCATTATTAAAGTTCACATCGTTCCATTTGAGTGCCAGCATTTCTCCTACCCGTAAGCCACTGTAAGCAAGGGTGAGGAACATAATGAAATCTCTATCTAATCCCTTTTCCTTAGCTGTTTTTAAAAAAGTTATTAGCTCATTCTTCTCTAAAAATTTTATTACCTCATCTTTCTGCTCAATTTCCTCTACCGTTTCAATTTTCTTTGGGATTTTTGCGAATTCACTTGGATTTGTTTTAAGTAGGTTATATTCTAGCGCCTTCTTAAATAACATTCGGCCAGTAGTATGGATCCCATCCATAGTATTATGGGCGTATCCTTTTTCGTGTAGGTCATCAAGAAATGTTTGATAGTGTTTTCTTGTAATATCAGATAGCTTCATTTTTGAAAAATATCTTCTGAAATGCTTTAATTCTTTAGTACGTCCACGATGCGAGCTAACCTTAGAATTTTTCGCGTAGAAATTTAGCCAATCATCTGCGAATTCGTTGAAAGTGATATTGTTTTCTTCCACAAAGGAACCTTCTCTTAACTCCCTTTCTATTTCCTCTGCTTCGACTCTTGCGTCTGATTTTCTTGTGAAACCACCCTTAGACTTTGTTCTTCTTGTTCCGGTGACTGGATCTAACCATTCTACTTGATAGGACCACTTGTTACCTCTTTTTCTTAGATATGCCATAGTATTACCTCCTATCTAAACTGTAAGTTATAAAATGGTTTTGACTGGTACAATAGGACGCCGCTTTATTTTTTCCAGTCGTTCCTGGCATACATCTAACGGAATATTAAAATCTTGAGACCATACATCAATGATTTCAGGATCATTCAACGTGTATTCTTTAATCATGTGGTAGGGTAGCGAGGCGTAAAGAGTGAAGTGCCTTGCATCTCTTTCCTGAAGTTCATAAAAATCTTTAGGCATTATTAACTGTCGGCCAGCATGCCTTAATGCATGGCAGAGCTCATGGAAGAATTGCTCACGTTGGTTTATATCGGGAAGGCGACTATCTAAAACAATTTCTTGAAATTTCCCTACTTTCATATAACTAGCTTGAGTTGGTCTAAAGTTGACAAATATTTGGTTTTTATATCCAATGTTATAAACACTTAAATCAGTTGGTTCTGTAAAATTGTGAGTTTTATACCACTCAGTTATAAGGTCTTCAAGAGTTGTGGTTGTGTAGCAAGGAAATTTCAAACTAATCACCATCCTTACAAGTATTATACGAACGCATGTTCTTATACGCAACAGCTAAGTTGAAAATAATGGAATTTGGATTGGCGGTGTTAATCGACAATAGTGAAATTCGTAATAGTAACTAATTTGTGCTTTATGAATGTAACGAAAGCATGGAACAATTTGTGATACAATTTATACAACTATATTTGTTTTTAGTAGAGGGTGAGAATGAATGGCTAATAGTTATTATTTTCAAAATTTAGATGAAGAAACGTTAAAGGATATAAGGGTTAGTGAGGTATTAGAAGAATTAGCAAGTTATGCTGAAGAAGAGAGGAAACAAGTCTATGTCATTGATAAACCAGTAAGTGAAAAAAAGTATCAATATTCGTATAATAAAGCGATTGTAGTTCTTGTACCAAAAGTAAAAATTTTAATTATCGATTTAGGGGAAGAATCAGAAGATTTCGAGGATTATTTTCACGATTTCATTGAAGACCTAGGATATATTTCTGATAAATACGAATATAAGAGCTTTTTAGGAAGACCAAGAAAATGGAAAGATGAGCTAATTGAATCAATTAACTTGTCAAACGATGATGACATTCGATCAATTATTGAGGAGAATGGAATATCTGGTATGGAGGCACGCAAAGGGGAACTTTTGATTTCCTTATTAACTGGAAGTATAAATGATATAGATCGGGTAGATGGTGATGTACCCACAAGCACATTAGAGCAAATCAAAAAAAACATCGTTTTATTTGATGGAGAACAAACTAGATTTATTTTCCAACATAAGAATAAAGAGAGGGTAACAATTCAAGGTTTAGCAGGGACAGGTAAAACTGAATTGCTCTTACATAAATTAAAAAACATTTATGTAAATGAAGAGGATACAAAAATCTTTTTCACCTGTTTTAATAAGATACTAGCACAAAATTTGAAGGACCGTATACCTGAGTTTTTTGATTTTATGAAAGTTGAAGAGCAAATTAAATGGAATGAAAGGCTATGGGTTGAAAGAAGTTGGGGATCACAGGCTAATAGAAATTCTGGAGTCTACAGCTTTATTTGCAACCATTATGGGATACCTTTCCAAAGATATAGATGGGGTTTGACATTCGAAGCTGTTTGTAAAAATGCACTAGAAAAACTCAATCAACTTGAAAAAGAGGGAAGTTTTGAACCTTTTTTTGACTATATGCTAATTGACGAAAGTCAAGATTTCAACGAGGCTTTTTTTCAACTTTGTGAAAAAGTGACTAAAAAGCAAGTCTATATAGCAGGAGATATATTTCAGAATATTTATGATTATAATTCCATTACTGAAAATAAACCCGATTTTCTTTTGAACAAAGTTTATAGGACTGATCCTAAAACTTTAATGTTTGCACATACAGTCGGTTTTGGACTGTTAGAGAGACCAGTGGTTAGATGGTTAAGCGATGAGGAATGGGAAGCATGTGGTTATAATATTGAAAAAGAAGGAGAACATTATACCTTTTCAAGGGAACCGCTAAAGAGGTTTGAGAATTTAGATGAAGACATTGTTAGTTTGAACCTTTCTACTGCTGAAAGTGATAAGTATTTAGATCAAGTACTCTGGTCTATTAGGGATATCCAAGATAAAAATCCTACTGTTGAAGCTGGAGATATTGGCATTGTTTTCCTGGAAAATCATGATAAAAACTATGCACTTGCAGAAGAACTAAGTATAAAAATAGACCAGGAGTTTGGTTGGTCATCTGTTAAGGGGTATGAGGTGAAAACAAAAGGTAAAGATTCCTTGTTTATTAGTAATAGAAACAATATAAAAGGCTTAGAGTTTCCTTTCATAATTTGTATAACAACAACGCCTCTAAATACTCATACTTCAATTAGAAATTCACTATACATGATGCTTACTCGATCGTTCATTACTAGTTACTTAATTCTTTCTGAAGGCAATGGTAATCTAAACTCAAAACTTGAGGGTGCAGTAGAAACAATTATGAGGACTGGAAAACTTGAGGTTAAAGAGCCAAAACCATCTGAAATAATGGATAAATCTAAGCTTATGTTGGAAGCAAGTGGAGATAAATCACAATATGAAATTGTAGAAGATATATTGCTCTCCTTTGATATACAAGATTCTAAAACTAAACAAAAAATGCACAGGATAGTCAATGTAATGTTAAAGGATAGTGTTGATCCAGATAAGATTTACACACTAATTAATCAAAATATTGATTTTGTTTAGGATGTTTTATTATGAAAGAGCTCAAAGTTGAAATGACCAAACGATTAGTTGAGTTAGCCTCAAATCCAATTAGAACTAAAAATGACCTTATAATGCTACTGCTTGAAGCTATTCCGTTACTTACATATGGTGAAGCTTCAAGCAGACCAGTAAAGGCACACGTAATTTTAAGAATTGATAAAATGCAGCGTCTATTCTTTGTATTAGACGATAAATATTTTTCTTTTAATTTCCCCTTTAATATTGATATTAGAGAAGAACCAATCAATCCTGTTATCTATGATCCTGTTACAGGACTTGAAATAACCGGGAAAAATATTGCTGCAATTAAATCAGCGTTCGAAGAAATTTTTGTGGAAACAGAAAACCAAGGGATTTTAGAGTTAGATTCAGAATTACTTCATATAATGGAAATATTTGAAATGAAGCCTAATAAGGATCATGTGTGGGTAATACTTAAGAATTTATTGAAATTTGAATCAGGTTACTTACGATATGATTATGATGAAAAACATGAGAATGGAAGACTTCATCCATTAAACCATCTAGATATAAATTATTCGTCCGGAAATACATTTAAAATAGGGGTTAATTATAGAATTAGTTCTGATATGTTTATTGATATTTTGAATATCAATACGAATAGTTATTACATTTCTGAATAATATAGACCTACTTAAAAATTATACTCTAAATAGTGAAAATAAATTTTTAGATGGCCACAGTCGTTCTGGGTTATGAATTCTCGAACATCATTTTATTTTCTTGAATAACCAAAAAAGCAGGGAATTCCTTTAAGTGAAATTTCCTGCTTTTATTTATTTTCTTTTTCTTCGAGTTGCTTAGATTTTTTTACTAAATATTGAAAGTAACTTTCCAATTCCCTTATTTGCTCTGGACTCATTGATTTCCACTTTTCCAAATCAAAAAAAGCTGCATCTTCGATTCCGTATTGGTCCATCAATTTATTCACTTCTTTTATTGAATCAAATTCATTGCTTTTATCCACTTGATAATCTGAAATATCTGATCGGCCTAAAAGGTAATCGGTGGATACATCAAAAAGGTCAGCGATCTTGTTCACAGTATCTAAAGTAGGAATTTTGGTACCTCTCTCGTATGCTGTGTAAGTTGTTCGAGCTACGCCGATTTGCCTCGCAATATAATCTTGGGTCCAATTTGGATTTTCCTCTTTTTTTATTTGTCGGCATCTTTTCAGCCTGTCTGAAAAATTCATGTTAATACCACCATGCTTTTCACTAGATTATAGTGTGTTATGTATCCATTATAAATGTTTCTCAAAGTAACTTAAAGAAAAGTTCCTAAAAGTGTAAAAAAATATATGGATATTGTTGACAATGTTACCTAAAGGAACTTATAATACATTGTAAGATGTTCCTTAAAGGAACTTTAGGAGGTGAATAAATTGAGGATGTGGTTAAAAGAGATTCGACTTCAGAAGGATTTAACGCAAGAACAAACAGCTATTAAATCAAACATATCGAGAAGCTATTATACCCATATTGAATCAGGAGTTAAAAATCCTACAGTAGAAACAGCGAAGGACATAGCTTTTGCCCTAGAGTTCAAGTGGACAAATTTTTTTGAAAACCAATGTTCCTTAAAGGAACAAAAAACTTATAAGGAGATGTTGTAGATGTTTGAAGCTAAACTGCAACCCGAATCTGATTTTAATAACAAGGTCTATGATATTTTTTATGATATTGCTAAAAAAGCACAAGAAGATGTTCAGAAAGAAATGGAATTACCCTATTTACTTGATCGAACAAAATTAGCTGAGCGTGTGTTTAATGTCAGTGTACAATCTCTTGATGCTCACGTATTAAAGCGCAAGGACTTTCCAAAAGTTCATGTAGGTGGCCGGACACTTTACCCCAAGGATTTAGTCATTACATGGATTAGAAATCATGTTGATGTATCTGATGATATTGCTCCGGAAAGAAACTTTGGTGTTGTTTGACTCTATGAATCTAGTATATACCTCTGAGAAAGCAATCAATGGTACAAATCCATATGTATGGAGGGGGAAACTATTAATAAAAGCAAATCAGCGCAGTTAATGAAGGATTTAAGGAAAAACAAAAATAAAACCCAGCAACAGTTAGCTGTAGATATGTTTCAGTCAAGAGAGTATATCTCTAAACAGGAAGGGGGAGAACGGAAGATTCCTCCTGTATCCACTAAATATTTTATTGAGAAGTATAACAATCCTTGGTTAGCACTTGAAGCTGTTAATGAATATGTTGGGTGGGGGATCTCTCGCTTAGAGGGATCGGAAGTAGAAGAGGATAATTTTCTCTTACAACTTCTATTAGAGGAAGAACTACAGAAGGCTATTAATGTATTAGCTAATGTAAATTTAACTGCAAAATTACACGATAAGCACTCTATTAAGATTCATGACATACGGAAATCAGCTGAAATTATGACTGGTGTTATTCATTTCTCTACCCTGTATTTAGCTACTGTTTGTGAAAGATATGAAATCAATTGGCTAAAGCTTTGGAAGGATCATCACCAAACTCTATATTCTAAGAGATTATTAAATTAGGAGGTGAGGTTGTGCAGGGGTGGTTAAAGCTGCATCGTAAAATTCTTCATAGTGAAATTTTCGAAAATGAGAAGTTGTTAAAAGTGTTCATTTATTGTCTGACGAAGGCAAGCCATAAAAGTACAGAATCGAGAGTAGGGAGGCAAAAGGTTACTCTTAAACCTGGACAATTTATATTTGGCCGTAAAAAAGCTGCTTCTGAATTAAGTATGAATGAATCCACCGTTCGTGACTATATAAAAATACTTCAGGATGACAGTGTCATTAGTATAAATACCACCAACAAATATAGTGTAATAACCGTTGAAAACTGGGGGATTTATCAATCTAACGATGAAGAATACGACAACAAATCAACAGCAGAAAAACAGCAAGACGACAACTCCTCGTCACCAGAGAGACAGCAGAAAGACACATACAAGAATGGCAGAGAACTTAAAGAAGTTAAGAATGTAAAAGAATTCATTACTACAACAACTTCTGAACGATTGGATTGTGACAGCATTCAATTTTACCAAAACAACTTTGGGATTATACGTCCTCAAATCTCAGAAGAAATAGTGAAATGGGTTGAAGATCTTGGGGATCCATTAATTGTGGAGGCTATGAAGCGTTCCTTGGACCGAAATAAACCGACATGGGGCTACGTTAAGAGCATCCTTCAATCCTGGATAAATAAAGGGATACGAACAGTAGAACAGGCGGATGCTGAAGAAATTGAATATAAGAACAAGCAGGCTAATAAAGCTCCGTATTCCAAACAATCACAAAGTCAGGAGGTATTACCGGAATGGTTTAAAAATCGTGAAGAACAAGAAAAGCATCATATAAATAAAAAACCTAGCATCGAAGATACAGCTCGAACCATTGAGTTATCGATAAAGCTAAAAAGATCGAGAGAGAACATTCTTGATTCTATTGATGATCGATATAACATTTCTGAAGAAGATATAGCTTCTATTCGGGAAGGGAAACGCTCAGCTATTGACGTTTTATTAGAACAATCGAATCTTAGTGTGGCGGGAGAACCATAATTGGGAGGTAAGAAAAGGTGAAATCAAATAAAAAGCACTTTGCTTATTATGACATTGCTTCACAAGCTGACAATGTAAAAACCTTTGAAGGAAAAAGATATGATGTGCTTGGTATTTGGGCGGTTGATCGTCATGGTACTACTGAAAAGCTGGCCAGTATCTATTATCGAATTCGAACCGTAAAAGATGATCAATTCAGAACCATTGCTAAACGCAAAAATCCTATGAGTGAGCTGAAACCTATCAAGTAAATATAACGATTTTAACACGTGCTTAAATAGCACACATTGAACATTGAAAACTATATATCTATGTTAGGAAATTGAAAGGTCATAAAACTTTCCTAACAGTCGATGACCGTTTGGTGCGTGTTACGTGAAACGCATCTTGTGACCGGGTAAGCGTTGTATCTATTATGGATTACTTATATAAAGTGAGGTATAAACTGATGAAGCTTTATGTAGTTTATCCTAGATACATAAAGTTCTTCGTATAGGCTAGAAACGATGTGCATTGTAGAAAAATAATCATTCTACATAGGGTTGATTGTATCTCGCCATAAACAATCATCAATAATAAAGATCTATCTTCCATAATGTGGATTTATATTTTAGTAGGTGTTAGAATCGTTATACAAATCACTTGAGAGGAGATTGATCTGATGGCAAAGCGTTGGGTCGGTGGTTTGGCTGGATTTGTTATAGTTTTAATCCTAGTTGGTTGCGGATTTCAAGGAGCCACAGGTCAAGTCAAGTCATTATCACCAGGTGACATGAAAGAAACTCTGCAAGACAGTGACAATGTTTATATTTTAGTAACTGATGCGTCTGAGGAAGAAAAAAGAGATGAATATATCAAGGTAGTGGAAGAAAATATTGAAGAAATTAATGTGAAAGAAATTAATGCTCAGAATCAAAAGATTCTTGATGGGGATATGGATCTGAATGATATAGGTTTGGAAGGTAGTGAACTGTTCCAATCTCTAAGTTATTATCAGGATGGAAAATTACAGGATCGTATCTCCTTAAAAACACAGAAATACAAAACCCTTGAAGATAGGGATAAAGCCATACAAAAATTCATCAACGAAACATCATCCTAATGGAAGTGATCCTTAATAGATCGCTTCTTTTTTTTATGGATAAAAAACCTTGAAAGGGGGTGAAGGTGAATGGGCGTTACTAATCGTGAACTTAAGCAATCAAAAGACTTAGTTCAAACACTGCTAACCATCCAAGACATTTCTTACAATGAGTGGCTTCATGATAAGCACCAAGACTACATTCAACAAAACCAAGATGTCGTTATGAAGTCATTGCTCCATTACAAAGGGGTGGATGAAGAAAACAACAACAAAAATATTTAATAAGGGGAGATATTAATGAAGTACTTTGCAGATCATTCCATGCTTGCTGCCATTAGTAATTTACAATCTACTGGGGCATCAATTTTAACCGCCATGCAGCTTTTGGGTATTATCTCGGCTGCCATTGCTTTTGGTATAGGAGCCTACCATCTTATATGGGGTGGAGTTAGAGGTCGCCAAAGCTCTATCGTGTGGTTCATTGGTGGTGCCGTTGGACTTGTCGTTCTAATGGGAGCTACAGCTATCGCTGAATACATTGACAGTCAGGTGATCTTTTAAAGGAGTGTAGGTTCATGAGGGTATTATTCACATCAAAAATGGATGGTGAAATTTCGAGCTTTCACCCTTATTCCTTCCAGGAAATTGTCGTTCTAACAGCAAAATTGGATGCTAAATTAAAGAAGAAAAATGCCAAGCCAATTCTGCTAGATTTCATGATATTTAATGAAGAAGGAGACAAGCTGTACAACGGCTCATATGAAATGGGAGCAGAAGGAACATCAAATATTTATGACCATGTTTGTCAAAAGCTTTTAGAGTTACCCATGCAAAATAAAAATGAAGAAACAAAAAGGGATGTCTTTCTTCAACAATTAACTTCTAATACACCAGCATCTTATCAAATTGATATGACAGGAGTATTGAAAGAAAAGGAAGAACAAAAATCGAGTTGGAAGCAACTTGGTAAGCGTGGCAAATTTTTTGTGAGTATGATCAGTACCACATTAGTGGTAGCCATAGTTACATCCATCACTCTTTTTATACTTCTAAGCAATCAAGGCAAAGATCTAAGAGCCACAACACAAGAGCTGGAAAAAACGGAGAATGTAAAAACGGCTTATGAAGGTTATTGGACAGGTCAGCAGAAAAAAGCTGTTGATCAGTTACAAGGAATGGAAACCTTAACGGAATCGGAGCGCAAAACATTGCTTCATTTTCTGGTGGAACTTAAAAAGTATGATCAAGCTTTGCAATATGTGGGCAAGAAAAACTCTTCTTCACTGGCTGAGCAAGTCATGAAAGTTCATGGTCTGGAAGAATTGATTTCCTTTCAAGAAGCTTATCCAAGTCCTTTGGGTGAATTTAAAATAGCTTTTCATAATGGGGAATACAAACAGGCGGTGGATATTCAAGATATGGCGATGTCTCCTGAGCTGTATAAACAAAAGGGGATCGCTTATTTGAGGCTTGGTCAATTGGAAGATGCAAAAAAGATGGCCAGTGAAGCGAAAAATGATGAACTGAATAAAAAGATTAATGAGTATCAAGAAATTGAGGAACAGTTGACGAAGATAAACAGCCAAATAGAAACAGAGAAAAAGTCGGAAGATCAAAATCAATCTAAAATCGATTCGCTTAAGGAACAACAAGATGAGCTGGAGGGCCAAAAGAACAATATATAAGAGGGTGATTCATTTGAAATCAGTCATTGCTAAAAAACAGGTGCTTATTCTCCTAAGCATCTGTTTTTTTATATCCACGATGCTGGTCAGTACTTTCGTATGGAATTTGGGATATGCCATGTGGTCAACCTTAAAGACTTTCCCAGAATTCAGTAAACCAATAGAAATTAAAGCTTCATTTTTGACAGATTTTCATATGCAAGAACAACCTCTCTACTATGGAATAGCGGCCTTAATCGGCTTAGTCGGTATAGCCCACATGATTTACAAACTTAGAAGTAACTTTAAACCCGTAGGCACGGACGAAAAAGGTTCCCAGAGATTTGCAACGAGAAAAGAAATTCAACAACAGTACAGGGCCATTCCTGATCGAAAACAACCATTTAAAGGTAAAGGAGGCCCTGTGTTATCTAGAAAAGGGGACAAAGCTTTTATTGATCCGTCACCTGTCAATAATCTAATTATAGGTACGACAAGGAGTGGTAAGGGCCAAACCTATGTTATTCCAACCATAGATGCCTACTCTCGTGCTGAATATCAGCCCTCTTTAGTCATCAATGACCCTAAAGGCGAGTTATTTGCTTCTAGCCGGGAGACGCTGGAGAGAAGAGGTTATGAGGTTGAGGTCTTAAACTTAATGAATCCCATGCAAAGCATGAGCTTCAATTTGCTAGAGTTGGTAAAACAATCTTATAAGGATGGGGATTATTCTACAGCTCAAACTCTTTGCGAAACCATTACTCATATGCTTTACCACAATCCGAATGCTAAAGAACCTATGTGGGATGATTCAGCTAAATCACTTGTGAATGCTATGATCCTTGCGGTTACAGAGAAAAGCATAACCGAAGGGATGGAAGAGAAAATTACGATGTACACGGTCGCCAACATGCTCTCAGAGTTAGGGACTAGAAATGAAATGGATGAAGATGGCCAAGAATACAATGCATTGGATCAATTCTTCCAAGAACTACCCCAATCCCATGTAGCGAAAGGTCAATATGCAACGAGTAATTTTTCCAAAGGAAATACTCGATCAAGCATTTTTACGACAGCGATGAATGGATTGACGAAATTCACAATGAGTGAAACAGCTAAAATGACAGCAAAAAACTCTTTAGATTTAAAAAGAGTGGGCTTCGGTCAAAGTATTAAGGGGCGAGGTCGCCCTTTTTCCAAAGTAATGGTTTCATTCCCGGATGGAACCACTGAAATCAATCAATCAGGAGAGAGTGGGACATGGACCATTAACTTTAAAACCTCATTAGAGGTCGGAGATTATTTAGTTATTTCTCAAGACTTGGCTCCTGGATCTTCAAAAGTTAAAGAAGTTCAAAAGGATAGCTCGACGATTCGGATTGACAAAGTAGAGAAGGAAACGGGCAAGGTTTCCTTCTCTTATATTTCTGCTAGTAGCACTATGGAAGTAAAAAAAATTATTAACTCCAATAAGCCTATTGCTGTGTTTATGGTTACACCCGATTATGATACGTCTACTCATGCTATACCGTCTATTTTCGTTAGCCAATTGTATTATGTGTTATCAAAAAATGCAGCCATTGCCAAAGGACAAAAATGCTTACGAGAAGTGGTCTTTATGTTAGATGAGTTCGGAAATATGCCTGCGATAGCAGATATGGAAAATAAAATCACAGTATGTTTGGGAAGAAACATTCGTTTTCACTTAGTTGTTCAATCCTATGCTCAATTAAAAGATCTGTATGGAGAAGATGGGCAAGCCACCATTCGTGGTAACTGTGGAAATGAAATTTATATATTGAGTGCTGACTATGATTCTGCTTCCTATTTTTCTTCCAAGTTAGGAAAGCAAACGTTAAATACTCAAACACGGTCTGGATCTACCTTTTCCCTGGATAAGTCGAAAACGGAAAGTACGGAAGGAAGAGACCTTCTAACGGCCAATGAACTGCAGGAATTGGAGGAAGGAGATACGGTAGTGCGACGTGTGCTATTACGTCGTAATAAGAAAGGAAGAAAGATTCGTGCCTTTCCTATTTATAATACAGGAAAATACAGTATGAAATATGCTCACACGTATCTTAGTTCAGAATTCCGTCCAGGTAGATCAATTACGGAAGAAGAGATTTCTACCCCACACCGCTATGTTCATCCAGCAGACTTAGTTATTGATTTTCAAACTGGCTATTCTAATAAAGCACAGACAGACGAGGCGGTAGAGGATATGGAAAATCACTCACAAAATGGACCATTCAGTGATTCAGAACAACCTATGGAATGGTGGAGGAAGGAAAAAGTCGGTGAGTTCTTTGATAAAAGCACATTCTCCCTGATCCACCAACAAATTGCTCCTCATTTAGAACACAGTGAGGAGGAAATGAATGATGAACCTATGGAAGCTTTTCTTTATAACTTAAAGCTTTTAGGCGATCACCAAGAAATTAACCGACAAGTGTATAGTCACATTCGCAAACAAATAGATAAGTTAATTGAAGAACAGGAAACACCAGTAGAGCAGGGATGAAAAAGGGAAAAATAATAAAGGTGGTGATGGAGTGTCCGATGAAGAACTGTTAGAGATATTGTTAAGGTTTTCCGAAGTCTTATCAACGAATAATATCTTTACATCTGGGTTAAGGATCGTAGGGTGGGGAACGATATTATTCTTGAAAATGATTGTTGATGGTCTGGAAGGAATGGTTGATCAGGTCTTAACCTTAACGGATTTCTTTTCGAGCGATCCCGTGACTAACTTTCTCGAAACCATCCAGCCTGCTCTCTACATTATGTTGGCCATCTCATTGGGAATGATCGGCTTTCGATTAATATTTAATAAAGAAAAGAATCGATCTGACATTCCAATGAACCTATTTATATCGATCATGACGATTACTCTGTTGTCTTTTGGAATCGGGAAAGTGAATGACTTTACTGGAGATGCGATGGACGTAGCGAAAGTACAAACAGATTCTTTTACCACCTCCGATCGAGTAATGGGAGACCATATTACAGACATAGTCATTTATGAAGAAACAGACTGGACAGATCCAGATGTAGAAGAACAACATCATATAAGCCCAGACTCAATTGATAAAATATCCATTAATGAAACGATTGACGATAGTTTTGAAAAATCTAATGGCGATAGCCTATCAAATAAAGGACAAAAGCTTGTAATGAACAAAGTAGGGTTGGAATCAAATGGCGAAGAAGGGCTTGTTGAGTTAGGAAAAAGTGGTCTGTTTGATTTCCTTCCAGAAAATTATTACAGGTGGCATGTGGATTGGTTTACTGCCATCGTAACTCTTTCCGTTATGGCTTTTACCATGATATTAATATCGATTAAAGTAGCCAAGCTCTGTTTTGAGCTTGGCTTTAATCATATCGTGGCCTTAATCATGGCCTATGCGGATATTTCGACGGGCCAGCGATTGAAAGCGATCATTAAGAATATTGGAAGCATTTTTGCTTCGCTTATCATGATTTTCTTAAGTCTACGTGTGTATATGTATTACACAACTTTTATAAATAATAATCTTGAAGGACTAGGGTATCTGATTGCTTTAATTGCAGGAAGTTTGGCTGTCATTGATGGTCCTAATATCGTGCAAAAACTCTTTGGAATTGATGCTGGATTGAAAAATGCCTGGCATGTGGCGATGGGTGGTTACCTAGCTTCTAAAACACTCGGACCTCCCGTGAAGAAAGCTGCAGGAGCTATTACAAGTGGTGGTGTATCAGCCTTGATGAATACAGGTGCCGGGACAGCTGGTGCGGTCGCTGGTATCTATGGACGCAAAGATGAGAGGAAATCTAAGACAAATGGAAAAAGTGATTCATCATCAACTGAAGGAAATAGAAGTCAAGGAAATAGAAGAAAACAAGAGCCAAGTCCAATGACATTCAATCAGGAAGGGCAAAAAGGTTCGTTGGGAGGAAAAGAAGTTAGAAGTCCGGAGGCAGGAAATCGTTCATCCAGCTATGAAACTCAGGGTCAGTCCCATCCTTCTTCTCAGAAAGGGCCCTCTATGAACACTACAAAAGAAGATTCCCCAGGAGGATTGGACGTACCGTCATCGAACCAAAGCAATGAGCAACCTATATATACTCAACCTAAGAAAGATAAAAAACAAGAGAAAGATATAGGTAGTAGTGAAAAAGGAAGCGCACGTTTAGATGCAAACAATAATGAACCTAAGGAAGAGACAAACCAAATAGCTGCAAGCGCCGAATTAGAAACACCAGACGTAAAATCTCCAAAAAGTACAGATGATATTCCTATGCCTAATCAATATAGAACAGAGCAGCGAACTGTAGGAGGATATATGAAAGATCGGTTGGGTGAGCGATTTACTAATAATCCTAAGGTTCAAAGTGCAAAACGGACGTATAACTTATCTCGAAACACTACGGAGAACTGGATAAATAAAATTAAGAAACGCGGGCCTGAGTCTTAACTTGGTTCGCGTTTTTTTATGAAGGAGGGTTTTTATTGCAATACAAGATACCATCCGAAATTGGAAGTGAGTTGAAGATCAACCGTCTATTTTATCTTACAGACTTACTTGTGGTACTCATCTTAGGCGGCATAGGCTTTACATTCCGATATGTCGTTCATTCTTCATTCGTTTGGTACTATGCGATTTTTTGGATACTATTGATGGTTGCTTGGTTGATCCGACCCAAAACGAACCCTAAACTTCGTATGGTCAAAGCCTTATTCTTAGCTGTCACAAGGGACCGAATTGCTTATTGTGCCATTGATAAAAAAGAAAGGGAGGATGGTAGGGATGGTGATCAAATTTGAAGAGTTAAATGATGAAGAATATGCGTTTCAAAAGTTTAAGGCACTTCTTGAAGAACAGCTTGTGCGAGACTTAACAAAAATAGAAGCACGGAAGATTCGTTGGTTGTCTGGATGGGAGCATGAGACGGTCGGCGTATTTTTTGACCTGATTCATGAAGTAGCAGGAAAGAAAAGTGAGGGAGGACTTTAAATGAAGAAGAATAAGAAAGGCCACCCTTTCTTTAAAGAAGACAGTTCCGAAAAAATGGCTCTTTTTGATGAACGAAAAACTACTGAGAAAAACAAGAAGCTGCAAAGGTCGAACGCTAAAAAGAAAAAGAGAGAGATGGCCATTCCATCCATAGCTGAGATTCTTCCCATTCAGGACATGACCGAAGAAGGATCCTTTCAATTAAAAGGAGAGACGGGCTATATGGACGTGATGCAACTTCAGAGTAAAGATATTTATTCTCCATCTACCCAGGAAACGGAGTACGACATCATGAAGATGGCTAAGTTCTTTCAATCATACGCGCCGGATATCAAGATCGTATCTATGAATTTTCCGGTTAATATGAAAAAACAACTGGATGCGATTAATTACAAGATTGCTCAAAACAAAGCGCCTCTCTATGAGCGCTTTTTAATTAGAAAAAGAGAGGAGCTGCATTTTTTAGAGACCTACCGGACGAATAGAGAATTTTATTTATATATTTACGCGACTAGCCTTAAGCAGCTTGCTGAGTATAGAAACAATTGTCGGCGTTATCTTGGACGAGTCGCTCCGGTCATTGAGTTAACCGATGAAAAGAAGATTGATTTGCTCTATAAGCTATACAATCAAAATTCTAAATTAGAAAAGAGGGGTTAAGGAATGTTTTCATTTCTAAAAAAGAAAAGTGATGCCGAAGAAACACAAGAAAAAGGATATAACCCTTTCTTACTGGCCCATATCCAACCGCAAGGAGGAATTAAATTTCACGAAACCTTTACCCGGAAAGGAGACGGTTATGAAGTTTGTGTCCATGTCTATTCCTTCCCTAAAAATGTTTCAGACTTTTGGTTAGAGCCTATTTTCAATATGGAGAATGTCATTACTACGATGGATATTGTCTCTGACGATCGTTACAAAGTCCGAGATGGATTAAACAAAGGGATGGCTGAACAGAGTTCCAGAATGATTAATGAAAAAGATAATGCAGGCATTATTGAAGCGCAAAATAACTACGATGATTTGCGGCAGCTATATAATCAGGTCTCTGAAGAAGGAGAAATCATAAAGCGTGTTCATCTTAGGCATTATGTAAGTGCACAAACAAAAGAAGAGCTGGAAGACAAAGTGAAAGTCGTCTTATCGACGTTACAGGACGAGAATTTTCGAGGGTCCATCTTCTTAAACGAACAGGAATTTGAGTGGAAATCAATCCTCACGAATTATACAGAACAATCCACTTATCGAAACAAGAGGGAAGGTCATCCGATACCCGCACTAGGGTTGGCAGGTGGCTTTCCTTTTCATTTTACTAGCTTAAACGATCCTTACGGTACATTCTATGGCACGACACTCACCGGAGGAAACGTCGTCTTTGATCTTTTTCATAGAGATCAGCAGCGTAAGAGTTATAACGGAGTCATGGTCGGAGCGATGGGGGCAGGAAAGTCTACGACACTTAAGAAAATTATGCTGGATAATGCTATTAAAGGATATAAGGTCCGGACGTTTGATGTCACAGGAGAATTTGTGGAGTTAACGGAAGCTTTAGGTGGGAAGCAGATTGCTCTCGATGGTTCAGATGGGGTCATCAACCCTTTGCAGGTGTATCGAACGGCAGAGGACGAATATACGTCCTTTACTCAGCATTTATCCAAATTGACGACATTCTATAAATTCTTAGCACCTGAAGCGAATGATAGTGAATTGAAAGAATATGAAAATCTATTAAGAAAGCTCTATGAAAAGCTTGGCTTATGGAACGATGATTCAAACTCAAATATAACCAAACTTTCTGTCCATGAGTACCCTATATTCACCGATTTTCTTGCCTTTATCGAAGAACAACTCTATGAAAATTCCAAGGAAGGGAAGCAAAAGGAGAAGTTGAGTCAGGAAAGGAAACGACGCCTGGAAAGCATCGAATTAAACATTCGTAACCTTGTAGAGACTTACGCGCATCTCTTCAATGGAGTATCAACCATCGAACACTTTGATGAGCAACAGGTCGTTACTTTTACCCTGAGGGGCCTATCGCAAATGAGGGCAGAGGTTTTCCAAGCGCAATTGTTTAATGTACTCAACCTCTTATGGGACTCCATGCTAACGAACGGCTCACCTCAGTTTGATGCTTATAATCGGGGAGAATTAGCTTTTGAAGACGCTGTACGATATCTCATTTTGATGGATGAAGCTCACCACATCATTAATACAAAGAAGAAAAGTGAGAGTGCTCTTGATTTTCTTACAAAGTTTAGCCGAGAGGCCAGGAAGTATTTTGGTGCTCTTCTCTATGCCAGTCACACCATTCGTGATTTTGTTCCTGAGGGTTCGGATCAGAGTATGGTAGAGGAAATAAAGAAGCTTTTTGAACTGACCCAATACAAAATTATTATGCAGCAGGATAGTAACAACTTAGAGATGATGCAGCAAATATTCATGGGACAATTAAGCCAAAGTGAATTAAAAGATATCCCTTACCTACAAACTGGGGAGACGATGTTAAGCATCCGTGCGGTTGAAAACATTCGTTTCAAGGTGGAGGTATCGGACGAAGAATTAGCCTTGTTTGGAGGAGGTGCATAAGGATGCCTTGGTCCCTTCTCCTGGGGTTAGTCCCTCGGAAAGTATGGCTATGGTTAATTGGTGTTCTGGTAGCTCTTTTCCTTCTACAAATGCTCTTATATGCTTCTGTCATTACAGGGCTGATCGGTTATCAAAAGTCTTCCTCCAGTGAGGATGTGAGGTCCGTTGATGTGGTAAATGGAACTGCGCAAGTTTCAGCTGCACTAGAAGAGTACCGCCCTCTGTTTGAAGAATATGCCGAAAAGTATGGGGTGTCCAAGTATGTGGAGCTTCTCTTGGCCAAAACGATGCAGGAATCTGGTGGACGTTTGGATGATGTGATGCAAGCAAGTGAGTCTCTCGGTCTACCTCCAAACACGATAGAGGACCCTGAAAGAAGTATTAATGTCGGAATCCGATACTTCTCTGAAATGCTGGAGAAAGCAGGGGGAGATATTAAGCTAACACTCCAAGCTTATAACTTCGGTGGAGGGTTCATTGATTACGCAAACGAACACAATAATGGAGAATACAGCAAAGAGTTAGCGATCGAATTTTCAATAATGAAGTACCAGGAATTGAAGCATACAGGCATGTATTCCTGCATTAGACCTGAGTCGGCAGAAACAGGAGCTTGTTATGGGGATATAGGTTATGTTGAGGCCGTTTTAAGTTACCTTAAAGGAGGAGTTATTGAAGCAGATTTACAACCAACGGGAGATTGGGTTATGCCCGTTGAAGGAGCACTCACACAAACATCTGATTACGGCATGCGCTCAGATCCTTTTGATGGAACACCGGACATGCATAGAGGTATTGATTTTGCTTGTACGAACGCCGTAACGCCTATTCAAAGCGTAGATAACGGTCAAGTGGTTGATGTGGTAAGAAAAAACTCTGGTTATGGAAATAACGTACTTGTGAAACATGAAGAGGGACTTTATAGTCACTATGCTCATTTGTACACGATAAGTGTACAAAACGGGGAGATGATTCAAAAAGGAACAAAAGTAGGCAAGTGTGGTTCGACAGGAAACTCTACAGGTCCCCATCTACATTTCGAAGTTCGGACCAAAAAACAGTATCGTTCTGATGTAAATCCTGCCCCATATCTTGGACTTTAAGAAAGGGGGAAGTTGATGAATAGACGTGTTCTTTTTGGCCTGTTTGTCGTTCTGTTAATCGTTCTCACATTGGTTAATATATATGCTGCACGCACAGCATCGAGTGATGATCTACAGGAAAGCTTGCATCAATTAAAAGTGAAAAACGAAAAGACTATGGAAGAAAAAACTGAATTAAAAGAGATGTTACAACAACAGGAACCTGCTGACATTCAAGCGAGATATGACGCTTTAGTGAAGCAGGTTTCTACGTTTATAGAGGTTGCTTTTAAACAGGATAAAGAGACCTATCAAGAAAGGAAAAAAGAAGCTCACAAGGTGATGAGCAACGATTTAGCTTCAACCTTCTTTCCTACAGAGACCTATAAAGGAGACAGGAAAACGGAGGTGGATGAAGTAGAAATATTCATCAAAACAGGTCATCTCACAAACAATCAAGCTAGCGTATTAGTTAAGTTTAAACACACGCTCTATTCTTTACAGAGCAAACAAAAACAGGTGTCTCCTGTGTTCCTCAGAATAAATGCTCATAGAGAAGAGCACTGGATAATAACAGATTTTCAAGACGTCGAAGAGGAGGGCTATTCATGAAGAAACAAACGAAACACATCACGGAAGGAACCTCAAAAAAATATCTTATTGGACTAAGCGTCATGGCTATGGCGCTTCTTTTTTTCTTGTTTTCTGGTTTTATATTTGGTGATGAAAATCAGAGTAAAGTTCAACAAACGCCTGTCAATGAACCTCTGAACTTACAAGGATCAGGTGAACTTACCATTAAGGACTGGGTTTATAATCCAACGAAAAAGCTGATGGTTGTCACCATAAACATCAAAAAATCAACAGCTTTATTAGATGTATCCTTGAGCTTTACGGCTCAGGAAAAAGAGCATCCAAAACGCGATCTTCCAACGCACGTAGAGTACAACGATGAAAGCAGATATGTCATTAGTATCCACCAGGTAAGTCCTTCCTTTGATGTCATGGCACTCGATGTTATTAAGGAAGAAAACGCCATGCTATTTCCTGAAAAGAATGATCAAAATTCCCTGAAAGGGGGTGAGGAAAAGAAAGAGCTGGCACGTATTTATACAGATCAACGTAAAGTGGAAATGGACAAACAATTAAACATTTTAACGGAGCAAGAATATGAAGTTGCTGCTGTATCTGAAGAGATCGAAGAGGCTAAAGAAACAATAAAAGAGAAGAAGGCAAGTATTCAAACCATCGATGAACGAATCAAAGAAGTTGATCAAAAAATCGTTGAATTAGAATCAGAGCTTCTTTACGAAACGGAGGAAGAGAAAAAGAATACAGAGGCTAGAATTAATCACCTAGAAAATGAAAAAGATCAGATCAATCAAGAGGCAGCTGAACATGAACTAACCATCCAAACCATCGTTGAAAAGATTGGGATGTTAGAAGAAAAACGAGAGATGATTTCGAACTAAAAAGGGGCGTAGGTTGTGGTAGAGGTCAACACAGGGTCCACACATCTCCTGTGCAGGGACCACACTCCAAGGTGAAAACACGAATGGATGTTCCTGCTTTAGCCGCACAGCGATCGCACATCTGGAGATTTTCTTGTTCCCTCGTTTTGCCCGGCTCTGCCGGGATTCACACGCCAAGTGGGAACAAAAACCCCTTATGCTCTTCTCTTTATTCACTAGTCTTAGGGACTTCATCAAAAGGAGTGATTGTAATGGAAGTAAGGATTCGTTATATGGATCCGAAAACGGTTCAACGAATTGACGAACTTGCGGAAGAAAAAGGTTTAAGTCGGCAAGAGTTTTTACATGCCCAGTTGCAACAGTTAGCTGTCTTTCGAGAAGAAAACAATCGTGAACAAAGACTCCAGCAATTAGTCGATCGCAACATTCAAACGATGGCTCATTGTTATACAGCGATTCGAGAAATGAATGATCTCTTGCGGATAGAAGAACCAGGTGAAGAATCATGAGTGAAACCGTAACGCCTGGCGTGGTTTTAAAAACAAAATTCGTGACAGCGAATAAGAAAGGATTTCAAGATTATGTGCAATACGTGGACCGTGAAGAAGCGAAAGGAAAAGGGGAAGCTCATCGGTCCATGTTTAGTTTATACAATCACTATATGGACGATCCAGATAAAACATCTGCTTTGTTTACTCAGCAATCGGATCGTTTATCAGTGGAAGGAAAGCAGGGCATTAAATCTTTGTTTGAACAGGCTCAAAAGAAGAACAGTATCATGTGGCAAGATGTCATTACATTTGATAATGATTGGCTTCAAAACCGAGACGTTTATGATTCAAAGACACACACCTTAGATGAAGATGCTTTGAAGCAAGTAACAAGGAAATCTATGCAATCGATGATGAAAAAAGAGGGATTACAAGAGAGTGCTGTTTGGTCGGCGGCCATTCACTATAACACCGATAACATTCATATTCATGTGGCCACAGTCGAACCAAACCCGACTCGTGAGCGAGGAAAGCGAAAGCCGAAAACTCTAGACGCGATGAAAAGTGAAGTCGTGAATGGATTAATGGATCGAACGCAACAACGGAATCAAATCAACTCATTGATCCGTGACCATATGGTGAATGCAAAGAAAGAGAACAGCAGCATGAAATGGAGCAATAGAGAGATGAAACCTTTGTTTCTTGAAGTATATAATCACTTACCAGAGGATAAGCGACAGTGGCACTATGGCTATCAAACGTTGAACCCAATTCGACCAAAAATTGATGAACTAACGACAAGGTATTTAGATAAGTATCATGGCAAAAATATGAAGCAGCTGCATGATAAATTGGATCAAGAAGTAAACGAATTAAAACAGGCCTACGGGGATGGCCCTAAGGATAAGAAGCGATACCAACATTACAAACAAAACAAGTTGGATGATCTCTATAAACGAATGGGGAATACTTTCTTACAAGAAATGAAACGGTACGATCACCAACAGTATCCTAGACAAACTATCAATACAAATGCCGCTTATAAGTCCATGCCCTCAGCGATTCAATTACAACGTTCCTTAAAAAGCATTCAACGATCATTGGGACAAACATATGATCAGTTTATCAATGATTTGGATCATCAGAAGTTAGAACGAGAAATCGAAAGAGAAAGGTAGGGGATTATGAATGGGAAGGCGTCAAAATGTCACGCTACACGAAGAGACGATAGCGTTAATCAAAGAATATCAGGAACAGCATCATATTCGTTACCCTGGTGAAGCTTTGGACCGTATGGTTAATGAATGGGAAGCGCAGAAGACAACCGACCACTCTCAGGAATATATACTGAGTTTGATGGCTCAACGTTTCCAAGAAGTGTTTTCTGAAGAGATGAAACGGTTGCGGTTAGCAGCCAATCGAAGCGATAAAAATACGCAGGTACTCCTTGAATTAATGAACGGTTTTGCGATGGATCAAAACTTAGAAAATTGTGTTACGACACCAATCTTTGAAAGTCCAGCGATGAAAGATGCGAGAGAAGCGGTCGATGAAAGAATCAGTCATCAGCGTCAGAAGAGAATAAGTGCCGGAGAGACTCAACCAGCATCAAGCTAATGGTATGAATGAGTAATTATCCAACAAAGGAGTGAAAGGAATGCTTTTGTTTAATAGCAATTATGAAGTAGGCGTGTTTAAGCGTTTAGATGAAAATAATGAGCTTGTGATGGACGTAGGACAGGAGGAATATACCTTAACGTTAAGTGATGAGGAAATGGATGATCTTGAGCAGCATTTAGTGAATCAAGAGAACCTACTCATTCCCTTTCATAAGAAAACAAAGGAACTAATATTAAATACAGAACCCAATTACGATGAGGAAGAAATGGAAGAACTCATGAACATGAGTGTGGGAGCTGGGGATCATGGCGAAGACTAAGCGATCCTATAAACAGAAATCACCGGAAAAGGTTAAAGAGGAGATCAATCGACTGACAGAGGGAATGGAAGAAAGTATTTCGAATCACTTTCATTCACCTGAACAAATGAAAGAATATCTAGACTTTATGGGAAAGTTTCACCGATATTCTCCGCGGAATACCGCACTCATTGATTCACAGTTTCCAGGAGCTGAAGCTGTAGGTTCCTACGCCTTCTGGAAAGACAAAGGTTTTTCAGTGAACAAAGGAGAGAAAAGTCTAAAGGTTCTCGTGCCCAATCGTTTAGGCCAGCAGTTCCAAGGTGAAGAGGGCGAATGGAAGCCTTTGAAATATGCGACGAAAACAGAAAAGCAACAAGTTAAAGACGGTCAACTCGACAAACGAGATGGCCGTCTTGTTTATTCTACCGGAAGTGTGTTCGATGTCTCGCAGACAACAGCCACTCAAAAAGATCTGCCTCAAATCTTTCCAAACAAATGGATCGATGGGGAGGTTCAAAATTACACTCAGCTTCGACAAGGGATGGAGGCTATAGCTGATAACAATAACATTCAAATTGTAGAGCCTTATGAAGAGTTAGGGGCAGCTAAAGGTGTAAGTTACACAGGAAGAGGAGAAGTCGCTCTGAATCCGCGTAACTCTGAACGACAAGATACAAAGACTCTTTTACATGAACTGACTCATGCCAAGCTTCATACTAAGGAAAACATGAATGACTATACCAAGCCGGAGAAAGAATTTCAGGCGGAAATGACAGCTTATACCGTTGCCTCTTATTTCAATATTGATACTAGTGACTACTCATTAGACTATTTGCATCACTGGACCAAAGATCATGAATTTAAAGAACACGAAAACTTGTTACAAGAAGTTCAGTCAACAGCTAAAGAATTTATTACGACTATTGAGAAATCTATGGGCCAAGAAAAGGAAGGGGAGAAAGATATGAGTGTTAAAGAACCAAAACATGAAATGGAAGAGGAGAAACAAGAAAGAGAGATATTACCTTCAGAAAAGCTTCGAGAGATGTACCGAAGCCAAGTGAGCAAGGGGGAGAAGGATAGCGGGCCTTTTGTTAAGGAAGAAAAGGCAGAAGAAGAATATTCACATCAAGACTTCAAAGATGCTTATAAAAAAGAGCTCATGAACTTTATTGAACCAACCGTCGGAAAAGAATTGGATAAAGAAGAAAACAATGACCGGCAAGAACGCTTAAAACAGATGCGTTCTTTTCAAGAGACCCACAGTAAAGAAGAGGTCTATCAAATAAAAAAGGAATCTCTTCAAGAATTAAAAGAGCTGCCTTTAACGGATCGTGGAGAGCAGCGACTATCTCAAATCGAAAACAAGCTGGACCGAGAATTCAATGAAGAGAAAGAAAAAGAAAGCACCACTTCAGAAATGAAAAATGGAGGGAATAAAGAGGCTTCTCAGCAAAATGAAAAGCAAAAAGAAAAAGTAGAGATTGAACGCTAGACAGGGAGTTATCTCCCTGTCTTTTTTTATATCTAATTTTAGAGAGGAGGAAGTGCTGCATGGCCAAACATGTAAGCGCGGACCAAGTGGAGGTTGCTCGTAATGTAGATCTCATAGACTATCTTGAGCGTAAAGGGGAGCCATTGAAGAAAGAGGGAAGATATTACCGACATCAAGTGCATGACAGCTTAGTGATTAAAGACCAAATGTATGCTTGGAACTCCAGGGATGAAAAAGGAGCTGGAGTCATTAACTTTGCCAAAATGTTTTATGGAATGAGCTTTCCGGAAGTTGTTCTGGATCTAAATGCACAAGGTTATAAAGTGAAAGACAATTCCCAAGAGCAAAAGTCTAAGGAGCCTTATCAATATCCTGCTCACTATGAAGTGAACGATAGGACCAAGGCTAGAGATTACCTTACGAATGAACGGAAGATTCATCCTAAGATTGTAGAGTGGTTAGACAGTAAAGACTTAATAGCTCAAGACAAGCTCGGGAATGTGGTGTTTAAGTGGAGTCAGCAAGGAAAAATTGTAGGAGCTGATCGGCAAGGAACTTCTCCAATGAAAGATGGTCGTATGTTTAAAGGCATTGATAGGAACAGCTATGGATCGGGTGGGTTTGCTGTAGATATTGGTAAGCCAAATTCTATTTATCTTTTTGAGAGCCCAATTGATGCACTTTCATATTGGAGTATTAAGAAAGAAAAGCTGCGGAATACTCGACTAGTTTCCATGTCTGGGCTTAAGCGACAGACCATGATTGATGAGATTAAAAGAATGGTGAAGGATGGCCATTCTTTTAATAAAATAATTTTCTGTACGGATAATGATATGGCTGGGAGAAAATTTGCGAACAAATATCAAAATTTATTGCCAAGAAATTTTTCAAGAGTTTATTTTTCGAAGGAAAAAGACTGGAATAAGGAACTTCAACAAAAATATGAGGGAAACATTAATATTAACCATAATACCGAAAATATAGAAAAGGATATCTAGGGGCAATATTTAAATGCTCTTGATTTGTAAACGACTATCCAATAACCTTGTTTGAGGTCGTTGATTATATACCTACACCATAAATAGAACTAAGAAGGGTTATATAGTTTGATTTTTTAGGTGTTACTATGTTATATTTATAACAATATAACATAGTAACAAAAAGCGTTTTTCATTGTAACACAAGGTTAAGGAGGATCCACATGGAGCCTGAATCTAAGAAAAAGAAAATGGTACATGTTCGTTTATCAGAAGAAGAGCATAAAAGAATTAGAGTACTCGTAGCTGAAAAAGGAACTACTATGCAAGAGTGGTTATATGACATTATCGTTGATAAAATAAAGGAAGAAGAGAGAGATACTCATGAGTAATACTTACAAGGATGAAGTCGGTGGATACCAATTAGATAAGATTTATAATAAGGATTGTATTGAAGGCATGAAAGGGATGCCGGATAACAGCATTGACTTAGCTATTGCTGATCCTCCATACAACCTTAGTAAGGGTGGAAATTGGAGCTGGGATAATTCAACTAAGTTACCTGGATTCGGTGGTAATTGGAACAAAGTGATGGCCGAATGGGATGACATGCCTTTATCTGAGTATCTAAACTTTACTATTCAGTGGATAGCTGAACTTAAGAGAGTAGTTAAACCAACAGGATCAATATGGATTCATGGTACGTATCATAATATAGGGATTATTAATTTTGCGCTTCAAATGTTGGAAACAGAGATAGTAAATGAGGTTATTTGGTATAAAAGAAATAGCTTTCCTAACCTTTCTGGAAGAAGACTAACTGCTAGTCATGAAACTATTATTTGGGCTCACACTGGAAACGAAAAAGGAAGAGAATATTATTTTAACTATGACTACTCAAAGGAATCTGAGTTCCCTGAAGATAATTTAAAAAAACAAGGTAAACAGATGAGAACCGTTTGGGATATACCTAATAATAAGAAAAAAGAAGAGTTGAAATTTGGTAAACATCCCACACAAAAGCCAATTAGGTTAATAGAAAGAATGATTAGGTTATCGGCTAAAGAGGGAGACATTTGTCTTTCCCCATTTAGCGGTTCGGGTACAGAATGTGTGGCATCCCAAAACTGCGGGTTGCATTTTATTGGTTTTGAAACAGATGAAAATTATGTAAACCTTAGTAATGAAAGACTTTCGGGTAATATGGATTTATTTAATATATAAGGGATGAGTTTAATGACAAAGGTAAGTATAGCACCAAGTATAAAAATACCTTCTTTAATGAAATGGACTGGGAGCAAAAGAGGACAGGCAAATGAAATTTACAAACACTTCCCTTCGTACAACAGGTATTATGAACCATTTTTAGGCGGTGGGTCTTTGCTTTATTTAGCTGCTAAAAACGGTTCGGTCGGAGGAGATATGTATCAGCCCCTGATAGATTTTTGGAAATTAGTTCAAAATGATGTGGATTTAGTTTTAGAGGATTACACTCGGCAATGGAATATGCTTCAAGAAAACTTACCAGAATATTATTATGAAGTAAGAGATAGATTTAATAATAACCCTAATGGATTAGACTTGTCCTTTTTAATGAGAACATGCGTAAATGGAATTGTAAGATTCAATAAGGATGGGAAGTTTAACAACTCTTTTCACTTATCTAGAAAAGGTATGACACCGGCTAACTTTGAAAAAATTGTTACCTCTTGGCATGAAAAAATTCAAGGAGTCGACTTTGTCTGTGGTGATTATAAGGATACTATTTCCACAGCTGTGAAAGGAGATTTTGTTTACTTAGACCCTCCTTACGCAGGAAGTAAAAATAGGTATATAAATAACTTAGATAAAGAAAAACTATTTACAGTTTTAGAAGACTTGAATGTTAAAGGGGTTAAGTGGGCTCTTTCATTTGATGGGTCTAGAGGAGATGAAAACCTTACCTACCCTGTTCCAGAGGAATTGTACAAACGTCAGTTAATGCAAACAAGTGGAAATTCAGCGGTAGGTAAAGTATTAAACAAATCTTTAAGTGATGTTAAAGAATCTTTATATTTAAATTATTGAGTAGTTTCACGTGAAATTACATTAATTCTAGGATCTTGGTCGGTAATCTGGATTATAAATTCTTCTATATGTTTTCCATGAATACTAGTAGAATTTATAAATAAATCCAACTTATCACCTTTAAAATCTAATCCAAACAAAATGTCACATTTTGTATTTGAGGAAATATCAATTAAAGAATCCAGATTTTTCACTTTGCATGCTGCAGCAGAGGTGAAATTATAATTTTCTATATCGATACTTTCTTGAGAATGGGACCAATCATTGGTCCCAATGCTTTTTTCAACACTTGCATTTTGTTGGACTAGGTTCTCTACATAGTTTTTAAGCCGGACCCCAATGTCTCCTTCCTTCTTAACAGAAGCTATAGTTTCTTTAGATTCTATAATTAATAGTGTATCCTTTTCTTCATTTGAAATTTGAAATAGATGATCTGGTCTTTTTGAATTCTCTCCACTAATCCTTGGAAGCGATAACCATCTTAACTCTTTATTTGTTTCTTTACTTAGAATAGAAATACCACTCCAGTCCCCGCCAGGTGGATTACACATACCTTCAAACACATTATCACTTCCTAGATGATAAAAAAGAAGGTGGAGAAATGTATCTACGTCATGTTCAGAATAATTTTTCGGTTTAGGTGTAACGTATATACTTTCTTTTTCTATTTGTGGTAGTTCTTCCTTCCAATGCTCTGAAAGAAACCCTTTGCTTGTGAACGAAGCTGTCCTTGAATCTACTAAAACTGCGTCACTTAAGCCTAATATTGATTGCCAGAGTCCATTGTTTTCAATTAATACACCAGGTTCTTCTTTTAATGTTTTCCAAGTATTTTTGTATGCAGGTCCATAAACCACTGTTAACATATCTACGGATTCACCTACTAACATTCTTAGCAAGGGAGGGAGTCCTCGATCTGGTCGAGAATCATCACCTTTTGGTTTAAAGCCTGTAATACAACAAATAACTAAATCCTCGTCTTTGGATAACCAACTTTTGAAATCCTCATCTAACTCTTGATAGATATTTATGATCTCCGAAGCGAGTTTCTTTCTGTTTTCTTTTGGTATTAAACAAAAGGGAAGGTTCTTGGCTGTAATTCCGAGAGCGTATTTTGAAGCAACGCGTAATAGGGTAGGTAATGTTTTTGGAACAGTTGGAATGCTAATTTTCTTTTTCCAATCAAGTTTTCTACTCGTGCTTATATAATCAACCACCTTATGTTTATTTATTAGGTAATCGTGTAATTTCTCCCATTCATCAGATGAGAGAGAATCTTTATTTTTCTTTTTTTCAGCTATTTTTTGAGTAGCAATCAATGCTTTTTGTTTTAATATTTCAACTTCATTGTCTATAGGCGTATTTATTAGGGTGTTTCTAATAATTGAGATCAGTTCATGTTCACCAAAAGCTCCGTCATATGCTTCACTTACCTCTTTACTAGTACCATAATTCTTTAAATAAATTGGTAGAGTGAGAGTAGAATTTTCTATAGAATTACTTAAATAACTGAAGGGTACTGCGGGATTCGGTAATCTTGGTGCTTTTCTGTTTCGGTGCTTATCTAATTCAAATCCTCCTAAGTCAGCTACATATAAGAAGGGAATCTTTGCTCTCCCATAAGAATATGCTCTACCACTGCGCTGCCAAGCTTGATTACCAGCTGGTAGTGCCCCGCAAAATTCAATTGCTAGAACTGGCTTTTCAGTTTTGCCTTCTACCTCTGTGATAATTACATCGGTAATCTCTCTAAGCATACCACCACTATATTTCACCAAAGATAAAATATCCTCATGCCATCTGTTAAAGCCTGGATAGAAAACGAATTTAAAGTCAACATCTGGAGATTTCATTCTAAATTCCGGGCAAGCAAAAGTTCCCAGAGGACCATCTACTTTAACCTTATCATCACCATCACTGAACCCTTGTTTTATTAAATCAAGAGTTCTTTCGCATTCGACTATATTATCACCGTGAATATGAAAAGTTTTCATCATTTACTTAAATTCCCTCCTATTACATATTATTTACATTCTACTATAAAAGTACTAATTAGTGGGCATATGTAATTGGATTACTCAAATTTAATAGTGTTAAATGGTAATAATATGATGAAAAAGTCCGTAATCTTCTATTCCTTCCAATGGAATTATATTCTTTTTCAAAGAGAAAATTTTGATTTTACGAGCTATTAATGTCATAAAAAATCATAACCAATAAGAGAGTTTATACTATGTCAAAATTAACTTTGGATATTAGTTAGCTTTAGCGATACAAATTTAAAGTATTGTGAACGTCAACATTTTTTTGTTTGTTGGTGTGGTCTAGATTTATGAACTCCATATAATATTTTTCATGGTCATTCGATTCGTTAGGATTCCTTACGGTTTTTGACGGTTGACATTTAGTTGAGAACGCTATATGATCTATTTATAAACGTCACGGATCGTGACGAATACGGAGGGATTAAGGTGGATATATTTCAAATCAAGACGAAACCCCATGGTAAAGAAAGGTTAAATGAATTTATTCAGGGAGAATTTATTGCAATTGGTTGGCCTGGCATTGGAGATTTTACATCGGTATCGAAAGAAGAAGTGAGAAAAAGGCTAGAAAAAAAGTATTCATATGATAACTCAAGAAGTTTAGGGAATGATTTAGGGAATGTGTGGTCATTTGCTCACACGATGCATGAAGGAGATATTGTCCTTTTCAACGGACATCAGGATACAGTATATATTGTAAAAGTTGGTCCATACAGATATGTGGAAAAGTATGATAATAAGGAAGGAATGGCTCACCAGCGTGACTTTGAATTATTGCAAGTTGCAGAAAAAGAAGATCTTAATCCTAAAATCCAAGAACTACTTCGTAACCGAAGTGCGGTAACAAAGTTTAAATACCCCGTCGAAGCAGCTGAACTAGAAGTATTAAATACTGACTTTTCACTGAAAAAAGTTTCATCTGGAAAAGTTGAAGAAAGTACTATCGAAGAAGCATTAGAAATAATGTATGCTGCTTTAAAATCTGATGATTTTGATTATCGTCTTAAAGCGGCAACTGAACTCCTCAGGTATGCAAAGTAAGATATAAAAGCAAAGAAGCTGACATGAAATTTTGATCAGTTTTTTGTGTGAATGACCTCAATAATATAGGGAGAAGACTTGAAGAAATTCACAAACATACAACATGTAAGTTTGTGAAGTGATTTTCTTGCAGTTCATATCGACTATACGTATTGTGCGGAAATGGTTTTTTATGAAATTACTATGGCTGTAAGGAGCTACTTGACTCTTAATCTATTTGCTATAACATTCGATTTCCACTGCTGAAAAACTACTATTATGACTGGATTCTGACTGGATATGGTTCATGAATACTTATATCTTATTTCACCTAATTAATATACTTTCGCCTTGAAAAACCTATGAAATATGCATCTTAATTCTTATAATAAGGTATTTGTTATGCTCAGGGAATATGGGCGGGATACCGTTTTACCATGAGCATTGGTCGTTAATGGAAGTAGGGAGCCAAATTCCTAAAAAGGTAAGGTTGTTAATCTATCTGGATAACGTATAGGAATGATCTTTGAAAGTTTATAATTAATTTGCTTGGTCTGAAAATACACCTGGCCCGACGGTCTGTTGGGACCAGGTGTATAAAATTAGTGTTTATCCTCTTCTAAATAAAGCTCATCCATTATTAAATCTCCTTGTCCCAAGCCTTCTAAGTAACCCTCGTAAGTAAGAGCTTTAACCTTCAAGCGATTAATTTCATAATCAAGATCCCCAAAATACATATGCATTTCTTTCAAAACTCGTCTTAACTCTTCGTTTAACTCCTGTTTCCCTAGCATTTCTTGCCACTGGTCAATTTTTCGCATAGTTTTATTCATTTATTTTCGCCTCCTTACTTTATTATCGTTAGTTAGGAGGCTTTTGGTGTCATGTTTTGCTAAATTTGTTTTGTGAATTTTATGTAAGCTTGTTTATTCTTTACTCTTAAGCTCAAAATCTTCAACGTCCTCTGTAAATTCTACAGGTATCCCCATAAAATTCATAGACATCATGAGTGGATCTCCTTGTGCATCGAGAACAGGTCTGTTCCTTATTTGTTCTCCCAGCCATTCCTCATTCATCTTTATCTTTTTAGGGTCATCATTAAAAAAATGCTATCTCTAAATCCCTAAATAACTCCATTTATAAGACCTCCATTTTCCAGTTTATTTCACAGCAGATTGTGATATCATAATATAATAACAGAACAAACGTTCGTATTAAAGAGAGGTGAAGACTAATGAACGTAATATTGAATCGTGTTGCAGGTACTAAAGTTAGTCTTGAAGTGATCTATATCGATGGAAAAGGGAATATGAGCCAGAGAAGAATTCGTTTCGTTGAAGATCGAGGAAGTCATATTCTTGTTTATTGCTACAATCGTAAAAAAGTGCGTTCATTTAGAAAGGACGGCATCCTATCGGTGTACCCTTTCAGAGAAAGGAAAGGTGTACCTCTAAATGGATAATCGAAATCGGGATCGAGGGACGATCAAGTGGACGTCTTTGATGCTACCGGAGCATGTAGAGATGGTAAAGCAAGTATGGAAAGAGGACGAACGTGTCGATAAGCCAATTCTGGATGAGCAACAGATGGAGGAAATAAGCTTTGCTTTGCAAAGGGCTATCCATGATGACTTAACCGTAGAAATTAAATACTACAATGGTTTTAACTTTAGTTATACAGTAGTGAAAGTTTATTCCATAGATACAGTAAGTCAAGGTGTACGGTGCATAAATATGACGGATAAACTCAATGTAACGATCCAAATCCAAGACATATCTGACGTAAAGATAGTATAAATTATCCATGTGAACTGTATTTCTATTTTTCTTTATTCTATAATAAGTGTAAATACTTATATTGGAGAGGTTCTATGTCGGATATACAGTCTTTGAACGCAATGGTGGAGAATAATGAATATCCAATTCTCTTTTTTGGTTCTGGGATATCCAAGAGATATAATCAAAAATTCCCTAGCTGGGAAGAGTTGTTAGAAGAATATTGGAACATTATACATCCGGATAAAGATTTTTATGCGGCTCTAAATGCATTATCTAGTGATATTAAAGGCAGTCACCCCGAATATAGTGAAGAAGATGCAGATTACCTTGTTAACATCCAAATTGGAACCCAGATTGCTAAGAAGTTCAACGAGAAATTTGTAAATGAAGAAATAGAAATAGAAGGATTCACCCAAAAAGATGCGTATAAAACTAAAATTTCACCATTCAAAAAGGCATTATCTAATAGGTTTGCTCAAAATCAAATCAAGCAAGAAATGACTAATGAGTTTGAGTTTTTTAAAAAGATCCTCAATAAAACACAAATAATAATAACTACCAACTATGATCAGCTTGTAGAGTATGCTTATAACGATGTAAGCGATGAAAATTTAAACATTTATGTGGGGCAGCGTGGCTTCTTTGAACAGACATTTGGCTGGGCTGAATTATATAAAATACATGGCTGTATTAGCGAGCCAGGATCTATAATTATTGATGAAGATGATTATGCGGCATTTGATAATAATTCTGTGCTCATTAGTGCAAAAATAATTTCTATGCTATTACACTCTCCAATTATCTTCATGGGTTATTCTCTTTCTGATAAGAATATTCGTAAGATTATTAAGGATTTTTCTTCATCTATGACCCCTCACGACATTAAAACCATGAGTTCACGAATTATCATCGTAGAGTGGGACGAAAATGAGGAAGGCATATCTGAACAAATTATTCACGATAGAGACTTAGAGTGCGAATACACATTAATTTCAGTAGCTGATTTTACCTTAGTATATGAATATTTGATAAAGGTAGATCAAGGGGTCCATCCTGCAGAAGTAAGGAAATACCAAAATATAATTAAGCAGCTAATCGTTGATAGTGGACAGAAGGGAAGCTTGAATACCTTACTGTTATCACCTCAGGAGTTAGATGATATAGAGAAGATCATCGGGAATGACCAGCTTGTAGTAGCATTAGGAGATAAAGCCTACATTTTTGCGATGCCTGATTTGATGACTTACACTTTAGATTATTTCTATGGAAAAAAAGAAATTCATACAGATATAGCATTGCGGTTTTTAGCAACTCAACAGCCAAAATCACGTATACCATTCTTAAAACACGTACAAGAAATAGAATTGGACAGAACAAATTTAAATGCAGATGAGAAGGAAAAAGTACGGCAAAGAATTGAAAACTTTAGTGATTTAGAAGGCACGATCAACACTGTTCCAAAACCGTATAGAATAGATATGGAATCTTTGGATGAAATACTAGAAGAAGATTTCAGGAGAGAGAAAGAGATAGAATTAATTTGTTACAATTTCTTATCTCTTGGTTTTTCCGAAGTTGAGGCATATATTGAAAAGCATTTGATGAGACTTAAAGAAGTTTCTGTAAACAAATTCAGTACTGCATTCAGAAGGTTGTTATTAATATATGACCTTTATAAAAACAAAAAAGACTGACGCCTAACCGTATTGGTTGCCATCAGTCTTTTCTTAAAATCTAATTCGATTTTAATTCTATATTACCCATAAGTCAATGAAAATATGTCACTTTTCATTTGTTAATTTTTGGTATTTACCATCTACCTCCTATCCAAGGAGGTTTTTTATTTCAAACGAATTGCTGGATAAATACTTGTTAAATAGTTCATGTTCAATGGACACACTTATCTTCATACCTTTTAGGATTCTACTCCACTTGTTTATGGAGCGAGATTGATAGTCATAAGGTATAGTATAATTTGAAGAACATTAAGAAAAAGGAGTGATGTTAAGTTATGTCAGATGAATTTGAAATAACTAACGATATCGCTAAGAGGAAAAGCAAAGTTGTAAAAGCAAAGACAGACGTTGAATGTTACCCTGCCATTATAAAAGAACAGCTCTGTGTAGCTAAATACACAAAACTGCCTTTATCGCGAGTTTCAACCCTCGGTACAGCCTTTGAGCCATTGACTGCGGCATTTCAAAATGTCATAAATGATGGTGGAACTACAAGTGGATTATATCAAGTAACGATACCACAAGGTACACACCTAGCAAAATTCAAAAATGGTTCAGGATACTTAGGAAGTGTTTTGAAGGGAAATGGTGCAGTAGGTGGCGGACAGGCTGTGTTGAATCCTCTTGTCTTTAATCCAACAATGCTGTTTATGGCTACGACTTTAGCCAACATTGACAAAAAACTCGACAATATCCAAGAAATGCAGCGAGAACTCCTTGATTTTCTTGTACAAAAAGAGAGGTCCGATATAAAAGGTGATCTCAATTTTTTGACGGATGTTCTTCATAGATATAAATACTATTGGAACAACGAAAAATATATAGATAGCAATTATAATATTGTACTGGGTATCAAGCAGGGTGCAGAAAGAAAGATTGAGTTATACAGAGATCAGATAACTACTAAATTAAATAAAAAGTATTTTTTTCATGGGAATCAATGGGTGAAAAAGCAACTTAAAGAAATTTACTATGGTTTTAATGACTACCAACTTGCTTTATATTTGTATTCCTTTTCTTCATTCCTTGAAGTAATTCTTTTAAAAAACTTTAAGTCAGAAGATCTTGGTGGTATTTCTAAAAAAATAGAAGATTATTCACTCAAGTTTTCTGAACTCTCCACTAAGTGCCAGGACAAAATTAAAAAATATGCTCAGTCCTCATTACAGTCCAAAATGTATAAGAGATCAATAACCGCTAGTAGAGGGATAGGAGATACTTTAGCAAATGAGCACCATGACATAAAAAAAATAATTGGCACAACCACAGTATTGGTTAGCAACAAACTGGAAAGGGAACGTTCAGAGAAAACAGAGCAGACTATAAAAAAATTCAAACAAATTACTGAAAAGCAGAACGATTACATTCGACCTTTCGTTGAAAATATTAATACAATAAATAAACTGAATAATCAGTCAATTGAACTCATTTTTGATAAAGAAAACATATACATTGGAACGACAGAAGAACAATAACGATTGTTTTGTATTTAATATGGACAATGAAATTATTAAGAGTACAAGATTACTGTTCAACAGATAATGTTCTGTTCTACGCACAGTCACATTGGTAATGATCAAAAGCCTAATTCTTCAGTGAAAAATAAGAGGAATTAGGCTTTTTCCTTTAAATTACGTTTTTCTATTGGTAAACGCATAGACACCAAATATAACTCACGAAAATCTCACAAAACGAAAATGAAATTAGGAAGGTAACGAAGGTATGTTCGGTGAATCAAGCCCTGAATTTTAAAAAGTGCTTCAGAAACGTTTATTCAAAAAGTTTAGCACATGTTATTTGTAATACTTTCCAATTTGGATATCCAGATATCATTTACTAGATTGGTGCCATCATAAAAATGGCATACTTTTTGACATACTTTCTCTCACCTTGGTTTATTTCCTTTCATCAAGGATAATGGTAATACGTCTAATTCTGCTTATAATTACAGATAATTTGGACTTTATTTTACTTTATTTACCTCAAAGACCCTATGGGCGGCATTATGTTATAAAGTGAAAAACAAACGAAGTGATTCCAAAAAAAAACAGTTCTTTCATCTATTTGGAATATCTGATGAAGAAAACAACTTTAGAAGTCTATAATTAATTTGATTTGGTATAAAAATAAACCTAGCCCCGACAGATTTGCCAGGGCTAGGTTTATTCTTAAATTAGTGTTTGTCCTCTTCCGAATAAAGCTCATCCATAATTAAATCTCCCTGCCCCAATCCTTCTAAGTAACCCTCGTAAGTAAGAGCTTTAACCTTCAAGCGATTAATTTCATAATCAAGATCTCCAAAATACATGTGCATCTCTTTCAAAACTCGTCTTAACTCTTCGTTTAACTCCTGTTTCACTAGAACTTCTTGCCATTTGTCAATTTTTCGCATAGTTTTATTCATTTTTTTTCGCCTCCTTACTTTATAATCGTTAGTTAAGAGGCTTTTGGTGTCATGTTTTGCTGAATTTGTTTTGTGAATTTTATGTAAGCATGGTTACTCTTCAGTTTTAAGCTCGAAATCCTCAACTTCTTCACTAAATTCTACGGGTATCTCCATAAAATTCATCGATATCATGAGTGGATCCCCTTGAGCATCAAGAACAGGCCTATTTCGTATTTGCTTCCCGAGCCAATTTTCGTTCATTTTTATCTTTGTAGCTGTATAATCGTAAAAGATGGCCGTCTCTAAATCCTTGAATTCTCTCATTATTAGCCCTTCATTTTCCAGTTTCCTTCTTATTTAGATGTGATATTATATATAATAACAGAACAAACGTTCGTGTTAAAGGGGGGATATGGAAGAGTTATTGAATCGTGCTACAGGAACTAAGGAAAGCCTTGAAATGATTTATATCGATGGAAAGGGGAACGTGAGCCAGAGAAAAATTCGGGTTGTAGAAGTCCGAAAAAATCATGTCCTTGCTTATTGCTACAACCGAATGAAAGTTCGTTCATTTAGGAAGAGCGGAATTCTATCTGTTTATCCTTATAAAGATAAAAGGAAATTGGTCAATGTATAAAATACTATTTCACATTTCATACATTATACGAGTAACAGTGGGAATGTCTGCAGGTGTCCACTTAAGATTTCTAAGTTCTATAATATTCACCCACCGTAATTCTTCATGTTCAGTGGCCTCAGGGACCCCAGCAATAATTTCAGCTTTATATGTAGAAAGGTTTATAATGTGGGAGTTACTCTCCTGAGTGGTTTCTTCAACTCTAGACTGGACAACTATGTCACAATTAAGTTCTTCTTTTATTTCTCTCTTAAGTGCTTCCTCTGATGTTTCGTTTTCTTTAATTTTGCCTCCTGGAAACTCCCAATGGAGACCAAGTGACATATTCGCACTTCTTAATGCGCAAAGGATATAACCATTACTCATAATGACAGCTCCCACAACATTAATTATTGGCTTCAATACTAATTCCTCCTAGTAACTCTCCTCAATATGCATTTTTTAGAGCTTGAATTTATTCACCCATTTTATTAGTTAGAGTATTTTCTTTCTCTGAGATTAATTCAACAATATACTTGTTGAATTCTTTGGCATCCTTACTGTAATGAGCTTTTCGATGGCAATTAGGACAGATCGCAGCTACGTTTTTAGGGTGATCAGGGCCGCCATCCGAAAGTCTTTGCAAATGATGTACTTCAAGAAAGGGACTTCCATCTTGTGTTTCAAAGGGAGCGTCTTCTTTACATGCTTCGCAAATTCGGTTAGCCCTTTTTAGAGCATATTTTTTAATTGCTGCTGCTCGCTTACGGATAATTGTTTTGCGTTGTTGGTAGGTTGAACTCTGGTAATCATTCACATTTTTTAGAGCAATGTTACGCAAGTCACTTAGATCGTTTGAATCTGTTGAGGGTTCTGTGCTATTGCTATCATTATTTATTTTCTGCGTGGTCTCAAACTCAAAGACAATCATCTTTCTGTGATTTCCTTCTTTATCGTTACCTGTAATATAATGATATCCAATGTTAATAAGTTGGTCTTTAAATTCATACATTCCAGAAGGTGCTTTATCTAGCTTCTCGAATAAATAAACATCTTTCCCGTTCTTAATATGTTCTCTTAGTGCTTTGTTTCCCTCTTTAAAAACTTGGTCTCCAGATTGTCCTTCACCTGTATAAAAGAATGTACTGGCATCTTGCCAGCCATCTTTATAACCGTAATCTTCTCCAGATTTGCCAGAAAAGATGAATATAATTGGGTGATTCCTGCAGGCTGATATTCCTCTCTGTCTATTACCTCCGAATTCATCATGAATGTCAGAGCGTTTATATACTTGTCCTTTAACAAAAGGATAAATGCTTTTTGGCTTCTTCTTCCATTTATTTTGTTGTGACATGATTCTCTCTCCTTTCTATTATCTAGCATTACGTAAATTGTATGGGTAAGTGATAGGATATGACAATAATATATGAGAAAACTCGATTCATGTTAATAAAAATGGGGCAGAAAATGGGGCAGATTTTCTGCCCCATTTTTATTAGTCTACTTCTTCATTAATCATAAAGAACGTTGATTTAAGAGTGTTCTGTCAGGCCTCATCGAATCCAATCATACCCACACCCACAGCCTTCTAAGCTGTAGGTCGTTTTGAACCATTTTTAGGTGCTACTTGCGACTGGATATTGACTGGATTTTCATTATTAATATTGATATCTTATTTAATCTCATACTATTCTGGTTAAGATGGGAAACCGATTCTATAGGGGTTTTAATATCATATATATTATTTAGTTGATACAGTGAATGGTCGGCACGAGTGATGTGTTTTATTCTTAAACTTCATTTATGGATAGATCATCAAGATATACTTATAGAGTTGATATTCTCAGTAAATATGTAAGCATTATTGATGAAAATATAGAATGTCATTATGTAAAGAGCTCTCAAAAGGTGGAGGGCTTTTTTATATAAATAGAAAACCTTTTCTGTCTTTTTCCTAAACATATAGACACATGATCCGATACTATTATTGAAAGCATCAAGGAGGATGATTTTAATGGCTTTAGTATTGGGCAGGAAGCCTGGAGAAAAATTAATTATTGAACATAATGAAGAGCTCTGTGAGATTGAAGTAGTAAAATCTCCAGAAGGACACTTACGATTGAAGCTTTCAGGAGATAAAACCTTTAACTTCTATCGTGAGGAAATATTCAATGGTAATGACTCTATAAAGTAGAGTGATTATAGATTATGTAGCCAAATGGATGTGGCTATGTAGAAAAACAAATTACATGGAGGTTTTTTTAATGAGAATTAATCACAACATCGCGGCGCTAAATACGCACCGTCAATTAGGTCAAGCAAACAATGCTCAACAAAATTCAATGGAGAAGCTGTCTTCTGGACTCCGTATTAACAATGCCTCAGATGATGCAGCTGGTCTAGCAATTTCAGAGAAAATGCGTGGCCAAATCCGTGGTCTGGATCAGGCACAAAAAAATGCTCAAGACGGTATTTCAATGACCCAAACTGCAGAAGGGGCATTAAATGAGACCCATGATATTCTGCAAAAAATGCGTGAACTCGCAACACAAGCTGCAAATGATACTAACACAGAAACAGATCGTGGGGAAATTCAAAAAGAGGTTAACCAGTTAACATCAGAGATTAATCGAATTGGTAATACTACTGAATTTAACACTCAAAAATTGTTGGATGGGGGAAGTAACCCAGAAGTTACTACAGTTACCGCTGGTGTAACTGGAGAAACAGGACCTCCAGTAGTAGCCGCAGTAGCAGGGGTATATGAATTCGATTTAGATGTTTCTAGTCTTGAAGATGGTCAAAGTATAACGATTGAATCAAATGAATACACGTATCAAGCTGATGGTTCTGGTGATTTTAGTAATGTTTCTCAATTAACTACAGCTATTGGTAATGATACAAATTATACAGCTACTGAAAGTAATGGAACATTCACTTTGACTCAAACTGCGGGGAATGAATCACCAACTGGCCCTGAAGTAAGTGCCAAACTTGGTTTTACTGCTAGCTTTCAAGTAGGCGCTAACGAAGGACAAAGCATGTCTATCGAAATAGACGATATGCGGGCAAATGCATTGGGATTAACAGGAGATGCTGGAACTGGAAATTTTGCTGCTACTAACAATGTTACCGATGGTACTAATAACCAGAATGTTGAAGCTTCTCTTGATGTTTCTACTCACGAGAAAGCATCAAATGCTATTACTCAAATTAATGAAGCAATTGAGCAAGTATCAGCTCAACGTTCTGACCTTGGTGCATACCAAAACCGCTTGGATCACACTATTAATAACCTTGGTACTTCGTCTGAAAATTTAACTGCTGCTGAATCTCGTATTCGTGATGTAGATATGGCTAAGGAAATGATGAATCAGACGAAATCTTCTATTTTGTCTCAAGCTTCTCAAGCGATGCTTGCAAAAGCAAACCAGCAGCCACAAGGTGTTCTTCAACTTCTACGGTAATTAATACTAAGAGAACCCGCTCATTCTATGAGTGGGTTTTTTCGTAGTTTCATTTATTATATACTGCAGATCTTAATGAAGAAACTCTTCATAACTAAAGGGGGCAGAAATGGGGTAGGATAATATAATTTTTACCCCAATTGTATTAGAAAAGGGAGTGATTAATACTGTAAAAGATTGATTTATAGAGTGTAACCCAACAATATTGCTATGAATAATGTGTGCTCCAACACATTTCTTAGATATAGGTCGTTTTATGGCTGGTTTGAAGTGGCACTCCTGACTGGATATTGACTGGATTTTCTTTATTTATATTGATATTTTATTTAATCTCATACCAATATTGTAAAGTTAGATAGCCGATTATATAGGCTTTTTCACATCTTATTCTTTAATATTTAGTTAGTACAGAGAATGGGCGGCATGATGTAATAACGCCCAAAACCTTATTATGAAGGCGATCATAGCCTTATTTAATCCTTAATTGACATACTTTTTGTCATTCTTGGAGATAAAAAACTTTTTAAATGAAGCCTCTCATAAGTTCTTTGAACTTATGAGAGGCTTTTTCTTTTTGAAATAAATCTACAATTCAGGGAAAATAATTTTATTGAAAAATATTTTTGTAATAGACAGAATATTTTGTTATATTCAGTTTCTAATAAAGAATTAAGATTTTTTAGTGCACTAAAAATGAAGAAGGCCTTATGAATGGTTACGAATTTTCATGAGGTGTGATTCCCCCAATTCCTACCTCTTTGTATAAGTACGAGACATTAAACCGAGTAGGAATGGGGAATCTAATAGATTTCTTAATTGATGCTGAAGTAGATGGTGTGTAGAGAGATAACCTATTTAAGGGTAACTAATTCTACAGGTCCGTGGTCATCACAATGATCACCGTGGACATGGTGTAGACGTCCATTTACCAAGTAGTCCATATGATCCCCATGTGGAACTAATTCATGCCCGCAGTCACTATCATGATTACATCCACAATTCATGGGAGCACACTGATCGGGGTTGGTTTCTGTAACTGGAATCTTACATTCATCCCAGTGACCATTATGCTCATGATGAAGGTGACCGTTATGCACATAATCAATGTGATCATCGTGCTTTATTTTTGTGTGACCACATGAAAGACTATGCTTGTGAGGGTGGTGCTCATGTACTTCGTGTCCATTTTCCATAAATAAACCTCCTTTGTAGTATTCTTAACGTTACAATTATAAAATCTCCTGAACACACGTTTATTAAACATAAAATGATGATTCAATCCAGATGAAAAAATCATACATATTCTAGTGGTTACACATTTAAGAGGTTGCACCTAAGCATGAATTGGCAATCATGCTTAGGTGCAACCTCTTATTTAAATGAGTATCCTATATTTTTATTTTCGATTCTTTACTTAATAGCAGAAGATTCTTTCTCGACTTCAATTAGTTTCTTTTTTAAATCAAAGTGATCAAGATTTTCACCAATAAACACCAGATTATTTTCTAAGTTTAAAGGGGAGGGGGTAAAACTCGGCATGCCATAAGAATATTGAAAAAGAAACGTTCCTCGATGATCTTTTAGACGTATATACCCCTTGATACGGTATATATTTTCAGGCATTGACTTCAAGAACTCTTCGAAAAATTTCTTATGGACTGGAGAAGAAAATGTATGAACATATGTCTTAATGTGCAGGTGATCTATAGTACTTTCTTTTTCACGTTCCCTTCGTTGTTTATCTTCTCTATTTAAAAATGTCTCCCAAGGAACTTGGGCATACTTTGTTGCATGTACCTTTCGGGTGGGATTTATTTCCATTAATTCCCTGATCAGTTTCTCTTTATTTCGTTTAGTGAGCTGATCTGACTTGTTGAGTATTACAATATCCGCATGTTTTACCTGTTCTGTGATGAGTTTCCTAAGCGGTACACTTAGGTTATGTCTTCCTGCCCAACTGTATGGATCCACCATGGTGATTATTGAATGGACCTTGATTTTATTAGATAGAAGAGGGGTTAAACAAGCATCTAATACTTCAACAGGGTGTGCAACCCCAGTGGTTTCAATGTATATGACGTCTAAATCATAATGAAGTAAAATATCAGAAATTTGGGTCTCTAACTTATCTGAAAGGGTGCAACAGACACATCCGTTTAGAAGTTCTTTCAAAGGTGTGTTTTCAGGCAATGCATGAGTGTCAATGGGTAGTTCGCCAGATTCATTCATGATCACCCCGACTTTTCGCCTCTGTTGATGTTCTTCTTCAAGAATTCGTTGTAAGAGGGTCGTTTTACCTGAACCTAAAAATCCAGAAAGGATATGGACTTCGGTGTGTTTCATGATTAACACTCCTGTACAATTAGTCGTTGCATTAAATCGGGTTCCACATAGTCAAAGCTCCATTAAAGTGGCGGGGGCAGTTGTATTATACCCCCATTTTCATGTAGGACATGAGGATCGATACATTATTGTATCTGTTCTTCAGAAGTTTTTGTAACCATTACTGGTACACTTCTTTAAAATATCTTGATAGTACCGAAAGTGAACACCGTTTGAAATGAGACACTTCCTGTTTGCATGTATTGCTAACTCATCGAGCAGGTTGTTTACTCAATTAAATTTCTCTTTACTGTTTTTATATTAATCGAGCAGGGAGTTCCACTTATAAGTACCATTATGTTGTTGAATATACCCCAGACCTGGAAATGGGTAATGACAAACAAATAACATGATGCCTTGCTGTTCGGCAAAATCTATGATGGTTTTTCTGGTTTGACGCCCTTTTTCTGGTGATATCTCCAACCCGATATGAGAGGAGAGGTGGTTAAGTGTACATGGATCACTTAATATATCAGACACCACGAGTAGTTTTTGATTTTGTGAATTTACCATTACTGCCAGGTGTCCGTTAGTGTGCCCTGGGGTATGGAGAAGCTTAATTCCCGGAACTATTTCTGTGTCATCTTTAATAAGGGTGGTACAGTTTTCTAAGTTAGACAGAATTTCGTATTCTTTCGAAGATTGTTTTGCCGCCCACATTTCCCATTCTGCTGCATGAAGATAATAGCTTGCATTAGGAAAGGCAGGCTCCCCCTTAATCACAGATCCTCCAATATGATCTAAATGTCCATGGGTTAGAATGACATGATCGATGTCAGACCTGTTTATTCCATGATTATTTAACGCTTGTATTAATAGACCAGCGTCTTCGCACTCCTTGCCAAACCCTGTGTCTATTAAAATATTTTCATTATCTATTTTAAGGTGAATAAAATTTAGAGGAGCATGGAATTCTTTCGGGAATTGTTGAGTGATATGATCAGGTGTATTGGCGAGGAAAAACTCTCTAGTAACAGGCATCTCCCCATCAGACATCACCAAAGCACTGTAGTTACCTATGGTAAAAGAAAAAGTATTCATAAATTAACCTCCTAGGTATTGGGATAAAAATAAGAAGCAAACTTCATGGAGAGACCGTTTAACAGCTTCTAATTTCTTTTGGTCTTAATAGTAAATATCAGGTCGTAGTAATCCAAATCAGAGTGATGCTATTGTATTACATTACAGCTTTTTTTAGCCTAAAACTCTTTTTCAGCAAATTAAAGCTGTAGCATAGAAAATAAGACAATCCGGATAGCAAAATAATGGTAGCCCCTGAAGGTATATTAAATGAATAAGAAATCCAAAGGCCTCCCACGGTAAATATCAAGCAAAAACCTGTGGCGAGCGTAATCATATGACCTAACTTTTTAGTGAAGAATTTTGCGGAAGAAGGCGGAGATGTTACTAGTGCAAATATTAACAAAAACCCTACAACTTGAATCAGTACCACGATTGCTAGTCCTAACAGGATAAATAATATTAATTCCAACCAGTTCGATTTTATACCTTGAACTTTTGCGAACTCTTCATCTAATAAAAAGATTTTATAGGCGTTATAGAAGAGTAGGAAGGTCCCGGTGACCAATATGGTAATAAGGACCATAGCTCTTATTTCAGAACTAGGAACAGTTAATATGTTACCAAAAAGATACGTTGTTAAATCAGGTGGATATCCATCCATGAAAGCTATAAATAGAATTCCGAGCGCCATACCCATTGACCATAATAGTCCAATCAGAACGTCGGTATTCCCTTTCGAATACCGATTAATCCTGCCTATTCCTACTGAAGAACTAACAGAAAACAGTAAAGCACCTAACATGGGAGAGAAACCTGCCAGATAGGATAAGCCGATACCACCAAAAGCTGCGTGAGCTACTCCACCACTTAACATGATCATTTTTTTCTCCATCACAATAGTGCCAATAAATCCACAGACAATACTGGTTAATATAGCAGCTATTAGTGCATGTTGAAGATACGCATATTCAGTAAGTGCCGTCCACATTATTCTACCTCCTCGTGATTTTCCAACACTCGATGCCTGCCCTTTTTAGCGTGTGATATAATATCGACATTTGTCCCATACGTTTCATAAATGACGTCCTCTGGTAACTCGAATCCTCCATGGTAATGCAATTTCTGGTTTAAACACGCAACTGTTTCGGTAAAGTAGGAAACCACCGTTGTATCATGAGAAACTACGATAATCGTCCTATCTTTCTTTAATTCCGATAAGAGGTGATAGATATCTTCACTTGAGGATTTATCCACACTGGCTGTGGGTTCATCTAACATGAGTACATCGGGATTGGAGACGAGAGCTCGGGCTACTAGAACCCTTTGGAATTGTCCTCCTGATAACTCCCCGATTTGTCTATTTAGTAAGTCTTCTAACCCCAATTGGTTTAATGTTTCCCTAGCTGCTTTTTTATCTCTTTTTGTATAGCGATGGAGAGGGCCGATTTTTTTATAAAATCGACCCATAAGTACTAAGTCATATACTGTAATAGGAAAGCTCTTATCAAAATTAGAAAATTGAGGTACATAGCCAATACGAGCTTTACGATTTGTTTCGCTGGACTTATTTATATTAACCGTCCCACTTGAAGGTGAAATCAATCCCAGCATCGCCTTTAATAATGTGGTCTTTCCACCACCGTTAGGACCTATAATCGTTAAGAACTCTTTCTCTTTTATACTGAGATTGACATTAGATAGTGCCTTGACACTTCCATAATTCACATTAAGGTTGTTCACCTCAATAATCGTTTGTTTCATGAAGATTCCAAAACTTTCTTAAATGTTTCCGTCATATTTTTTATGTTATTAATATAAGCTGGATTTAATGGCGAAATCTCTTTTGTCTCTCCATTAATTGCTTCTGCCACGGAATTTGCTTGTTCAGAACTAATTTCTTTTTGATAAAAAATTGCTTTGATGTTTTTCTTTTCGGCTAAATCGATGATCTCTTCCAGTCGTTCCGGAGCTGCCTCTTTGCCACCTTTCTGAAGAGCGACCATTTCTAAATTATAATCCTTAGCATAATATCCAAAGGCTGGGTGGTATACGATGAATGTTCTATTTTCTATTGGTTCAAGCGTATCTTCAATTTCAGTATCTAATTGTTCTAGTTTTTGGTTGTATTGCTCCGCATTTTCTTCATACAATTCTTTGTTACCAGGGTCAGCTTCTCCTAGTACTTCCGCAATTTTATCCACCATTACTTGCACACGTTTTGGGGACATCCATACGTGGGAATCTCTTCCTCCAGAAGGAAATTGTCTTTCCTCATACTTTTCAGCAGCTGCATTTGCCAGGTTCACAATGTTGATATCCTCATTTAAATCTTTTTGCGATAGTATATTAGCTTTTTCAGTAGGAACGCCAATGGAGAAATAGATATCAGAATTACTAAATTTATTCATTAGCTTTGGAGTCGGTTCATAATTCGCCGGGCTATTACCAGGGGGAATCATTGTGACAATATTCACTTTATCACCTGCCACTTTTTCCACAAACGTCGCTTGAGGTACTACTGAAACAGCTATTGTAAGATTCCCATCTTCATTATTGCTTTTTTCATTTTCTGAAGTTTCCTTTTCAGAAACACTTTCTTCGTCTGTTGAGTCCTCAGTGGAATTTTCTTCTCCTTGTCCACTGCAAGCTGTGAAAACCCCTACAATCAGAATTAGGAAGATACCTAAGTATATTTTTTTGTTCATTTCATAGTTCCCCTTTCTTGATTTTTTGATCAAAACGTAACAGTTACGAATTGTAAAGCAATAAAAAAAGATAGTCAATAAATAGCATTAAGAAAAAGTATGGCTTTGGCTGAGAATCAGACAACAGATGTGAGCCCCGGTAGTGTTTAACATTAAAGGTAGAACATATAGGCGATGAAAAAACAGTTATGAAATTGTAAGAAGAGGTCTATACAATGCATAAAGCATAATTCAATGTTCAAGTATTTTATATGAAATAATCTCAAGTTTAGTAGACACATGATCATTATGGTTTTATGTTTTTTCTTTTGATCTTATACATACCTGTCCACGAATGCCGATTATTATTGTGCTTACTCTATTTACACCGCCATATCTAATATGGAGTACTCCAATCGAGTGAGTCATTTTTCTTAATTTATGTGAAAAGCCATGGTCATCAGGTATATTTCTTCTTTTCAAATAGTAGAGTGTAGTAAATAGTAACAATTACCATTTATTAGAGGGGATGTTAATGATGACTATACCGATTTATACCATTAGTGGATTCTTAGGAAGTGGAAAAACGACAGTTTTATTGAAGATGATAGAGGAATGTGAAAAGAATAATCTTCGGGTGGGCGTGATTTTAAACGAACTGGGAGAAGTAAATATAGAAAAACCTCTATTTAAAGAACAAAACGTGAAAGAACTATTAAACGGTTGCATATGCTGTACTATAAAAGAAGATTTAAAAACAACGTTAGATGAATTGATTATGGAGATGCAATTCAATAAATTGGACCTGCTATTAATTGAAGGAACAGGCGTTTCCAATCCTCTGGAAGTGAAGAAAGTATTAGAAGATCCTAGTTACGCTTCTCTTTTCGAATTATACTCTATGATTAGCTTGATTGACTCTAGTACTTTTATAGAGTATCAAAGTGTTTTTTCAAGTACTGCCGATATAAGGAAACTGTTGGAAGAACAGATTACCAGTGCCACTATCATTTTGTTAAATAAACTAGACCTTTCTAAAGGGAAAATGTTAAATAAAGCCATCAAGAAAATTAAAGGTCTCGTTGGAGAATCCGTCCCCATCTTTCAGACGTCCTATGGGAATGTCCCTCTGTCAGAGTTATTCAAGAAGCGGATAGATCACCTTCCCATTTCTATTCATTCAGAAATTAGAGAAGAGGTCCCTCATTCTCATCATCACCACCATAACCATTCTGGGTTACATGCAGTGAAGATTGATCCTGTACCAATAATCAAGAGACGTGAACTGGAAAATTGGTTGGGTCACTTACCTGAAGCTATATTAAGAGGAAAAGGGGTCGTGAATCTTGAAGGCCACGAAGGGCTTTATTCCTTTCAGCTTTCTTCCAACACTCTTACATTTGAAAAAATTCAACATCCGGCTCGGATGCGTCCTGCTATAATCTTGATCGGTAATCAGCTCCAGCGAACAGAACTATTGAATAGCTTCAACCGGTTAGTAAAAAAATAAAATGATTAAAACACTTAATCTTATAAGCTGGCTGTAGATCCTTGACGTTGGTTCGTTAAAAGGGAAGAGCATAGGATAGGAGGAGCGTATGACTTTTAGGATTTACGGAACATTGTTGGATGTTACGGCAGTTTTGGCTTTCGTCATGGTTGCTTATTTTGTTACCTACAGTCAATGGGTTGGAGAGAGTTCTTTTTTAATCCTTCCCGATTCCTTCAAACAGCTGAATACGATCTTCCTTAGTCTAATCATTGAGGCTATTCCTTTTGTACTCATAGGTGTTCTTATTGCAGGGTGTATTCAAATGTTTGTTACAGAAGAGCATGTAAAGCGATGGATTCCCCAAAATAAGTATCGGGCCATTATGATGGGGTGTTTGGTAGGGGCTGTATTTCCAGCTTGTGAATGTGGAATTGTACCAATCGTCCGGCGATTAGTAGCAAAAGGGGTGCCGTTGCATGCAAGCATTGGATTTCTGCTGACTGGACCCTTGATTAACCCTATTGTAATTTTATCGACCTATATGGCCTTTGGAAATGATTTAAGAATGGCAGGTTTACGGATGGGGGGAGGATTTGTTGCGGCGCTGCTGATCTCCCTCTTGATCAGTTCTTTTTTTAAGTCAAACCAGCTCAAGCACTCTGTTTCCAATTTGTATGGATCTGAAAGTGGTCCTCGGGTAGAGGTTTCCTTCATGGAAAAGCTTAAGGGTATGTGTGTACATTCCATTGATGAATTCTTTGACATGGGGAAGTACTTAATTATTGGAGCTTTCGTTGCTGCCTTTGTTCAAACGTATGTACAAGCCCAGTCCCTCTTTTTGTTTGGGGAAGGGTTGATGGGGTCAACGGTTGTCATGATGGGAATGGCTTTCTTTCTATCCTTATGTTCGGAAGCAGACGCTTTCATTGGAGCTTCCTTTAGTAGTTTGTTTCCTTCCGGCGCTGTTTTAGCCTTTTTAATCTATGGACCTATGATTGATTTGAAAAATACCATTATGCTGTTGAGTGTGTTTAAATCCAGGTTTGTTTTGACATTATTCTTGTCAATTACTGTCATTGTCTTCCTATGTACAATCACTATTTCTCTGGTGGGCAGGTGAGTGGATGATGCGCTTTCACTTTTATCAATTTTTAAAGCTGATCCTATTGGCCGCCTTTGCTTTTTTTCTTATACAATTGCATCACACCGGGGATATTGTGAAATTAGTCAACCCCAAATATGTTCTGATGAGTCAGGTGGCCGCTGGAGTTACCCTCCTCTTGTTTTTCGTCCAGTTGGGAAGAGTATGGGATGGGAAATCCAACGAACATGCATTCTGTCATCCTGGTTGTACGGAGGACCATGATAACAAGCAATCGTATCTCAAGAGGTGCGTGAGCTATTTGGTTCTCCTTTTTCCTTTATTCACAGGGTTTGGACTAGAGCTGACATCCCTGGACGCAACAATCGCTAAAAATAAAGGCTCCCTTTTGCCTCAAGAAGAAAATTCTTATCAAAGGGAACAATTATCCAATCCACCGACTCTTGATGAGAACAAGCCGATCCCAAATACCAACTATTTAACAGATGAAGAATATGAACAAAGGATGGATCGTTTGAACAATGATCTGATTCAGATGAACGAGGATATTTACGCTTCTTATTACCAAGAAATACAGACCAACCCCCATAAGTTCATAGGGAAAACGATTCAAATGAAAGGCTTTGTGTTCAAGGAGGAGGGGTTAGATACTAATCAGCTGGTAGTGGCAAGGTTTCTGATCACCCATTGTGTTGCCGATGCCAGTGTCATTGGATTGTTGAGTGAGACTAACCAGGCAACCAATCTTAGTGAAAATACATGGGTGGAAGTAAACGGAATGATAGATGTACAAGATTACAACGGTGTAGAAATCCCATTCATACGGATAAAAGAAGTCATCCAAATTCCTGAACCAGCAAACCCATACATTTTCCCTATATTAACGAAAGTCCTTTAGACAAAAGCACCTGCCTCACTCCGTACCATGATTGTAGAAGGGGGGAGGGGGCAACAGGGTGCTTTTTAAAGGGTTATCAATGATCTTCCTTCAGGTTGCAACGATACATCCATTTACTTTATATAAGAAAACCAGCTGCATATTATAAGACTGACCTGCTCTGTGATGTTTTTAATCTTGACTTTAATGGCAGGTATACAATTGTTGCCGAATCAAAAATATAGGATAACGAAAGTTGCCGTGGTTATTTGAAGTGTATATCCTAATGATTTATTTGTTTTTTATAAAAATGAATGCAGAAGTGGATTGCAAAATATTTAAATATGTGATTTAATACCCTTATTCGCTAATAGTAATGATTACTGTTTTTTTTTTAATTCACTCCTAAGAGGTGAATAGGTAGAGTATGGATGGAAGGGACAAAATGTTAGCAATGACCTGTCTGACCGATATGGCTCGGAATATATAGAGGTGAAACGATGAGTGAATATCTACTTAAAATACTAACGGAGAACATAATTAGGGCTCTACCTGAACAACAGAAAGAAATATATCATTATGTCATGAAGATGGAAGATGATATAGCAGAGGAAGTCGGTTCTCAAGCAGAGTTTATGAGTCATCTCAGAAATATTTCGCCGCATAAGCATGCAGCGGAACATTTTAATATGACGTTGTTTGAACTTTTGCACATGATGAAGCAGGTAGAGGAAAAGATTAGTCGTCAGCTAATACCTATGATGGACGCTGTTAAATGGAAAGATTGCACGGAATTCGTTCGATCCAGGTCGCAATTAAAAGAAAATCAAAGGGTGTTTTTTGTATCCATTCCTGGAGTCGATCGTTTACAGGAATAATTTTTTTGTTTAAAATAAAACGTAATGATTACATTTTAAGCGAGAATTAAGTTTTTTGAGGCCGTTTACGGTTTTTAAATAACAATCAATACTTATAGGGGTGGAATATATGCTGGACGATTTATACCGTCAAGTTGTTATGGACCACGCAAAATATAAACGGAACTATGGAACGATGGACGGAGAACGAGGAATCTATAAAGTTCATTATAAAAATCCTACCTGCGGGGATGTGATGGTTCTATATGTAAGCGAAGGAGAGGAAAGAATTGAGGATTTATCCTTCGAAGGCGAAGGCTGTAGTATTAGTATGGCTTCATGCTCAATGATGACGGAGCTTTTAAAAAACAATACCTTGGAGGAATGCCTGATTAAGAGGGAGGCCTTTGAACGTTTAATCAGGGAAGGTGAACGTGAGGATGAGGTTGACTTAGGCGATGCACCTTCTCTGGAGGGAGTACACAAATTACGAGCAAGACATAATTGCGCACTTATGCCTTGGCAAGCTCTTGATAAATGGTTGGAGGAACAAGGTTATGTTAGAAAATGATTCAAGAATTCCTGTAACAATAGTGACGGGTTATTTAGGCGCAGGGAAAACCACTTTTCTTAATCAAGTTCTCAAGCAAACGGAAGAAAAAGTAGCTGTTATTGTGAATGAGTTTGGAGGTATAGGGATTGACGACCAGCTTATTGAACAGACCAATGAAGAAATTATTGAAATTAATAGTGGGTGTATTTGCTGTAATGTCCGTAAAGATTTAATCGATACGTTATCCATGCTTGCTATATCAAAGAAAGAAAAGATGGTTGAGTTTGATCGGATTATTATTGAAACTACAGGTCTTGCTGATCCTGCTCCAGTGGTACAAACGTTCTTAATGGATAAGGAAATGATTGAAGGTTATTTTATCGACGGGGTTTGTACACTGGTAGATGCTAAGCATATTTCCAGGCACTTAGATCAACAAGGGGAAGCTATCAACCAAATAGCTTTTGCGGATATTATTCTCGTCAACAAAATTGATTTGGTAACAAAAAATCAGCTTACTGATTTACAGAAAAGACTGGAAGGAATAAATCCCACTGCGTCTCATCAACTTTGTGAGAATAGCCACATTCAATTGGATAAGGTTCTGGGAATTTGCTCATTTGACTTACAGGAAAAACTTAAGGTGAATCCAGATTTTTTAAACAACCACCACCATCACCACGATGATGAAATATCTTCCTTAGCTCTGAAAGAAGAGAAACCCTTGAATTTAAGAAAACTAAATCTATGGTTATCTTTTCTAGTTCAAATTCAAGGGGAGCGTTTATATCGTTACAAAGGTGTATTGAACATAAAAGGAAAAGATAAACGCTTTGTCTTTCAGGGTGTTCATATGCTTTTTGCTGGTGAGGAAGGTAGCTCGTGGGGAGATGATGAACGGATCAGTGAGCTAGTATTTATCGGAAAGAACTTAGATAAACAAAGGCTTGCTGAACAGTTTCAACAGTGTGTGATAACCTAGTTGGATTTTGTTATTTTTTAATCGTAACAATTACTATTAAACAGAAAGGAGGATTTCCATGAAACATTACGATGTCGTTATTGTAGGTGCAGGTGCTTCAGGAATTGGAGTAGGAATTTTGATGAAGCAAATGGGGTGTGAAAATTTCTGTATTATTGATCGTGGAGAGATTGGAGAAACATTTCGGAGATGGCCGAAAGAAATGAGATTTATTACCCCATCGTTTCCTTCTCAAGGATTTGGTCAAACAGACCTAAATGCGGTAGCACCTAAAACATCACCAGGTTATACGTTGAATGAAGAACATCCTACAGGAGAAGATTATGCGGAATATTTAGAGTTGCTTGTGAACCACTATGAATTACCTGTCAAAACAGGAGTAGAAGTGAAAGAAGTAAATAGATTGGAGAGTAGGTTGTTTGAGATTAACACATCCCAAGGATCATTCTCTAGTACGTTTGTTGTATGGGCAGCCGGGGAGTATCAATATCCAAATCAAGAGGTTTTTCCTGGTGCAGAACTATGCATTCATAACAGTCATGTTCATTCTTGGGAGGATATGAAAGAAGATGAGTATCTTGTTATAGGTGGGTATGAAAGTGGACTTGATGCAGCGTACCAGTTGAATAAAAGGAAAAAAAACACCCGTCTTTTGGCAAAGACCCCGACCTGGAAAATTGATAGTAGTGATCCTAGCACTATATTATCTCCCTATACATTTAACCGGATGAGAGAAGCTATAACTGAAGGAAGAATCAAAATTTATGAGCATCAAACGGTTGTTTCCGTAGCTAAGGAAAATGACGTTTACTATGTGAATACGGCAGAAGGACAGCAATTTACGAATCATTCTCCACCGATTTTAGCTACAGGTTTCAAAGGCAGCACCTCTTTGATTTCTCATTTATTTGAAAATGGAAAGCATGGAAAGCCCTTAGTAAATGATCAAGATGAATCTACGAAGTGTGAAGGCTTGTTTCTGTGTGGACCCGAGTTACGTCACGACAGTCATGTGTTCTGCTTCATATATAAGTTTCGTCAACGCTACCCGGTCGTTGCCAAGGCCATTGGCTCGCAATTGAATCTTAATATGGAGATTCTTGATTTATATAAAAAAGAAAGTTTTTATTTAGATGATCTTTCAGATTGTGGAGAGCGTTGCGAATGCTGACGGAACAGAGGAAGGAATCGGTAGGAGCAGTAGCTTTAGCAGGACTTGAATCTGTGGGGAAAACGGCTTTGTTCAGGCATCTGACAGGCCATCAAACGGGAGTAGAAACCAATGTTAAAGGATCTACTGTAACCATATCAAGCGGTGCGATGAAGAAAGATTCTTCGGTAAAAGTATTCGATACTCCAGGTATTCGGTACAAAGATGATAGCGTTACGACTCAAATGGCGTTGAATCAATTGAAAGATTTGGAAGAGGTTATTTTAGTTGTAAAAGCCCCGAGTCTAAAAGATGATTTGCTCCTTTTAGAAGAACAATTGGGATTACGCGGGAAGAACGTTGTGGTTATAGCTACTCACAGCGATAAATATCAACCAGGTGAAGAAGAAAAACAGTACACCCGAAATTTGTTAAATGTCCCTGTCGTATGGTGCAATAGTCGTTCACTTAGTCAGGAAAAACAAAACGAAATATGGGAGGCCATTCAGACTGCCTCTATTTGGGAATTGAACAACAATCTATTATCGTTTTTACCCTCTGGTGTAGAAGAAGTAAACGCAAGGTGGCTAGAAAGAATACTTGCTAAACGGTTGATCGGACCTATCTTTGCTTTATTCATAGTTATAGGCATGTTTGCAGGACCGGTTTTTGCAGCGTATTTATTTTCTAGTTATATTCAGCCTATATCAGAAGAGGCACTGTTAACCCCTTTGAAAGAAAGCCTTGTAAATTCTCCAGATCTTATTCAAGCCTTTTTAGTAGGGAGCTATGGTGCATTAACTCTTGGATGGTACTCTTTTTTATGGGCGTTTCCAGTGGTTTTTCTCATCGGTTTAAGTGTGGCAATAACAGAAGAGACAGGTGTCCAGGAACATATCACCTATGCGTTGAACCCATGGCTGATGAAAATTGGCTTATCAGGAAGAGACCTGATTCCTGTTCTCACTGGTTTTGGATGTAACGTTGTAGCTGTTATGCAGAGTAGGAGCTGTAGCAGCTGTACAAGAGAGGCTTGTATTTCTATGATTTCTTTCGGTTCGGCTTGCAGCTATCAAATCGGTGCATCTCTTTCATTATTTGGTTCAGCTGGTCACCCGCTTTTGTTTATTCCTTATATATTCCTATTATTTATGGTAGGGGCTATGCACACTAGAATCTGGGAGAAGAGTTCTTCCTCTCTAGCTCCTGTTCCTTCTCTCCCATATTTGCAGTCTGTTACATGGAGAGGGGTTAAGTTTCGCTTAACGGGTATATTGAAGCAATTTTTAATTCAAGCAATGCCTATTTTTATTATCATCTGTATCGTGGCTTCTCTACTCCAATACTTGGATATTATTAAAACCATGGCAGCACTCCTTTCCCCTTTATTAACATTGTTTTCGTTACCTGCGGATGTAGCTCCAGGGGTGGTGTTTTCTATATTCCGTAAAGATGGAATGATGGTATTAAATGAAGGACAAGGGTCTCTGCTTCAAACGCTGGAAATATGGCAGGTGTTTGTGGTTGTATATTTAGCTTCTACACTGTCTTCTTGCCTTGTCACCTTGTTTTCCATATCCAAGGAAATGGGAGTCATACACGCCATGAGAGTCTTAGGTAAACAAATGGCCACTTCAATTATTAGTACTTTAATTCTAGCGGTCACCTTGTCTACATTATTCAATTAAAAGATAGGAGGTACTTTATGAAAAAGAAAATACCGGTTACAGTCTTAAGTGGTTACTTAGGCTCAGGGAAAACCACGTTGCTTAACCATATACTAAACAACCGGGAAGGACGTAAAATCGCTGTCATCGTTAATGACATGAGTGAAATTAATATCGATGCAGACTTAGTAGAAAAAGGGGGACATTTCTCAAGGGTAGATGAGAATTTAGTGGAGATGTCCAATGGCTGCATTTGCTGTACCTTGAGAGAAGATTTACTGATTGAAGTGGAGAAAATTGCAAAGGCCGGTGACATTGATTATATCGTTATTGAGTCAACGGGAATCAGCGAGCCTGTACCAGTTGCTCAAACATTTTCTTATATCGATGAGGAAATGGGCATCGATCTTACCCAGTTCTGTCGTATAGATACGATGGTTACGGTCGTGGATGCTTATCGGTTTTGGCATGATTATGAATCTGGGGATCGCCTATTGGATAGAAAGCAGGCCGTAGGGGAAGAAGACGAACGGAATTTGGCGGATCTGCTTATCGACCAAATTGAATTTTGTGATGTCCTTCTATTAAATAAATGTGACATGGTGACGAAGGAGCAATTGGATTCATTGACAAAAGTTGTGCAGACATTACAGCCTGATGCTGAAATTATCCCAACAACGTTTAGTGAAATCGACTCAGAGAAGATTTTAAATACACACCGTTTTAATTTTGAGAAGGCGAGTCAATCGGCTGGCTGGCTCAAGGAATTAATGGCAGGTCCCGAGGATCATACCCCAGAAACTGAAGAGTATGGTATTCAATCGTTTGTGTATAAGAGAAGGCTCCCCTTTCATTCTATGCGCTTCTACGATTGGATCAGCCGAATGCCAACTTCTATCGTACGAGCAAAAGGAATTGCCTGGTGTGCCACAAGGAATGATTTAGCGCTTCTTTTATCCCAAGCAGGCCCATCTGTTTCCATAGAGCCTGTCTCGTACTGGGTAGCTGCACTGCCAAAAGAACAAAAAGATCGTACGATTATGCAAAACCCTGATGTCTTGAACGATTGGGATGTGGAATTTGGAGATCGAATGACCAACCTCGTTTTTATTGGAGTTGATCTTGATCAAAAGACGATTACCAATGAGTTGGACGAGTGCTTGTTAACTCCTGAAGAGACGAATGAGGATTGGTCCGAGATGAAAGATCCCTTTAATTGGGAAGTGAGATCATCCTAATCTAACAAAGAAGGTGCTGAAATGATATTATCCAGTGAGTCAATATTGAATAAGGTAGAGGAGGACGAGTTGGGAATTGATCCATTCAACTCGGAGCATCTTCAGCCTGCTTCTATTGACTTGACGCTAGGCAGTCATTTTATGACAGTAGATGAGCACAGTACAGGTGAAATTTCTGTAAGACAAAAAGCTCCCTATCGCGACATTTATATCGGCCATCGTGAATCTATTATTATACCTCCTCATTCGTTTATGCTTGCGACTACGAAGGAATGGGTGAAATTACCTAATGATCTTACAGCATTCGTGGAAGGCAGAAGTTCAATTGGAAGGTTAGGGTTGTTTGTTCAGAATGCTGGCTGGGTGGATCCAGGTTTTGAAGGGCGTATCACTTTAGAATTATTTAATTCAAACCGTTCCCCGATTGAACTGATTGAGGGATGGAGAATCTGTCAACTAGTGCTCGCGCACATGGATCAACCAACAAAAGCTTATAAAGGAAAATATTTTGGTCAATCGAGTACAAAGGCGAGTGCCATCTATGAAGATAAAGAGAATCAATTTTTCCGTTTTTTTAAATCGTAATTATTACTTATAAAGGATAGGTGACTACAAATGGCTAAAAAATCAAAAGTAGCTAAAGAAAAAAAGAGACAAGAAATGGTGGCGAAATACGCTGACCTTCGAAGGGAACTAAAAGAAAAAGGAGATTATGAAGCTCTTAGAAAGCTTCCACGTGACTCTTCTCCCACTCGTTTAAATGGAAGATGTGAAGTAACCGGGAGACCGCGTGGATATATGAGAAAGTTCAAAATGTCTCGCATTGCCTTTAGAGAATATGCCCATAAAGGCCAAATTCCAGGTGTGAAAAAATCAAGCTGGTAAGGAAAAAGGGGACCTGTATTTATGTTTAAGTGGATCATCATTGGTGGTGGTATTCAAGGATGCTGTGTAGCAAGACGGCTTCTTGAAGAAAAAGTGGATGTAGAAGAGCTTTTAGTTATTGATCCCTATCCAGAACCCATGACAATGTGGCGAACATTAACCGAAAGAATAGGTATGCCTTATTTAAGGTCTCCTTCCGTTCATCATCTGGACACTGATCCTTATAGTTTAAAGAAGTACTCAAAAACAAAGGACTACGCTCAGCCTTTTAGAGGAAAATACGCTAGACCGCTTTTGGAAATGTTTAATCGGCATAGCTTAGATGCAATGGATCGTGCTGGAGTGAATCAGTGTTGGAGACAAGGGACTGTGAATGGGATTTGCAAAAAACAAGGCTTTTGGAATGTAACCACTTCTGATGGTTGTATGGTTCAAGGGGAAAGAGTGGTGCTTGCTATGGGTGTGAATCATACACCACTATACCCTGATTGGGCACACAACGAGACCATCGGTTTGAGTCATGTGTTTGATATGGATAAACCTCTCCCCGGTGAAGGAAATGTGGTCATTGTAGGAGGAGGGATGACAGCTGCTCATCTGGCTTATACTCTATCAAATTCAAGCTCCATTGATTCAACGACCTTAGTGAAGCGTCATCCTTTTAGAATAGAGGATTTTGACAGTGACCCTGGGTGGCTTGGTCCGAAATATTTAACAAGCTACGACCAGGTGGACTGTTATGAAAAACGACGCTCACTTATCAAACAGGCAAGGCATAAAGGGTCCATTACAAGGGATCTCCATGTGAAATTAAACCAACAGGTGAGTGCAGGGAAACTTACGATCTATACAGACGATATAGTAAAAGCTCACAGTATAGGGGGGGAGCTGAACTTCAAATGAAAAATGGATATACAGTTTCCGGGCAGTCTCTAGTGCTGGCTACAGGATCAGAATCAACTATGCCAGGAATGGAATGGATTCAGCCAATGGTTGATCAACACAATCTACCTTGTGCCCCGTGTGGCTTCCCCATTGTTCAATCTTCCCTGGAATGGAAGGATGGGTTATTTGTCGCTGGGGCTCTTGCTGAATTAGAAATTGGGCCGGTAGCAAGAAATATTTCAGGTGCTAGAAAAGCTGCGGAACGAATTGTGCAATCCGCATAGGAGGAGTTAAATTGTCAGACAAGGTACCAGTAACCGTTTTGAGCGGTTATTTAGGATCTGGAAAAACGACGTTATTAAATCACTTGTTACACAACAGAGAGGATCGTAAAATTGCTGTTATTGTAAATGATATGAGCGAAGTAAACATCGATGCAGACATGGTAAAGCAAGGTGGATTCAGCAGAACAGAAGAGAAATTGGTTGAATTACAGAATGGCTGCATTTGCTGTACTTTGAGAGAAGATTTAATTAAAGAGGTAGAAAAGCTCTCAGAACTGGACATCGATTATATCGTTATTGAGTCAACGGGGATTTCAGAACCAATCCCGGTTGCCCAGAGCTTCACTTATGAAGATGAAGAACTTGGAATCAATCTTGGAAATCACTGTCGATTGGACACGATGGTAACCGTAGTAGACGCCAATCGTTTTTGGGAGGATTATGGATCAGGAGAAAACTTGCTCGACCGTAATCAAGGGGCAGATGATAACGATGCTAGAGAAATTATTGATCTATTAATCGACCAGATTGAATTTGCGAATGTTATTCTTTTAAACAAGATAGATTTAGTGGAAGAAATCGATCGAGAGGAATTAAAGGGAGTCTTAAAACAATTAAATCCTGATGCTAAAGTGATTGATACGAGTTACAGTCAAGTGCCTCTCGATGAAGTTTTGAATACGGGTTTATTTAATTTTGAACAAGCAAGTCAGGGAGCTGGGTGGATTAAAGAACTAAATGAAGAACATGTCCCGGAAAGTGAAGAATATGGGATTGGCTCTTTTGTTTATCGGAGAAAGAAGCCGTTCCACCCTGAGCGATGGAAGAATTGGTTAGAGGATTGGCCGGCAGGGATTGTTCGAGCCAAAGGATTTTTTTGGCTAGCTTCGAGAAATGACATGTCTGGGTTATTATCCCAAGCTGGAACTTCTCTTGCTATCCAAGGAGTCGGAGAATGGATCGCTACGTACCCAGAACAAGAACGTGAAGATATTTTGAAAGAAGAACCAGAGTTAGCTGAGCGATGGGATGGTACGTATGGGGATCGTATGACGGAATTAGTATTTATCGGTATAGAGATGAATAAAGAGGATATCATAAAGGGGCTCGATCAGTGTTTGCTGACATCTGAAGAGATGGAAACGGACTGGAATGAATTCCATGATCCATTGCCAGCCTTTACAGAGTGAGGTCATAAAAAAAGTCATAGCCTTGGGAGGCTATGACTTTTTGCTTTACCCAGAAAATTCCAAGTCTTCATACACATAGGGCTCTGCCGGTGTCTCTATGGGCTCTATCGATTGGGGCTCAATTAAAGGAAGCTCCCATCCATTATACTCTATCTTTTTTAGTGTTCCAGTTACTTCAATCCAGGTGTCATTCTTATATTGTCCAAGATTTTCTCCTTGGACAAGGATTCCATATATGCCTGCATCGGCTACACAGCAGCTAATACCGAATCGCCCGACGACGATTTGGTTGTCTGGAAGTTTATCCTCTCGAAAAACAAATCCATGAGTCGTAATTTTTTTTCCGACGTAGGCATCCATTCCATTTTCCATTAACGTTATGGTGCCTATATAGTTATCCTCATTCATGATGATTTCGTCCGTTTGCTGTAACTCCTTATATAACTCAGGGTGTCTTTTTTGTGGTGTTAGAACCCCTGGACTGTCCGTCAGTTGATCATCAGTATTTGAATCCTCTAATGCTTTGTTATCCTCTAGATCTAAATCTTTTTCTTTGTTTTCATCTCCAGAGTCAGGGGGGGCGTTGATGTCAGACTTCGTAGAAGCTGAACGCATTTCATATTTGAAACCTTTATTAGAAGCGGCAGAACTTCCAATGACATGGTCAGAAAACATCATTCCCGTCATGACGGGCACGATGAATAAGAGATAGATAAACACGGAGCGTAACTTGGAGCTGGAATAATCATGATCGTGCCCGCACCCGCAATCATGGGTTTCCTCCTCAAATCCGCTCCTGAAATATTGGATACCTCCAAGAATACCAAGGACAACCAGGGTGAAATACATGTAGGGCATCATCCTTGGGGCAATGAACTTTTGGATGTCTCCTGAGAGAATAAGTTTGGTCAGGAACAGTACAAAGCCGAATAATATAATACTTCTAAGGAATTGGTGCGACAGTCGATTCAACTTATCCTTCCTCCTTTATAAATAGAATAGGTCGTACATGACTGTAATCGTGTAAACAACGAAGGTTACAATGACAATAAAAGTTAAAACGAATCGTTTTCTGAAGTAAGCCATCATCAAAATCGTATTCTTTAAATCGGTCATAGGGCCATAAACGAGAAAAGCGAGAATGGAGCTTGAAGAAAACAAACCTTTAAATGAAGACGCAACGAATGCATCGGCCTCTGAACATAAAGATAAGATGTAAGCGAGCCCCATCATTACTGCAGGTCCGGCTAATACTCCAGTGCCAATGTCCAATAACGTTTCTCTGGCAACGTATGTTTGTACAACACTAGCAAACAAAGCTCCTAATATGAGGAATTTCCCCATATCAAAAAATTCATCGCTTGCATGTTGAAAGGTTTCTGCAATCTTTCCTACACGGTCGTTGTCATGATTATGGTTGTGGGTCATGCCGAGAGTCGCTTTCTTATTTAATTGCCAGCTGTTACCAAAATACAAATAAATTAAACTGCCGATGACGAGTGATACAATCAAAGCAAGACCCATTCTCATCCATGCAATGGAAAGATCTGTTTGGAAAGCGTAGAACGTCGATAAAAATACAATCGGATTAAGTACGGGTGCCGAAACGAGGATGACTATACCTACGTGGAGGGGCATTCCTTTTTGAATTAATCTTCTAACAATCGGGACAATTGCACATTCACACACAGGAAAAATGGCACCGATAGCAACAGCAGGAAACAGTGCGAGGACAGGGTTTTGTGGTATGTACTTTTTCAGTGTCTCTTCTTTCAAAAATGTTTGAATGATGGCTGAAATAAATACGCCCAGCAGGACAAAAGGAACGGCCTCTAATACAATACTGATGAACATCGTGTTTAAATCTAAAAGAGAGGAAGGAATTGAGAGCATATTTTCAAAGGGAAGTGTATCCCCGAATAAAAAAAGAGCGAAAAAGATTACCAATAAAAGATAGCTTATTCTAGATGAAGAAGAATGTTCTTGATTCAATTGGAATCCTCCTTTACAATTACAATTAAGATGAATTAAATCGTAATGACTTTGGATTTCTGACAACTACTATTAACTAAGATTTATTAGTGGTTGTCAATAGAAAAAGTGTAATTCAATATAATTCGTAATGATTTTTATTTTGTGAGGGATATAGCATGAATGATGGAAAAATAGTAGAAATGAAAAATGTTTCTTTTAGATATGATAAAGAGTGGGTCGTAGAAAATGTGAATTTTTCTATTCATAAGGGACAGTTTCTCGGATTAGTCGGACCAAATGGTTCAGGTAAATCTACTTTAGTGAAATTGCTTCTCGGTCTCGTGAAGCCTAACAAGGGTAATATCCACGTATTTAACCAGCCGATTAAACAGTTTAATAATTGGAAAGAAATCGGGTATGTTTCCCAAAAGTCCAACAGCTTTAACTCGGGGTTTCCCGCGAATGTATTAGAAGTAGTGAAGTCAGGGCTTGTTTCCAGATTGGGAGCATTCCGGTTCTTTAAACGTCAACACACTCAAAAAGCTTTGGAAGCTTTAAAAGTTGTTGAAATGGAAGACTATGCAACTTCTAATATCGGAGAGTTGTCAGGTGGCCAGCAACAGCGTGTATTTATTGCCAGGGCTCTTGTTAGTGAACCGTCGCTCCTTATCCTGGATGAGCCGACAGTCGGTGTGGATGCCAAACATGTTACGGAGTTTTACAATCTTTTAGGGAAACTAAATAAGGAAAATGGCATCACTTTGCTTATGATTTCTCATGATATAGGAACCATCACCGAGCATGCGACACATGTAGCATGCATGAATAAAACCATTCATTTTCATGGTGCTTCCGATGAATATGATCAGTTTAGTGACCAGGATTTGAATCGTCTGTATGGACATACCGTACAGCAGCTGACCCATAACCATGGGGAGGTGACCTCGTAATGTTCGAAAGCTTTATTCAGTATGAATTTTTACAAAATGCAGCGATTACTGGTCTATTAATTGGACTGGTTGCCCCATTACTTGGTGTCTTTATTGTTGTTCGCAGGCTTTCCTTAATTGCAGATGCTCTTTCTCATATTACATTAACAGGAATTGCAGCAAGTCTGTTGTTAGAAAAAAGAGTATCCGGGATCAATGATTGGAATCCGGTTTATATGGGAATGGCCTTCTCGGTAATAGGGGCTGTATTAATTGAACGCTTAAGAAAGGTGTACAAGCATTATGAAGAGTTAGCCATTCCTATTATCCTCTCGGGGGGGATTGGACTAGGAGTGATCTTAATCTCTCTAGCAGATGGATTCAATACAGACTTATTCAGTTATCTATTCGGAAGCGTAACAGCTGTGAGTCGTTCGAATATGTGGACCGTTTTCATCATAACTTCTATAGTCATCTTAATTGTCTTTCTGTTTTACAAAGAATTATTTATCTTATCATTTGATGAGGAACACGCCTCTATTTCAGGGGTGAATGGGCGATGGGTTCATCTATTGTTTATTTTAATGGTAGCCCTGGTTATTGCTTCTTCGATGCAAGTGGTAGGAATCTTGCTCGTATCAGCTTTGATGACATTACCTGTAGCTTCAGCTTTACGGATTTCAACGAGTTTTAAACAAACGATTGGACTATCGGTTCTGTTTGGTGAAACTTCTGTTATTATCGGTTTGTTCTCCGCTTATCACTTGAGCGTACCTCCGGGTGGAACGATTGTTATGACAGCGATTCTTATTCTAATTTTGACCATGGCTTATAAAAAGGTGAGCACACAATTCTGGGTAAGGGGTGAAGCATTATGAATTTGAATACAGCCATCCAAATGTTAAAGGAAAAAGGATATAAACACACAAAGCAAAGAGAACGTATGCTGGAGATTTTTGTGAATCAGGATCAATATATTGCGGCAAAAGAAATTTTAAGAATCATTCAAGAGGATTTTCCAAGTGTGAGTTATGATACAATTTATAGAAACTTATATCTTTTAACGGATGAGGAATTGTTAGAAGCGACAGTGCTTCATGGAGAGAAACATTTTAGGCTGGCATGCAATTCTAACGGGCATCACCACCACTTTATTTGTACTATTTGCGGGAGTACTAAAGCGGTTGAGTTCTGTCCAATGAATACAATGGATGACAAACTGGAAGGTTACCAAATAGAAAATCATAAATTTGAAATTTACGGAGCATGCCCTGAATGTCATTAAGCCGGTTTAAATGAACCGGCTTATCTTTTGTGAATGGGGAGTAATGATTACTATTTACAATAAGTAATGATTACGATAGAATAGTTTGTGGAAAAAAAGGAGGAAAAGTAATGTTAAAAAAATTCGTAGGCGTTCTTAGTCTATTAGCTTTAATTTTTGTAGTTACTGCTTGTGGAGAAGAAGAATCAAGCAACAGTGAAGAAGGTAAAGAATCAGAGAGTTCGAATGAAGAATTGAAAATCTATACAACGGTTTATCCTCTTCAGTTTTTTGCAGAGCAGATCGCGGGGGATCAAGCAACTGTAGAATCAATCCTGCCTCCAGGATCAGACCCTCACACATATGAACCAACTTCAAAAGAAATGGTAGAAATTGCAGAAGCTGATGCTTTCATTTATAACGGAGCTGGTTTAGAGTCCTATGCCAAGCAAATCTCAGAATCTATTCAATCTGAAGATGTCAAAATACTAGAAGCATCAAAAGGGATCGATTTAAAAGAGCATGTCCATGCTCATGAGGGAGAAGAAGGAACACATGAGGACGAACATGCTCATGAAGGAGAAGAAGGAACACATGAGGACGAACATGCTCATGAAGGAGAAGAAGGAACACATGAGGATGAACATGCTCATGAGGGAGAAGAAGGAACGCATGAGGACGAACATGCTCATGAAGGAGAAGAAGGAACACATGAGGACGAACATGCTCATGAGGGAGAAGAAGGAACGCATGAAGATGGACATGCTGGACATGATCACGGTGACCAGGACCCCCACGTCTGGCTAGACCCTATCAAGTCTATTCAGTTAGCTGAGAACATTAAAGATACACTAATTGAGCTAAATCCTGAGCAAGAAAAAGCCTTTAATGAGAACTTTGAAGAATTAAAAAGTAATCTTGAGAGTCTAGATCAAGAATTTCACGAACAACTGGAAAATGCACCAAAGAATAAATTCATTGTTTCTCATGCTGCTTATGGATACTGGGAACAAGCCTACGGCGTTGAACAAATTTCTGTTTCTGGATTAAGTCCTACCAATGAACCTTCACAAAAAGAGTTGGAAACCATTATTGAGACGGCTGAACAGCATAACTTGAATCATGTCTTTTTTGAACAAAATGTTACTCCTAAAGTTGCGGATGTCGTTAGAAAAGAAATAGGAGCAGAATCCCTGCGTCTTCATAATTTATCAGTATTGACGGAAGAAGATATTAAAAACGAAGAGGATTATTTCACTCTAATGCACCACAATTTAGAAGTATTAACAGAAGGTTTATCCGAATCATCCACCGGATCAGAGGACTCTTCTAAATCAGAAGAACAAAGCGATCACAACCATAACCATGCTGATGATGAAGAAGCACAACAGATTTATGAGGGATACTTTAAAGATGATCAAGTGAAGGATCGTCAGTTATCTGACTGGGAAGGAGAGTGGCAATCTGTGTATCCATATCTTCAGGATGGGACACTTGATGAAGTGTTTTCTCATAAGGCGGAGCATGACAATGAAATGACAGCTGAAGAATATAAAGAGTATTATAAGAAAGGTTACCAAACAGATGTGGAACGTATAGTAATTGAAGATAATAAAGTAACGTTCTTCAAAAATGGAGAAAAGTCTACTGGGAAGTATAGCTACGATGGTTATGAAATCCTTACTTATGAAGCGGGAAATAGAGGGGTCCGTTACATTTTTAAACTAAATGAAGAGTCTGGGGATCTTCCTCAATATATCCAATTTAGTGATCACAGTATCGCTCCAACTGATGCAGGTCACTATCACCTCTATTGGGGAGATGATCGTGAAGCTCTATTGGATGAAGTCAAGAACTGGCCTACCTATTATCCGTCAGAAATGGATGGTCATGATATTGCTCATGAAATGATGGAGCATTAATCATCACTGATCATAATAATTAATGATTTTATCTAATTTATAAGCTGAGGACCGATTTTATGGTCTTCAGCTTATTTTGGAATTATGTGATTCTTGAATATACAAAGTATTGAGAGGAAAAAGCATGATATCAACTCAAAAAATTATAGATCTTACTAAGAAAAGTGATTTCACCATTCCAGTTAAATGGAAAAGAAAATTATATATAGAAGAAGGACTTATAGTATCACTAAGAGTGAATAATAATAATGTTGTTATTAAGCTCGCTTCAAATAATACCCTTGATGTAATAAGTACTATAGGAAGAAAAGGCCGTATCTATGTTCCTAAAGAAATCAGGAACTATTTGGAGAGAAAGAAGACCAATAAGTTGCATATCTATATAGAAGAAAGTGAGCTGTCTATTATATTAGTACCTTCTTAAATAGACTACTTTCCATAATATATTGCGGAGCAGTTTCTAGTGACAGCTCTTATCTTTTTTACTTCTAAGTGTTGTTATGCGAAATCTAAGTATTAAAAATCCTCGTTCAAAAATACAAATGGAACGCTTAGAAAAATTAAGAGTCAAACGAGCCTAATTCCTTTTTTTCAGCCGTTATTGCTTTGACTAACGTAAAATTTATAATATTTCTAAAGCCTAAGGAGAAATAAAAATGTCAGTCAGGTTAAAGACATGTTTTTATACGTTGGAGAAAAAGTAAGGGAAAACAAGTCATATTTAACTAAAATCGATAGCGCAATCGGTGATGGCGATCACGGCACAGGGATGTCTATTGGATTCAAAGCTGCTGCTGAAAATTTAAGTGAAAAAGAATTCTCAACGATCAATGAAGTATTTAAGACAATCGGGATGTCGATGGTTCAGTCAATGGGAGGAGCATCGGGGGTAATATTTGGCACTATGTTTATGGGAGGAGTTAAAGGACTCGACGCTTATAAAGAAATGAATGCGGATACATTAGCTGGAATCTTCGAGAAATCTTTAGAAGCGATTAAAATAAGAGGTAAAGCAAGCCTTGGTGATAAGACATTAATTGATGCTCTGGAGCCTGCCGTAGAAGGGCTGAAAGAAAGTGCTGGTAAGTCTGATCTTTTAGTAGATGCTTTGGAACATGCTGAATATCTAGCTGAAAAAGGTGTTGAAGATACTAAGGAATATGTTGCGAAATTTGGGCGAGCAAAATCATTAGGCGAACGATCTATTGGTTATCAGGATGCTGGTGCTACCACAGTTTTTATTATCTTCAAGTCAATGAAAGAATGGGTGAAAGATGAAGCAACAAATGAATAAAAATTGGATTGGAACAAACTGGAAAATGACGAAGAGTATTGAAGAGGGATTAACCTATACAGAAAATCTGATACCGGTCTCTGAAAAAATCTCTTCGCGTATAGAGATGTTTTTTATTCCTTCTTTCACTTCTTTAATACCTTTGCAAGACTCCCTTGTGCAAACCCGAATCCATCTTGGAGCACAAAATATGCACTGGGAAAATGAGGGGGCGTACACAGGCGAAATTTCACCTAAAATGCTTCAGGAGATAGGTGTTGATATAGTAGAACTTGGTCATTCAGAGCGTAGACAGTACTATAACGAAAATGATCAGGATATCAACAAAAAGGTACATGCAGCCTTAAATTCTGGATTTTCACCTCTGGTTTGTATAGGAGAGAATATTGAACAAAAAAATTTTGCTATTTCACGAGAAACGATAGCTATGCAATTAAAAACTTGTTTAAAAGGTATATCTAAAGAACAAGCCGAGAAAGTATTGGTAGCTTATGAACCTGTTTGGGCTATTGGGGAGAAAGGTGTCCCTGCTGATCCAGCCTATGTTTCATACATCCATCACTTTATCCGCGAAGTACTAGAAGAAATGTTCGAAGAAAGTAGTTTTAATATCCCTCTATTGTTTGGAGGGAGTGTCAACCAGAATAATTTTTTAGATTATATTCATAGCCCTAACGTAAATGGATTGTTTATTGGTAGAGCTGCATGGAACGCTCAAAGCTTTGAAAATATCCTGACGGTACTTGACGAACAAATAGCCAATAATATTTTATAATTACATGAACATTTACTGGAACTTTTTGTGTTTTCCTGAATTCTGGTTGTTTTACTTCCTCTCCTTTATAAAAAGATGACGAGCAAATACTCGTCATCTTTTTAATTTTATTTTCTAATAAACCATTATTATCATCATGGGTTGTGGCTGTCATTGTCATTTCATAATAGTAGAATATACCTTTCTTAAGGATGTAACTAAAACTCGTTTGATTTCTTTGAACCCTTTCTTGTTTTTTTGCTCTCTTTAAAAGGGGATTTTATCGAATGAATGGAATGCATAGAGTAAGAGGGGGAAGAAGAAGGTAACACCTTGTAGAAATTATTAGAGGAGGGATCAAAGTGGATAAAATAATCAGCCAGGCGATTTCCGTATCACCGGACTCCGAAAGAATAGACCAACTCATTAAACAAGTAAAGAGTAATAAAGCAGCGATAGAAAAAGATCAAAAGGTCTACTTTGATGAAAGTAAAAACAATCAAACGAAACAAGAATATTATGCTTCCGTTGACTTTTCGAATACTGATGTCAGCACGGTGTTGGAGCAAGTGAAGGGATTAATCCAAGGGACACATGAGAATTACTTACGCTATGACCCGAGCTCACACGTTTATCCTTGGGTAGATCTGCGACCTGACGGGAAGCTGCAGAGCATCTATTCAGGAGAGGTGAGGGAGCCGGAGGATGTCATCCAGGAAGATTGTGTGGCTTCCCGGAAACGTGAGCAGAAAATTAGATCAGGCAATGAGGGAGAGGATCTGCTGCATGTGATGGCAGAGGCTGTTAGCGCTTTTAAATACAATTGTGAACATGCCGTTCCTCAATCCTGGTATGACGCGCAGGAGCCTATGCGGGGGGATCTGCATCAGTTATTTACATGTGAACCTCTCTGTAATTCTATTAGAAGTAATTATCCTTATCATGATTTTCTGGATTATCCAGCTGGACAAGAGGCGGGGGTTCTTCGAATCGAAGATCAATGCGGGAAAGCAGAGGATGAATTATTTGAACCGGAATTCGCTAAAGGCACGGTGGCTCGAGCAATGCTTTATTTTTTATTGAGATATCCGGGTGGTATGGAACGAAATCATAGAGGGGAAATAGATGTGGATCTCATGCTGGAGTGGCACAGGAATGAACCTCCTGAACTCTATGAGCTTCACCGGAACCAGGCGATTTATGAGCTTCAGGGAAATCGGAACCCGTTCATTGATTATCCGGAAGAAATGGTTGTGTTGTTCGAAAATGAGCAAGGATAAAAAGCGCCTGCAGCTACTTCACTAATGTTTAAGTGAGCGGCTGCAGGCTTTTTTCAGGCTGATTGATCTGTAGTATTCTCGTCGCTCTTTTGAAGTGCTGCTCGATCAGCACGCAGGGCCTTGAACAGCGAGTAGACCATCAGCAGCATAATGAACGAGAAAGGGAAGGCGGCAGCGATCAAAGCATTCTGTAAGGCTGTCAGCCCTCCTGTGTATAAAAGAACAGCAGCGATGGTTGACTGCGCAATCCCCCAGACGAATTTCACTGTTTTCGGTGGGTTAAGCGATCCATTAGTCGTCTGCATACCGAGAACGAAGGTGGCTGAATCGGCAGACGTGATGAAAAAGGTCCCGATCAACATCATAGCTATGATGGATAAGAATACGCTGAGAGGAAACTGCTCAAAGACGCCGAACAGTACCTGTTCGTCCGGAAGACTAGCGATATCCGCGCCATCTTGCTGGGTTTGAATGCCTGTGGCTCCAAAGGCTGTCATCCAAAGAAAGCTGACGACAGAAGGGACTAAAAGAACCCCGGATAAAAATTCGCGAATGGAACGACCTTTGGATACACGCGCAATAAATATCCCTACAAAAGGGGCCCAGGCGATCCACCATGCCCAGAAGAAGACGGTCCAATCCATCACCCATTGACGCTCTTCTTCACTGTTTGGATTGAGACGTAAGCTCTCGGTTGCAAGCGTTTGAATATAGGATCCAAGGGTATCTGTGAAAGTATTGGCGATATAAACGGTGGGTCCGATCACGAGCATCGTAATAAATAAAATAGCAGCAAGTCCCATATTGGCGTTACTCAAATACTTAATTCCTTTACTGAGACCCGTATAGGCGGAAAGCATAAACAAGCCGGTCACTACGACAATAATCACGAGCTGAACCCAGAACTGTTTTTCGATATCCAATAGGTAAGTGAGTCCGCCGTTAATTTGAGCAGCACCGAAGCCAAGCGTTGTGGCGACACCGACAATGGTAGCGAATACGGCGATTACATCAATGGCTTTCCCCCAGGGACCTTTCATTTTATCCCCGAAGACAGGCTCTAAAGTAGCACTGATTAATCCAGGTTTTCCATGGCGGAATTTAAAATAGGCGAGGATTAATGCGACGATCGCATATATGGCCCAAGCATGAACACCGTAGTGAAAAAAGGTGATCCGCATAGAGTCACGGATCGCTTCCGTCGTTCCTGGTTCTGCAAGTGGAGGAGTTTTTATAAAGTGGGAGACGGGGGAAGCGGCACCATAAAATACCAGACCTATACCCATGCCGGCGCTGAATAACATGGCAAACCATGTAGAATAACTGTAGTCAGGTTTGTCGTTTGGTTTTCCGAGTTTTATCTTTCCGTACGGGCTGAAAATTAAGTATAAACATACGATGACGAACAGAGATACGATCAGTAAGTAGTACCATCCAAAGTGAATGGAGATGTAGTTCTTTACGCTTGCTGATATGGTTTCGAAGTTCGCAGGTGCAAGGGATCCCCACACCGATGCAAACAATGTAATAGCAAGCGTGATCCAGAATACAGATGTCAGCTTCTTCATTTTTCTCTCCTTTCAGAACTCTACCTCATTTGAAAAAATAGGTAAAATTCAGTGCTATGTATCATCTATACCCCTGGAAATTGAATGTAAACAAGGAATGGTTCACCCTGAGTTATGGAGTGATTGTTATTGAAAGCTGTATCCAGTACGACCTTTTGAAGACTGGGTGTTGGTAAATCATCAAGATTCTCTACCATTCTAATTCCTACTAAAGAGATAATCTCAGACATAGTCTCACCTGTTTGGTGGCGGTGATGGATAAGTGATCACAAGGAGAATGAGAGGGTTTCGTGTATAGTGAAATATAGACGAGGAACAGGGAACATAGACTAAAACGATAACCAAGGGGGAAACAGCATGCGAAGAATCATTTTATCGACTGAAAGCGGGGCTGACTTACCAGCTGAACTAGCCGAAAGGTATGATGTTCAAGTCGTCCCTATGCACATTATCATGGACGGTAAGGATTATTTAGATGGTTCCTTGCCAGTCGAGCAAATCTATGATTATTACAGAAGCACGAAGAAAATACCCTCTACAACCTCCACCAATGCTCATGAGTACCAAGAGTTTTTTTCTACCATAAAAGATAAATTCCCGGACTGTATCATTGTTCATATTGGATATACTTCAAAAGCGTCCTCTTCTTTTCAAAATGCTGTCCTAGCTGCTGAGGAATTTGAAGACATTTTTCTTATTGATGCTCTGAATGTTACGGGGGGATTAGCTGCGATTGTAGGGTATGCTGCGGAGTTATTAGAGAAAGAACCGGATATTGTCCCGGCACGGCTCGTTGAGCAAATAGAGGCCATCGTTCCTAAAACAAGGCTTGCATTCATCCCTGGCAGCCTGGAGTTCCTCAAAGCTGGAGGTAGGGTCAGTAATATGGCTTCTCTCATAGGGGCTGTACTGAAAATAAAGCCTTGCATCGAGTTGAAAGATGGGAAGCTTATGTCTACAAAGAAGTACCGGGGGAACATGAGTGGAGCAACGGTGAAACTCTTGAACGATTACTTGAGTGAATTCAATTTGGATCGTGAGCAACTCTATTTGATCTACTCTATTGGACTAGACGAAAAAATCAAGCAGAGACTCGAGAAAGCTGCCAAAGATCACGGTTTCCAGAATGTGAGATGGATCCAGGCAGGCGGTATGATTTCGACCCATTCTGGACCCGGGGGATTCGGGGTGGCAGGAATAGAGAAATAGTACATCCGGTCAATGAATCGCATAAAGGAGGAATGAATCTTGCAAAAACATGGCCAAGTAAAAGGACAATACCAGGGAGAAACCCCTCTGAAGTATCTATTGCATTTACCTGAAAACTATCGCCTGGAGAGTGATGAAAAATGGCCGCTCATTCTCTTTTTACATGGAAGAGACGAAAGTGGTTCTGACTTAGAGCGTGTAAAGACCCAGGGTATTCCTAAAGAAATAGAAGCGATAGGAGATTTTCCCTTCATCGTTGTTTCTCCCCAGTGCTCCGAGAATTCCTACTGGACGGAGGAACTTGAGCCTTTAAACAACCTGCTGAATGAAATCCAATCGGAACACCATGTAGATCCGTCGCGCATATACCTCACGGGTTTAAGTATGGGAGGATTCGGTACGTGGCATCTAGCCGCTAAGTCTCCCGAACGTTTTGCAGCGATTGCCCCTGTTTGTGGGGGAGGGGATGTAGGAATGGCAGAACGCTTAAAGAATATTCCTATTTGGGCCTTTCATGGTGATGAGGATCATGTTGTACCTTTAAGACGGTCGCTCGAGATGGTGGAAGCGGTAGAAGAGCAGGGAGGACAGGTTCTTTTGACGATCTATGAAGGGGTAGGGCATGATTCCTGGACGGACACTTTTGAAAATCCAAAGTTGTATGAGTGGTTCCTCCAGCATTCGAAAGATGGAGGATGAACGCATACAAGAAAAAATCAATGCCTGATTATCGGCGGCGGAAATTCAAAACCCTACTATACTATAGAAGTAGCCGATCTTTGAAAACTGGTAGAGAGGTGTTCTGATGATCGACGAGCTTAAGAAAAAAGAATTCTATCAAGCATTACTGGAGAGAAACACCGAATATGAAGGTTCTTTTTTTGTAGGGGTGAAGAGTACGGGCGTTTTTTGCCGTCCGACATGTCCGGCTAGGAAACCTAAATTTGAGAACTGTGAATTTTTCATGACTCCTCAGGAAGCGCTGCTCTCCTCGTTTCGTCCTTGTAAACGATGCACGCCTCTTTCTCACCCGAACCAGGTCTCCGAACTTGTTCAAAAGCTTGTGCAGGCCGTTGAAGAAAACCCGGAGAAAAAATGGCGGGAGAAAGATTTCCGGGAACTGTCTGTCGACGAATCAACGGCCCGCCGGCAATTTAAAAAGCGTTTTGGGATGACATTTGTCCAGTACGCCCGTGCAAGAAGAATGGGGCTTGCGATGAAACAAATCAGATCGGGGCAGGCTGTTATTGATGCACAATTAGACACAGGCTATGAATCCAGCAGTGGGTTCAGGGATGCTTTCTCCCGCATTATGGGAGATGCCCCGACGTCGGTTCAGGAAAATCGCATCCTTAAAGTCTCTTGGGTGGATACAAGGATGGGGCCGATGATTGCGATCGCAGATGACGCCGATCTTTATCTTCTCGAATTTGTGGACCGTCGTGGGTTGGAACGGGAGGTTGAGGTTCTCAGGAAGAAAACGAAGGCAGCGATCATCCCAGGGAAAACCGAGCCTATCCAATCCATTGAACGGGAGTTGGATCTTTATTTTAGTGGACAGTTGACAGAATTCAAAACATCCATCAAATGGCTGGGAACTCCTTTTCAAAAAACGGTGTGGGCAAAATTGCGAGCGATTCCTTTTGGTGAAACCCGTACGTATGCTGACATTGCCTGCGAACTGGGGAAGCCTACGGCTACGCGTGCGGTGGCTGGCGCCAATGGGGCAAATCAGATAGCTCTTGTGGTTCCCTGCCACCGGGTCATTCGCAGTGACGGAACCTTAGGGGGGTATGGCGGAGGAATCGCACGAAAGAAAAGGTTGATCGACATAGAGTCCCAAAGGACGATAACTTAATAAAGGTTTTACTCTTCTAATAAAGATGACGAGCGTGGAGCCCGTCATCTTTTTTCATGGACCTATTTGATGACGACATATGGACGCATCATCTCATAATCTTCATGCTCTAAAATATGGCAGTGCCAAACGAACAATCCAGGGTAAGGGCCGAAGGGAATGATGAGGCGTGTGATTTCTCCAGGTCGTGCCCGTACGGTGTCTTTCCACCCTCTTTCGTTCAGATCTGGTGGGGCTTGTGGTCCTGTGGGGACGATCCGTCCTGTTTGGTTGAACAGGGCACGGTCAAAAGGTTGCCGGTCGATTATTTGGAAGCGGACGAGGTGTAGATGGATGGGGTGGATGGCTTCTGTGTCATTGACCAGGTTCCATACTTCTGTCTGGCCAAGTTTTGGGGTTTCGGAAACCGGGTCCGACCACAGCCTGTCATTCAACAAGTGAATGTTCCGCCCGTAGGAATCCTTCCGCATGTTGAGGCGTAATGTCCGAACCTGCTGATAATGGGTGAGCTTCGGTACGGGCACGAGCTGTGTTGGTACCGAACTATAATCCCGAGAGCTCAGCGGATGGACGACGCGGAACTGCATGATCGTTCCTGTCGTCTCAGGGTCCGGTATTTCCCCTTCGGTTTCAAAATCGTTCCGCATTACGATAGATTCGCCGTACCCTTTAGAAAAATCGACGATTACATCCGCTCGTTCTGCCGGAGCTAATACAAGATCATGGACAAGGACCGGCGTTTCGAGTAATCCTTGATCTGTTCCGATTTGGATGAAAGGCGCGCCGTTGGAAAGCGAATATCGATAGATGCGGGCATTGGATCCGTTCAGAATACGGAAACGGTAGCGCCTGGGCTCTACGTTCAAATACGGCCACACTTTGCCATTGACCAGAATCGTATCTCCATAAAAGTCAGGAATAACGGAAGGATTGGGAGTTTTCAATGGCGGATCGGGTTGAGAGGGGTAGAAGAGACTCCCATTTTCGTGAAAGGTTCGGTCCTGGATAACAAGCGGAATGTCGAAGGGTCCGCATGGAAGATTTAACCGTGCTTCCTCCTCGTCATGGATGATGTACATGCCGGCAAGCCCGGCGTAAATATTAAGGCGCGTGATTCCCATGGCATGGTCGTGGTACCACAAGTTTGCTGCGTGCTGATGATTAGGGTACGTATAGAGCTTATTTGTAAAGAAGGGCCCCGTTTGATGAAAATTTCGGGTGAACCAGGCTTCTGGATATCCGTCACTCGTATCCGGCGTCACCCCTCCGTGGAGGTGCACGACTGTCCGTACTTCCGGTTTGTCTTTCTCGGCCCCATGAACCGTCGTATCAATGGGGAGGAAATGCTTCTCAGGTAGTTCATTTTTCCATAAGACGTGGATCGGCTGGTGTCTCCACACGTGAAATGTCGGACCTGGATACTGTCCATTGTAGCCCCACACTTTCGTTGGCGGCAGATCCCTGTGCAGTTGCTGTACGGTTTCTTTCATGGTCACTTCAAAAAAAGGTGCGTTCTGGATCATCCTCTCCGGGTGTATCGTTTCCATGACAGGAAGGGGGTCTACGAATTTCTTCAGCATGCTCATCGCTCCTTTTGACCGTCAAATATCTAATCGAAGTCCTCACTTTTCTTGTATGGACCACCCGCCCACCTATGCATCCATCTGATCAACAATAGGAAAGCGGCATATCCAAAAAAGGAGTAGACGTGTTTCCACTCAGAATGGAAAACCACCCAGCCCGCTTTTGCCATAAGCGGTTCCGAAAGCATCGCAAGAAGACCGCCGCCCAGTATGAAAACCATTCGCCCAAAACGGTTCATCGCATTCATCATCCATAAAGCGAAGAAGGTGAGAGCTGGGATGACGAGTAAGGCGAATCTAAGATCGATGGGGAATATCGCGGGGTAAGGTCGTGCGAGAAACGTGTAGTAGCCGCGGGCCGTAAACCATAATTCGCTGTACGTGGTCAGGAGGGAGGCGGCCAGCATTGGGAAAAGGTAAGGCAGAAGTGTTCGGTTACTACTGCTGCCGTTGGAAAAGGATTTTTTTGGTGAAGGCCGTCCATTCGAGTTTTTCAATGGCTTCACAATAGTCATGTTTGATCTCTCCATGTATGTTTTCGGAATGTGGTTCTAGCCAATCGATTCCGCTCCATTCGGTGAACCAGTCTCCGGTTTCAGGCGTCATTTGGCGGCTGTTTTTCCAAGCGTGCTCTAAACGTGGGCTGAAGATATGGCGGGCACCTTTGCTTAGCGTACAGTTCTTCGTTTGGGGAATGTACAACTCCCCGGGTATCGTCTCTTTTACGTCATTGAACAGGTGGGGCCAGTAATCTTTACGTGACCCTGTATGAGGAGTAGCTGCTGCCCAGCTTTGAAATTGAAGCAGCCAATTTTGGTCTGAAAAAAGCAGCGTGTATAAACGCTTTCCTAGTTCAATGCGCTTTTCTAAAGAAGAAAACTGCTTCAAGGTTTGGCCGGTGAGCCTATTTTTTGTGAACGGCTTTTGAGTATAAGGAAATAAGATGTGGCTCATGTTCAGCAGATCCTGCAGTTTAAACATGATCGTATCTAGAACGGTATGTTTGTAGGCGGGGTTTTGAATCACCCGCTTTTCCAAATAGCTCTGCTCGTTGATAATCATCGCGGTCGCAAGCGTCTGCCGGTCCATGCTTTTCCAAAAATAGGACCAGACGACTTCCATAAACGTTGATACCTGGAAATGGGGCAGTAAATCAAAAAGAGGGCGCCGTTTTTTCTTACTCTCCTCATAGAGAAGGAATTGAGGATAGACATCCTGAAAGATCAGCCAATTCCCCCTTTCTAAAAAGGAGAAAAACTGGAACTGCTCCTGTTCGCTCAGCAGCTTTGAGAGGAACTCACCTTTCAGATCGGTCATGTTCCAACCGCCATTACGTGATACCATATGGCCGAGGAACGCCCATTCTATTTCTGGGTGACGCTGATAAAAGGTCAAATAAGCCTGGGTACGTGTCACGTTATTTATATTGAATTTTTTCGTCCGGTCTTGAATCGATGCGATCAGATCCTGATGCTTTGATGATGGGGATGGTGGAGGAGTGGACGTTTCTTCTTTGAACCTTTTCTTCAGCTGCTTTTTTAATTTTGCTAGGGAATGAAATCTTCCTTGATCGTTCATCAAAAAGGGGGGTCACTCCTCTCCTTGGATATATTCTTCTGATGCTCCTGGGAATTTCTATATATGTCCATTTTATTAAGGGTACGTGATAATCATGAGGAGAAGTTGAGGGAGATCCATTTGAAAGAATCTCTATCTTAAGAATTCAGGTAAACTTAGTTTATCCACTGGACAAACTAAGTCAGAGTTGATACGATACATTCATGAAAACGATTACAAAGGAGGGGTGGAAGGAGTAGGTGCAGTTGCTGCTCCAACGCATATGAAAAAGCATAAGAATGTTTATATCGTCATGATTACACTTGTAGCTACACTCGGAGGACTGCTTTTTGGTTATGATACGGCTGTTATTTCCGGGGCAGAAGGTTCATTACAGACGTACTTTGCTGATGGGTTGAATTTAAGTTCGCTTGCCCATGGTCTCACCGTTTCCAGTGCATTGATCGGTTGTATTATCGGTGGGTTGCTATCCGGGATTTTTGCTTCTAAGTTTGGCAGAAAGAAGACCTTAATTCTGGCGGCTGTATTATTTTTAGTTTCCGCTTTAGGATCGGCCTATCCAGAGGTTTTGTTTTTTAATAAGGGAGAGCCTACATATGGTCTGCTTTTAACGTTTAACCTGTATAGAATCATCGGTGGAATCGGTGTAGGGCTGGCGTCAGCGGTCGCTCCGATGTACATCGGGGAAGTTGCGCCCTCCCACATCCGGGGTACCCTGGTGTCTCTGAACCAATTCGCGATTATTTTCGGGATGCTGGTGGTCTACTTCGTCAACTGGGGAATCGCCAAAGGACAAACAGAACTATGGGTCAATGAAACAGGCTGGCGCCTCATGTTCGCTTCCGAAGCCATACCTGCTTTACTATTTTTACTTCTATTATTTACGGTTCCGGAAACGCCTCGCTATCTAGCTTCCCAGCAGAAGCAGGAGGAGGCACTGAAGATTTTGAAAAGAATTTACGATGCGACGATGGCCAAGGCGACGCTCTATGAAATTAATCAAACGTTTGATACAAAAAAGGGGAAACTGTTCTCCTTCGGGGTTTCCATCGTGGTGGTGGGGGTTCTTTTGTCCGTATTCCAGCAGTTTGTAGGGATCAATGTCGCTTTATATTATGCTCCCCGTATTTTTGAAAGCATGGGAGCAGCCCGTGATGCTTCCATGTTCCAGACAATCATCATGGGGCTTGTCAACGTGGTCTTCACGATCATCGCTATAATGACCGTTGATAAATTCGGTAGAAAACCTTTATTGATCATTGGCTCTACGGGGATGGCGCTCGGGATGTTCGGTGTAGCAGGGCTCGCATATGCTAACGCCATCGGTGTAGCGACGCTCGTTTTCATCATAATTTACACCGCCTCATTCATGATGTCATGGGGACCGATCGTCTGGGTACTCATCTCAGAAATCTTCCCGAATAAAATCAGAGGAAAAGCGGTCGCCATTGCTGTTGCTGCTCAATGGGCGGCGAACTACTTCATATCTTCCACGTATCCGATGATGATGGAATTCAGCGGCGGCTTTACGTACAGCTTTTACGGGATCATGAGTATCTTATCCGGTTTGTTTGTATGGAAATTTGTACCGGAGACGAAAGGGTTATCCTTGGAACAGCTTGAAATGAGGTTACGGAAAAATCATCCGGCTGATTCTGGTTCTTATACTGAAACGAAAGAAGGATAATATTGCAGTCCTGCTTTCAACTTTATTGAAGTTGAAAGCGGACTTTTATATGAAAGGATGACCAACAACCTTCGAAGTTGTTGGTCATCGTTTTTTTTGAGAATTACCTCTTTCATCTACCTTCCAATCCTGTGATCATCGTGTCATTGCTTTGACTTTTCGTACGGCATCCATCAAAATATACCTAGGATAAAAGAGGTGAAACGATGTCAGATAAAATGAATAATGTGCGTTGGTTCAGTATGGCGCTCAAAGCCTTGATTGTTTTAGCTGAAAACGAGGGACGCTGTCCGAGTGGAAAGCTTGCAGAGAAGCTGGAATCTCAGTCGGTTTACCTGCGTAAAATATTGACGCATCTGGTCAAGTCGGGAATTATCAGTGCCAAAGAGGGCCGTGACGGAGGATATTCCCTTAGTAAGCAGGCAGAAGAGATCAAGCTTTCTGAAGTATATGAAGCCATCAGCGCGGAAACGGTGATCAAGGATCATTTTGAGACCGAAGGGAAGCATTGTTTTTCCGGAACGTCTCAGCAATCGCTCTGTGATTTGCAGATGGAAATGGAATCGTGGATATTGGAAGGTTTGCGGTCGAAATCCTTATCGGATCTAATTGAACAGTAAAAACGAAGCGGCAGTCGTTTCGTTTTCTTTTTATAAGTAACTGTAATTGACAAAGTAACAGTTATAGTTCTATACTGTATTTGTTAAAGATACAGTTAAAGGAGTGCACGAACATGTCTAATAAAACAATGACCAAAGAAGAATACCTCAATAAAGTGAAAGAAATCGATACGACGAAGGAAGCACCGAAAGTCCTTAAGAATACGGATTTCCTAACGGTAGCCAAAGAGCGCCGTTCTGTACGCCAGTATGACCCGGAATATAAAATCGATCGTAAAGAAATCGAGGAGCTTCTGGAAACCGCAACGTTGGCTCCATCATCGTCGAACTTACAATCCTGGCGCTTCCTTGTCATTGACGACCAGGAAGAGAAAGAACGTTTGCTTCCGATCGCCAACAATCAGCAGCAAATCACAGATGCATCTGCTGTCATTGCAGTGCTTGGGGATAAAGAAGCGTATAAAAAGGCGGATGAAATCTATTCCCAAATTGCGGAAAAGGGGAACATGCCTGAAGACGTGAAGGATATGTACGTCAACAGCATCTTTGATAACTATGGAAACTTCCCGGAGGAGAGATTAGCGAAAATCGCCCATATCGATGGTGGAATCGTGGCAATGCAGTTGATGCTTGCGGCTAAAGCGAAAGGGTTTGATACGGTGCCGATGGGTGGATACGATGAAGAGCAGTTCTTGAATGCCTTTAATGTACCAGAGGAGTACACATCCGTGATGTTGATTTCACTAGGTAAAGGAGTTAAAGCCGGCTTCCAAAAAACACGTCTGCCATTAGACAGTGTCGTGAGCTGGAACCGTTACGAGTAATAGTAAAAGCTAAGGGTCATCTTTCTGTCCCCCTTCTGAGTGGTAACTTAGAAGGGGGTTTTTATGTAGGAAACGCAAGGATACCTCACGATTGAAGCTGATGTCTTGCAACCAAAGGAATGCTTTTCTGTACTTATCGACTCTGCCGTGTCATTTTGTCCAACACCGGTTCATATGCTTTATCAAATGATGGGGACTAAGTGTTATGGTTTTGCTCCGTTTTTAGCCTAGCAGAGGTCAACGACACAGCCTCAAACCATTAACCTGAGAATGAAGGGGTGTAGACATGTACGCGGAAAAAGTCATCTCTCTTAACTATGGAGAAGTCAAGGAAGTGTTCGTCGAAAGAGGGGATTACCTTTATGAATGGGAGACGATGTTCATCATAAAGGATAGAGGGACAGAATCTGAAATCTCTGTAGGGGTCAGTGGAAACGTCAAGCAATTGTATGTGAAAAGAGGGGACAAAGTGGCCCCGGAGATGGTTTTAGCTGAGCTTGAGGATGACATGGTCATCTCGGGAAGTGATTGAGAAATTTTGAGAATAAGGGATATAACCACAAAAAAGGTGACGGGTATGACTCGTCATCTTTTTTGTTGGGTGGAATTTGGAAAATGTATAACTGAAAATTCAAAGTTATCCTCATCAAGTTTTGTCTTATATAGGAGGGGGTAAATCTACCTCACGAAACTCAAAGGACACCAAGGGGATGATTTTGTGATCAAGCGACCGGAAATACCGATGATATCGGTCATCGGCTTATTATCTTTAACCATCATATTCGGCTGGTTCAGGTACGGGTATGGATTGTTGTTTACGGAATTCAGGAATACGTTCGATCTTTCCGCTTCCATTTTAGGCGTGATTTCAAGTTTGACGTTCATCACATTTTTGGCAGGAGCACTTATCGTCATCCTCTTCGTATCGAAAGCAGGTTCTCGACCAATTATTCTCGGGGGAATTTTAACAGCTTCTACAGGGTTATTGATTGCCTCCTTAACAGATAGCTGGCTCCTATTCGCTGCCTCTTGTTTACTGGCCGGATTCAGCCCGGGGTTGACGTGGTCTTCTTTTTCAAAAAATGTAATCCATAACGTGAATGAGCGCCTTCAACAAAGGTCGCTTGCTATCATTAGCACCGGATCGACGGTAGGATTGATTCTTATATCGGTTTTATATTTGGTGCTGGACGGGGAGTGGAGATTAATCTGGGGCGGTGGCGGAGTCGCCGGATACCTCATTTCTCTGTGGGCGTATAAATCTATTCCGTATGAAGAAAAAGGGGCGAGAGGGGTGCCGATTAAAATGGCCGACCTCCGTCCGCTGCTCACGAAAGAATCTAAGCCGTTCTACATCGCTTCGCTGCTCTTCGGATTGACGGAAGCGACATACTGGACCTATGCTGCGGACTTTGTCGGAGATAACTTCTCCATCACGAACGCGAATGCGATCTTCTTTCTGATCACAGGTGTAGCAGGCTTGGCTGGATTGTGTGCAGGAGATTTAATAAGTAAGCTCGGGATGAGGTTTACTTTTATCCTTACAATCCTTCTGTACGCCATCAGCATTGGTTTATTGTACTTTTCCCAAAGCTGGCTCATCGTTTGTTTCTCCGGGGTGATCTTCGGCGCTTCTTTCATGCTTTATGCGGCCTACCTGCCGATCTGGAGTGCGCAGGTCTTTCCGAACATTCCCGCGCAAGGGTTCAGCATCTGCATTATCATTTTGAATATAGGAGCGATAATCGGTCCTGCGGTTTTCGGCTGGATTTTAGCTTACTCCGCCTATAAATTGATTTTCTTGATTTTAGGGATCATTGCTAGTTTGAAAGTGTTCGCTTTACCTGTATCCAACCATAGTTGATCGGAAGTCCGCCTTTGGGCGGTCTTTTTTTGGTGGGCAGGTTTATTGGCAAGAAAATGGAGTTTGGAAGAGCTTGTTTTTTAATTATTCCGAAAACCCTTTGACTAGGATAAAAGAATTAGAGTAAAATTTATGTAATAGAATCCGTTTACTTGTCATTTCATAACGAAAATAAGGGGCGGAAGCCATGGAATATTTTGTGCAATTTCAACTGAACATCTTCGCCATTCTCATTCTTGTCGTGCTGTATATGATGATGAGGGTGAAGGCGCGAGTGAAAAGCTTCAGCAAAAACCTCCTGAAAATGATCATGGCAGCTGCTACCGTCGCCATCATCTTTGAACCTCTTACCTGGATCTTTGACCGCAAGCTCTTCCCTGGGGCTTATGAACTTGAGTACTCTACCAATTTTGTCCTCTTTTTGATCGGTCCTGTTTTAGGGGGGCTCATGCTTTCCTACGTCGATTACCACTTGTATAAAAATCCTTCCCGTCTTTATAAACGGGGGTTTTACCAACATTTAAGTTTTCTTACGCTCCTGATTCTCCTGCTCAACATTTTTTACCCGGTCTATTTTGATGTAGACCCAAATGTGAACCGATACAGCAGTGCTGCTTTTAAAGAGATCCATTATGGGGTCCTTGCCAGTCAGTATGCAGGGATGCTGTTCATGATTTTGCGGAACCGGCAGAAGGTTGCATCATCTGTCCTTCTTATTTTTATCGTTTTCTTCGCTCTGCCTATTGTAGGAATGGTAGTCCAATTGTTCGACTCCCAACTGTATTTCTCCTGGACCTCCGTTGTTCTTGTAATCCTCGTCGGGTATACGTTTCTGGAAACGACGACGACCGAACAGGATTACTTGACCAAGCTCTACAACCGGCAAAGCTATGAACTTTACCTTAAGCATTTATTAGAAATGAAGCGTTCGTTCGGTATTCTTCTTATCGATTTGAATGACTTTAAACAGATCAATGATGAACACGGTCATCATGAAGGAGACTTTGTGTTGATTGAATTCGGAAAAATTTTAAAGGGATCGAAACCTGAAAAATTCCTCCCGGCGAGGCTTGGAGGAGATGAATTCATCGTGATTGTAGAAGGTCATGAATCTTTAGAGTCTTATTTGTCTGCTGTCCACAGGACGCTACAGGAACATGACCATCCACTGCTCCAAGGACTTAGATTCAGTTATGGATACCAGGCTTATGAGCCGGGCATGTCTATGGAGAAGTTGTATACGTCAGCTGATCAAAAGATGTATACCGATAAACGGGCGAAGCGGTCAATATGAAGGTTTTATCGCTTCCATTAGTAAAGCCGTCAGAGATTCGATACTCTGACGGCTTTTTATGTTTGGGGACTAATTAGACTTCTTCCAGTAAGCCACTTCTTTGTTCGAGCTAAAAAATAAAGCAATTTTTTATCAGAGAGTGTTTTGACAGGACAAAAATGACGTGTTAGTGTTAAAAACGTTAAATAAATTCTTAACAAACTTAATTCACTTCAGAATTGGAGTTGATCGAATGAACGTAAATTTAAACCTTAACCAATACATCAATGGGAAATGGGTGGATGCGAACTCAGAGAAGACGCGTGCCATTATCAACCCTTACAATCAGGAAACAATCGCTATTGTTCCGGAAGGCGATGAAACCGATGCAAGAGCAGCTATTGCTGCAGCAAGAGAAGCTTTCGACTATGGCGAATGGCCGACGACACCGGCAACAGAACGTGGGGCTGTTGTCCGTAAGATTGCTGAGTTAATAGAGAGAGATAAAGAGGAACTAGCGAATCTAGAATCCTTGGATACTGGTAAAACAGTAGAAGAAAGCCGTGGAGACATGGACGATATCGCTGGAGTCTTCCGTTACTATGCAGAGATTGCGGATAAGAATGGCGGCGAAATCATCGATTCTCCAGTGCCGAACTCCATCAGTAAAGTCGTTCACGAGCCGGTAGGAGTCTGTGGGCAGATCACTCCATGGAATTATCCTCTTCTTCAAGCATCCTGGAAACTCGCTCCAGCGCTTGCTACGGGTAATACATTAGTCATGAAGCCGAGTGAAATCACACCGCTGACGCATATTAAAGTCTTTGAACTGATGGAAGAAGCGGGAGTACCTGCTGGTGTAGCGAATCTCGTTCTTGGTGCCGGTGCTTCAGTAGGGGCAGAGCTGTCCAGCAATGAAGATGTCGATCTTATCTCTTTCACCGGTGGTATTGTGACCGGAAAGAAAATCATGCAGGCCGCAAGCTCCAACGTGAAGAAACTTGCGCTTGAGCTCGGAGGAAAAAACCCGAATGTTATTTTCGCAGATGCTGACTTTGATCTGGCCGTCGATCAGGCGATGAACGGGGTGTTTTTCCATGCCGGACAGATTTGTTCTGCAGGGACAAGATTGATTGTTGAAGAGAGCATTCATGATGAATTCGTAAGCGCGCTTGTCGAGCGGGTGAAAAAATTCAAGCTGGGAAGCGGATTTGATGAAGGCACGCAAATGGGACCACTCATCTCGGCTGAACATTTAGCGAAAGTTGAAAAGTATGTAGAAGCAGGAATTGAAGAAGGGGCTACATTAGCCGTGGGCGGTAAACGGCCGGAAGACCCTGAACTACAAAACGGCTTCTTCTTCCTGCCGACGATTTTCACCGATTGTACGACTGACATGACGGTTGTTCAGGAGGAAGGTTTCGGCCCTGTCATTACTGTAGAGAAATTCACGGAAGAAAAAGAGGCTGTGAACCTTGCCAATGACTCCATTTACGGCCTTGCCGGGGGAGTCTTTACAAGTGATATCGCAAAAGCAGAGCGTTGTGCCGCGAAGATGCGTATGGGAACGGTTTGGATCAATGAATTCAACTTGTATTTCCCGCACGCACCGTGGGGTGGATACAAGCAGTCGGGAATCGGTCGTGAGCTAGGTAAATTAGGAATTGAAGAATATACAGAAACGAAGCATATTTTCCAAAACCTTAAACCAGAACAAATCAACTGGTTCTAAGCTGACCATTGGGTCATTCATAAACTAAAACAGATAAAGGGAGGGAAGGTTTATGACCTTCTTCCCGGATCGAACATCAAGGAGGAACAGTGTATGGCTATGATTGAATCATATGATTACGTAATCGTTGGAGGCGGAAGTGCAGGGTCTGTAATGGGAAACCGATTAAGTGCAGATGGGAAGAAAAGCGTGCTTGTCCTGGAAGCAGGGCGCAGTGACTATTCTTGGGATTTACTCATTCAAATGCCTGCGGCTCTTCCGTTCCCTTCCGGCAAAAACTTATATGACTGGCAGTATGAGTCAGATCCAGAACCTTATATGAATGGGCGCCGCATTCCGCATGCTCGAGGAAAGGTACTGGGAGGTTCCAGCTCTATTAACGGGATGATCTACCAGCGCGGAAACCCTAAGGATTATGAACGTTGGGGAGCCGATGAAGGCATGACGAACTGGGATTGGGCCCATTGCCTACCCTATTTCAAGCGTTTGGAAAATGCTTTGGAATCCCCGGACGATGACCTTCGTGGCCACGATGGACCTATCAAATTGGAACGTGGCCCCGCTCGAAATCCTTTGTTCCAAGCCTTTTTTGATGCAGGGGTAGAAGCAGGTTATTCCCGCACTCCTGATGTGAACGGTTTTCGTCAGGAGGGTTTCGGACCTTTTGATAAGCATGTGTACAAAGGTCAGCGTCTGTCTGCCTCACGTGCTTACCTTCACCCTGTCACGGATCGTGAAAATCTGACAGTGAAGACGCGTGCTTTCGTAACGAGCATCGACTTTGATGGCAAGAAAGCCAAAGGATTAACTTATAAACGAAACGGAAAAATGCATCAAGTGGAAGCAGGGGAAGTTGTCCTTGCGGGTGGTGCGATCAATACGCCACAACTGCTTCAACTGTCTGGTGTAGGTGATGCTAAACATCTCCGTTCTCTTGGCATCGATCCAGTCGTCGATCTGCCGGGTGTCGGTGAAAACTTGCAAGATCACCTGGAAGTGTATGTCCAGCATGCATGCCCGGTTCCTGTTTCCGAACAGCCGAACCTCCAGAAACGACGCATGCCCTGGATCGGCCTGCAGTGGATGCTCGGACGTACAGGTCCAGCAGCGACGAACCACTTTGAAGGGGGAGGTTTCGTCCGTTCCAACGATGAGGTCGACTATCCGAACTTGATGTTCCACTTCCTGCCGGTAGCGGTTCGTTATGATGGTCAGAAAGCTCCTACGGATCACGGATTCCAAGTACACATCGGACCGATGTACTCCGATGCGCGAGGCTCCTTGAAGATCAAATCGAAAGATCCGAAAGAGCATCCAAGCATGGTTTATAACTATCTTTCCACAGAGCAGGACAAGCGTGAGTGGGTGGAAGCCATCCGCATTACACGTGAGATCATGTCCCAACCAGCATTGAAACCTTACAATGCCGGTGAAATTTCACCTGGACCTACCGTTCAAACAGATGAAGAAATTTTGGAATGGGTGAGAGAAGATGCAGAAACGGCCCTTCACCCGTCCTGCACGGCGAAAATGGGACCAGAATCCGATCCGATGTCGGTCGTAGATCCGGAGTCTATGAAAGTACACGGACTTGAAAATGTTCGAGTGGTCGATGCTTCTGCCATGCCTTACGTAACCAACGGCAACATCCACGCCCCTGTATTAATGCTGGCAGAAAAAGCAGCCGACCTCATCCTTGGTCGTAAACCACTGGATCCGATTGATGCTGATTACTACCAGCACGGGGTGCACGCGCCTGATGCAGGAACCGTGTCCAAATCGAACGCGAAAGCTGTAACGAAATAAAAGGTTCATGAAGAAGGTCTTTTGTAAAATGTATAGCTTATGAAGCATATGCAGTCCTTTATGATCATAATAAAGAAGCGTTCCATCCTCTGTCTGGATGGAACGCTTCTTTTGTGAAAAATATGAAAATCAGTTGTGCTGGGGTTCTTGACGTGACTTTTTACGTTCGCTGCGAATGGTAGACTGAGCCGCTGCCAGTCGTGCGGACGGAACACGGAAAGGAGAGCAGCTGACATATTCCAATCCTCTATCAAAGCAGAATTGAATGGATTCTTTTTCTCCTCCATGTTCGCCACAAATTCCCGTTTTGAGTGCGGGGTTCGTTCCTTTGCCCAGTTTGACCCCGGTTTCCACAAGTTTTCCGACGCCGTCCTGATCCAGGGAAACAAAAGGATTTCGGTGCAGGACATCGCTGTCAACATAGTGTTGAAGAAACTTTCCTTCTGCATCGTCCCGGCTGAATCCGAACGTCGTTTGCGTCAAATCATTGGTTCCGAAAGAGAAAAAGTCTGCTTCTTCAGCGATCTGATGGGCTGTGAGTGCTGCGCGCGGGGTTTCGATCATCGTCCCGATCAGGTAATCGAAGGTCTGGCCTGTTTCTTTCTGAACTTGTTGGTCGATTCGAACTACCAACTGTCGCATTTCCTTCAGTTCATTCACATGACTGACCAGTGGGATCATAATTTCCGGATGAACGGTGATTCCTTTTTCCATTACGTTAGCCATGGCTTGGAAAATGGCCATGATCTGCATTTCGTATATTTCCGGATGGATCATGCCTAAGCGACAGCCACGCAAGCCTAACATAGGGTTTGATTCTTCCAGTAGTCGTACTTTTCGTAACAGGTTTTGTTTTTCCTGCAACTTGTTCGAATCAGGCTTAGTGAGTTGCAGCTTCGTCACCTCAACGAGCAGCTCTTCTTTATCCGGCATAAATTCATGAAGCGGCGGGTCCAACAAACGGATTGTGATGGGATGCCCCTGCATCGTTTCGAAAATGTGTTCAAAATCCTGTTGCTGGATTGGCAGGAGTTGCTCAAGGGATTCCTTCCGTTCCTGGGTCGTTTCCGAAAGGATCATTTCCTGGACGATAGGGATACGGGCAGCATCCATGAACATATGCTCGGTCCGGCAAAGTCCAATTCCTCCAGCTCCAAATTCAAGGGCTTTCGCTGCATCTGCCGGATTGTCGGCATTCGCCCGGACGCCCAGCTTTCGCTCTTTGTCAGCCCAGTGAAGCAGCTGCTGGAAATCATCCGAAAGTTCGGGTTCAATCATCGGGATTTCACCGAGGAAAATTTCCCCTGTAGAGCCGTCAATCGTGATCGTCTCTCCATGCTTCACAACGGTCTCTCCTACAGTAAATTGTTTGGAGTCCAAATGAATTTTCAAAGAATCACAGCCGCAGATGCAGGCTTTCCCCATACCTCTGGCTACTACGGCGGCATGGCTCGTCATCCCGCCCCTGCTCGTAACGGTAGCCTGTGAGGCTATAATGCCGTGAATATCATCAGGGGTTGTCTCAGGGCGAACGAGGATGACCTTTATCCCTTCTTTAGACAGTTGATCGGCTTCATCCGCATCAAAGACGACTCGGCCTGTTGCCGCTCCCGGTGAAGCGGGTAATCCTGTAGCCAATGACTTCCTCTTGTGATCAGGATCAATACGGTGATGGAGAAGTTGATTGAGCTGATCGGGATCCACGCGCAACAGAGCTTCCCGCTGATTCATAATTTTTTCTTTCACCATTTCAACAGCGATTCGGATGGCTGCCTGAGCGGTCCGTTTTCCTGTCCGTGTTTGGAGAATGAACAGTTTCCCGCATTCAACGGTAAATTCTATATCCTGCATATCTTTGTAATGGTCTTCTAATAATTGACAGGTATCCACTAATTGTTGGAAAACATCAGGCATATCATCCTTGAGACTGGAAATCGGTTGAGGCGTCCGGATTCCTGCAACGACGTCTTCTCCCTGGGCATTGATTAAATATTCCCCATAGAGCTTAGACTCGCCGGTAGAAGGGTTACGTGTGAACGCGACACCTGTGCCGGAATCCTCACCCATATTTCCGAAGACCATGCTTTGAACGTTGACAGCTGTACCGAGGTGGCCCGGGATTTGATGAAGCCTGCGGTAAAGAATGGCGCGCTGGTTGTTCCATGAGTCAAACACCGCGTTAATTGTCAGGAAGAGCTGTTCTTTTGGCTCCTGAGGAAAACGACGCTTCGTATTTTGGAGCACAATCGATTTGAACTCTTCAATCACCTGCTTCCAATCTTCGGCGGTTAACTCTGGATCAGAATGGTAGCCTTTCGCTTCGCGGATCTCTTCTAACCGTTGTTCAAAAAGGTAGTGAGGGACATCCAGGACCACATTGCTGAACATTTGAATGAACCTGCGATAGGAATCATAAGCAAAACGAGGATTCCCTGTAAGTTCTGCCATGCCTCTGACCGTGTCATCATTCATTCCAAGGTTTAAGACGGTATCCATCATTCCTGGCATCGAATGGACGGCACCGGATCGCACAGAAACAAGAAGTGGATTGGTTGGGTCCCCTAATTTTTTCTCTGTTTTTTCTTCAAGCAATTGAAGGGATTTCAATACTTGGGCCTCTACTTCTGAGGAGATGACCCTTTCCGCATCGTAGTAAGCATTGCAAGCAGCTGTTGTAATGGTGAAACCATAAGGGACAGGTAAACCGATCCGCGTCATTTCAGCTAAGTTTGCGCCTTTTCCACCGAGGAGTTCCTTCTTGTTTTCTCCAGACTGATCAAACATGAATACAAAATTGTTTTCCATTATGCATAGTTCCCCCTTTTATTAAACATGGCCAGAATGATATCAGCTGTTTCTTCAATCGCTTTATTGGAGACATCAATTACGGGGCACCCGATTTTTTTCATGATGTCTTCCGCACACGTTAACTCTTCGAAAATCCGATTTAATGAGGCATAGCTTGCGGAATTTGTTAATCCGAGTCTTTTTAACCGTTCTTTACGGATGTCATTTAATTTATCAGGCGAAATAATTAATCCGACGCATTTTTTTCTTGGGACATTAAAAAGTTCTTCAGGTGGTGGAACTTCCGGGATGAGAGGTACATTGGCGACTTTGAATTGTTTATTGGCTAAATACATGGATAGGGGAGTCTTTGAGGTTCGAGATACTCCAATGAGGACAATGTCTGCTTGCTTTAAACCTCTTACTTCCTGCCCGTCATCGTATTTCACCGCAAACTCAATCGCTTCTACTCGCTTGAAATAGTCCTCATCCAGTTTTCTCATTTGTCCAGGTTGACGATTGGGCTGTTTATTAAATTTTTGAGAGAACGCATGCATCAAGGGATACATCAGATCGACAGCAATGATTTGTTCCTCTTCAGCTTTGAGGTCCAGGAATTCCTTAAGGTTTGGCAGGACGATGGTGTACGCAATAATGGATGGTCGATACTTTGCAACTGTGATGACATTCTGTATATCTTGTTCGTCCTCCACAAAGGAGAAGTGCTGAATCTCCACATCTTGACCGAAAAATTGACTGGCGACCGCTTTTACCATTAATTCAGCTGTTTCCCCGACTGAATCTGACACGATATAAACCATTTCTTTATGAGTCACAATCCCTCTCCCTTACTTTGAGTCATCCTTGGAAGTGGTTTATGTAGAGCTTTCTACTTTAGGACACTCCCCATAACATTATGTCACACTAATAACGCTTTTATGGTTAATTGTGTCATACTATATTACTGAATAGTATAGTATCATTGTTTTCACATGGATACAACAAAAAAATGATGGATGGTGGGAGACATTTTTGAACGTGTGGTTGATGTGAAGGATGTTGTCTAACGTTCTGAAACGATTTATAATAGGTAGTAATCTTATGCATTAAAGGAGGGAAAATCATGGTTACATTCACGTTAGGCATCAAAAGTGAGAGTCAGCATCTGCTTCATATGATGTCTATTTTTGGAATTTCTGCTGTTCTGGGGACAAGTGTGTCCTTTTTTAGCTGAAATTTCATAACTGTGAGTGTATCCATGATTTCCTGAAACGATAACGAAAGCCGCACGGGAATCTCGTGCGGTTTTTTTATGTATAAGAGAGGACGTTCATCATGTTTAAAACAAAACGTAACATTTATATATTGTATCTTTATATTTTTTTCGCCCAGTTGTTTTTTGACAGGGCTTTGTGGGTCATCTATTTAGGGGATAAAGGAATGACGTTCAGCCAGATTGGTGTTCTGGAGGCTTTCCTCCATTTAGCGATTGTACTGTTCGAGGTTCCTACAGGGATGATCGCAGATTTGTATGGCAGAAAAGCGAGTCTTCTGTTCGGTAATATTTTCAGTATATTATACGGATTATTCATGCTGATCAGTGGCACTTTTTCCGTTTTCACGCTCGCCTTTTTATCCATGGGGCTGATGGTCACGTTCCACTCTGGCGCGGAGCAGGCGTTTGCGTATGATACATTGAAAAATGAGAAACGAGAGAAGGACTATACGAAAGTCATCGGAAATATGACAGCTCTTGCGTTATTATCGTTAAGCCTTGCCAAATTCCTGGGTGGTTTCATGGCGGAGATCAGCTGGGTGGGGGTGTATGGAACAACCATTTTCACCCATGTGCTCGCTCTCGTTCCCTTATTCCTGTTGGAAGAGCCGTCCCGGGAAAAACCAGCGTCGATCAGTGGACGGTGGTACTATCAGTGGGTTCATCAATTCAAGGCAGGGGTGAATGTATGGAAAAGAAACCCTGTGATTCATCCGCCTGTCGTCTTGTTTACATTGGCAGGTGCGGTTATGGTCATTCTTGTCTTTTACGGACAGGAATACTTCATCCAGTTAGGCTATTCTTCCGTGGTTGTCGGTGCGGTGTTTACCGTGGAGGGTCTTCTCGGCGTCATCATGGCGAAAATGGCCTATAAAGTAGAAGAGCGATTTGAGTTCTTCAAGCTGTTGTACTATGGTTTAGGACTTTTCCTTGTCTTTTTCCTGTTATTCATTTTTGCGACAGACTGGGCGATCCTGCTTTCATTCCTGTTCCTGGCCCAGCTCCTAAGTCTGTTTGAACCGATCTTCAGTTCCTTTGTCCAGAACGTACTAGAGAGTGACGTGAGGTCCACCTTCTTTTCATTAATCGGGTTGGTGGAGAGCTTTCTCATCATGATCAGCTTCCCGCTTTTCGGATATGTAACGGAACGCACCGGTTTTACCTTCGCTTTGACAGGCTTACTGTTCATTTTCATCACCACAGCCGGAAGTTACCTTCTCATCCGCAGGAGAGTGTCCCGGTAAAGGAAAGAGCTTCCCGTTTGAGCGGGGAGTTCTTTTTCACCTATTTTACCCCCGCCGTCCGGTAGTTTATAATGAGGGCAAATAAGCAAAGACAGGAAGTGCCTATGAGTAAACGAAAGAATCAAGGATATAAAAAAACCAAGAAAAAGCCGAATCGTTCACGAATGCCGGCGGGTAACCCATCCTCCCCTCGAAAAGGTCCAGCTAAAGGGAAGGCTCCTCGCGGACAGAAAGCGATCACGGCTGAAGTCAACTGCACCGGCTTAACGGACGAAGGCAGAGGCATAGCCCAGTGGAATGGTCAGCGTCTGGAAGTTCCTTTATTGCTGCCAGGTGAAAGGGCTGAGGTAAAGGTGATCCAGAAAGGAAAGTTTGTGGACGCCGAGTTGAAGCGTGTCCTAACCCCTGCTGAAGAGCGGGTGGAACCTCCTTGTCCCTATTATTATGAGTGCGGTGGATGTCAACTGCAGCATATGAGCAATGAAGCACAGGGACTCTTCAAGCAAAAAACCATCAATTCGCTGATGAAGCCGTACGTAAAACCTTATCCGATCATGACGATGGATCACCCTTATGATTACCGGAATAAGAGCCATACGACATTCGGCTTGAATCATAAGCGCCAGGTCATCGGAGGGTTATATGCCCAGAATACGCATGAAATCATTCCGATGGACCGCTGTCTCATCCATGATCCAAAGGCGGACGAAATTGTCGGGTCGATTAAGGACTATATGAAAAATACAAAACTGCAGCCGTATAACGAAGATACAGGACGCGGATTTCTACGTCACGTGCTGATCAAAGTGGGGAAGGTCAGTGGAGAAGTGATGGTGGTGCTTGTTGCTGCTTCTTCTGAGTTCAAAGGGAAAAATAATTTTGTCAAAGCGATGAGAAAAGCTCATCCTGAGATTACGACGATGCTTCTTAACGTGAACAAGAGAGATACAAGTGTCGTTCTTGGCGATCAGGAGAAAGTGCTGTTCGGCAAAGGGACGATTACGGACACCTTGTGTGGGCTGGAGTTCGAAATCTCTGCGAAATCATTTTACCAAATCAACCCGGTTCAGACTGAGAAACTGTACGGAAAAGCAATTGAAATGGCTGACCTTGATGGAAATGAAACCGTCATTGACGCCTACTGTGGCATCGGTACTATCGGCCTCGTAGCGAGTCGGAAAGCGGGGAAAGTCATTGGGGTGGAAGTGAATAAAGATGCTGTAAAGGACGCCATCCGAAACTCGAAGCGGAACGGTGTAAAAAACGCCCGTTTCTACCAAGGAGACGCCGGTGAATTCATGGTGGATATGGCTGCCCGTGGAGAGAAAGCAGACGTGGTCATCATGGACCCGCCGAGAAGCGGCAGCGATGAAGCCTTTTTATCCAGTGTCGTGAAGCTTAAACCGAAGCGTGTCGTCTATGTTTCCTGTAATCCGGAAACGCAGGCGCGTGATTTGGATTACTTGGTGAAGAATGGATACGAGGTGGAAGGGATTCAGCCTGTTGATATGTTCCCGCAAACGTATCATGTGGAAACGGTAGCGAAGCTCGTTCGCAAATAGAAAGGCTCTGTTAAAGTTCAGTGTTGATATTTGCATCAACGGAAATGGCAGGATTGTTGAAGCCTCCGTTTCGAGAGGGTTCGGGGTTCGTTATTGTGTTGAGTGCCAGGGGTGGCTGGGAAGCTACTCGCTTTCCTGTGGGGGAGTGCCGAGCTTCCTCGGGCTTATCGCCCTGCGGGATCTCGCCGATCTCCTTTCTCCCACGGGAGTCTCGCAGCTTCCCAACCACCCCATTCGATCATGCGAGAAACGAACCCCTTTACCAACGTTGGATGGTCTCCCATTACCCCGGTTGTTGTAAGCATAAAACGCTATGTATCAAGATTTCCAGGTTCGAGCCCCTCGGTTAGGGCGTATGATCCTTAGTATCTCACCAACTAGAATAGCTGATGATTCATGAAAGGGTTTCGAGACCCTGATCTAGCCCTTAACTCCCACACAAACATCTCGAAGCTGAGTCTTCAAGAAAAGGGAGCTTTAGTTGAATAAGCCAACTATATAAAAAAGAGAAACTTCCATAAAATTAGAAGTTCCTCTTTGCAGTAATATCAACACTAAACTTTAACAGAGCCAATAGAAAAAAGAGGCGCTTTCCTCGTGAAAGGAAGGCGCCTCTTTTTTCAGGAATCAGGGGTTCCTTCCAAGAACTTCTGAACCATTTGGTTAAACGTTTGACTATGCTCCCAGAACATGAGATGGCCGCCAAGCGTCTTAACAAAAGCGCGTGGGGCCAACTTTTTAAGATAAGGGGATGCTGTCTCCGACCAGTGTTCTGCAATCACATAAAGCGTAGGAATCCCATCACTGATTTGGCCAGCTTCTTTTCGATAATCCGAAAACAAACCGGAAGAGAATAAGTTGGCTGCGATATAGTATGGGGTTTTCAAGGATTGTTCAACGATCCAGGTCAACTCTTCCTCTGTTAATTCACGTTGAACCATCACTCCTTTGGCATAGGCGGCTATGAATTCCCGTTGACCTTGAGGGTGACAGAGGTAGTTCGTGTAGGCAGCGGCCATATCATCGAGCGGTCCTTCCACCCAATCATTTTCCTGATTCAAGGATAGGGATTTCGGTGGCATATCAACCAGGATGAGGGACTTGATGTCATCTGTTCCAAATTGGCGGATGTATTCCCACACAGTCAAACATCCGAAGGACCAGCCGGCGAGAATCGGGTTCTCAACGTTCAGGGCTTCGAGGACTTTCTTTAAGTCCAGCCCGTGGGTGACATAATCATTCCCGTGGACCGTCATAGTTGAACGGCCATGGCTCCTCGGGTCGATCACGATCGTGCGATATGTTTTCGAGAAGTGACGGACTTGTTCAGTAAAAACTTCGGTCGTAAACGTAAAGCCCGGGATGAACACAAGCGGGGTGCCGGTTCCAGATTCTTCAACGAAAATCTCAATGCCTGGATCCACCTCAATGTACGTTTGTTTCGTTTTCATCGATTCCCTCCTCATTGATCATGAATTCCACGTATCTTCTTCATCTTATTCAATACACCTAGGTTCATATCCTTTCTGTGGAAGGATTCGTTTGTGAGAGAGAAAAGGTGTGCCTGCATCCAGGCACACCTTCTCATATGAAGATTAACCTAGGATGACGGTAAATGGCGTGTCGGAACCTTATCGATTTATAAAAACAACAGTACAAAAAGCTGGAGGTATATTTGGACCATCACATAAAAAGCCAGGGCGTATTTATAGTTGAATAAGAGACCGTTCTTGATGATACTTAAACGATTCACAGAACTCAGGATGATCGAGGGCAGGATGAGTGGAGATACCATGATTGATATGACACTACCTGATGTGATTCCAAGGACAACGATTTCCGGCGGATAGGGAAGGTCCACTCCCTGCAGAATTCCAGAGACAAGTACGATGACTGTCAATGGTCCGAGTCCGATGAATCCAAGGATAATGACGACAAAAGGAAGCACCCATAAAAAGTTCAGGAACGGTACGGCGTCTGTGACATAGAAGAGTCCATCGATAATATATTCTCCATATCCCGACTCATTCACCGCGTGGATCAGGTAACCTGCTGAGAGCAGGATGGAAAACTGCTGGGCTTTGTTTGGAATGCTTTCCATAACATAGGCTTTGCCGTTTTCCGTAATGGCACTGCTTCTTTTGCGGATGATGAAATAGAGAATCACCCAGGCTACGATGACGATCGGGATGATGAGCAGCAGCTGGACGTCCCAAAAGGCATTGAGCAGGAAGATGGAACCGAACAGTGTCACAAAAAGGAGGACGAATTCCAGGGCATCTTTATTCCCTTTGGTTTCCTGCTTTTTCTGCTCAGCGATTTTCGCCAGCTGATCCTGAATTCCTGCCGTAAGATCAACACCATAATGGCGCTCTTGGTAATGAGAGAACAGCACGGATAATAAGATTCCGGCGAAAGATAAGAAGAAACCTTGCAGAATCGATAAGCCTAAAGACGCGCCGAGGGCATCGACAGCGAAAATGAAGCTGGGGATGCTTACCACCCACATCGTCGTTAAAGAAAACGCCCGCAGTAAAGCGGTCCCTTTGTAGTTCTCCCAGGCTTCTCCTTTTTGATCGCTCAAAAAGTCGTTGATCATTCCGTAAACCATCGGAATCGAACCGAATAGTAAAAAGTAGGAAATGATTTGTGTGATCACCATCATTCCAAAGTAAAACTTCCGACTCGTATTGAGCAGGTTTTGAGCGAAGTTGATGACGGATTCAATGTACGGTTTTTCTTCCAGTACCCAGCTGATGGTCGGGACGATCAGCAACAGGGAGATCAGTCCGCTCATAACGGTAAAGCCGGAAGCCGTCCCCTCTATAATTGAAGTCCCCGACGAGAGGTGAACCACGATAGCAATGGCGAGCAGGAGGAGCGATATGGCTGCCTGCTTCATTGGCAGGAAGAAATATCCCAGTACAAACGCCGCCAGCCCTGCCAGTGAAAGGGTCGTGGAAAGCACGTTTCCACCTATGAAGTAAACAATAAAGTGCATAATGACATATAAACTTATGAACAGGGTGTATCCTCTTTTTGCAAGTTGTACCATAAAGGATGCTCCATTCTTGATTGATAGTGCTGACCTACATATCTTACCATAAGACCTATTCTGGAGCTCATCTCCTGCACGAGACAGATGGGTTACGAAAGGACTGGATTTGTAGGAGGAGCCCATCAGGGAGTTTTGATGATGTTCATAGCGGATATATTCCCGAATGTAACCAAAAATCATCAGAAGGAGATCATTGTTATGAACCGTTTTACAATTCCGCGCGACATTTATTTTAGTGAAAATGCTCTTGATATATTGAAATCTGTAGAAGGAAAAAAAGCTTTGCTTGTAATTGGTGGAGGTTCTGTTAAGGAAAATGGGAATCTCGATATCATCGAAAAAAATCTTGCAGAAGCGAATATCGAAACGAAGCTGATTGAAGGTATCACAGAAGAGCCTTCCACAAATCTTGTGAAGGAACACTTGGATACAGTGAATGAGTTTGAACCGGATTGGATCATCGGAATCGGTGGAGGTTCTCCGATGGATGCTGCCAAAGCCTTCTGGCTGTTCTATGAACATCCGAATCTCTCATTTGAAGAGGCAACCCAACCGTTTGAACTTCCTGAACTTCGTTCGAAAGCAAGATTTATCGGTATTCCAACGACAAGTGGTACGGCCTCTGAAATCTCGAACCTTTCTGTTATCACGGATTCAGAGACAGGCGTGAAATACCCGCTGGCCACCTTCGAGCTGACGCCGGACATGGCGATCATCGATCCAGTCATGGTTGAATCCATGCCGAAGAGCGTGACAGCCTATAGCGGGATGGACGCCGTCACACACAGCATCGAAGCCTATGTAGCCAAACCACGAACGACGTTCACGGATGCTCTTGCGAAAGAAGCAGCTGAACTCTTAAGAGAACACCTTCTTTCTTCGTATCAAGGAGATCAAGACAGTCGTGAAAAAGTTCACTACGCCCAAGCAATGGCAGGCATGGCATTCTCTAATGCCGTCCTTGGTAATGTGCACAGCCTGGCACATAAAAGCGGACCGACCTTCGGAGTACCGCATGGCTGCGCCAATGGAATTTACCTTCCTTACGTCATACAATTCAACCGCCATGTAGTCGAAGACCGTTTTGCTGCCCTTGCTAAAAGAATTGGTCTTGAAGGGAAGAACGATGAAGAATTAGTAGACGCGCTCATTGAGTGGGTCCGTGAGTTGAACCGCAAAATGGAAGTACCAAATACCTTGAAAGATTTTGGTGTTTCTGAAGAATTGTTCAACGAACACGTCGATACGATGGCGAAAAACGCAGTGGAAGATCCGTGTACGGGAACGAACCCACGTGAAACATCTGTGGAAGAAATGAAGAAACTATTTGTTGCGGCATACTATGGTCAAGACGTCGACTTTTAAATAGTGGAAGCCAAGAGACCCGTTCTGGGTCTCTTTTTTTCTGGACATTAAAGGGGCTGGCGTTTTTAATAAGGGAGGAAAGAGCAAACACATGATAATAAACCCCCGCGTCGTCCCACCTGATATTACCCATTCAGAAATGCTGCTGCACTGCAATCTCTCCATTAGAAGAAATTCTATCGATTAAGCGAGCCGGATGGTCAGGCGAGCAATCTCTTGATTTTTATCTTCATTATTTGAAAGGTCCTCATTCCATGCTTCAAGACCTCTGTATCCATGATGACCACCACTTTTTCCAAATGGACACGGTGATGATATTCCCGTCCTTTAAATTGATCATTGAAGCTGAAAATAGGATCGGCCAGATTTACATCCATAGACAAATGAAAGAAATGCGCCGCGGCACAGAAGAATTCCAGGACCCTATCGAGCAGGCCGAACGCCAAAAGCAGCTGCTGGCGGAATGGGTGAAACAGCACATTGGATTTCAGATTCCCATCGACTTTGACACGATTTACTATTCATCCATCCGATCTGCAAAAAGGCGTCAGATGCCCAGCGTGTGAAAGGTATTCAATGAAGAGAGCCCAAATGAAATGGGCCTGTCCCGCTTGTTCTCATACCTCGCTGGATGCTCATGAACGAGCCTTACCTGAGTATGCCGCGCTGATCGTAAAAAGTCATAAGCGCGGGACTTTCTGAACGTGAACTCCCGTCATGTGGTGTACCGACTATTAAGCGCTTATAGTAAGGGAACGAGAGGTTCAACTAAGAAAGCGGAATTTATACTGGATGAATGAATGCTATGCTCGTTAAAGATTGAGTGAGTCGCGTGAAAGACTCAGCACAGCGCGCCAACGAACAAAAGTACGGCGTCAACCTCTTGCTTTACGCTTCTGTGCATAGTACTCTTGGGGTTCAACGAAGGGAGTGGGGAGACCATGACGAAAGTGGTCATCTTAGCGGAAAAACCCTCTCAGGCAAAAGCATATGCAGAGGCTTTTAAAGTACAGGAAAAAACGAAAACGTATATAGTATTGAAACCGGATGATACGTTCCCGGCTGGGGCGACGATTACGTGGGGCGTTGGTCATCTGGTGGAATTGAAAGAACCGCATGATTACAAGCCGGAATGGAAGAAGTGGAAGCTGGATCAGCTCCCGATTGTTCCGGATCGCTTTCTGGAAAAGGTATCGAAAGGAAAGTGGGAGCAGTTTAAAGAGGTCAAGCGCTTGTTCCAGCAAGCAGACGTCCTCATCAATGCTGCTGATGTGGACAGGGAAGGATCGAATATCTTCTACAGTATCCTCCGGTTGACTGGTGTGAAGGGGAAGCCGGTCCAGCGCTTGTGGATCAATTCTCTGGAAAAAGACGAAGTGCGTAAAGGCTTTAAAAATCTACAAAACAATGAAAAAGATTTGCGTATGTTTGATGAAGCGAAAGCCCGTCAGATCAGTGATTGGATGGTAGGGATCAATGCCAGCCGCCTATTTACTCTCCATTTGCAGAAAAAAGGTTTCGGGAGTTACTTATCAATCGGGCGTGTGCAGTCGCCGACGGTTTATTTAATATACCAGCGACATAAGGAGATTGAAGACTTTGTCTCCGAGCCTTTCTATCAGATCGAGGGCCTTTTCCAATCGGAGGCGGGTTCCTATAAGGGTCTGGCTGAAATTAAAGAGAAGGATAAAGCGAAAGTACAGGCGCTGATGGATCAGCATGGACTGAAAGAAAAGGTAGATGACGAGGGGACGATCCAGCGTGTAGACAAAAAGACGAAACATCAAAAATCACCGAAGCTGCACTCCCTGTCCACGTTGCAAAGTGTCGCGAACCGTCGTTGGAAATACACGCCATCGCAGGTGTTGAAGACGATGCAGAAGCTTTATGAGAAGAAACTGGTTTCCTATCCGAGAACCGACTGTAATTACATTACAGAGAGTGAATTCTCTTATTTGGTGAACAACTTGAAGTCTTATCAGGATACACTGAATGTGTCGTTTACTCCAATCACTTTAAAACCCAGAAAACGGTATGTCGACAGTAAGAAAGTTCAGGAACACTATGCGATCATCCCGACGAAGACGGTCCCTACAGAAAAGAAGCTCAACGGGTTGAGTCGTGAAGAACATAATATTTATTCCGAAGTGATGGCCACCACGCTTGCGATGTTCCATAGCGACTACGTCTATGAAGAAACGACGATATTCACTCATGTGCACGAGCTTCCTTTCAAATCGACGGGGCGGAGAGAGGTGCATCGAGGATGGAAAGAACTTTTTCCGAAGCCTTCGAAAGCGAAGCAGGAGAAAGATGCACTGCTTCCAAATGTCGAAAAAGGGGAAGAGGTAGGCGCTCGCCTTCATATCAAAGAAAGTATGACGCAGCCCCCGAAACCGTATACGGAAGGCCAACTGATCAACATGATGAAAACGTGCGGAAAACTGATGGATGATGAAGAAGATGTAGAAATCCTCAAGGAAGTCGAAGGTCTCGGAACGGAAGCGACCCGGTCGAGCATCATCGAAACAATTAAGGCGCAAAAGTACATCGAAGTGAAAAAGAACAATGTTTATGTCACAGCTAAAGGGATTACACTGTGCGAGGCTATCGAAGGAACGCTGTTGTCCAGTCCCTCCATGACAGCTAAGTGGGAATCCTATTTGAAGAAAATCGGAAGCGGAGAAGGATCGAAACAGATGTTCATTAAGCAGACGAGCCAGTTTATTGAAAAACTAATTCAGGAAACTCCAGATTCCATCCAACAAGTTCAAATCCGAGATACCGGTGAAAAGAAGAAATGGAATACACCAATTGCCAAATGCCCGGCATGCGGAACAGGCTCCATCATGGACCGGTACAAATTCTATGCATGCTCTGAATACAAAAAGGGGTGCAAGGTGAGTTTTCCGAAAAGACTCGCCGGAAAAACGCTCACAGCCAATATGATCAAAACGTTGTGTGAGAAAAAGCGAACGAAAGTTTTGAAAGGATTCAAAGGGAAGAAAACGTTCAGCACAGCCCTGATGCTGGATGAAGAATACAAGATTAAATTCGACTTTAAAAACAAAACAGAAAAAAGCCGCTAACCCGATCATTTCGAGCATCACCGCCTCTATTCAAGGTGGTGGTGCTTCTTTATATGGGGGTCTGAAGAAATGTTTTGGACTTTTTTCTATCATATGTGAACAAATATGGAATTTTTATCAAAAATAAAGAATAAAAAGTAAAAAGGTGATATGATATCTCATATCCTATCATTCCGGACAGGATATATGTTTTATGAAAGCGTTTTATCAAAATAAGAAGAGGTTGATGAAAAGTTGACATTAACAGTGAAAGAAACTTCCATTTTCGATCATACAGGAAGCAGGATTGTTACATCAGATCGTGAAGTCGCCATTATTGCAAAAATGGAAGATCCAAAGATTGCTATATTGGGAAACGTCGTCAGTGATGCGGAATGCGAGCAGTTGATCCGTCGGTCTAAAAGTCGGATGAACCGGTCGAAAATCGGTTCCAAGCATGAAGTGAACGATATCCGGACAAGCAGCAGCACGTTTCTGCCGGACGATGATATTACGAGCCGCATTGAAAACCGATTGGCGCAAATCATGAATGTTCCTGTCGAACATGGAGAAGGTCTTCACATCCTGAACTATCAACCAGGGCAAGAATATAAAGCACACTATGATTATTTTAAGGCTAAAGCAAAGCCTGTCAGTAATCCGAGGATTAGTACACTCGTCCTGTATTTGAACGATGTGGAGGAGGGCGGCGAAACTTATTTCCCTCACATGAACTTATCTGTATCTCCACAAAAAGGCATGGGCGTCTACTTTGAATATTTCTATTCCGACTCTGCCATCAATGAACGGACGCTGCACGGTGGTTCACCGGTTGTTACTGGAGAAAAATGGGCAGCTACGATGTGGGTGCGTAGAAAACAATATCGTTGAGGATGAAGGAGTGCTGGAGGCTGCAATGATGAGGCAGCTTCCAGCACTTTTTGAGTTTCTGCCAGTTATTGCTACAATAGTAGAGAATGTACAACGTAGAATTACATAAGGAAAGTGAGTGGTGATGGTGAAAAGAATCGCAGTTCTGACGAGTGGAGAAGATGCTCCAGGAATGAATGCCGCCCTGCGTGCCGTCGTAAGGTCAGGGTTGTATTTTGAGAGAGAGATGATCGGTATCAAGTACGGTTTCCAAGGTGTATTTGATGAAGAACTTGAAGAGATGGATGCTGCTTCCGTAGGCGCGATTATCCAACGTGGAGGAACCATTCTTCAGTCGTACAAAAGTGAGGAAATTATGACCGATGCTGGTCAGGAGCAAGCGATTCAAATCTTAAAGAGACACGAAGTAGATGCCCTCGTCGTCATTGGTGGAAGAGATGCCTTGCGCGTAGCTGCCTCTATTAGTGACAAAGAGTTTCCGTGCATTGGAGTGCCTGCTACCATCGACAATGACATTCCGCTTGTTCATGAGACGATTGGTTTTGATACGAGTTTGAATACAATTATTGAATACATCGACCGCCTGCGTGATACGGCGTCCTCTCATGAAAAGTCATCCATCATTGAAGTAATGGGAAGGGACACCGGCAATTTGGCGTTATGGTCCGGTCTTGCCGGCGGTGCTGAAAATATACTGATCCCTGAGAAGAAAGAGGATCTTCCTGCTATCATTGAGCAGATCAAAAGTGGTCCTTCAAGGGAAAAAAGGTACAGCATCATCATCGTAGCCGAGGGTAGCGGTGTGAGTGGAATCGATCTCAATGATAAGTTGAAACAAGAAACGGGGATGGAGTCAAGGGTGACCGTCTTGGGACACACCCAGCGCGGAGGAGCTCCAACAGCGAGAGACCGGGTGCTGGCCAGCCGTTTAGGAGGTCATGCCATCGATTTGTTGTTGAATAAGGAATTTGGAAAAATCGTAGGTTTGAAAGACAATAAGCCGGTGAGTCATCCGTTCGGAGATGTGTTCTCGCAAAAAATGGGCATAGATAACAGTATGTACGACCTATCCGGCCGCTTGTCTATATAATTTTTAAGCTTGGGAACCTTCCCAAGCTTTTTCTTTATGCAGGGGAGGTGGGCAGCTTAAGTTAGGACAATCCATAAGCTTAAGATAAACATCACCCCAGAAAGAGGGGTCATCACTCGTTTTTCTTTTTGACTTGGTGAGATCAAATTTGCAATGGTATTCAGGCCTAAAAAAACAGTAATGATCCAGATCCATAGGGTTGTAGGGATGAAGTCGAATCGTACATAACCAAATGTATGCTGCAAAAACACAAAACTCATAAGTGTAAGCACGATCGCGTTCCCTGCACTCAAAATCCGGAGCTTTACAGGCAATACTTTATGAGAACCCCCTAAGGCAAATTCGCCTAAAGGAAAGCCAAGGGAGAGCAGGACCTGGAAACCGGCAACTGTCAAAAGCAGTCCCGTCATTATGAACGCCATATCTTCACTCCTTCAATTGATTGTAAAGGATTCAATGACGACTTTATCGTACCATATATATGTAGCAGACCATTGAGGTAGGAGTGAGGAGTAAAAAGAAAAACAGCCCCTCATGGATGAGCAGGCTGTGTAGATGGTTTTAGCGGCCGGAACATTCAGCTGGCCTTGTATTGTTTCTTTTTGCGTCGTTTTGACCATATTTCTGCATTGGCTGATTTATAAAACGAGAAGCCCATAAGCAGGATAATCGCCGAAAATGGCAGGGCTGCAATAATCAACACATTTTGCAGTCCTTGGGTGCCGCCAAAATAGACGATGATGGCAGCGGTGGCCGATAGACATAGCCCCCATAGGATTTTAACCGCACCGGAAGGGTGGATGGAACCATCTGTTGATAACATCCCCAGGACGAAAGTGGCGGAGTCTGCCGATGTTATGAAAAAGATAGCGATGACAAAGAGGGTGATGAAGGTCATCAGTGTGCCTAACGGATATTGTTCCAACATCGCAAAGGTGGCTGTTTCCATCGGATATTCTGAAATGGCGGCCAGCCCTTGCTGTTCGAGGTCGAGAGCGGATACACCGAAGACCGCGAAAAAGACGAAACATACAATGGCTGGAACAAACAACACTCCAAGCATGAATTCTTTGATTGTCCGTCCTCGTGAGATACGGGCGATAAAGATTCCGACAAAAGGGGACCAGGACATCCACCATGCCCAGTAAAAGATCGTCCAATTGTTGATCCAGGTCCGGTTCTCTTCTTCAATGGGGGCGATACGGAAACTCATGTTGAAGAAATTTTGAATGTACCCTCCGATCGATTCCGTGAACATATTCAAAATGAAAAGAGATGGACCGACGATCAACAGCATAATCATCAGGACGAAACCGAGAGCCAGGTTAATATTACTCAAATATTTAATCCCTTTGCTTATGCCTGACCAGGCGGAAATGATGAACAGTATTGTAGAAATGACCAGAATCGTCAGTTGAACCCCATAATTGCTTGGCGTGTCGAAGAGGAAGGCGAGTCCTTCATTAATCTGAGCAGATCCGAAGCCTAGTGTTGCCGCGACACCGACAACGGTAGCAACAACAGATAGGACATCAATCATTTTCCCAAGAGGACCTTCCATCCGTTCTTTTCCGAAAATGGGGATGAGTGTAGCACTGATCAATCCCGGATACCCTTTGTGGAATTTGAAATAGGCGAGCACCAAAGCTACGAGAGCATAAACCGCCCAAGCATGGATCCCCCAGTGGAAAAAGGAAAACTGAAGCGATTCTTTAATCGCCTGCGTACTTCCAATCTCTGCATTCGGACTGCTTTTGAAAGCATGGGAGATGGGTTCGGCCGTTGTCCAAAAGACAAGTCCCATGCCCATACCGGCGCTGAACAGCATGGCAAACCAGGAGATGAGGTTGAACTCTGGTTTTTCATCTTCTTTGCCGAGTTTGATCTGATTGAATCTTGAAAAGATCAAATACACACAAAAGGCGAGCATCATCATGATGATCAATAAGTAATACCAGCCGAAAGTCGTCGATATGAAACTAGTGGCTGATGAGGTTACGCTTTTTAAGTGATCTGGTCCTACGACTCCCCATAGGACAAAAAGTATACATATGGCCAGACCATACCAAAAAACCAAAGAAACATTTTTCATTCGTTCGCTCTCCTTATGTAAGGTTTTGTAGAAATATGTAAAATATGCCAACTTATATGTTACCTGCAGCACCTTCTTGATTGCAAATGAATTCCGTGCTGAAAAAGGGGCTGCACGTCCACACTGTGACTTAGTTACCCCTTGGAAGTAACGCTCAAACCTTGAAGAATCGCATGATTTCAAGAAATGAAGAAGGGCCTTTATAGCCACCCCATATGCTTTCCATACGTGTTACGATACTTTTAGACATGCAGAGGAGGAACGTAGAATGACGAGAAAACTTTACTACGAAGATGTATATAAAATGGAATTCTTTTCTCAGGTAGTGAAAACTGGGGAAGATGAACGAGGTCCGTATGTGGTCCTTGAGGCGACTGCCTTTTACCCGGAAGGAGGCGGACAGCCTCATGATGAAGGGACAATCGCGGATATTCCTGTGAATGATGTGCAGGAAGTGGACGGGGAGGTCCGTCATTACATAACAGGAGTAATCCCTGGATCAGCAGCAAGTCCGCGGGGCAGTCAATGAAGAAAGGCGTCTGGACCACATGCAGCAGCACAGTGGCCAGCATATCCTTTCGGCTGTATTTGATGATCAGTTCGACATGAAAACGACGAGCTTCCATTTAGGGAGTGAGACAGTGACCATTGATTTGGATGCAGAAGAATTATCGGAAGAAGTGTTGGCGCAAGCTGAGAAGCGGGTGAATGAAATCATCCGCATGAACCATCCGGTAGAAACAAAGTGGATGTCTGCTTCAGAAGCAGGTAACTATCCCCTTCGTAAATCACTTGCTGTTGAAGAAGAAGCGCGGTTAGTCATCATTCCAGGGGTCGATTACAACGGGTGCGGGGGGACCCATCCGCAAACCACGGGAGAAGTAATGGCCGCTAAGTTATTAGGGTGGACGAAGAACAAAAAGCAGGTACGAGTAGAGTTTGCCTGTGGTCACCGGGTTCTCAAGAAACTCGGGGAAAAGCATCGAGTGGTGACAGATTTGAAGCGCATCGTTCCAAAGCCTGAGCACCAGCTTGTCGGAGAAATCGAAGAATGGATGAGAGCGGGCAAGGAGAAAGATAAAAAAATCGCTGGACTGGAAGAACAACTTCTCGGTTATGAAGCACAGGAAATCCTCTCTCGTGCAAATGGGAAACAGGTCATCCAACATGTTTTCCAAAATCGAGCAATCAAGGCCTTGCAGACTTTGGGGAAAGCCATCATAAGTGAATCGCCCGACAGCTATATGATCCTGGTTAGTGAGCAGGAGGACCAGCTGCAGTTCGTCCTTGCCTGTGGAGAAGCGGTCGAGCGCAACATGAATGAAGTCGCTAAACAAGCTATGGTTCTCATTGATGGAAAAGGCGGAGGTAAACCGAATTTTGTCCAGGGAGGCGGGAAGAGAACATTAGCCGGCGAGGACTTTGCCGCTCACATTCGTAACTTATTGTAATGATGAAGGATAGGAACAAAATGAAAGACAATCTGTCATTCATACAGATTGTCTTTTTTATATCCACCGTTGATAGAAGAAGGAGGGCTTTTTCTTCGGAAATGATCGAATATTTAAAAGTAGGCTCTGTTAAAGTTTAGTGTTGATATTTGCATCAACAGATTGAAGTGACAATGAATGACAGGATAATAAAAGGGAATTTATTCCAGTTATTGAAACCTCTAGATGATCTCCTTTCACGATGTAACCAATGAATCTTGTTGGATTATTATTTCGAAACGGAGTCTTTAACTAAATGGCAGGATTGTTGAAGACTTGATTTCGAGACTTCTGTGTTGTGAATAGGGGCTTCGGGGAATAGCTCGCTTTCCGCGGGAGCGCGGTGAGCCTCCTCAGGCTAACGCCTTGCGGGGTCTCACCCTGCACTTTTTTCCCGCAGGAGTCTCGCCATCCCCCTCCGCCCCTTAGCCATGGCAGATTCTCTAAATCACTACTGAAACAATCAGCTTGAATGACTGAGGAAAGTAGATCATATACCCTCTCCACAGCAGGCATTCAGAATTTATAAGCTTGATACAGAGCACTTTATGCCTGCCTTAATATGGGGAAGGAACAATTCCTCTAGGTATAGGGGTCGTTTCTCCTTACTATGAAAGGGGTGGTTGGGAAGCTGCGAGACTCCCGTGGGAGAAAGGAGATCGGCGAGATCCCGCAGGGCGGTAGCCCGAGGAAGCTCGCCACTCCCCCACAGGAAAGACCAGCTATAAAAAGTCAAGGTTGTAAAGTGAAATTTCATTATCCTTTATGAAGCATTTTTGCCTCCACTCTTGGAAGAGGCATTTAAAAGCTTTTAGCTCTTTACTGTATGGCTTTATTTCGGGCGAGACTCGTAAGGCTTCTTATCCCTTAATATCGCAAAGATAATGTGGGTCAGCTTACGGGCTACAGCTCCCACGGCTGTTCCGTGGGCTTTCCCTCGTTTTCTTAGCTTTTTATAGTGCTGAGACAAAGCAGGATCTTGAAAGCTAGCGACAAAAGCGGCTTGCCATATGGCACGACGGAGGTAAGGAGACCCTCTCTTCGACATCTTCATCCTGTTTCCTTGGAAGTTGCCTGATTGGTGTACAGAAGCATCTAATCCTGCGAAGGCAACGAGTTGTTCAGGACGTTCAAAACGGTCGATGGAACCGATCTCCCCTAATATGGCTGCCGCAAGAACATCGCTAATACCGATAATTGTAGTTAAGTAGTGCTCCTGGCGATTTGAAAGCTCTATGAGCGATGCTTCTATCTCGCTAATTTGTCGGTCCAAGAGGGATAGTTGTTCAAGGAGAATGTGAATCTGCACCCGAAATGCTTCTCCTCCTATGGATATGCCGAAGCTTTCCTGTGCTTTTTCTTTCAATTGATCTGCCTTTTCCTGAGCACGCCGCTCGCCGTATCTCCCTTTACTAGCTTGATTTAGGAGCTCAGCGAGTTTTTTTGTATCAATAGATAGAAGGTCTTCAGGTAAAGGATAATGAAGGAGAACTTCGGTAGAAGATACACCAAAAGTATCGGAAAACAAACGTTCATATTCCGGAAACACTTGATCGAGAAGAGAAATAATCTTTCGTTTGATATCTGAACTTTGGTCCACTAAAGAATAGCGAAGGCGCTCCAAGTTCTTTAACTGAAGGAGGTCATCTTCAATAAATGGGGTAGCCTCCGGGTTATCAATCCGGATAACCTGAGCGATGAGGTACGCATCTCGTTCATCTGTTTTCGTCTTACGAATATAAAAATTCCGTAAGGCATCGGATTGTAGAGGATTGAACGAGGTTACTTTAAATCCAAGCTTATGTAGAAATGAAAAGACGGATAACCAGTAATGACCTGTGGCCTCAAGTCCACATGCGCAATTATCTGGTGTAATCTCGTGTTGATTTAAAAAATTTAGAAGTTTGTCGCTCCCTGATTTGGAATTAGAGAAACGTACGGTTTTACCTATCGGTTGTCCATGTTCATCAATTAAACCAGCCTCATGGTTCTGTTTCCCAATATCAATGCCGAGATAATACAAGAAAATCCACCTGCCCTGTAATAATTACCAGATGGGAGGGTTCCTCCGAATCTTTACAAGTATCCAGGCTCGTTAGATATACGACAACGACGTGTCATCCAGCTTATACGGATTATCCTGTAAAGAGGGAGGTGTCATTCTTTCCTACGAAGACATGGCTTCAAGCGAGGCGTCGACACCTCCATCTGATTGCCCTCATTATACCTCGGAAGAAGGTAGTGAGGTCCACCAGAAATGATCTGGTAACTATAATATACGAGCGAGTGGCTTCCCAACCACCCCTGACGCTCAACCAGGCAATGAATCCATGGAACATCTCGAAATAAAGTCTTCAAGAAAAGGGAGCTTTCGTTGAATAAGACCAATATAATAATGAACTTCCATAAAAATGGGAATTTATTATTTGCAGTAATATCAACACTAAACTTTAACAGAGCCAAAAAGTAAATCCCTATGATGTACAATCTCTATTCATTAACTTGTGATGAAAGCGTATACATAGTCGCTTTCATGGGTGCTACAATGAAAACACGGAAGGGGGACAGGGTGTGGAACTCAATGAAAGAAGCAATAAAATCCTTCACGAATTGGTTGTCAATCCGAGAATTACGAGTACAACTCTCGAGAAGAAATACGAATTAACCCGGCGCCAGCTTGGCTACAGTTTCAATAAAATCAACGATTGGCTGGTGTCTCATAACCTCCCTGAAATCGAGCGGACGAGACAGGGGCAGTTCATTATTGACCAGTCTATTTTCGCCCAAGTCAATGGCGAACCGAGTCCTTCGATGGAGCCCGTCGTATTGTCTGAAAAACAAAGGGTACACTTTATTATTTTAATGCTTCTCAGCCGGGAAGAATTGTCTTTGAACCATTTTACTTTCGAATTGGATTTCAGCAAAAATACAATCCTTAATGATTTAAAACAAGCACAATCCATTTTGGAATCGTATGGAGTGAAGATTACATACTCCAGAAAGAACGGCTACATGCTGGAAGGAAGAGAGTTCCAAATCCGCAGGGTCCTTATTAAAGTGATCTATGATCTGCTTAATCAGAGCGGAGCGGTGATAGTGAGGGAAATGGCTCACCTGTCTACCGACTATTTAAAAAGGTTTACACAGAAGATTGAGAAGTTTGAAGACTTGCTCAACATTCAATTTACGGATGAAAAAATGGAGTCGTTGCCTTACATTCTTGCCTTGAATTTAAGAAGAATGGAGCGAGGATTTCTGATCACTTCTTTTCCAGCGCAACACCGGGATATTACTGGTACGAATGAATACAGCGTCATAGGAGAGATGTTCGAATCCCTTCACATTCCGGAAGAAGAGCGTTTGTTTATGACTCTCCACTTATTGACGACGAATGTGTATCGCTCAGAGAAACTCGCGGATGAGGATATATCAGCGGAGTTGAAAGACAAGATCGAACAGATGCTACAACTTTTTGAGAAAAGTGCCTGCATCTACTTCCAGGACCGGGACCACCTGGTGGATAAACTATTTCAGCATATTCGTCCAGCTTACTACCGGATCAAATATGGACTTACAGAAACACAAGTCATCCACTCCTCGATGGCCGATGAATTGAAAGAAGTCCATCACCTTGTGAAGCGGTCCATCAAACCTTTGGAAGATTTTATTGGCACCCATATTCCTGACAATGAAATCTCTTATGTCACGATGCTTGTCGGAGGGTGGATGACCAGGCAGGGAGAAAGCATCGAGAAGAAAGTGAAAGCTATTGTCGTCTGCCCTCAAGGTGTATCCGTCTCCCGATTGTTATTTAATCAGCTGACAGAACTTTTTCCTGAATTCATTTTTTTGGATTCCTTATCCGTTCGGGAATTCGGAGACTATGAATTGGATTACGACTTTGTATTTTCCACGACTTCGTTGGACTCAGAGGAAAAAGTGTTTACTTGTAAGGCCTATTTGAATAAAGAGGATCGGCTCCGGTTAAGGAAACAGGTGATGATGGAAGTTCAGGGATATCTCCTTGATGACATTCATGTAGACCATCTCATGGATATTATCAGAAGTCACGCTACAGTCCACGATGAAAAAGCATTGGTCGAAGAACTGAATTCTTACGTGCATCGTGAAGAAGAGGCATCTATTAAACAAAACATGGGAAGCAAAGATCTTTATTTGGAAGATTTCCTACCATTGGATCACATCAAAGTCAGGAAATCAGTAAGTTCCTGGGAAGAAGCCTTGAAACTCGCTTCACGACCTTTGGTGAAGAAAGGGTACATTGAAGACCGATATGTGGAGACGATGATGTTCCATATGGAGAGGGACCCTTATATTATTATTTCCCCCCACTTTGCTATTCCTCATGCAGCTCCTGAAGACGGAGTGAACCAAGTAGGGATGAGTTTATTGAAGGTGGAGGACGGGGTGGCCTTTAATTCAGAGGAAATCGTCCACATCGTCGTTGTTATTGCCGCAGAAGATAAGAAAAAACATATGCGCGGGTTGATGCAACTCATGAAATTAGCGGGTTCTGAAAAGGATCGGGACCGTCTCATACAAATGAAAGATGCAGAAGAGATTCATGAAGTAATACAAAGATACTCCATTGATGAAAACGAGTGAAAAATCTGATAGATCATATGGTGAAGAAGGTGAAGGATATCTATTTTAACGAATCTGTCATTCTATTAAATATAGAAGAACCATCCAAAGAGGCTGTATTAGAGAAAATGGGAAGAAATCTCGTAGATTTGAATTTAGTCAAAGAAAGCTTCATCCCTGCCATTATTGATAGGGAGAAAGAATATGCGACTGGGCTGCCGACTTCCGGAGTGGCTGTGGCTATCCCGCACACGGATGTCGAGCATGTCCATAGGAAGACAGTGAGCGTAGGAGTATTGGAAGAGGCGGTCGAGTTCGGCGTCATGGGTGATGATAAGGAAACGATTCCAGTCCGCATCGTCTTTTTACTGGCGATGGATGAAGCCCATTCGCAATTATCTCTACTGCAGCAGTTGATGGCTGTTTTCCAAAATGAAGAGGTTTTGTTAACGATTCTTGAAGAAGAAAATAAAACGAGCATTCGAAAGCTTTTGGAAGAAAAATTGGATTTCGGTGCTCTTGAAGAGGAGAAATAAACATGGCGAAAAAGCAAGTGTTAGTGGCATGTGGAGCAGGAATTGCAACATCTACAGTAGTAAATGGAGCGATTGAAGAGATGGCGAAAGAGAACAATCTGAATGTCGATCTCGTTCAAATTAAAATTGCAGAAGTAGGAAGTTATGAAGATACGGCGGACTTGCTTGTGACGACCGCCATGACTCAGAAGGAGTATCCGTTTCCTGTCATTAATGCACGTTCCTTTTTAACAGGGATCGGAACGGATGAGACGAAGAAAGAAATTTTGACAGCGCTTCAAAAATAGGAATCTATCAAAAAAAGGAGGGGGTTTATGATGGCAAAAAAACAAGTGTTGGTCGCATGTGGAGCAGGAATTGCAACATCTACGGTTGTTAACGGAGCGATTGAAGAGATGGCGAAAGAAAACAATTTGGACGTTGATCTTGTCCAGATCAAAATTGCAGAAGTAGGTAGTTATGAAGATACGGCGGACTTGCTTGTGACGACCGCCATGACACAGAAAGATTATCGCTTTCCAGTCATCAATGCGCGATCCTTTTTGACCGGTATTGGAACAGAGGAGACGAAAAAAGACATTTTACAAGAGCTGAAAAAATAAACGGATGACTGGTTAGCTGAAAGAACGAGGGAGGATGATTTCATGCAGGGTTTCGTCGACATCGTACAAGGATTTTTAGATTTAGGGGCAACGGTTATTCTGCCCGTCGCTATTTTCTTATTAGGGCTGCTGTTCGGACAGAAACCGGGGAAAGCATTTCGGTCAGGTTTGACAATAGGAGTCGCATTTGTAGGTATTTTTCTAGTCGTAGATTTATTGGTTAACAACTTGGGACCGGCAGCACAGGGGATGGTGGATCGTCTAGGTGTGGAATTGAATGTCATTGATGTAGGTTGGCCGGCCTCTTCCTCTATCGCTTGGGCATCTGTCGTCGCTGCCTTCATTATCCCGTTAGGTCTTGTCGTCAATGTCATCATGCTTGTGACAAAAACAACGAAAACAATGAACGTGGATATTTGGAATTTCTGGCATTACACCTTTATGGCTGCCATGGTGTATGCCGTTTCCGGAAGTATTGTCCAAGGGTTGATTGCGGCGGTCATTTTCCAAGTGGTCTGTCTCAAAGTCGCAGACTGGACAGCCCCGATGGTGAGTAAGTTCTTCGATCTTCCGGGGGTTTCCATCGCCACAGGAAGTACGATCTCTTATGCTCCCGGTATTTTCCTTGTGCAATTGTTGAATAAAGTGCCGGTAGTGAAGAATTGGAATGCGGATCCGGAGACGATCCAGAAGCGTTTTGGCATCTTTGGAGAATCGATCTTCATTGGCTTATTCCTAGGGGCGGCTATCGGAATTCTTGCTGGATACAGTGTCGGGGACGTCATTGAAATCGGCATGGCGATGGCGGCGGTTATGGTTCTGATGCCACGAATGGTCAAAATTCTTATGGAAGGTTTGATGCCGGTATCCGAGTCGGCCCGTGAATGGTTATCCAAACGTTTCGGAGATCGGGAAATTTATATTGGGCTGGATGCAGCTGTTGCTCTTGGGCACCCTGCGGTCATTTCCACGGCTTTGATTTTAGTACCGGTTACCGTCGTTCTCGCAGTCATTCTCCCTGGAAATGCGCTGCTTCCGTTTGGAGATTTAGCAACCATTCCATTCGTCGTTGCCTTTATTGTCGGAGCTGCAAGAGGAAACATCGTCCATTCCGTCATTGTAGGCACATTGATGATCGCTGTGTCGCTGTACATGGCCACGGATGTTGCTCCTATTTTCACAGAAATGGCTGTGAATGCGGACTTCGATATGCCTGAGGGCTCTGCCAAAATTTCTAGCATCGACCAGGGGGGCAACATCGTCAACTGGGTTATCTTCAAAGTCTTTAACTTGTTTAATTAAAGGGAGGCATTAGGTTGAAAGCACTTGTGAAAAAAGAGCTTGGATTTGGAAATTTAGAAGTACAGGATAAACAGGAGCCAGCCGTAGCCAGAGACCAGGTGAAAATCGAAGTGAAATATACAGGCATATGCGGATCGGACATTCACACCTATGAGGGCCATTATAAAGTGAAAGTACCTGTCACTCTGGGGCATGAATTCTCCGGGGTCATCGTCGAAGTAGGAGAAGGGGTTACAGAGTTTCAAATCGGTGATCGTGTCACTTCTGAAACGACCTTCTATGTATGTGGAGAATGTGATTACTGTCAGAACGGTGATTACAACCTGTGCAATCACCGTAAAGGGCTTGGTACCCAGCAGGACGGAGGTTTTGCGAAATACTTGATTGCACGGAAGGAAAGTGTTCATCATCTTCCATCTGACGTCGACTTTCGTTCAGGGGCGATGACGGAGCCACTGGCTTGTACGTACCATGCTGTTGAAAAAACGATCATCCATCCGGGAGATTTGGTGGTCGTCATTGGACCTGGGCCGATCGGTTTGTTTACCGCTCAAGTTGCCAAGAGCCGGGGGGCAACCGTCATCATCGCCGGCTTGTCTCACGACCAGATCCGGCTGAACAAGGCTGAAGAATTGGGAGTCGATTATGCGGTCGACATCCAAAAGAGAGATTTAAAAGAATTTGTCCATGGACTGACGGATGGCTATGGGGCAGATGTTGTGTATGAATGCTCGGGAGCTGTCCCAGCGGCGGATCTTGGACTGGACTTGTTGAAGAAGAAAGGACAGTACGGCCAAGTGGGTATTTTCGCCCAACCTGAGATCCCGTTCAATTTAGAAAAAATCATTCAAAAAGAGATCAAGGTAGTCGGAAGCCGTAGTCAAAAATCAGCGGACTGGGAGCCGTCATTGGAACTGATGAACAGTGGTCGAGTGAACGCTCGATCAATGGTGACTCACGAATTTCCGATCACAAAATGGGACGAAGCGTATCAGGCCATCAAGAAAGGCGATGCCATCAAAGTGTTATTGACGCCTGTCGATTAAAAGGTAAGAAAAGAGGGTTGGACTATGATCGATGCATTTTTAGAATTCATGCTTGGGCCGATGCGGTCCATCGGAGATGTCTATTTTGATCACCAGATGATCTTCAACTCTATCATTGTAGGTGGAGCTTGTTGGAAACTCATGAATCAGCGATCTTCCCGCTCCCAGGCTGTGGAGGAAACGGAAAATAGATAGGAAGCAAAGGTGAGACATATGAAGACCTTGAACCTTTATGGAACACAGGATATTCGGTATGAAGATATGCCGGATCCTGTGGTGAACAGGAAAGACGAAGTGGTCATTGAAGTGAAAGCCGTTGGAATTTGCGGATCTGATGTGTCCAGGTATAAAAAGCTGGGTCCTTATATAGAAGGAATGACGTTCGGACATGAATTTTCCGGAAAAGTGGTCCAAACCGGGGCGGACGTTCAACACCTGAAAGTTGGAGATCGCGTCGCAGGTTGTCCGACGTTCTATTGCGGGAGGTGCCATAGTTGTTTAAAAGGAGATCTCGCTCAATGTGAAAATCTGACCTTAATAGGGGCGCGGCATCCGGGGGCGTATGCGGAATATGTCACGCTTCCTGCCACTCACGTCCTCCCCCTGCCGGAAAATGTGGATTATGATACAGCGGCGATGGTGGAACCTTCATCCGTTGTGGCCCATGGATTTTACAGGACCAGCATCCAGCCGGGAGCTACGGTTGCGGTCATGGGGTGTGGGAGTATTGGACTGTTAGCCGTCCAATGGGCGAAAATTTTTGGCGCTGAACAAGTGATTGCCATTGACATAGACGATCAAAAACTGAAAATCGCCGGAAAAGTCGGTGCAGATGTGCAGATCAACCCTAAAGTGGACCTTCCTCACGAAAAGGTAGCGGAAATCACCGGACAGTTGGGAGTGGATGTTGCTGTCGAATGTGCCGGTTCCCCCATCACTTCCGAGCAGGTGCTTGCGCTTCCGAAAAAAGGCGGCGAGGTCCTTTATATGGGGATTCCCTATGCAGATGTGGAGATCGAAAGGTTCTACTTCGAAAGGATTGTCCGTAATGAATTGAGAGTGATCGGATCATGGAATGCGATTTCCGCTCCTTTTCCCGGGAAGGAGTGGAGTTCCACCCTGCATTACATGAGTACGGGACAGCTGGATGTCCGGCCTTTGATTTCCCATCGTTTATCATTGGAAGAAGGCCCTTTAACTTTTCATCAATTAATCAGTCAACAGGGTTCATTCCTGAAGGTGATGTTTTACCCTAATCTAGAAAAATAGCTGACGAAAAGACTGCTTTCTGCGGTCTTTTTTTATGTCTCATTTACCTACCAGCAGGAGGAATTTCCTTCATCCTTCCGTGAATAATCCAATTATCGTAATGATTACTATTTACAAACAGTAATCATTACGATAATATGGTTTTTGAAACAAAGGAGGAGAAAGTATGAAAAAAATAGTAGCTCGTATCATTGTTCCCGCTCTCGTTGTATTGGGATTAGTGGGATGTGGGGGAGAAGAAGCCGCCACTGACAGTGAGGGGAAAACAGAACCAGAGAATGAAGAACTCAAAGTGTTCACGACAGTATATCCCCTTCAGTTTTTTACTGAAGAAATCGCAGGAGATGCGGCAGCAGTGGAATCGATTCTGCCCCCGGGGTCCGACCCGCACACCTATGAACCCACCACTAAAGAAATGATTGCTCTTGCGGATGCTGACGCTTTTATTTATAACGGTGCTGGTCTTGAGCCCTATGCCGCTAAAATATCTGAATCGATCGAGGCGGAGGACGTTCAGATCGTGGAGGCATCAAAAGGGATCGATTTGACCGAACATGTACATACGGAGGAAAAGGAAGAAGGTGAGGGACACGAAGGCCATCACCATGGAGATGAGGACCCTCACGTGTGGCTTGACCCGATGCGATCGGTTGAAATGGCTGAGAATGTGAAAGAAACGTTGGTAGAATTAATGCCGGCACAGGAAGAGACGTTCAATGAAAACTTTGAGAACCTGAAAGGGAAGTTGGAAGATCTAGATCAGGACTTTCGCGATGGAATCAGTGACTTACCCGGAAACAAAATCATCGTCTCTCATGCCGCCTACGGGTATTGGGAGCAGGCCTATGGCATCCAACAGCTTGCGATTTCCGGCTTGAGCCCGACGAATGAACCTTCACAAAAAGAAGTTCAAACCATCATTGATTTGGCAGAAAAGTACGGATTGGAGCATGTTTTCTTTGAACAGAATGTCACACCGAAGATTGGGGAGATTGTAAGGGAGGAAATTGGTGCGGAAGCTCTAAGACTGCACAATTTATCTGTCCTTACAGAAGATGATATTAACAGTGAAGAGGATTATTTCACTCTGATGGAACGGAATTTGGAAACTTTGAAGAAAGCCTTGTCTGCTGCGAAAAAGAGTCCCGATGCAGAAGAGGAACACGCTCATGATCATGCTCATTCCCATGATGAGGAAGCGGAAAAGATTTACGAGGGATATTTTGAAGATGAGCAAGTGAAAGACCGTTCTTTATCTGATTGGGAAGGTGACTGGCAATCCGTTTATCCGTACCTCAAGGATGGGACGTTGAATGAAGTATTTGCTCATAAAGCGGAAGAAGGAGACAAAACAGCCGAAGAATATAAAGACTATTATACAATAGGGTATCAAACAGATGTCGAACGAATCGTGATCGAAGAGAACACAGTTACTTTTTATGAAAATGGCGATAAGGTATCAGGAAACTATCGTTATGATGGATATGAAATCCTGACTTATGAAGCGGGGAATAGAGGGGTTCGTTATATTTTCAAGCGGGAAGATGAAAAGGAAGGACTCCCTGTCTATATCCAATTTAGTGATCACAGCATTGATCCGACAAAAGCGGACCACTATCACCTGTACTGGGGATCTGACCGCGAAGAGTTGCTTGAGGAGCTGACAAACTGGCCGACTTATTACCCTTCCCACATGGATGGGGAAGAGATTGCTGACGAAATGATGAAACATTGAGTTTATGTATACCGGCTTAAAACTTTCCCCATTCGGTTAGACTATCCTATACTTGAACATGTTATGATTAGAACTTAATCATTCTACTGAATCCACTTCAGTGGGAGAAGGAAACAGGATGGGAGGCTCTGATCGATGGATAATAATGATATCTTGATTCGATTAAGATATGCCGTTGATATAAAAGATCATGAAATGGTGGATATCTTTAAACTTGGCGGCGTTGATCTGACGAAAGAGGAAGTCCAGAAAGTCCTCACGAAATTAGAGGATGCGGATGAGATGGATGACGAGGAATATGAAGATGAGGATCATATCAAGTGTACGAACAGTATGCTCGAATCCTTTCTGAACGGGTTCATCACATTTAAACGAGGACCTCAGGAAACGAAACCGGGGCAATCAAACAAACCGGATCGATCCATCAAAAATTACTCCAGTGTGAACAATGTCATGCTGAAAAAAGTGAAAATCGCGTTGAAACTGACGAACGAGGACGTCATCGACATATTAGACGCGGCAGGTGTGAAGATCACGAAAGGGGAGTTGAGTGGTTTATTGAGAAAAGAAGGCCACAAAAACTACCGGCAATTCGGCGATCAATATGCTAGAAACTTTTTGAAGGGTTTAGCGATCAAGTATCGCGGATAAGAAAAAGAGGCCGGACGAAGTGTCCGGCCTCTTTTTATGTATTTAATTAACGAACGCTCCCTTGTATGGAAAGGTATTTTCAATGTGTGCGTTTCGAGGCTCCGGGAAAAGGATCGCTTTCCATGGGGCGGAAATATTCGTAGAGCCTTTACACATGCTATTAAAATTTGCGGACGTGAACAGGATCGATCGTGCTGGAAAGGGGATACTTCACCCTGAATTTTTGATTGATGGCATGGATCAAGGCATGTTTGGCCTCTTCGGTGGCGATTTCTCCTTCTTTAATATCCTGATGGTTCAACTTCACTTCAAAGTCGATGTGGTGATGTTTATAATGAATTTTCCCATGAACGACCATGGCGGCCCCCTCCTTACTAACCAAGAATCTCCTGACCCTTTTCCCCTGCCATTCCATCCCTAAACTAAACGAAGCTTAAGCAGGCTCTAAAGAAAAAACAGTTCGGTACGTCCTGGATGAAGCATCCCCCCTTCTTATGTGGTCCTGCGGAAAGTGGCCGATTTTCTTTTCTCTCACGTCTTTTCATAAACTAAGCGAACATCGTTAAAGGGTCATAGCCTCCCTAAGAAAAAGAGAAGGGGGGACCCTTCTCTTGATAGACTACTTGTTTTCTTTTCCGATTTCCGGCAGAACCGTTTTGGCTACTTTTTCATCCAGCGCTTCATAGTCATAATATTTAATCGTGTTATATAATTCTTCTCGTGTTTGCATATCTTGAAGCTTATCGACCTGCGTGTCTTTCTCCATGATTTCTGCAAAGACCCGCTCATAAGCTTTCGCCGCGGCGCGTAAGGAGGTTACGGGGTAGATGACCATGTCCATCCCGAAGGACTGGAAGTCTTTACCTGTGAAGTAAGGGGTTTTCCCGAACTCGGTCATGTTGGCAAGCAAAGGTGCTTCTATGGAGGAGGAGGCAAAACGGAAATCTTCCTCATTCGTGAGGGCCTCCGGGAAAATGGCATCAGCCCCTGCTTCCACATAAAGGTTCGCCCGCTCGATGGCTTTTTCCATGCCTTCCACTGATTTAGCATCTGTTCTGGCCACAACGACAAGAGTTGGAGCGACTTCTTTGATGGTGCGGATCTTCTGCATCATTTCTTCCTGCACGACCAACTTTTTCCCGTTTAAATGGCCGCATTTTTTAGGCAGGAGCTGATCTTCAATCTGTACTGCTGCTACACCTGCTTCCACCATTTCCCTTGCTGCCCGGGCAACATTTATGACCCCTCCGTATCCTGTATCAATATCAACGAGAAGAGGAAGATCAGAAGCTCGTATAAGCTCGGTGGCTTTTTCGGCCATTTCGTTTGAATAGATGAGTCCGAGGTCTGGGAGGGAGCGGCTTGCTGTGTACGCGGCCCCTGATAAATAGAGGGCTTGGAAACCGGCATCCCTTGCTACCTTGGCAGACATTCCATCATGAGCTCCAGGTATCTTCAATAATTCCGTTTGTTTCATCAAACGTTGAAACGTTTCGGCTCTCTCAGCTTGAGTGGATTTGGGTTCAACAATCCATGACATGGGTTCGTCCTCCTTTTGTATTCATCTAAATTCGGAACATTTCCATGAATCTTGGTACAGACGTATCGGCCAGTTCCTCATAATCCTCACACAGGTTAAGAATTTTGTTCACCTGATGGAATGGAAAACGGGTTTTTAAGTTTTCCTGGAATTTATTTAAGAGAAGAGGAATCCCTTCATCACGACGGCGTCTGTGACCAATGGGATACTCGACCGCTACTTGTTCCGAATGGGTGCCGTCATTGAAGAACACTTGGACGGCGTTGGCGATCGACCGTTTTTCGGGATCCAAATAGTCCTTGCTGTACTGTTCATTTTCTTCTGTCACCATCAAATCCCGCAGACGGTCAATCTCCGGATTGCGGGCAGTTTCATCTTCGTAATGATCGGCATTCAGCGATCCAAAAAGAAGGCCGATCGCTGTAATGTACTGCAGGCAGTGATCACGGTCGGCCGGGTTATGAAGGGGGCCGGTCTTATCTATGATTCGGATGGCCGATTCGTGGGTTGTAATCGTAATTTTCTCTATATCGTGTAATCGGTCTTTGATTTTATCGTGTAAATGGATGGCCGCCTCCGCAGCGGTTTGCGCATGGAACTCAGCAGGATAAGAGATTTTGAACAATATGTTCTCCATCACGTAGGAATCGAAAGGCCGGGCCAAAGTCAGTTCTTTGCCACCGAAAAGGACATCCTGAAATCCCCACTCAGGAGCGGTAAGAGCTGTTTTATAGCCCATTTCACCTTTCATCGTCATTAACGCCAGCCTCACACCACGACTGGTCGCATCCCCGGCTGCCCATGATTTGCGCGAGCCTGTGTTCGGGGCATGTCGGTAGGTGCGGAGACTCGAATTATCGATCCACGCCTGGGATAGAGCATTCTCAACGTCTTCTGTATTTCCACCAAGCATAGCCGTCACCACTGCCGTCGTTGCGATTTTTACATAGAGCACATGGTCGAGTCCTTCACGGTTCAGACTGTTATCCAACGCCAGTACACCTTGAATTTCGTGGGCTTTGACGATGTATTCAAGGACGGTTTCCATTTGCATAGGCTTTCCTCCATCAGCCACCTGTTTTCTGCTGATGAAATCGGCCGCAGCGAGAGATGCCGCCCAAGTTATCGGATGGATGCCCCCATTCGGCAGCAAGCCATGTATCGTTATAATCCAGCCAGCGAATCATACATCCAATATTAAATGCTGCATGTACAGGGTCCAGCTCGTAAGATGTCCCGGGAACACGTGATCCGTTAGGAACAACAGTGCCAGGTACAATCGGTCCTAAATGTTTTGTACACTCTGGATATCTGAGGGCTAAGAAGCCGCAGCCTAATGTATCCATTAAGACATACTGCGCCGTTTCCAACGCTTCTGCACTGGTGATCTCCCCGTGTACGGCATAATGAGAAATGTGTTCCAACAACTCGTCCGTTCCTTGTGTTTTGTCGACTTTAACGTTTGTCATGTTCTTTTCCACCTTTCCTGTTTTTATGTAAGAAGTAATGAACCACCGACCGGGGCAGACCCCGGTCCTTGGCTGTTAAGGATGCAATCCCCTCGGCCCCCTGTAAAGGACTCTTGGCCGGAATAACTTGTTGTTTGCATACTGTTCTGAGATATGAGCACACAACCCGAGGGTGCGTGCAGAGAAAAAGATGGGGGTGTAAAGATCGATCGGTATACCCAGCAGGTAATAGACAGGCGCTGCATAATAATCAAGGTTCGGATACAATCCCTTTTCTTCTTTCATGAGCTGTTCTCCTGCTTCACACATGGCGTACAAATCTTCACGTTTTTTGTCTCGGGCAAGTTCCTGAAGCGCTTGCTTCATTAATGCAGCTCTAGGATCCATCTTCTCCATATAGACGCGGTGTCCAAATCCCATGATTTTTTCTTTGTTCTGCAGTTTCTCATAGAGAAGATGTTGGAACCCGTCCGTTGTTTTTGCATCGAGAAGCATATGCATAACCGCCTCATTTGCACCACCGTGAAGGTTGCCTTTTAAAGAGGCGACAGCGCCAGTCAGGGCGCCGTAAATGTCTGCGTTGGTAGAGGCGATTACCCGCGCAGTGAATGTCGAGTTCGGCATTTCATGTTCACTGTAAACCATCAGCGATTGATCGAAATACCTGGCTTCAGCGGGTGTCGGTTCTTTTCCGGTCATCATGTATAAAAAGTTTGCACTGTAGGAAAGATCCTGTTTTGGTTCAATGACTGGGTGATCGTGAAGGATATGATAACTGTTGGCAACAATGTTCGGGATTTTCGCTAACAGTTTGATCGCAATGTGAGAGATGGCTCTTTCGTGACGTTCGTTCAAATGTTTTTCATGCCCGGCAAGAGCGGATATTCCAGTCCTTAAGGCATCCATCGGGTGGGTTTCCTTTGGAAGCTGATGGAATAGGGAGAAGAAGCCTTCTGGAAGCTGGTAGTCTTTCTTTAAATCCTGCTCAATGATCTCTCGCTGATCTCCATTCGGAAGCGTTCCTTGTAATAAAAGGTGAATGAAATCTAAATACTGTTTCTGTTCTGCAAGCTCGATTAGTTCATATCCACGGAGAACGATTTCCTCCGCCTCTACATCCAAAAAAGAAAGGTGGGTCTCTGAAGCAATGATTCCTTCTAAACCGGGTTTGTAGCTGGTCTGATCTTGCATATGACTCCTCCTTATCGCTTATAGAGTAAACGCTTACAAAAATAGTCGCGCGAGATTCGCACGCTACTTTCCTGAAATCTCCTCCCGGACAAGCAGATAAGCTTCCTCCAGGTGATCCAAACTCTCTTTATGCTGCACGGCCTCAGACTTCAAGCGCTCATAAGACGCTTCAAGAGGACAGGGATCAGAAGAATGCAGGTGTATCATAATATAGGACTTAAGCTCATTGACGTAATTTTCGGTAAAGGACATATGAAGCACCTCTGGTTTATTCGAATTAAGTGCATGAAAAAAACAACTTCCAAAAGAAGTTGTTAAGTTGAGTTGATCGTTACAGAGATGGAGCACGGATCTGGCATACGAATGCACCTGTCCATACTCTTACCACTCGCACTTAACACCTCCTATCCTCGTAGGGAATGATGTTGGCTGAATCAGGCAGGTCTCCTGGCTTAAGATCATCGCTTCCTGGATCCTTCCCATTCTCGTTCCTGACGAGAACAGTGGTCTTCCAGTTCGCTCCCAAATACAGTTGCGGGACAGCATCGGCTTTTTACCGATTTCCCTTTTAAGCAGGTGAACAAAAAAGTGTTCATCTGCACCTGATTCTGACGCATATTCAGTTTTAACTTCTTCAATATAACAAAAATTTTGAAAATAAACAATCTTTCATCCGCGGAGCTTCCTCTTCCTTCTATTAGGAAAGTGACCTTTTCGTGAAATTTCATTAGAATCAGTTGAAGCGGGGGAGGAATCTAAAGTAAGCTGAAAAAAGGAAGACCGCCTAGTGTATGGTGGTTGTAGTAGTAACGATGCATTGAGGAGTCCACTATGAAGCAAATCGTTAAAATAATTTTGATTATCGTTGGTAGTATATCGCTTGTGCTCGGAATCCTGGGAATTGTCCTCCCTCTTGTTCCTACCACTCCTTTTCTACTCTTGACAGGCGCTTGTTACGTCCGAAGCTCGGATCGGTTATACAACTGGCTGATGACGAACAAGTGGTTCGGTTCTTATATTAAAAATTACAAAGCAGGACGCGGAATTCCTGTACGTGCCAAAGTGTCGATGTTGATTATGATCTGGTTTTCTTTCTTGTTTTCTGCTTTTGTAATCACCTCTGATCTTTTATTGAGAATTGGGTTTATCTTCGGCGGGTTTTTTTTCACAGTTCTCATCCTTTGGACTAAGACATACAGGGAAGAACAGAATTCTTCCTAAGGGATTGAAAAAAGAGTCCTCTCCAAACATGGAGAGGACTCTTTTTTTATATTTGGCTTATTCAACGAAAGCTCCCTTTTCTTGAAGACTCAGCTTCGAGATGTTCTGGGGGTTCATTGCCTGGTTGAGCGTTAGGGGCGGCTGGGAAGCCACTCGCTTTCCTGCGGGGATGGCGGCAAGCCTCCTCGGACTTCGTCCTGTGGGGTCTCGCCAGCCCATCCATTCCCGCGGGAGTCTCGCAGCTTCCCAACCACCCCTTTCATAGTAAAGAGAAACGACCCCTATACCTAGAGAAATTGTTCCCTCTTCCCCATTTTAAGGCAGGCATAAAGTGCTCTGTATCAAGCTTATAAATTCTGAATGCCTGCTGTGGAGAGGTTATATGATCTACTTTCCTCAGTCATTCAAGCTGATTGTTCCAGTAGTGATTTAGAGAATCTGCCATGGCAAAGGGGCGGAGGGGAATGGCGAGACTCCTATCTTAAGTGTGCAGGCGCCTCGTTCGGCGGCGTATGGACTGGACTGAGCTGGAGGAGATAAAGGAAACACGAAGAACGAAGAGATTCGATGTTGACTTATCGTACAGAAGTGAGGGAAGTCTCACTAGCCGCTAGGCGCAGAAACCGGATATCTACGAGGAAAAAAGTGCAGGGTGAGACCCCGCAAGGCGTTAGCCTGAGGAGGCTCACCGCGCTCCCGCGGAAAGCGAGCTATTCCGCGCAGCCCCATCCACTCAAAAAACATCTCGAAACGTAGCCTTCAACAATCCTCCCTTTAGCTAAAGACTCAGTTTCGAAATTATAATCCAACAAGATTCAATGGTTGGATCATGAAAGTAGATCATCTAAAGGTTGCGACACTTGGAAATAAATTCTCTTTTACCACCCTATCATTCATGGTCACTTCGATCCGTTGATGCAAATATCAACACTGAACTTTAATAGAGCCTTATTTTTTATATTGGTCGATGGTGTGCTGAAGCTTTTGGGCGACATTTTCTAATGGACCGTTCAATTCCTGGTCACTGAAAGTGATTTGCGCTCGGCTTTCGTCCATTTCTAATGCTTCTGCGAACAACCCACCGAGCCCGCGCGCGCGACGGTCGACTTCAAGCATAAGATCAAGGGAGCCTTCACGTAAGAAGAAGACCGCTTCCAGTTCATCTAAGTATGACCGGTAATCTCCACCTGGCGTGAATTCGAATTCCTGAACATAACCATAATGCTTGGAGTACTCCATTTCCACTTTGCGTAAATGAAAGTGAAGATGGCTTTCCAAAGCTTCTAATACGGTGTGGATGTAAGGGTGCGGCGCGATTTTGACTGGGTCGCGATCCTCAGGATCAAGAGCCATTGGGATATCGAGACCTGTCTCAAACCAAATCGGAAGTCTTCCGTGAGAGGCTGGGATGTTATAAGGAAGCTGGATGGAGAAAGGAATCTCTTTGGTTTCTCCTTCGCTGATCGTCTCCTGTTGGGCGATCGGGTATTTCTGAAGGGCCACTTTTTCTCTCACTTTCTTATCATCCACTTCACGGATGGCTTCTGTCATTAGGAAGATATGGATAGAGTCGATGGATTGATCAACCTCTCCCCCTTGAATGACCACCTTGCCATGGACGGTCTCTCCCGGAATGAATTGGTCCTTTTCCAATTGGGTATCGACTTTCGCAGCGCCCACACCTACACTTGCTAGTAACTTTTTGAACATGTGAACTCCTCCTTTTCCTACATATACGGGTGACCGGGAGGAAAGGGTTCAAAAATCTGGAGAGGTCTTCTTAAGAGATTGTACTGCTTTCGATCAACCGATCCGTCGGTTTTGTTTTAGTGGATTAGGGTAACATTTAGGGTAGAACATAAAATGAATCAATGGAATGGATAGAGAAAGGATGAATCACATGAAAGTGCTCGTTGTCGGTGCCAATGGTCAAGTAGGTAAACACCTCGTCAAGTTCATTCAAGAGGCGGATGGTATGGAAGCGAAGGCGATGATTCGTAAGGAAGAGCAGGCTTCCTACTTCAAAGATCTCGGAGCCGATACAGCGGTGGTCGATCTCGAGGATGACCCCGAAAAGATCGCGGCAGCTTTTGACGGAGTGGATGCCGTAGTTTTCACAGCAGGTTCCGGACCGAATACGGGTCCTGATAAGACGATGTTGATCGATTTGGATGCAGCCGTGAAAACGATTGAGGCTGCGAAGCAGAAAGGCGTGCACCGTTACGTCATGATCAGTTCATTTGATACGACTCGTGAAGCCATTCAGGGAGCCCCTTCTTCCTTCGCTCCGTACGTCGCTGCAAAACATTACGCAGATGACTGGCTGCGGAGAACGGACTTGAACTATACAATCATTCATCCAGGATTGCTGACAAACGACGGTGGAACCGGACAAGTCGAAGCAGCGGAGACTGTGGAGAGAGGCGAGATCTCACGGGAAGATGTCGCGCGCGTGATTTTAGCTACCTTGCAGGATGATTCTACGATCGGGAAGGAATTCCAAGTTGTCGGTGGATCATCATCGGTGAAAGATGCCGTCGGGTCTTTGTAAAACTAAAACGTGAGAACAAGCAGCCTGCTGATCAGCAGGCTGCTTTTTTTGCCGGTTTCGTTTGTAAAGAGGGAGAGGGCGGATGTGGTACACGATGGTTGAAGAGGAGGGAGAAGGGTAAAAGGTAATTAGGGTATATCGGTCCAGGAGATTCACTTCCTGAACATTGATCAAAAGGAGTGTGTGTCATGACGTCCGTAATCGAAACAGATGTATTGATCATAGGGGCAGGTCCCGCCGGCTTGATGGCTGCTAATGAGTTGAAAAAAAGGGACATGGACTTTATCTGCTTAGAGAAGCGTTCCGGTCCTTCCGAATTATCAAAGGCACTGGGGATTCAGGCGCGGACGCTCGAAATGTTCGAGCTGCTGGGGATTCACGAAGAATTTTTAAAAAAGGGTTACCCTGGTCCCGGATCCAAGCTTCACCTGGGTGGTGAAAATCCTTCTGTCGTCGACCTTTATCATATTGAAAGTCAATATCCCTATTTATTGATCATTCCTCAGAGTGAAACGGAACAGATTCTTGAAGAAAACCTTATATCCTCAGGAGGCGGCGTGAGCAGGGAACATGAAGTCGTAGAAGTGATGGAGGCGAGAGGAGGGGTATATGTTACAGCCAAGCATGACGGGGGACTGAAGAGGTATTTTGCGAAATATCTTCTAGCCTGTGATGGCGCTCACAGTAAGGTTCGGAGAGATTTGAATGTCCCTTTTGATGGAGAGGACGAGGGGTATACGTTTTTCCTTGGGGACGTCGATGTTCCTTCCTTAAAAGAACTTTATATTAACATGCACTTAAATGACCGCGGGGCGGTCGCATTCTTTCCTTATAAAGACGGCAGTTACCGGGTTGTAGGCATGGACCGTGCCAAGCAGGGCCAGCCTCATCAGGATGAACTGACTATGGAAGATCTGCAGGAAAGCTTGGACACTATTTTGACAGATTCCTATCAAGTGAAAAATCCTAAATGGCTGTCTTATTTCGGCACGGCTCATCGGCAGGTCCCCAACTACAGAAGAGGTCCTGTGTTTTTTGTCGGGGATGCGGCTCATATCCATAATCCGATCGGTGGACAGGGGATGAATCTGGGTTTACAGGATGCCTCAAACATCGTCTGGAAACTCGATGCCGTCCTTAAAGGATACGCAGAAGAGTCTTTTTTGGAGAGTTATCATGACGAACGGGCGCCTAACGGGTTGGATGTATTGAAAGAGACATCCCGCATGCTGAAAATCATAGATCTGCAAGGAGTTCAGGGGAAAGTGCGAAACTGGACAGGGAAAGCAGCTCTTACCCAGAACTGGGTTCAGAAGAAAATCGCGAACCACCTTTCTAATATTTACAATGAATATGAAGACACCGCCAAAAACAAAGAGCTGCAGGACGCTTCTCTTCCTAAAGGTTCGATCCTTTCTGGGGAGCGGGTTCCCGATCATTTGCTTTTCTTCGATGGTTCCAACGATAAAAGTGTGTATCCGTTGATTCGAAGGTATGGTTATGTCTGCTTCATTTATATAGACGCGCAGGATGAAGCCTTGATCGACAGGGCTTATGCATTTTCCCGGAAGGTTAACGAGACTTATCCAGACCTGATTAAAGTTTTCCTCGTCGCCAAGGGAGGAACGGTGAAAACCGAAGAGAAGGAGCTTTCCATCATCTATGATGTGCATAGGCATCTCGGCAAAAAGCTCGGGATGAAGAAGGGACATACGCTTCTATTACGTCCGGATGGCCATGTGGCTTATCATGATTCAACATTTGAGGTAGAGAAGGTTCTTGAGAAATTGAAACTCTTCTTTAAATGACCCTTCGCTGTTGTTATTATATTTAAAAAATCAGATTCGAAGATATAGGCATATAAAATCCCACTCGCTGCCGGCACACCATGAAGTGGGATTTTTTGTCTGCTCTTTAACGTCTATGTAACAGTTATGTCATCTCTTTAAATACGTTTAACAGTTTTATGATAATGGAATATAATCAGCATTCGTATGTTATGATGAGTTTCGTCGTCAATAACAACCAAAACAACGAATGAATGTATAAGAAATGTGAAGCTGAAAAGATGAGTGAAGAGTTAATTCAACGGAGGTTTTATCATGTTTTCCAAGTTAAAAACGAAAATGAAAGACCCCGCGTTTAAGAAGAAATGTATGATTTATGCTGCTGTGATGGCCATCTTCTGGTTGAAGATGTATATCATCCAGGGTGGTATATTCACGCTTGATATTGAAAACGCCAATGAAGCGGCGATTTTAGCGTTCAACCCATTAAGCAGTATTTTCCTCTTATTCGGTGTGGGGATTATGCTGGCAGGTCGTAAAGGGATGCTTGCCACCTATATAATTGGATCCCTTCTATTGTACGTGAACGTTCTGTTTTACAGGGAATATAGTGACTTCCTGACGATTCCGATGTTAGGTCAAGCGGCGAACCTGGCTGGTATGGGTGGAAGTATCACAAAAATCCTATCGGTGACGGATATCTTCTTGTTCGTCGATGTTTTCATTGCTGCGTTCCTGCTTTTCTATTTAAAACCAGAGCGTTTCCAAAGCTTTATGCCGAAACGAAAAGAAGGCTTGATTTTGGCAGTCATCGCCATTCCCCTATTCCTTGTAAACTTGGGGTGGGCGACCACTGAACGCACAGAGCTGCTGGAAAGAGCATTCGACCGCAACATGCTTGTGAAGTATATCGGAGTCTTGAACTTCCATGCGTATGATATTGTCCTTCAAGGTCAGACTGAAGCGAAGAAGACGTTTGCCGACAGTAACGAACTGTCTCCTGTCCTGAACTATATCAATGAACAGAAAACCGAACCGAATGAGGACATGACAGGCGTAGCGGAAGGTAAGAACGTCATTGCCATCTCTCTTGAAAGTACGCAGACCTTTGTCGTAGGTAACTCGGTAAATGGAAAAGAACTGACACCATACTTCAACGATTTGAAAGAAGAAGGGGCCTACTTCAGTAACTTCTACCACCAAGTGAAACAGGGGCGTACGTCCGATTCTGAGTTTCTATTGGACAACTCATTGTATGGATTGAATCGTGGGGCCGCGTTCTTTACCCACTCAGGAAATGAATATCAAGCGACCCCGGAAGTGCTTGGGGAAGAAGGTTACTTCTCTTCAACGATGCACGCCAATGATGAAACATTCTGGAACCGTAATGTCATGTATGATTCTCTTGGTTATGATGAGTATTACTCCAAGAAAGATTACGAAGTGACAGAAGAGAAGTCCTATGGCTGGGGTTACCTTGATGAGTATTTCTTCAGTGATTCGATCGATAAAATGGAGCAGATGGAACAGCCATTCTACAACAAGATGATTACGCTGACGAACCATCACCCGTTTACACTGCCTGAAGATAAGAAATTCATTGAAGAAGGAAATACGTCCAGTGAAACATTGAACCGTTACTTCCAGACGATCCGCTACCAGGATGAAGCATTGAAACAGTTTGTGGAGAAATTCAAAAAGTCCGATCTATATGATGATACGATCCTTGTCATTTACGGGGACCACTTCGGAATTTCAGAAAACCACCAGCAGGCGATGGGAGAGTATCTCGATAAAGAAATCAACGATTATGAACAGTTCCAACTGCAGCGAGTGCCACTTCTCATCCTTGGTGAAGGCATTGAATCTCAAGAAAACGATACGGTCGGCGGCCAGGTGGACTTGCGTCCGACATTGATGAACCTTCTCGGCGTCGATGATCCAAACCCTGTCCAGTTCGGTCAGGACCTCTTCAGTGAAGACCGCCGTGAAATGATGATTACAAGAGATGGAAACTTTGCTAATGAAGAGTACGTGGGTGTGAACGGAAACTGTTACGACCGTGAAACAGGAGAACCCGTTGAAGGAGAATCCTGCACGCCAGGATTCAAACAGGCCGAAGAAGAACTTGCCTTATCCGATTCTGTCGTCTACGGCGACCTCCTGCGTTACCTTGATGAAATTGAAATGATTGAAGAAAAAGACCAAAACGCATCCAAAGATGATCAATAAATAACAAGCATGCAGAGATTCAATCTCTGCATGCTTGTTTATATTTAGCTCTGTTTATGTTTGTTGTTGATCATGAATATACATAAAGAGCTTTCCGTCCTTTACCTAGTACGAATTTCGAAATATCGACACTCATCCGTAACCCCTGCTCGATCCCGGGGAAGCGAAACTTAGCTTTCTCTCCATAAACAAGCAGGACTAGGAGTTTCTTGAGAGAAATAGTAAGGGTAGATGGTTTTAACCAAAATCCTTAAAAAGCAGGTGGATCAGATGGGAAGGGTTGTACATTTTGAAATCCATGTGGATGACATGGAGAGAGCCAAGAAGTTCTATGGAGACGTTTTTGGGTGGAAGTTCGAAGACTGGAGTGATTATGCAGGCATGCCATACTATGGTGCTGTCACAGGAAGCGAAGACGATATGGGGATCAACGGGGCTTTAGTTGAGCGCAAGGGTGCTCCACCAGAATTGAAGCAGGCCTTAAACGCTTATGCCTGTACCATAGGAGTCGGCGATTACGATGCGACCGAGGCTGCAATATTGGAACATGGCGGCACTATAGCATTACCGAAATATGCACTGCCGGGGATGGCATGGCAGGGATATTATCATGATACGGAAGGCAATATCTTCGGAGTCCACCAACCTGATGAAAATGCCGGCTGACCAAAAAAGAACCCTCTCATGAGGGTTCTTTTCTATGTAGATTCGCTTTTTATCATTCCAGTTCTTTTTCCATAACGATGTTCGTGGGCTGATAGCCTAGATTCTCATATAAACGTCTGGCAATCTTGTTATGAGCGAAAACGTGGAGGCCGATCTTTTGAACACCGATTTTCTGTCCTTCCTTTTCTGCAAGGATCATCGTTTCTTTCCCGTAAGCTCTTCCCTGATGGTCATCTGAAATACGTATATCATAAATAAACGCTTTATCCTTGGTTTGTTTGCAAATCCATAAACTTCCGACCTTTTCATCATGATCATTCAAAACGGTGTAGAGATAGTGATCGGTCGTGTTTCTACCATCGGGAAGCAGATCTTGATAGGAAGCTCTCGCGTTCTCCAAAGCTTCTTCTTCGTCCCAATTTCCTGCGGCGACCTTTTCTTTCGCGTAGTTGGTGATGGAAAATTGCTGATAGGCTTCAAATTCATCTTCGGACATCTTCTGTAGATTAATCATCCTATTCCTCCTGTTTCGTATTGCTATCTATACGCATGAAAACGCATTAGGTTTCATAGGGACACAGGCAGGGGTAGGGTATACTGTTTTATGTAAGAAATCCATATCCATGGATAGCAATAATGGGAGGTTATATAACGTGGAACTAGTCGATGTTTACCGTGTCAAAACTTATGTCATACCGGAACATGTGGATGCTGTAGCTGGTGGCATATTAGCGATCGATGAACTGAATGTAGGAAATTATAAAAACGTCATGTGGAAATCACAGGCGGGTATGGAACAGTTCGTTCCAGGGGAAAATGCAGTGCCGGCGGAAGGGGAATCCGGTGAGAAAATGAAAGTTTCTTCGATCCGTCTTGAATTTTCCATCCCCAGGGATGAAGCGCTGCTCCAACGTGTGATTGTAGAGGGAATTTATCCTAATCACCCTTGGGATGAACCTGTTGTGCAAGTGTCAGCGGAACGGGAAGCAAGGAAACAGCTGTAAATCACCGCCGCTCAATTTTTTGATTGGTGATTATATTAAGATATCTAGCTGATCCAGGAGAAAAAATAAAAAAGTGCTAAACATAGTGATCCATCTTCCTCTTCTTTTCGTTAGCTTGTTGAATAAAAAATAACAGGTTACAAAGGAGAGAAGAAAAAATGAAGCATTTGAAAAAAGCATTCGTTTTAATGATGGCGCTCTTTTTACTTATCCCCTCTGTTGCTATGGCAGACAGTAGTCCAACAGTGAAGACACCAGCTGGAGATTTAAGGTCCAGTTTGGATCAGTTGCTCTCTGAACACTTTGTCCTTGCGACAACATACATGATGAAATCCTATGAAGATGCGCCTGATGCCGATCAGGTATGGGAGAAACTCGATCAAAACGCAAAGGATATGACCCCTGCGATCGCTTCTGTTTATGGTGAAGAAGCAGCAGCGAAATTCGAAGAAATTTTCCGTGGACATAATGATTATTCAGATGGCTTTGTAGAAGCTGCGAAGAATGATGATCCCGAAGCACGTCAGATGGCAGAGAAAGAAGTGGATGAATTCGTTCAGGAATTCGGCAGCTTCCTTTCCACGGCTACAGAAGGGAATCTTTCTGAAAATGCAGCTAAAGAAGCACTTGCTGCTCATGAACAAGATGTATTGAACGTGTTTGATCACTATGTAAATGAAGAATACAAAGAAGCCTATGCTGTGTATCGGGAAGGTTTCCACCGCATGTTCGATATCAGTAAAGCTCTTTCTTCAGCTATTACTACACAAATGCCAGATCAATTCGAACAGACGAAAGCAGATGCACCTGCAGCAGATCTTCGTTCCGATCTGAATGCTCTTGCTTCTGAACACTTCGCATTAGCTGTTCTGGAAATGCAAAAAGGGTTCAACCAAGCACCTGACTATGATTTTGTCACGTGGGCAGAAAACGAACATACACAAGATTTCAAGGCAGCCATCCAGTCGATTTATGGACAAGAAGGCGCCGGTCAATTTGAACAAGTATGGCAGCAGGATCATATCAACGCCCAATCCGATATCGTAACAGCTGCTCTTGAAGAGGATGAAGAAGCCAGAAAAATGGCTGAAGAAAGCCTGCACATGTTTGCTGAAGATTTCGGTGCTTTCCTAGGTACTGCTACGGAAGGTAACCTTCCAGCAGAAGCGGCAACAGAAGCGGTATGGATGCACGAAGAACAAGTGCTTAAAACATTTGATGCTTATGTAGAAGAAGATTATGATAGTGCTTATACTTCATTCCGTGAAGGGTACGGTTTCATGTTTGGAATTGGAGAAACCCTTGGTGATGCCATCGTGAAACAAATGCCGGATCAGTTTCAGCAGGAAATGATGCCGGAAGAGATGCCTGATACTGGATTTGGCGGTATGAGTGAACAGGGAGTTCCAGCATGGGTATGGGCAGCTTTCGGTGTATTGGCTGCAGCTTCTGCTCGTTTCCTTTATGTAAGAAAAGTGAATCAACAATAAAGAAGGCTGGGAGGGGAGGATCACCTTCCCTTCCTTTTATCCTATTGAGGTGAGGGTACTATGAAAATCGGATGGAGGTTCTACTTTACAGTCGTCGGGCTAGTTGCGGCACTCATGGTTACCTATGAAATGAATGTATGGACCTTGGGGGCTGAGACAGAAAAGAACCCTGAGATTGTAAGGGTCGAGAACGCTTCTCAGAGTTTGGAAGATCAAGAAGGTTCTTCAGATGATAAAAGAGAAATATTAGATGGCGAATTCACGGTATTGAATAAAGACAAGGACCTCAATGATCAAACGGTCGTCAAAAATGAAAAACAACCAGAAACAGGGATTGAACCTGTTCAGATTCAGATCTCTTCCATCGGGGTGGATGCATCGGTTGAGGATGTCGGGGTCCTGGATAATGGCCAGATGGGGGTTCCTGAGGACCCGCAGGCAGCTGGCTGGTTCGAACCGGGTACGCAGCCGGGAAATCGGGGGAATGCCGTCATTGCAGGGCACGTGGATAGTCGTACAGGACCTGCTGTCTTTTATGATTTGAAGAAGCTTAAAAAAGGGGACGAAATCAAAATCCTGAATGAAAAGGGCGAAGAAAAGGTTTATGTCGTGGAAAGGTTGGAAAGTTACCCGATGGACGATTCTCCGATTCAGCAGATTTTTGGCAGTACCGGGGAAAAACGCCTGAACCTGATTACGTGTACGGGTGAATTCGTAAGTGACCTCGGCGGGCATCAGGACCGTCTCGTCGTCTATTCCAAGTTAAAAGAACCGGAGATGGATCGAAAAGAGATCACACCTCCAGCTAATGTCCAGGTTCAAGGGACGTTTGTAACATGGCACGCGGTTCGTGAAGATTATGTAGCTGGATATAGAGTCTATAAAAGCAAGGACGGAGAAAACTTTGATAAGGTAGCCAGTATCTCTAAACATGAACGGAAAACATTCGTCGATTCAGAAGCTGGGGATCACCAGTATTATGTGACGACGGTAACTGCGGAGGGGCAGGAATCTTCTCCTTCAGAGATTGCTGGAAACCAATAAGTAAGAGAAAAGCTCCACACTTTTAAGAAGTGTGGAGCTTTTTGGTGGTTGTGAAAAGATCAAGGTGTGGCGTGTGATTCTTCATTGCGGATGATAAGCCAAAAGTAAAGAAACAATCCTCCGAAAATGAGAATGCTCTTTGTGACAAGTGCTGTTGATTCATTCAATGAAAGAACTTGAACCAGTAATTCGGGGATGACCATGATCAGAATCGTTCCAATCGCCATCCACGTTTTTGCCCATAACGAAATAATAATGAGAAAGACGGTGATGAACAAGAGGGCACATATATTTCCGACTGTATTGAATACGATGGTGGGAGAAGCGATGCTTTGATCAATCCATACGATTCCGATGAACAAAATCAATTGGAAAGACGCAAATATTGCGATCCATGTATTTTCCTTCTTTTTATCGTATTGATATCTCGCTAAATGACGGAAGAGGGCCGTAAGTGCAAAAAGATAGACAACCACCAGGGACGGATAGCCGATCATTTGGGTCACAGACACCTCTGCGCCTCCGTTGACGATATCCACTAACAGAAGGTAGGACAAGGTTCCGAAAAGAAGTACGCTGAAAATCCCGAGTAAGGATCTGAAATCAAAAGGCATTTCTTTGGATACTTGTTCGAAATACTCTCTTGGGGACTGCCCGACGATATCTTCCACATCTTTTCCTTCTTTTTCAGCTTGAGTTAAATGATCTCTGAGTTCATCGACCACTTCATTCGCTTCTGTTTCCTTTTTTCCACTTGAAATTAAATACAGATGTAAACTTTCTAAGAACCGCTCACTTTTTTTGGACAGATTATTCATCGAATTCCTCCTTCATCATATGATTGACACTGTTGGATACAGCTTTCCAGTTTCTTTTGAATACCAGCAATTCGCTGCGACCTTTTTCTGTGATCGAGTAATACTTTCGTTGAGGACCGCCGGAAGGGAGAGGTTTCCTGCATGTTTCCACCAGTCCCTGCTTTTTCATCCTGAGGAGGAGAGGGTAGATGCTCCCTTCCTTCACCATGGAGAATCCATACTGATCGAGCTTCTCCATCATTTCATATCCGTATGTTTCTCCCTTTGAAATGATGGAGAGGAGGCAGCCTTCCAATATGCCTTTTAGGATTTGGGTAGAGGACAAGGTTTCACCACTTTCGCTATCACTATATTGTATTGCAAGGTAAAGGGTGTAACTATATGGCAATACCGGATAGTACCACTATACCAATTTATTCCATAATCATCCATAAAATGATTGGGGTTTTTATAAAGCTTTACTAAAGGTCATATCCTGAGTTTTTAAGAAAGGCTCTGTTAAAGTTTAGTGTTGATATTACTGCAAAAAAGGAAATTCCATTTTTATATTTGGCTTAATCAACTAAAGCTCTCTTTTCTTAAGATTCGGTTTCGAGATGTTTGTGTGATTCTAGGGGCTCCGGGAAAAGGTTCGCTTTCCATGGGGCGGGCGGTGAGCCTCCTCAGGCTACGCCTTCCGGGGTCTCACCTGTCCCACACGTCTCATAGGAGTCTCACCGTTTCCCTCCGCCCCTTGACTTTATAAGTGTCTCGAAACCACTTTAAATAGGGTGAGCTTGAATGATTGAGGTTAGAACATCTGTATTCTGTATGGATTCGTAAGTTTCCAATTCTTCTCCCATAGGCGGGCAAATCGTGCGTAGTATCAAGCATTTGCGTATGCTAAACGTTCATGGGGTAGAGATTATATCATTCACTTCTCTTACCCATACAAGCTGATTTTTCAAGTAGTGGTTTCGAGACACTTATATGGCAAAGGGGCGGAAGGGAATGGCGAGACTCCTATCTTAAGTGTGCAGGCGCCTCGTACAGAAGCGAGGGAAGTCTCACTATCCGCTAGGCGCAGAAACCGGATATCTACGAGGAAGAGAGTGCTTGGTGAGACCCCGCAGGACGTAGTCCGAGGAGGCTCACCGCGCTCCCGCGGAAAGCGAGCGATTCCCCGTAGCCCCCATCCACTCAACAAAAGTCTCGAAACGGAGTCTTAAACAATCCTGCGCTTTAGTGAAAGGCTCCGTTTCGAAATCATAATCCAACAAGATTCAATGGCTGGATCGTGAAAGTAGATCATCTAAAGGTTTCGGTACTTGGAAATAAATCCCTTTTTACCGTCCTATCATTCATTGTCCTTTCCATCCGTTGATGCAAATATCAACACTGAACTTTAAAAGAGCCTTAAGAAAAAGAGGATGGTTTGAAACTTAAGTTGGAGATTGATCGTTGAATAAGTCAATAGAAAAAGAGGAACTTCATTTAAATGGGAAGTTCCTCTTTTTCTGGAAATAGATACAATGAACGTTATTTGCTTAATCCTTCTTTAATCGTGTTAATGTTTGATTCCATCATAGAGATGTACGTATCGCCTTTTTCCCCGGGTTCTGCCAGGGAGTCCGTGAACACGTCTCCCATAATGGGCACGCCGGTTTCTTCGGACACAGCTTCCATACTGCGTGCATCGATACTTGTTTCCAAGAACAATCCTGTAATTTGTTTATCATTAATAATATCTACAATTCTGGTGATCTGCGAAGGTGTTCCCTGGTTCTCCTGGTTGATTTCCCAAATGTATTCGGCTTGGAACCCATAGGCATCACTGAAATATTTGAACGCACCTTCACTTGTTACGAGGACACGTTCTTCCTCAGGGATTTCGTTGAACTGTTCCACCGCCTGCTCATGAAGCTCCTGGAGTTTAGCGATGTATTCTTTTGCGTTTTTCTCGTAAACTTCTTTGTTCTCTGGATCGACTTCAATCAAACCGTCTCTGGCATTTTCAGCGTATTTGATTCCATTACGGACATCCAGCCAAGCGTGAGGGTCTTCTTCACCTTCGTTTCCTTCTGAGGTAAGGTACATCGCTTCGACACCTTCACTCATTAGGAAAACGGGTGCCTCTTCCCCCTTTTTCCCTGCGGTTTCCATCAACTTATTGAACCAGGAGTTTCCGGCCTCAAGATTTAATCCATTATAGAAAACAGCATCGGCATCGGTAGCTTTTTTTACATCCTCCGGGAGCGGATCATACTCGTGAGGGTTAGATCCGATAGGGGCCAGGCTGTGGATATCGACCTGGTCACCACCCACGTTTTTGACGATGTCATAGACGATTGAATAGGTCGTCACCACTTGGATTTTTCCGTTATCTTCTGTACTGCCGTCTGCTTCATTCCCACATGCTGCGAGAAGCAGGGTGAAGAGCATGATACCAAATAGAATCAATTTTTTCTTAAACATGAATATTCCTCCTTATAAATTTATCCTTTAGTTTAGTTATACAAGTGATGCTTTCTTCTTTCTGGACTTTAACATGTTCCACATCCATCCATGTTTTGGAGAGAAGAGGAAAACCAGAACGAATATAGCTGTTGCTGCCATGACAATGGTGGCACCGGAAGCCAGGTTATACGTGAAGCTGAAATACAGCCCGATGACAGATGAAAGGATTCCAATACCGGAAGCAAGGAAAATCATCACCCATAAACGGTCCGTTAATAAATAAGCAGCCGCTGCCGGTGTGATCAGCATCGCGACGACGAGGACAATGCCGACCGTTTGCAGAGATGCGACAGTTCCCATTGTGAGCAGAGTCATCAGGAAATAGTGAATCAGTCTGACCGGGAGTCCGTAAGCAGCACCCATCGTTTCATCGAACGATGTGACCAGCAGCTCTTTGTAGAAAAGGTAGACGGCTGTAAGGATGATGATTCCGATTCCGAGGGTGATCCACATGTCGGAAGCTCTGACTGCAAGGACATTCCCGAACAGAATGTGATAAAGGTCTGTGCTGCTTTTTAACATCGTAATGATGATGATTCCAGCAGCAAATGCCGCGGTAAACATAATGCCGATTGATGTATCGTGTTTAATTCTGCTGTTTTGACTGACAAATCCGATGGCGATGGCTGTTAATACGCCACTGAACACGGCTCCGAAGAAGAAGTTGATGCCGAACAGATAAGAGAGGGCAACACCTGGTAAGACCGCATGGGAAATGGCATCTCCCATAAGAGCCATTCCTCTAAGAATGATGAAGCATCCGATGACCCCGCAGATGATTCCTACCATGATCGAGGTAAGCAGTGCTTTCTGTAAAAATCCATATTGCATGATCGCTTCAATAAAGGCCATGGTTTACACTCCTATCTCTTTCATGAACGCAAACTGTCCCTGATAGGCTTTTGCGATAATCTCTGTCTGGAATACATCTCGAACCGGTCCGAAGCCAATCAACTCTTTATTCAATAGAATTAATTGGTCAAAGTAATCGTTGGCTTTGCTCAAATCGTGATGCACAACGATGACCGTTTTTCCTTGGGCGCACAGCTCTTTCAATATCGTGACAATCGTTTCTTCGCTTGATACATCCACCCCTACAAAAGGTTCATCAAGGAAGAACAATTCTGCTTTTTGGGCAAGGGCTCTTGCTAGAAAGACACGCTGCTGCTGTCCACCTGATAATTCACCGATCTGTCTTTTGCTGAATCCGGCCATCCCGACACGTGCCAGGCATTGCATCGCCCAATCTCTATCTTCTTTCTTTGGTCGTCTGAACAATTTTAATTTAGGATATGTTCCAATTAAGACGGCATCAAGGACAGTGATCGGAAAATCCCAGTCGATATCATTCCGCTGAGGAACATAAGCAATTTTCTTCCGGACTTCTTTCAACGTCTTGCCGAGTATGGTGATATCCCCCTTATCACGTGGGATCAGGCCCAGGGCCGCTTTGATAAAGGTGGATTTTCCCGCCCCGTTGGGTCCGATAATTCCTACGAGGTTACCTTTCTCAACGGCCAGACTGACTTTTTTTACCGCTTCACTCCCATAATAAGAAACATGTAAATCTTCGATGGTTATAGCTGTATCTTTCATCATAATCCTCCTTTGCTAACATTAGATCGTGGCATGTTTTTGTCGTTTTATCATAAAAATTTGTCCTATTCATTTAATTTTCCTTTGCGCAACTTTTTAGGTAAAAAAATATTCCTTTTACTATATGGGCGGTTCAAGCGATTGTTGACTAAAAATTGAAGATTACTTAAAAAGTTTCCTTAGTGCAAAATATATAGATGAACACAATAAAAGTCAACCCTTTTGTTTAATGTTTTCTGAAAATAAAAAAGACCTCGGCATGGCCAAGGTCCGATGTATCCAGTGGAAGCTCATAGCTGAAGAAGGCTTTTTTTGGAAACTACTCCAAGTAGGAGAAACCATAATTGATGAAGTTATTAATCATGTAGGCCATTTCTTCTGGCGACTGGTCCATATCTTTTTCAATCCAGTCTTTAATAACATGGATCGCTCCGCTGATTACAAACGAGCTCAAATAGGCGGATTCTTTTTTGTCTGTGATTTGACTATCCATCAAATTGTTCATCATATAATTACGGGTCAGGTCCATCAGACGTTTTTCGAAAGTAGGGGCGCTTTCGTTGTTCAGTAAGGTCTGAAACATACGCCGGTTGTCGATGATATATTCTAAGATCTTCACGGTCAGCTGGATAGACTCATCTTCACGCTCATACTGGTAGCTACTTAAATAACGGTTCATATCTTCGGTGATTTCTTCTTCTATTTTTGTAAGCAGGTCATAGTGGTCGGAATAATGGGTGTAAAAAGTGGAGCGATTGATGTCGGCAAGTACACAAATTTCCTTCACCGTGATTTCAGAAATCCGCTTTTCTGCTAATAAGTGAATCAAACTATCTTTTAGAACTTTACGGGTGTATTTTTTTCTGCGATCGAGTTTCTCGCTCATCATCGAAGGCTCCTTTTGTTAAATTTTTATGACAAACCAACACTATGTAACATTGTGTTGGAAAACTGACGATATTTAAGAAACTGTTTGTTGAATATCCAACACAGTGTTAATAAAATATTAGAATGTATGAACGTTATTTGCAAGAGAGGTGAAGCCTTATCGGCTGGACGTCAAAGATTATAAAACATAAGAAAAGTATTGTTATCATTTTTACATTATTGACCATTCTTAGTACGGTGGCCCAGTTCGGCGTATCTGTCAATTACAATATGGTCGACTACCTTCCGGGGAATTCCCCATCTCTTCAGGCGGTTGATTTGATGGAAGAAGAGTTCGATGAACCTGTGGAAAATGCACGGGTGATGATCCGGGATGTATCTGTCACAGAGGCCCTTGCATATAAAAAAGATCTCGAAGCGGTTGAAGGGGTCGCTCATGTCATGTGGCTGGATGATGTCGTTGACTTGAAAGTGCCGCTTGAAATGGCGGAGTCCGATACGGTCGATACGTATTACCAAGAGGAGTCGGCTCTGTTTTCTGTCACGATTGAAGAAGGCTCCGAAGTGGAAGCGACCGATGCGATTTATGAATTGATCGGCGAAGATAACGCTATTGCTGGGGAAGCGGTCAACACGGCGACCTCCCAGAAGATGGCGGGGAGCGAGTCGATGTATGCCGGAGCGCTGTTAGTGCCGATCATTATCCTGATTTTGATTTTATCTACGACGTCGTGGATGGAACCGGTGTTTTTCCTGACGGCGATTGGCGTTTCTGTCCTGATCAATTTAGGGACGAATATTTTTATCGGGGAAGTATCGTTTGTTACACAGTCGGTCGCCCCGATTTTGCAATTGGCGGTTTCGCTTGATTATGCGATCTTTTTGCTGCATAGCTTTTCCGACTTCCGTAAGCAGGTATCGGATCCTAAAGAAGCTATGCAGCTTGCGATGAAGCGATCGTTTCCGGCGATTGTCGCCAGTGCATCCACGACATTCTTTGGTTTTACAGCCCTTACATTCATGGACTTCGGTATCGGTGCCGATTTAGGTCTGAACCTGTTGAAGGGTATTCTATTAAGTTTCATCAGTGTCATGGTGTTCCTGCCTGCCTTGACGTTGATGTTCTACCATTGGATCGACCGCACCCAGCACCGGCCATTTGTCCCGGATTTTAAAGGAGTAGGCAAACGAGTGATGAAGTTCCGCATTCCGAGCTTCATTTTCGTCCTTCTTATTATTGTTCCTGCTTTCCTCGCCCAAGGAGAAACATCGTTCATTTATGGAACCGGAGAGCATCCGGATAATACTCGAGCGGGTCATGACGTAGCAGCCATCCAGGAGGAATTCGGGAAAAACATGCCGATGGTACTGCTCGTACCAGAAGGGGACCGGGCTAAAGAAGAGGAGCTTGTCAGGGAGCTGGAGAATCTCCCGCATGTGTCCAGTGTGATTTCTTACGTCAATATGGTCAGTCCTGCCATTCCTCCTGCTTATTTGGATGAATCGGTGACCGAATCGTTTTACTCGGAAAACTATGCACGAATCACGATGTACACAGAAACGGATGCAGAAGGGGAAAAAGCTTTCGCTCTCATAGAGGAAATTCAGACAACTGCCGGCAGTTATTATGATGATACCCATCTGCTCGGTGAAAGTGTCACATTGTATGATATGAAAAACATCGTTCAGGACGACAACAAGCTTGTGAATATCCTGACGGTCGTGACCGTAGCGCTCGTGCTTCTGCTCACGTTCCGTTCCATTTCAATTCCTGTCGTTCTATTAGTAACGATTCAGACATCCGTGTGGATCAACTTATCATTCCCTTACTTTACGGACACCCCGCTCGTTTATGTCGGGTATTTATTGATCAGCACGATCCAGTTGGCGGCTACAGTTGATTATGCCATCTTATTTACGGAAAACTACAACTATTTGAGAAAAGAGATGACAGCACTCGAGGCGATCAAGAAGACAATTGATGATAAGATCTTCGCCATCTTCGTTTCAGCCGCTATTTTGTCGAGTGTCGGGTTCATTTTATGGATCACGTCATCTAATCCGATTGTATCGTCGATCGGATTATTGCTCGGGCGGGGAGCCCTGCTCGCCTTTCTCATGGTCGTCTTTGTCCTTCCAGCCATGCTTGTGCTGTTCGATGGGGTCATTAGAAAAACGACATGGAAAGCAAACTTCTATAAAGGGGAGAAATGAGAATGAGATACAAACGTTCAACAGCGTTGTTCACAGCTTTACTTCTCGTCCTGCCAACGATTCCTGTATCTGCAGAAGAGGATGGGAAAGGAGAAGAAACGACAGGCTCGTATTCTGAAAAGCATGAAGTCGTATATGCCACTCTTGACGCTGATGGAGACCAGGAAGAAATGTATGTCGTCAACAATTTTACGATCGAAGAGCAAGGGGAAATTGTTGATTATGGTTCCTATACAGATGTTCAGAATCTGACGGATGTTACCGATATTACCCAGCAGGAAGAAAAAGTGGCGTTCAGGGCGGAAGAAGAAGAATATTATTATCAAGGAAATTTAGACGGAAAGCCGCTTCCATGGAACATTGATGTTTCTTATGAATTAGATGGAGAAACGTTGAAGCCTGAGGAACTGGTCGGAAAAGATGGCAAGTTGAAAGTTTCCATCGATACGACGAAAAACAAAAAAGCAGAGGAAAGCTTTTTTAACAATTACCTCATGCAGATCACGATGAAGCTTGACAGCGGAATTTATGAAAACATCCAGGCTCCTGAAGGAACGGTAGCGAACGCCGGTAAAGACAGACAGGTGACATTCACGGTCATGCCTGAAAAAGAAGGAAGTTTCACCATGACTGCAGACGTCAAGTCCCTTGAAATGGAAAGCATTGAATTCGCAGCGATCCCTTCTTCCATGTCCATCGATGCGCCGGACATCGGGGGCATGAAAAACGATATGAGTTCGTTATCCAATGCCACCGCTGAAATCAATCAGGGAGTGGGCGAGCTTAAGCAGGGTATTTCAGAACTAGATCAAGGGGTGGCGGGTCTTTATGATGGTTCAGAACAATACTACAGCGGCATCCAAGAATTGAGTAACGGTTCTTCGGAGCTCGTCAGTGGATCATCATCTATTCAGCAGGCGCTTCAGCAATTGAGTGATTCCGTTTCTTCAGGATCTGGTGATGTGAACATTGGAGAAATCGCTAAAATGGAGGATGGCCTGCGTCAATTAGCCGGCGGCCTTGTTGAAGTGGACAAAGGCCTTGTGAACTTAAAAGAGCAGTATACACAGGCCCATGAGGCAATGGATCAATCCATGGGAGCCATTCCTGGTGATCAAATCACAGATCAGCAAATCCAAGCGTTAAAAGAAAGTGAAGCGGATCAAGAGGTCGTTCATAAACTTGTTGAAACCTATCAAGCTGCTCAAAAGGCAAAAGGGACATATACCAATGTCAAAGAAGCCTATCAATCGGTCGGTCCTGCATTGGAGCAAAGTGCAGGTTCGTTGAGGGAGATGAGTTCAAATCTTCACACGATGGCAGATCAGGTGGGAAGCAGCATGGAAAGCATGAATATCATGGAATCCATGGAACAGCTCCAGGAAGGACTTCAGACCCTCTCATCGAAATACGGGGATTTTCATTCTGGACTGAAGGAGTATACAGGAGGGGTCGATCGTCTTGCAGGTTCCTATTCCGATATTCACAGTGGCATTGCTGGTTTGACGAACGGAACATCTGAGTTGGAAAATGGTGCCGCACAACTGCATGAAGGTACGGCCGAACTAGCTTCCAGTACCAGTGACCTTCCTGGTCAGATGGATTCCGAGATTGACCAGATGGTGGAAGAATACGATAAATCTGATTTTGAACCGACCTCTTTCGTTTCTGATAAGAACGAAAAAGTAGGATCGGTGCAGTTCGTGATTAAGACAGAAAGTATAAAAGAAGAGGAGCAAGAAGACGAGGTTCCGGAAGAGGAAGAGGAAAAAAGCTTCTGGGATCGTTTGATGGACTTGTTCAAATAAAAAGGAAAGGCTTCCTTCACTATATGGGTGAGGGAAGCTTTTTTGTGTGCAACCTTTAAATGATTTGAAGTGATTTGGAGTGAAGCTATGATTTATAATCAAACAATTATTTGAATATTAGTGTTGACGGATTTGAAACGTAGAGCATACACTATAATTACATATTAAAACGAATATTTGAATGAAGGTGAATAGAATGAATGAAAAAGTTATAAAAAAAGCGCCGAAACATACATGTGACACTTTTTGTTATGATGAAGAGCTTGTCCAAAGGATTCAGCCGAAGATGGATGAAGTACTCGGTGTGGAACTGATTTTCAAAGCCCTCTCTGATGCCACACGTTTGAAAATTGCTTACGCGTTGACAATGGAAGATGAACTTTGTGTATGTGATGTGGCCAATATCATCGGATCCACGACAGCGACGGCTTCCCACCATTTGCGACTGTTGAGAAATATGAAGCTCGCAAAGTATAGAAAAGAAGGAAAACTCGTCTTTTATTCGTTGGCGGATGAACACGTCCATCAATTGGTTTCCATTGCAATGGAGCATGCGAAAGAATCCTGATTCCAGGAGTGGGGGGTGAGAGAAATGATGGAAGAGAATAAAGAGAGCTGCTGTGCAGGAGAGGCTATGGAACAGGAAGAGAGTTCCTGCTGCTCAAGCCCCGTTGAGGAGACATCCGAGACGTCGTGTTGTTCCAGCAGTCAGGAAAAAAAAGACGACGAAACGACCTGCTGTTCGAGTGGGCAAATGGAGGAAGATGTTTCGACCTGCTGTACGAAAGAACCTCAAAAAGAAGAAGGTTCTTGCTGCCGTGCAAATCCAAATGAAAAAACATCCGCTGATCAAGGAGTTAAATTTAAGGTTAAAGGGATGGATTGTCCATCTTGTGCGGAGACGATTGAAAAAGGTTTGCGGAAAGTCAAAGGCGTCCAATCGGTCAGCGTTCAATACGGGACTGGGAAAATGACCGTGGCTGCAGAGGATGCGGCCGTTTATGATCAAATTTCCAGTCATATTCGAAAGCTGGGATTTGAAGCAGAACCGGTCATCCAGCCCAAGGGTGCACAAACCTATAAAATCGAAGGGATGGATTGTGGGTCTTGTGCGATGACGATTGAAAAGCACTTGAACAAAAATCCTGCTGTCCAGGATGTGCAGGTTCAATTTTCAACAGGGAAGATGCAGATCCAACACACGACGAATGTGGAAACGATTATTAAAGAAGTGGGGAAATCGGGGTTCCAGGCTTTCCTTGAAGGTAAAGAAAAGGACCACGGGGAGGAAAATAAAAACAGGAGGGGAATTTCTACTACTACTCTGTCCGGTCTGTTCCTCGGCCTGGGTTTTATCAGTTCTTTTATCAATGTCCCTGTTGAATTTATTACAGCCTTTTATGCAGCGGCTATTTTCATTGGTGGATTTAAACCTGCCACAAGTGCCTTTTACGCTGTCAAAAGCGGCTCTCTGGATATGAATGTGCTGATGGCTTCAGCTGCCATCGGAGCCGCTTTGATCGGGGAATGGTTTGAAGGGGCCATGGTCGTCTGGTTATTCGCGTTAGGAAACACATTGCAGAACCGTTCCCTTGAAAAGACGAGAGACTCGATCAGAAGTCTGATCAACCTTACGCCAAAAGAAGCTACAGTCAAATCGGGCTCACAATGGGTACAGAAAGCTGTGGAAGATGTAGGTATCGGTGAAATCATCATCGTAAAGCCCGGCGAAAAAATTCCTTTAGATGGTGCGGTGGCTACCGGAACTTCAAGTGTTAATCAGGCACCAATTACCGGTGAATCGCTTCCCGTGGATAAAACGACAGGGGACGTCGTCTATGCTGGTACTGTAAATGAAAGTGGTTCACTTGAAATTGAAGTCACAAAACACGTGGAAGATACGACCATCGCGAAAATCATCCACCTTGTAGAAGAGGCTCAAGAGCAAAAGGCTCCGACACAGGCATTCGTCGATCGTTTTGCTCGTGTTTATACACCGATTGTTTTTATTTCAGCTTTGCTCGTCATGATTATTCCTCCATTGTTCGGCTTCGGTTCGTGGGGGGAATGGTTATATAAAGGCTTAGCCTTGCTGGTGGTCGCTTGTCCATGTGCGCTTGTAATCTCAACGCCGGTGGCCATTGTGTCTGCCATTGGAAATGCTGCCAAGAATGGAGTCCTGATCAAAGGGGGGACATTCTTAGAGAAGGCAGGGACGATCAAAGCGATCGCGTTTGATAAGACAGGAACGCTGACAGAAGGGCGTCCAAAAGTTTCACATGTCGAATCCTTTGATGGAGATGTTGATCTTCTCATTCAGGTTACCCGCACGATTGAAGAGCATTCGACCCACCCTATTGCGCAGGCGATTCTGACGTATGCAGACGAACGGAACTTATCTGCAAAAGATGGAGGAAACTATCAATCCATTGCGGGTAAAGGGGCAAAAGCGACGATCGAAGGCACCGAATATTTTGCCGGAAGCCCTAAATGGTTTGAAGAAATGCAGGTACCTCTTTCTGATCGGAAGGAAAAGATCGATCAGTTGCAAAAAGAAGGCAATACCATCGTCGTCGTAGGCACATCCACTGAAGTCCTCGGGCTAATGGCTGTAGCAGATACGATACGGGAAATCACCGTACAATCCATTCAGAAGCTGAAACAGGCGGGTATGAAAGAAATGGTGATGCTGACCGGTGATAATGAAGGCACAGCCGATAAAATTGCAAAAGAAACAGGTGTCGACCGTTATTTTGCTGAGCTTTTGCCGGAAGATAAAGTGGCAGCGGTTAAAAAACTGCAGGAAGAAGGGAATGTAGTGGCGATGGTGGGGGATGGTATCAATGATGCTCCCGCTCTAGCTACTTCAGATCTTGGAATTGCGATGGGAGGAGCAGGTACAGATACAGCTATGGAAACGGCGGATATCGTCCTGATGGCTGATAATTTGGAGAAACTTCCCCATACGATTCGGTTGAGCAGAAGAGCATTGAAGATTATCAAGCAAAATGTCTGGTTCTCTCTCGTGACAAAACTTGCCGCACTACTGCTTATTTTTCCAGGGGTCCTGACCTTATGGATGGCTGTACTAAGTGATACAGGGGCAGCTTTACTTGTGATCTTGAACAGTATGAGACTGCTTAGGAATAAAGAATAAGAAAAGGGTGCGATATTAGTTCGCACCCTTTTTCTGTTCCTTATTTTTTATTAACAGAAGCATCATAAATGGAATCAACGGCTTTCTTCAATTCGGCATCGAAGGCCTCATCGGACTGATCCGCATTTAAATCAGCGGCCAGTGCACGGGAAAAGCTGGCGATAAGTCCGTCATTTTCTTTCAGCTTCTCGTTGGCCTCTTCACGGGAATACCCACCGGATAGTGCAACCACCCGGACGACGCGGGGATGGTCGATCAGCGGTTTATACGTGTTCGCCTGTGATGGAATGGTAAGTTTCAGCATGACATTTTCGTCTTCTGCCAAACCGTTCAAATGTGTAAGAATTTCTTCCTTAAGGATATCTTCACATGCTTCTTTATCCTCGCTGTGAATATTGACTTCCGGTTCAATGATCGGTACGAGCCCAGCCTCTATTATCTTTTTACCGATATCAAACTGCTGGTTGACCACTTCTTTGATGCCGTCAGGATTTGGTTCGTGGATGACGGATCGCATCTTCGTACCGAAGATATTGCGTTCATTCGCTCGCTTAAGCGTTTCATCCAAATCATGGATCGGCTTCATCAACTGGACACCGTTCTCTTTTTCAGCGAGTCCTTTGTCCACTTTCAAGAAAGGGACGACGCCTTTTGAGGCTAAGTAATCTCCGGTGTACTGCCCCTCGATTTCTCTGTCCATCGTCTGTTCAAAAAGAATCGCTCCAAGAATATGGTCCGCATTGAACGAAGGGGAGGTGATGATTCTAGTCCTCATTTGATGGACGAGATCGAACATTTCATCTTCCCCTGAATAAGAATCTTCAGGAACTCCATAGGCTGCGAGCGCTTTCGGTGTGCTCCCGCCGCTCTGGTCGAGGGCAGCAATGAATCCATTTCCGTTCTTCACCTTTTCAAATTGACTGTTGTTCATGCATTCCACTCCTTTTCTAGTGTGAAAATTACCCTTACTACTCTTCCCTAAAATTCAGTTTGCCTAACATGAAATTAGGTGAGAACGTTTTATCCGAGTTTGAAAAGGAATACTATGTATCAATCACGGTATGAAGGAGGAGGTCGAATGGGGAAATGGATCATAAATGTTCTTGCATTGATTATGGTCGTCACGGTGAATGGACTTGCTAATGCCCTGCCATTGAACGGACAAACGACAGGGGAAATATCCAACCGGTTGAACGTGTTGTTCACTCCCGCGGGTTATGTGTTCAGCATATGGGGATTGATCTACATGTTATTAGGAATATGGGTGTTCCGGCAGTTTCCTGCAAGCAGAAGGAACCTTCCTATCTATCAAGAGACGAGCAAATGGTTTGTCTTTAGTTGTGTGTTGAATAGTCTTTGGATTTTCATGTGGCATTATGAATATTTTGGACTTTCTGTGCTCGTGATGATCGGTCTGCTGCTTACGTTGATTCGTTTGTATTCCACATTACAGGTGAATGATGCCTCCTTTTTTGACCGTCTTCCGTTTTCTGTATATTTGGGGTGGGTCAGTGTAGCTACGATTGCCAACATTAGCTACTATCTCACCTCTATCGGATGGGGTGGGTTCGGGATTTCTGCTTCTGTCTGGACGATTCTAATGATGCTCATCGGCTTTGTGCTTGCTGTATCGTTCATGCAAACCCAGGAAGACTGGGTGTATCCACTCGTTTTTGTTTGGGCCTATGTCGGGATTGGCGTGAAAAATCAGGGGAATGATGTTCCTTTTGTTGTCCTATCAGCCTTTATTCTTGCAGGGGCGCTCCTTGTGATTACGATCTGGTTTGGGTTTCGTAGTAAGCAAACAGCCGCTTGATGTTCCGGTCAAGCGGCTCGTTTTGTTATAAAGTTACAGGTAGAGTTTCCAGACCTCTTAACAGAAAGACAGAGCGCCATTCAGGAGGAGCTGCGTTTGAGTCTAATTCGAGGTCGGGAAAAGTTTGAATAAGCTTCTCCAGTGCGATTTTTCCTTCCAGACGGGCAAGGGGAGCCCCGAGACAGAAGTGGATGCCGAATCCAAAGGCCACATGAGCGTTACGCTCGCGCGTTATATCAAATACAGAAGCATCTTTAAACTTTTCTTCATCTCTGTTCGCAGAGCTTAGAGAAGCAGTTACGAAATCGCCACGTCGGATCAGCTGGCCGTGGAAGTCAATGTCTTCTTCGGCCCATCTCGCTGTGGAGAAGTCAACGGGACTATAATAGCGGAGACCTTCCTCCATCGCCCCTGGTATGATACGGGGGTCTTTTTTTAATTGATTCAATTGTTCCGGATGCTCCATTAAAGCAAGCATCGTGTTTCCGATCAAATTGACGGTCGTTTCGTGCCCCGCAATGATCAAAAGGACAATCATCGAATACAGTTCATTCTTCGTCAGAACGTCACCACTTTCCTCGGTTTGGAGCAATTGGGAGACGAGGTCATCCTGTGGATCTTTCTTTCGCTGCTCAAAGAGTTCCGTCAAGTATGTAGTAAAGGCTTCTACATCCTTCATGAAATCCTGCTCCATTTCATTGGAAGCGGATACGATGGTGTTGGACCATTGTCTGAAGGAATTCCTGTCTTCAGCAGGAACTCCAAGCATTTCACTGATGACGATGATCGGAAGTGGAAAAGCATAATCATCAATTAAGTCGATAGGTTCTTTCTTTGCCTGCATTTCCTTTAATAGCTCATCAGCAATTTCCCGGATTCTTGGTTCAAGCTTCTTTATCGTCTTAGGATTGAAGTAGGGCTGGACAAGTTTACGCAGACGAGTATGGTCAGGCGGATCGGCATCCAGCATCATGTTTTGGAAAATGTTGAAATTACCTTGACCGGATCCTTGATCAGCAGATGAAAACAATCGACTCTGATCTTTGATGAAACTTTGAGATTTGAGAAGTTCTTTTACATGGTCGTATTTTGTTACCATCCATGAATGGTTCATCCCATCACTGTTCATCGGAAAAATCGGCTGCTGCGACCGTGCTTTTTCATAAAAAGCATACGCACCATTTTTGAAGTTTGATCGATAAAGTTCCTCTATATTATCCATCGATATTTCTCCTCCCTCATCATAGATAGAATCTTCCTTATTTGAATTATATAAGGAGGGTGGAGGAAATGGAAATAAAAGGGGGACCAGGTCATCCAGATTCTGGATGACCTGGTCCCCCTTTTATTGGTAAGCGTTATTTGTTAAGTCTTTACGGGAAAATGATAGGATGAGGGTAGGCTTATTAGGAAAGGTGGATGCCATGTGAAGAAAATCCAGTTAGGTAATAGTGATGTGGAAGTCGGAGAAGTTTCGCTTGGATGCATGAGAATGGACGGGCTCAGCAGCCAGGAAGCAGCAACAGTTATATCGAATGCGTTTGAGAACGGCGTCGATTTATTTGACCATGCGGATATTTATGGAAAAGGAGAATCAGAGGCTGTATTCTCAGAAGCATTCAAAGAGACAAGCATTCAGCGGGGGGACGTCAAGATTCAAACCAAATGCGGCATACGCAAAGGCTTTTTTGATTTTTCCAAAGAGCATATCCTCGAATCGGTGGATGGGAGTCTGAAGCGATTAGGGACCGAATATATAGATAGTTTATTGCTCCATCGTCCGGACGCGTTGATGGAACCGGAAGAAGTAGCGGAAGCGTTCAACACTTTACGGGAGAGTGGTAAGGTGCGGCACTTTGGCGTGAGCAATCAGAACCCAATGCAGATGGAGCTGCTGAGCAAGCATCTTGATGAGCCGCTGATCGTCAATCAGCTGCAACTGAGTCTCGTTCATACCCCGATGATTGATGCAGGTTTCAATGTAAACATGCAGAATGACTCGGCTGTCGTAAGGGATAGCAGTGTGCTGGACTACTGCCGACTGCATGATATTACTGTGCAGGCCTGGTCTCCATTCCAGCATGGAATGATCGAAGGTCCTTTTGTAGGCAATGAGGCATTCCCTGAAGTGAACGCTAAATTACAAGAACTTGCTGAAAAGTATGACGTAACCGACTCCGCTATTGCAATCGCCTGGCTTCTGCGTCATCCTGCAAAAATCCAGCCTGTCGTCGGATCGATGAACATTCAGCGTATGAGAGATATAGCGAAAGCCTCTCACATCATTTTGTCCAGGGAAGAATGGTATGAACTCTATCGGGCAGCGGGGAATGACCTGCCTTAATTTCCAAGGGACCGGTAAGCTGATAAAGCTTTACGATCATCCGGAATGAGAAAAAAACTTTGGCGAATGATAAAAAGAAGATGATCATCGTTTTTTTCTTGAAGATGCTGTAAAAATTCCACTTTTATAGAAAAAAACTTCGTTGAAAGCGTTTATTTTGTCAGAATGTGTTGTACTTCACAAGATTATATTTTACTCTAGTAACGGTAGATATAAAATGGCACTTTTACTGTTTTATACAAGCAGGCTTTTCTTTGCTTGAACGATTGATTTTACTTATAAAAAATGGGGCTCCGGCTCTAAAAAAGGAGAAGTGGATATGGCAGATTCATTCACTACAGAAAAAGAAGAGCAGAACGTTGCTCGCGACGAGCGTGAACTGCTCGATCAATTACTGCAACCAGAAGTACAGGAATCTTTGACTGTTCTTGTGAAAGAACTTCCGAAGCTGACCGAATTGGTGAAGATTCTTTCCAGCTCTTATGATACGGTTCAATCGCTTGCAACAGATGAAATTCTGAAGCAAGACACGGTTGAGTTCATGTCAGAAGTGGCTGAACCGCTGAAGCATTCTGTTAAAGAATTAGCGCAGAACGCCATCGAAGCAAAAGATCACGCGGAAAGCAGTTCAGAAGTTATTGGACTATTCGGGTTGATGAAAATGTTGAAAGACCCTCAAGCACAAAAATTGTTCCGTTTCGTCAATGCATACTTGAAAGTATCCGCTGAACGCAATCATAAAGAGTAGGAAATGGAGGAATCTCACATGTCAAAAGAAATCGTCATTTTAGGCGGCGGTTACGGTGGACTTCTTGCCGCATTGTCTGTACGCCAATACATGGACGCTTCAGAAGCGAACGTTACCATTATTAATAAAACCCCTACCCACCAGATCATTACAGAACTGCACCGTCTAGCTGCTGGTAATATCTCAGAAGAGGCAGCAGCACTTCCGCTTGAGAAGCTGCTGAAAGGAAAAGACATCAACCTTAAAGTTGCAACCATCGATTCCTTCTCTGTGAATGACAAAAAAGTCACGCTTGAAGACGGTTCAGAACTATTTTACGACGCGATGGTCGTTGCTCTTGGTAGTGTAACCAACTATTTCGGCATTCCTGGGTTGAAAGAACACAGTATGGTGCTGAAATCCGCAGAGGATGCGAACAAAATCCGCAACCATGTGGAAGACCGTATTCGTGACTATGCGAAGACGAACAACGAAGCGGATGCCCACATCGTCATTGGCGGAGGTGGCTTGACCGGTGTTGAGCTTGTCGGTGAACTGGCGGATGAAACACCAGCGATGGCTAAGAAATACGGCGTCAACCCTGATGACATCAAGTTGACCCTCGTAGAAGCGATGCCGAAGATTCTTCCGATGCTTCCTGATCACTTGATTGAGAGAGCAACGAAGAGCCTTGAAAAACGCGGCGTTGAATTCCTGACTGAACTTCCGGTTACCAATGTGGAAGGAAACGTGATCGAGCTGAAAGATGGACGTAAGCTTGAAGCGAATACATTCGTATGGACAGGTGGAGTTGCAGGAAACCCACTAGTCGGAGAATCCGGCATTGAAGTGAACCGCGGACGTGCGTCTGTGAACAACTACCTTCAATCTGTTTCTCATAATGATGTATTTGTCGTAGGTGACAGTGCGGTTTACTTCAAACCGGGTGATGAGCGTCCACAACCACCAACAGCCCAAATCGCTTGGCAGATGGGGGAAACGGTCGGTTATAACCTTTATGCATTCCTTGAAGACAAGAGCTTCGAAGAGTTCGAACCTGTGAACTCCGGTACGCTTGCAAGTCTTGGACGTAAGGATGCGGTGGCTTTCATCGGTGCCAACCAGACACCATTAAAAGGTCTCCCAGCTTCTGTCATGAAAGAAGCTAGTAACGTGCGTTACCTTTCCCATATCAAAGGACTATTTGCACTCGCTTATTAATATAAAACCAACAACCGCCTGCTTCCAACCTCCACAAAGAGGAAGCAGGTGGTTTTTTGTCTGTGTTTTACATTTTCTGCCACACCAGGTCATCCAGATATTGGATGACCTGGTGTGGCTTTTTTTGGTGATTCCAGGCGGGTGTATAAAGAAGAGGAGCGGGGTGAAGAATGGGATTAATAGATTAACAGGTAGGTGATCGGAAAGTGTATTTATTATTGGTCATTGTGGTGTGGTCTCTTTTTGCTTACCGATTCGTCGATTGGAAACAGGTGGGGAAACAGTACCCGACGCTATTGTTTTTTATCGTAGTCAACATGACGTACAACTTTTTCTATTATCAACACACCTTGTGGGCTTTCCGGGGTGTAACGATGGATTGGATCAATCATTCGATCATTAATACGGCCTTCACTTTTTTTATCTGTCCGATTGGATTGATCATTTATTTGCAGCGTTTCCCTCAAACACGTACAAAACAATGGATGTATATAACGGTATGGGTAGTGTTTTACACCGTGTTGGAATGGTTGTTTTCTATGAAAGGGATGTACGTGTATGATCATGGCTGGAACAACTGGTTCAACATCCCATTGAATGCCATTCTTTTTGTAGTGCTGTATATTCACGATCGAAACCCTGTCCGGGCCTTACTCATCTCTCTTCCTATCGCTGTCCTTTTCTATGTATTTTTCCCATTTCCCTTGGACAGTTTAAAATAGAAAGGATGACGCAAAATCTTGCTTATACGTGATGTATTGTCTGTTCCCTTATTTTTAATCCTTTTGTTTGCTACCTATACGACGATGTGGGCCTATATCGGTAAGAAAAAAATGAACAAAAAATGACCTGCCCTGTTATGGAAGAGGGCAGGTCATTTTTTTTATTTAATTTGCGTTTTTTTTGAGGAAGCAGGTCCTTCTTCGAACTTTTTGAAAGAGGCTTCCGGTTTAAGCGCAATCGTTTCTTCACCCGTCTGTTTTGAAATAGATTTATACTTGAGCTGGAATTCATCCAATTCAGGGGGCTCTTCTATAGAAGGTGATATTTTCATGCCCGCAATCCAAGTGTCGAAATCATACATGCCACGGTCGATAATCAATCCCAGGTCTTCCAGGGACTGCGTCAATTCATTCAGGCAGTCCAGTCCATTTCGAAGGATAATGCCTTTTTCCTTGGCTTTATCAACGGAATGTTCCAGGCGGTAGCTTTCCCCCTGGTATGTAAACTCCACAAAACAACTCTTACGATCCCAGTTAAAATTGAAATTCTCTACCTTTAAGCGTTTGACAACCTTGACCAATCTTTTCTCACAAATGCTTTGCTCTTTATGTGGCATCCATCGGAATAGAACATTCTTGAATAATCGATTCTTGAACATGCCATTCACCTTCCTTTTTTTATAAGCCTAATCCTGTAGTGACTGTTAACTATTTCTACAAAATCTATGAAATGACCTTCCCATTTCAAGGATAATTTGTAGAATCAAGGAAATTTATTTCAATCCTTGCAAAAGCATTTCGTCTTTTTCACGGACGAGATCATAGGAGGAAATAAGATGGTCAGGTACGAGCGAACGTCCATAATTCCATGCGTTCGTTTCGATGACGGCTTTCAGCGCTTCGACTTCTTCGTCTTCCCCGTACATTAGTGTCCGTAAATCGTGTCTATGTTTTTTGAATGTCAGATAATAGCCGATTTCATGATAGAGGATGATTTTAACGAAATTTTCTTCTGTTTCATCTACCTTTATTTTACTCATATATCCATTGATTTGTAGATAGTTAAAATTCACTGTATTTGTAGATACGTTATAACTCATTGGCGCTGGAAGTTTATTATTAATTTCATAATTGATATCCAGTTGATGGTCGTCCAGCGTGTTCTTTATAATTTCTTCAATTTTCCATATGTAAAGCATAGGGGGATCACTGACCTTTCCTTTCTATTATTTCCAGTATAAGTGAAGGAGAGAGGCGAACCAAGGTACGATTCGCTCATAATGATAAAGTCCTACACCGGGAGTTTGGTAGGGGGCAGAGGAAGCCGGAATAAAATTTCCCTCATGGTGGGCGCACATATCAAACGAAAACCCGCAGTTGACGTATAATACTTTATCCGGATCATGAAGGAGTGAAAACATGAGTTACCAAGCCTATGATCATGATTATGATCATCACCATAAAGGTGGCTGCTGTGGGAAAAAAGCCAGCCATCATAAGGGTAAACACTATAAAAACTGCGTAGAGGAAGTACTGGAAGCAATCCTTTATGCCCAGAAGAAAGCGAAAAATGATAACTGCCATACCTCCTGCCAGCAATCAATCGATGAGTTGTTAGGAGAAAAGCGGGTGAAGAAAAATACGATTCCATTTCTATTATATTGTGGATGTGAACCTTTCAAAGGAACAGGTGTAACCACTTATTCCTGCCCTTCCAAAAAAGAAAGGATCAAATGTGTGCATACCCACGTCTTTAAAATCAAAGAATTGACCAAAAATTGTGCAGTTCTTGAGCTGCTTGATTTTAAATCTGATGGGAAAGAAAAGCATCCTAAGTCCTGCCACAGCAAACATGGGTCTGCCTGTCATCAGTTGGATCACAAGTGTCTGGATGATCTCAAAGGTACAGGCATTTGCATCAGTGTGGATTTATCTTGTTTTTGTGCCATTACATGTCTGCCAGCTGTTTATTTGTAAAAGCAACGTTTATTTCCCTTTCAAGTGCATCGACAAGAAAAAGGCAGCCTGTTAAGGCTGCCCTACGTACATACATCATCCTCCGAAAGCTTCCAGCATATCCTCGATCTCCTGAAAATCCATTTCTTTAGTTGGAGCATGGTGTGATTGGTAAGTTGATGGCGGGACTCTTTGGGGAGCTCCGTCCGAAAGCATTCGCTTAATTTCCATCAATTCCGCTAATACTTCATTTGTCCCCCATTGACGAGAACCGGCATCTTTTTTAAGGTAATCGTTCAGCGCAGAGAATATCAAATGAGCGAGGGTATTGTTTTCCGCGTGATAAGCAATTTCGTCTTTAATTTTTGGTGGAACAGTGTGTTTGTCACCTGTCCTTATATCAATGAAGGAATCAGGAATCGTAAGCACGGTTTGTTTAAAATAATCGTGGAATACGTTTGACATGTCCTTCACCCTCTAGCTTTTGGAATAGGCGTATTCGTCCGTATACTCTTTGTTCTTGCTGATCCATTGCATCTTGGCGAGGATCATCAACCCCTGCACATTTAATTTCGACATGTTTTCCGGGAAGAGCAGATCGATCGGACGGCCGCGTTCATTCCACTTTACTGCAGCTTCCTTGATCTGTTTTTCAGCGATTTCGGCTGCGCCGCCGACAGCAATGTAACGGGCGGCTCCTTTGATTTCATTCGAACGGCTCCTCACCCTGTCAAAATGTTCGAGGTATTTGATGGCCATCAAGCGCAGCTGCGGGGTGATGTACTTACTAATATCCTTTCGTACGCCTGCAAAAGGTTCGACATACCATTCAGATTGACCCGCGACCAGTTTTTCTTCCAATTCCGAGCGGGAGTTGAAGCTGTACATTTCATTTTTGCTGACTTTTTGTATGATATGGTCAAGGTATGGATTGATGCCGAACGGCTCCCCTTCGACGGAAGCGACCGGTTTATTCTTTTTAATGCCGACAAAGTCCACCGAATCCCCACCGAGATCCCCAATCAAAATTCCTTTCGATGAATCTTTGACGAGCGTATCATCCATGATCATTAGTGAATCCTGATCCCTTGTTAAAGCTAAGTAGGCCAGGGCCCCTTCTGCACCTACGATGACATCTTCAATCTGAATTTTGACGCAGACTTCTTTCGGCTCCCTTACCCCGGGTACTTTATGGAAAATAACCGTATGGTTACCAATGAGACGCTGCTTGAATATGTCTTTCTTTTCCTTGTATTGAGTCGTAGGCAGCGAAACCGCGAGTTGATCGATGGTGAAGTGGACGTCTTCCTCTGAGGAATTGGTCATGTATGCGTGATAAGCGGCCGTTGCAAACAGCAGAAGATATGTGCGTTCTTCGTCTACTTTTTGATTGTTAAAAGAGGTGAGGCTCACATTCTTCTGGTGCATGGCTGACTTGCCGATATAAAAAATCTCCCGTCGATCCTGAATGGCAGGGCTTTTCACCTCCACAATCAAATGTTCTTCGAACTCTACATCATCTTCATCATAAGGCTGTTCATAAAATTCTTCATCAAACAATGCGATCGCGTTCGGAATTTGATAATCAAAGACTTCCCCTTGATCAGACACCATGGCTTTGTACCAGCTGTTGCCCACATCTACAGCAAGAAAATTATTCTTGTTCATCTTCAACCTCCTCATTTTAACAACGTATGTCAGAGGGGAAGTCCCTGTGCGAATACCCATTTCCAGGTCCAGCGGGTTTTTTAATGACCTGGTGCTTATATTCACTTATGGTAAAAACTAGTAAGTGGAAAGGGGGGGAGCCCATAATTGATAGAGTAGAATCTATCAATTTTGAGAACTTGTTCAAACTTCCACGTTTATACTCCTTCATCTGACTATGCTTCATAGAGTAGATTGCATAGAATACAGTGAGGTTAATATAAAGGAGGAAAATAGTGATGAAAAAAGATAATTGTCACGATAAATGTGTAAACCTTAATGAGTCAGCCTCAATCGGCAATTGTGAAAATGATCCGGTCATGGAAGTTCCGGTAAGTGATGGTCCATGGACGGTCAAAGTTCCTGTAGAACTTGGAACTTTTGATGTAACTACACATGCTGTAGCGAACATCAAATTTCCTTTTCCAGTGTTGGAGATCAAGGATATCAAAAAAAGAGTGGTAATCACTCAATGCCGTCTGATGACTCCAACTTCTACGGATGGAAACTTATTCGATACCGGTGATTTTCCATTGTTTATCAAAGGGTATGTCCGCAAAAACATTCAATATGCAAGCCCGGTATATGGTGCTCACGGTGAATGTGTCTCTTCGGACATGAAATCACTCACAACGAATGTTCCGTTTGAGTGTATGACCACTGTAACTCTAACAAGAGAGGTCCAACTTCCAGTAACGAACACGCGAAGTGAGTTTGACTTCTTCCGTGCTCAGGATCTTGGCAAAGGATTCCCGGAAAAAGATCAATATCTATCCAGCGACCTTTCCCAGTTCCATCAGGAGAGCACGCAGGCGTACAATGAGCTTCCGTACTGTGAGCTTGTGGCGAGCAGTATCATTGAGTGGGACGAAGCGACAGACCGCGAATCTTACAGCCCGGTAGATGAAGGATACTTCCAGCACATCGTTGAGAAGATGATGATCCGATTCCGTGTGACAGTTTTGCAAAAGCAGAATGTTCCCGTTAGTAATGATGAATAATCGAGGCAAAAACACGATTCCATATTAGGAATCGTGTTTTTTATTTCCCTGACGTCTATAAGACGATCTCAGAGAAGCCTGCACGTATCTCAGCATCGAGATAAGCGCCCAGACATCACAAGGGCTCCTACATACGATGGGGATATCTTTCGTTTAGGAGGGCATCGAATGTCAGAACAACATAACGATTCCTATGAGTGTGAAAAAGGGTTCTGTAAGCCGTGCAAACCTCAGGTGAGCATCGGTAAGATCGTCACGAAAGTTCCGGTCGTCCTTGCTGAACTCAATGTCCAGTTGAACATCAATGAAATCATCACCTTCCCTGAACCTGTGCTTGAAATTAAAGATATTAAGAAGAGGGTTGCCTTAACTCAGTGTCGTCTTCTGCTCCCGACGAATAAATTGTTCATCAAAGGTTTTGTTCGTAAAAATATTCAATATGCCAGTCCTTCGAATGAAATCGAGATGAGTACGGATACGACGGTCGCATCGGATCTCCATTCTTTTACGGTAGATGTCCCGTTCGATACAGTGATCGAAATCAAAGAATTTCTATCCACGCCTGTGCAGCCGAAAAATAATCACAGAGAAGAATTCGACTTTGCTGTGTCCCAACCGCTACCTTCCGGGTACCCGGAAAAGGATGAATACATGAGCAGCGATTTATCCCAGTTCCATCAGGAGAGCAGTCAATATTATAATGCCCTTCCTTATTGTGAATTGCTGTCCAGTAAAATTATTGAGTGGGATGAAGCTCTTGATCGGCAACCAATCCCCGGGTCCGCTCCATTCCAAGAAGGTTACTTTACACAGGTCGAAGAGAAAATGGTGCTGGATATTTGTTTGAAAGTTCTCCAGGACCAGCAGATCCGTGTAGCTTCTGCTTCCAATGACGATTGTTAAGCAGCAAATCAAGTATTGAAAGGAGGGGAAGAAAGGATGCTGAAGGGGAAGCGCCTTTCTGAGGAACATGAAGAAAGATGAAATCCGTTTCAATCAAAAGCGTTGGACGAAGCGGGTGAAAACAGAAACGCCTGGCAGCACTCGTAAGCATCGCTACCAGGAGGAGGAAGCGATTCATGAACGTTTCTTTGACGAAAGCCTGGACGTTTCTTCGTACCGCGATGACCATGAAGATCTGCCCCGTCCAGTCCTGCCCCCGCCTCCAGTCGTAATGGAAAAAAAAGAAGAGAGAAATCATGAGTTAGCTGAAAACCGAAAGAGAATGACGTCCGAAAGAAAACAGTCTCCCTCTATGTTCGAACTTCCCATTATAAAGGATAATCCTGATGAGGAAAGTTATGATCGGACGGATAAAGACAAAAAAGAGGAGGATAATCCGTTTTTACCGGAAATTTTAGCTTTATTAAAAAGTGACCCTGCCCCGGCATGGGATGAATCCCATGACACTTATCAATTTGAGCAAGACTTAGAAGAGTCCTCCATTCTTACAGATATCATTGCGTCGATGGAAGAATCCTTAGATGAGCGACAAGGGTTTAAGGAACATTACAAAGCTCAAAAAGATCTTGAGGTTCTTGATGGTTTTGATCCTATAATGGAGGAAAAGGCATTCGGGGCAAAAGATGACCTAAAGGCCGAAATCTGCTCGATGCTGGATGAATCAAGTTCCTGGGAGGAAAAAATCGAATGGTCGTGTGAGGAAGAGGAGTCATTGATGTTGGAGTCCTCTTTTTATGAAAGTCCAGATTGTGATGAAGGTGAGGAGTCCGGCGATTGTGAGAATTGGGAAGAGAGCACTTCGGCCATAGCGTCGAGCATAGAAGAAATGGTGTGTCTCCATCCCGCTGTGGGTAAAACAGTGAAGGTGCCGGTATTATTAGCTTCCCGTGAGATCGAAGTAGATGTGATGGAGGCACTGAAGGGTCCTCCAGATGGATGTGAAATCATTGATGTTCAATTATCGGTTCATTCCCAAAAAGAATCCATCCCCCTTCCTTCATCGTTTGTATTTTTGAGCGGGGTGCTAAATGCAAATATCACGTATAACCAAGGAGGGAAGCTGCAGAGAATCACGCAGACGATTCCGTGGGAGAAAGTAATCGAACTTCAATGGAAAACACCCCCTCAGGTGTCGCACGCAAGCAGAAAAGAATATACCTTTACAGGTGGTTTGGATGGAGATGTGCATTATGAATTCGCCCAATCCTTTGCTGCCCCTGTGGAAGCAGAGGTATCCTGTGTCCGTTTGATCAGTCACACTGATTGGGTGGGAGACGGTCAAATGTCCATACAAGGCGTTGCTGTTATCCATTATAATTTTTTGCAGAATCAATATGTATGCTTGTAGATGCTTTCACAAAAAAGAGATGCCCTTTATAGGCATCTCTTTTTTTATTGGTCAATCGCTCTTCGGAAACGGTCGTAGACGGTTTCTACTTCTTCTCCGCTATCTTCACCATCAGTTGGTGGCAATGGAAGCAAAGGTCGTTTTTGCGACAGTTGGACCGCTAGGATGATGTCCATTTTTTCTGTCACTTTATTGAAGCGTCCCCAGTTATCAAAATGGTGCACGATGTCCCACTGGTTCACAGCAGAAGCCAAAAGCTTGCATTCAACCGGTTCGTTGTTGATTTCGAACGTCAAAGAACCGAATTCACAGCGTTTCGCCCCCATGCCGTCTTTGGCAATTTCGCGTCGTTGAAGGACATTTTCTTTCACACTGTAATCGATACCGAACGGTGAAGCCGTATTACCAGTAATCCGAACTTCGTCGTACGCTTTAAAGGGGATATCGATGCTGTAGTCTTTCACATACCCATATCCGTCCTCTACATACTGAATGTTTTTGTGTACGATTCCTTCCACAAACAATTTTACATACCCAGGCCTTCCTACAGCAGGGATTGCTTTACACTGCGTCAAGGAAATGTTTTTCTCAATGTTCTTAATCGCCCGCGCGTATGAAGGCAGGTGAAAGTCCGCTTCAGTAAGAGACTGGATCAATATTTCACCGAGAATGACGTTAGATTCTACGTTACCAATTCGGCTGAGATTGTCAGTTGAGGTGAAAAGACTTCTCGCTTTAGCTACATCACTGGAGAGAGGGGGACAAGCTTTGTGACCGTGTCCATAGCCGCTTCCACATCCTGTGTTTTTCTTCATATTGTTCACTCCTTATCTATTTTTGTCAAAAGTCTACGAGCTTCTCTTAGACAAGTTCCTTTTGACTCATTATTACTATATGTCTCTATGAGGGGAGTTGAATGGACGAGTGACGATAGGCTTGAAAAATAGGTTGATGGCCTCTTAAATAATGCGGAAAATGATAGAATTCATCAGTCACTTGAAGACGCTGGAAGACAGCTCATAGATTATTCGGTGTTCCGTCTATTTTGGACGACTTGTTCATATGGTGAAAAAAGAAGAGCTCTGGTATAGGGGGTATGCTATGGAATGGAGTTTATCGGTCATCGTCCTGTCTGCTTTTGCCACGAGTGTGGGGGCGCTGCCTGTTTTATTCATCCGTAATATTTCCCACAGGAGGATGGACTGCATCCTTGCCTATACGGCGGGCATTATGGTTGCAGCATCGACGTATGGATTGATCCCGGCCTCACTGAAGCTGACCAATCTGTATGTGTTATGTTTCGGGGTTATGGCGGGAGCGTTGTTATTGAGTCTTTTGGAGTTTTTCATTCCTCATATCGACCTCGATCATGCACGCACAGATGTGAAGCTGCCTCAGCAGGCGTTGATGTTTGTGGCAGCGATGACGCTCCACAATATACCGGAAGGATTGTCTGTCGGTGCAAGTCTTGCGAGCGAAGTGGAGAACCTTGGACTCGTAGTGGCCCTGGCCATGGGCCTTCAGAATGCGCCGGAAGGTTTTTTGGTGGCCCTGTTTTTGTTCAACCAGGGCGTCCGGAAGTCATTGGGAGTAGCCATGGCCTTTTTAACGGGTGGTATTGAATGTCTTGCTGGTATTCTCGGTTATTATATGGTTCACCTTGCGTTGTTCCTCGTTCCATATGGTCTCGCTTTCGCCGCTGGTGCGATGCTGTTCATTGTTTACAAAGAACTGATCCCGGAAACCCATGGGCATGGATATGAAAGACTGGCTACGTTTTCTTTCCTGCTTGGTCTGCTCAGTATGATTGCACTTGTCGAGTGGTTCAGGTAGCCGTCTGCCTTCTCATCCATTACACTGATAGAAAAGGAACAAGGAGTGGGATTGATGTACAAAGGGATCCATCACGTATCCGTGGCTGTTACGGATATTGAAAAGTCCAAGCATTTTTATGGAGAGGTGTTAGGTTTTGAAGAAAGTCCGGAGCGCCCGGCTTTTGATTTTCCCGGCGCCTGGTATCAGGTCGGTGCGACACAAATCCACCTGATCGTACATAACGGAAGCAAGACCTTCCGGGGAACGCGGGAGATTGACTCACGAGATGGTCATTTTGCGATAAGAGTAACTGATATAGAAGCGTTTCTAAGCCGGATGGAAACCCATGGGGTGGAAGTGTTAAACAAACCTGTTAACAAAACAGACTGGCATCAAATATTCGTCAGCGACCCCGACGGGAATATCATTGAATTCAATCAATGAAATGTTCCATAGATTGTAACTGAAAAATTCCAGTCGATTATTATACTGAAATTGTATTTCTTAGGTTATGTAGGAGGAACCACCGGGTATACGTGGAGGAGAATCTTACATAACTTAGGAGGATTGGATGAGAAAGAAGAAGTTGATTGACTATCAGATTTTTGTTCCATCAATTATTTTGATGATCGGCATCAGCATTCCATTCGCCATGTATGAGGCAGAATCATTGGAATTGTTGAATGCTATTTTTGATTCGATTGTAGATAAGTTCAGTTGGGGATATCTCTGGTACGGAGTTATTCTTGTCGCAGCGGGGTTGTATTTATCCTTTTCTAAATATGGACAAGTGGTACTCGGTGACCCTAACGAAAAACCACGTTTTTCTTTATTTGAATATGCTTCCATCCTAATCGCAATGGGAGTCGGCTCCACAATCATGCGGACAGGGATGCTCCAGTGGACCTCAGTTGCCAATGATCCACCGGCAGGCGTGGAAGCAGGATCGGCTGAAGCATTGCTGTGGGGAAATGCGTACAGCATGTTTCTGTGGGGATTTCAGGTGTTCGCCATTTTCGTCATGATTGCCCCGGCTATGGGGTATATTCTGCATGTGCGTAAACGACCGTTGATGAGAATTTCAGAGGCCTGCCGGGTATTGTTCGGAGATAAGTTCACCGATGGCATCGGCGGCCGGGCGCTGGATGTTCTATTTTTGATCAGTATTCTTGCAGGAGCCTCTGTAACCTTAGGGCTCGGAGCACCGATCATTACACAGAACCTGTCTCACTTGTTCGGAATTGAAGTGAATTTCACGTTGACGATTACAGTGACGATCATCTGGGTGCTGTTATTTTCTATGAGTGCCTATCTTGGAATTGAGCGTGGCATCAAACGACTGAGTACGTGGAACATGTATATTGCAGGTTTCTTTGCTCTGTTCATTTTAATTGGAGGACCTGGTGTTTTCATTCTCAATTACTTCTCGGACAGTGTATCGTTTTTATTATCCAACTATTTGAATATGTCTTTAAATACAGATTCGGTTCACCAGGAAACGGCCTCCCATGTTCAAAGCAATACCGTGTTCTGGTTCGCCTATAGTGCAACTTGGGCGATGCTGCACAGTGTGTTCGCTGCGAAAATTTCCAGAGGACGCACGATCAAGGAAATGATCCTCACCTACCTGCTGGCGCCGACTTTGATCTCCTGGATCGCTACAGGTGTTCTTGGAGGACTCGGCGTCCATCGTTACCTGTCAGGAGATTTATCTGTCCTGAATCTCGTTGAGGAAAATGAGCGTATGGCAGCGATCCCGGATATTTTATCCACGCTGCCTTTTGGCGAGATAGCGATTGTCATTTTCATGGTCGTAGCCCTTATATTTCTTACAACGACGCTTGATTCTACCACCTATACCGTGGCAGCCTATACGAGTACACGGGATATGAGTAAGTTCGAACCCCCAAAACTGTTGAGAATCATTATTGCAGCCATCATCACTGGTTTTGCTCTTGTTTTAATGAGAATTGGAGGATTGGCCCCACTGGAAGTCATATCTGGAATGATGGGGCTGCCAGTCATTATTATTCAGTTCATCCTTATTTATGCCGCCAAACGGATGATGGATGAAGACAAGGCTTGGAGCCATAACATCAGATGATAGACGCCCTTCTTCATGCTTTATGAAGAAGGGTTTTTTCTATGAGGAAGGTGCCTTTCTGTTCATTTTCCGAAGATTGTACTATGATAAAATTACAATAATTTTGTCTATTTATGTAAAAAAGGAGAGGTGAACATGAAGGGATGGAGGATGATCTGGCTGTTCTTCGGTTTGATTTATCTTACGGCCTGCTCGGACCAGCCAAGACCGGAAGATGCTTTTCAAGCTTATATGGAAGACTGGGAAAAGGGTGAATACCAGGAAATGTACGAAGCGCTCAGTGAAAATTCAAAGCAGGTGATAAACGAAGGAGAATTCGTCGAACGGTATACCAATATATATAAAGGCATCGGCATGAAGGATTTAACCTTTACATACGAGCTTCCAGAAGATGCAGAATATGAGCAGGATGATACTCCTTCTTTTGATTTTGAAGCGAAGATGGATTCATTAGGTGGAGTCATCGAATTTTCACACTCGGCGACACTCGTCCTTGAAGAAGGAGAAGAACAAGACCGGTGGGCTGTGCAGTGGAATTCTTCGATGATCTTCCCTCAAATGGAGGAAGGAGACGAAGTCAGGGCCTGGACACTCGATCCTGCAAGGGGTGAAATATTTGATGCCGATGGCGAGCCCCTTGCTGTCAACGGAGGAGTCCTTAAAGTCGGACTCGTACCCGGGTGGATGGAAGAACATAGCGATGAAGAGAAAAACTTATTAAAAGAAGCAGTTGCAGAAATATTGGAAACGACTGTCGAAGACATTGAAGAGCAGCTGAATCAATCCTGGGTGACGGCAGACACGTTTGTTCCTGTAGGTGCGGTATCTGAGCAGGATGAGGAAACGATCGAAGCCTTGAAAAACAAAGAAATCCCGCGCGGTGTCAAGTTTCAAAAGGATGAACAGGCTAGAAGTTATCCGCTGGGAGCTGCAGGCGCACATCTTACAGGCTATGTCGGACCGGTGCAGGCAGATGAATTGGAAGAATTGAAAAAAGAAGGATATACCGCTGGCGATCATATAGGGAAGACAGGCCTTGAAAGCGTGCTGGAGAAACAGCTCAGAGGAAAGGCAGGCGGAAAGGTCGTCATTCAGAATGATGCACGGGAAACGAAAACAGAGTTGGTAGAAACACCAGCAGAGGATGGAGAAGATTTTACGCTGACCATTTCATCGGACGTGCAGAAAGCTCTTCATGAACAACTGGCAGGAGCCTCCGGGTCTGCTACAGCGATCAATCCGACAACCGGGGATGTGCTCGCACTCGTCAGCGCTCCTGCGTACGACCCGAACGCTATAGTCCTCGGACGAAATGAAAAACCGACCTTGAACAAATTCAACCGTACGTATTCCCCGGGGTCGACCTTCAAGCCGATCACAGCTGCCATCGGTCTTGAACAAGGAATCATCACCCCTGAAGAAGAGCTCTCCATCACTGGGACGACCTATGAACAAAATGGTTACAAAGTGACTAGAGTTCCAGGGGGCTGCACAAGATGAACAAGTGAACCTGAAGGACGCACTCGTACGTTCAGACAATATTTATTTTGCCCGTAAAGCGCTTGAGATCGGAGGAGACTCTTTCCTAGAAGCGTCCCGGGAGTTTGGTTTTGGTGAGGATCTTCCAATGACCTATCCGATTGAGCCTTCTCAACTATTGAACGAAGAATCGTTTACAAGGGAGGCACTACTTGGAGATACCGGGTTTGGTCAGGGAGAAGTTCAAATGAGCAGCCTTCACTTGACGCTCACCTATACACCTTTCGTGACAGGGGGGAACTTGATGGAACCCCGGTTGATGACTTCTGAAGAATCTGAACAAATCTGGCAGGAAGGAATCATCAGTGAAAATACAGCTTCCATCATCGAGGAAGATTTGAGAGCGGTCGTCCGTGACCCAACGGGAACCGCTCATGAGCCGGTTTTTGATGGACAGAATCTTGCTGGTAAAACAGGGAGCGCAGAATTGAAGCAATCACAGGAAGAGGACGGGCAAGTGAACGGTTGGTTTATCGCCTGGGATACAGAGAGCCGTGACCTGATGGTGTCTATGATGGTTGAGGATGCAGAAGAAGGGAGTCATTCGGTCGTTCCGAGAGTGAAAGAAGTTTTTCAAGATTTAAAATGATCGAAACCGGAGGAGGCATTTATAGGTCTTCCTCCGGGTATAAATAAGATTAAATATTCAGAAAAAAACAAACTTCCCGTTGACAAGTGACACAAGCACCCATAAACTAAATAGTAACAACGTTGTTAATTAGATTGATATATGGGTTCATCATATTTTTTTCACCTGAAATAACAACGTTGTTATTTAATTAGAAGGAGAGTGATCCGGTTCATGGAATCATTGAATCGTGTATCAGCAGCCCATTTATCTTCCATTGATGAAGCGAATAAATCTATGATCTATAAAGACCTGCCTGTGCGGGCCATTCAATTCGGCGAAGGCAACTTTCTTCGTGCTTATTTAAATTGGATGCTCGAGAGGATGAACAGAAAGCAATTATTCAATGGGAGGACCATTGCTGTCCAGCCGACCCCCCATGGAAAAGTCGTTCCAAAACTTAAAAAGCAGGATCATTTGTACACAACGATTTTACAAGGAGTGGAAAAGGGGCGGGAAGTCGAGCATGTGGAAGTGAATTCTACCATCGCGGAAAGCATCAATCCTTATGAAGACTGGACCGGGCTTCTTAAGCTTGCAGAACAAGATTCTATAGAATTTATTTTCTCAAATACGACTGAAGCCGGTCTGGTTTATGTAGAGGAGCCGTATCCAGAAGTGGAATCCCCCCTTTCATTTCCAGCCAAATTAGCAGCTCTCATGTACCGTCGCTTTGTTCATTCAAATGGAAATGCCCAATCAGGTTTTACGATTGTCCCCTGTGAACTTGTGGAGAGGAATGGTGAACGACTGAAATCTATCGTTCTTCGGTTAGCTGAAGAATGGAGGCTGCCCCAGTCTTTCTTAGATTGGGTAGAGGATTGCAATGTCTTTTGCAACACCCTTGTAGACAGAATTGTACCTGGATTTCCTAATGAGAATGTTGAGGAGTGGCATGCAAAACTCGGTTATGATGATTCTTTGATGGCCGTAGGAGAACCGTTTCATCTTTTTGTCATTGAATCACCTTCTCCATTAGAGCATAAACTTCCGTTCCAAAGAGCCGGTCTTCACGTGAAATGGGCAGAGGTTCAGTCATACCGGGACTTGAAGGTGGGGCTGTTGAATGCGCCTCATACACTCTTGTTCTCTTTAGGATTCATGGCGGGTCTTCGCACGGTGAGAGAAGTTATGGAAGATGAGATGGGATTTTCCTATGTGCGTCACCTGGTAGATCACATTTTTCTCCCTCGTCTGTCTTTCGATGATAAAGAAAAGAGGCAGTTTGCAGATTCAGTTATCGAACGTTTTCAAAATCCATTTGTGAAACATAGGCTTTCAGATTTAGGTCAAAACGCCGTGCAAAAGTTGAAAAGTCGGGTGTTTCCATTGTTTTGTGAGAAGGAGAAGTTGCCGGATTCCATTGCCTTATCCATAGCTTCTCTTATCCATTATTACAAACCTCATTCCATACATGATGGACATTTCATGGGAAGGCACAACGGGGAAGCGTACAAAGTCCGTGATGATGCAACGGTTTTGGAGACCTTCATTGATTTCTGGAAAATGGGAGAACAAGGAAAGACAGAAGTAGAAGCGCTTTTGAGAAATCAGAAGCTTTGGGGCAGGGATCTCTCTCCTCAAACAGAGGTGATTTTTAAATTTTTCAAACGAATGAAACAGGTGGGGACCAGGAAGACAGCTGATGGAATGCTTGAAGGAATCATTACAAAACTCCAATAGTGGAAAGGATGGATAATCTTGAAAAACTTTATGGATGATACATTTTTACTGAACAGTGACACGGCCGTGCGTTTGTATAACAATTATGCCAAAGACATGCCGATCATCGATTATCACTGCCACCTTAGTCCGAAAGAGATCTATGAAAACAAAACCTATAAGACGATAACGGATGTTTGGCTTGACGGGGACCATTACAAATGGCGGTTGATGAGGACCAATGGAATTGATGAGCAACTAATTACAGGAGAATCTGCTCCTTATGAGAAGTTTCTGGCTTGGGCGAAAACCGTCCCGAAATCCATTGGAAATCCGGTCTATACGTGGACACACTTAGAATTACAACGATACTTTAACGTATACAATGCATTGAATGAAGACTCTGCCCCGGAAATTTGGGAACGTGTCAATGAACAGTTAAATCAGAAGGATTACGGCGTACAGGATTTGATCCGGTCTTCAAATGTCGCAGTTATATGTACGACGGACGACCCGGTAGATGATTTGGCTTACCATAAAAAACTGCAGGAAACAGATTTTGATACACAGGTGCTGCCAAGTTTTCGCCCGGACAAGGGATTGGAGTTGAACCATAGCGGATACCAAGAGTGGCTGAATCAATTAGAGAAATCCTCCCAAATGTCCATTCAGACGTATGGAGATTTTCTATCGGCCCTTGAATCACGGGTTCGCTATTTCCATGAAGTTGGAGGGAGAGTCTCCGATCATGCTCTTGATGAAGTCGTCTATGAAGAGACCACGATGGCAGAGGTTGAAAAGGTTTTTGAAAAAGCGAAAAACGGGGAGAAAGTCACTCCTGTAGAGGAAGCGAAATATAAATCCTTTACCCTCATTTACTTAGGCAGGCTGTATAGTGAGCATGGGTGGATCATGCAGTATCACATCAGTGCACAACGGAACAATAATACGAGAATGTTCGATCGTTTAGGTCCTGATACCGGTTTTGACAGTATGAATGATGGAGAAATTGCGAAGCCTCTTTGTCAATTGCTCGATTCTCTTGATCGGGAGTCGGCCTTACCGAAGACCGTATTATATTCATTGAATCCGAAAGACAACCCGGTGCTGGCTACGATTGCAGGAAGTTTCCAAGAAGGAGGCGTCCCGGGGAAAATACAGTTTGGTACAGCATGGTGGTTCAACGATACAAAAGAAGGCATGCGCTCACAAATGAAAACGCTTGCAGACATGGGGGTGCTCAGTCAATTTATTGGCATGCTGACGGACTCAAGAAGCTTTCTCTCCTATACTCGTCATGAATATTTCCGACGTGTTTTGTGTGATTTGCTTGCTGAATGGGTGGAGAATGGAGAAGTCCCAAATGATGACGAGTTGCTCGAACCCATCATTAAGGATATTTCTTACAGGAATGCAGCGGTATACATCGGCGTTGAAACCCCCGCGAAAAGTTTGGAGGTGTAAGGGGTGAAAGAATCAACTTTAGAGAGAATCCTTAAGATTCATGAACATGATAATGTAGCGGTAGCACTTAAAGATTTAAGGACTGGGACGGAAGTGGAAGTAGCAGGGGAGAGAATCACGTTACGTTCTGATATCCCAAGCGGGCATAAGATCGCTTTATCTCCGATGAACGAAGGTGTCGATATTATTAAGTATGGGTTTCCCATCGGACATTTAAAAGTAGCAGTGAAAGAAGGAGACTGGGTTCATACGGAGAACACGAAGACCAACCTGGATGGTGTGCAGGAATATCACTATGAGCCTAAGTTCACTGAAAATCCATACTCTAAAGAAAATCTGACATTCAAGGGGTTTAAGCGTTCGGATGGACGCGTAGGAATACGGAATGAACTGTGGATTGTTCCGACGGTCGGGTGTGTGAATGGCATTGCTGAACGGATTATTAAAATATTTGAATCCGAAGTAGGGGATATCGCGCCCTTTGACAATATTCAAGTCCTTACTCACAACTATGGATGCTCTCAACTGGGGGATGACCACATCAATACCCGGACGATTCTAGGCAATGCAGTCAAGCATCCTAATGCGGGTGGAGTGCTTGTTCTTGGGCTGGGCTGTGAGAATAATAATGTCGATGAATTAAAAGAGTCACTTGGAGACTACGATGAGGGGAGAATCAAATTCCTCACATCACAAGATGTGTCCGATGAAATTGAGGAAGGAGTCAATTGTCTGCACAAAATCTACCAGGCGGCGAAAAACGATGCACGTGAAGAAGCTCCACTGTCCGAACTTAAAATTGGTTTGAAGTGTGGAGGGTCTGATGGATTTTCAGGCATTACAGCCAATCCTCTTCTCGGACAAATATCGGATTATATCTCTGCTCAAGGCGGAACGACGGTCTTAACGGAAGTCCCTGAGATGTTCGGAGCTGAAAAGCTCCTCATGGAACGCGCGGTCAATGAACAGGTGTTTCATAAAACCGTAGATTTAATCAATGATTTCAAGCAGTATTTTATGAAGCATGACCAGCCTATCTATGAAAATCCTTCTCCGGGAAACAAAGACGGGGGGATTACGACACTTGAAGATAAATCACTCGGATGCACACAAAAAGCCGGGACTTCAGTTGTCATGGATGTGTTGAAGTATGGAGAGACGTTGAAAACAAAGGGACTTAACCTATTGTCCTCCCCAGGTAATGATTTAGTCGCTTCAACGGCTCTTGCAGCAGCTGGGTGTCAGGTCGTCTTGTTTACGACCGGCAGAGGTACGCCATTTGGATCGTTTGTACCAACCATGAAAATCTCTACGAATACCCCGCTTTATGAGAAGAAAAAGCATTGGATCGATTTCAATGCCGGCAGTTTACTGGAAGGGGCGCGTTCAGAACAAGTACTGGAAAACTTCCGTGACTATATCATTAATGTTGCCAGCGGGGAACTCGTGAACAACGAAAAAAATGACTTTAGAGAAATAGCGATTTTTAAATCTGGCGTTACGCTCTAGATGAGGAGGAGAAAAAATGAGTTCAAACCTGTTAGAACAATTAGAGACAAATAAAATCATTGCCATTCTCCGTGGGATTCCTGAAGGGACAGGTGAGAAGGTGACGGAAGCTTTGTATGAAGGGGGCATACGTTTCCTGGAAGTCACACTTGATACGGTGGGGGCTTTGGAGATGATCCAGAATGTCAAAGCGGCATATGGTGAAAATTTGAGAATCGGTGCTGGTACTGTACTCCATGTAGCGGATGCCGAAGCAGCTCTTGAAGCGGGTGCTGAATACATTGTATCTCCTCATTTCGATGAAGAAATCGTAACCTACTGCTTATCCCAAGATGTACCCGTACTGCCAGGGACAATGACACCTTCAGAAATGGTCAGAGCGACAAACCTTGGAGCACCTGCAGTGAAAGTTTTTCCAGCGGGGGCATTGGGGCTATCATACATCAAAGATCTCCGTGGGCCGCTCGGGCATATCCCGATGATTGCGACAGGGGGCGTTACCCTTGAAAATATTGAAGAAGTTCTTCGGTGCGGGGTCAAGGCCGTAGGGATTGGAGGAAATCTTGTCGATCATCAGTTGATCTTTGATGAGCAGTACGAAGAGATTACGAAGAAGGCCAAAGCTTACGTCTCCAAAATAGAAAGGAGGGTTGTTCATGGCTGATGTTGTTACAATCGGTGAAAGTATGGTTCTATTCCAACCGTATACGGGAGGAGGAATTAAATATACGCCTCTTCTAACAAAGTCCGTAGGTGGAGCTGAATCTAATGTAGCTTTTGGCCTGACGAGGCTTGGTAGGAAAGTGAGGTGGATCAGCCGTGTCGGGGCTGATCCTTTCGGTGAATTGATTCTTTCCACGCTGGCTGGAGAAGGAGTAGATGTGACACACGTCATCAAAGACCCTGATCATCCGACGGCTCTTTATTTCAAAGAGGCGAAAGTCCCCGGGGACCCAAGTGTCTATTATTATCGTAAACAATCAGCGGCGAGTCGTTTTGCCCCTGAACACCTTCGGTCAGAATGGTTCAAAGAGGTACGTCACCTGCATGTCACAGGAATTACTCCTGCCCTGGGGGCGGAATCTGCTGCATTCACAAAAGAATCTATGATTCTAGCGCGAGAACATGGACTCACCATCTCATTCGATCCTAATTTAAGAAGGAAGCTTTGGGATGGTGGCACGGCGAGGGAAGTTCTGCTTGATTTGATTCCTCATTGTGATGTCTTTCTACCTGGGGTTGAAGAGGCGGAATTTCTTATAGGGAAGAAGTCTACTTACGCTTATGGAGAAGCATTCCTGAACATGGGTCCGTCTATTGTAGCTATGAAGTTAGGGGAAGAAGGATCCGTAGGCTTCAGCGAAGGAAATGTCTTTGAAGCACCTGGTCACAAAGTTAAACAGGTCGTGGACACGGTAGGAGCAGGAGACGCATTTGCATCAGGTTTACTTGATATCTTGCTGAAGGAGGATTCAATCCTAAATGAAGAAGCGATAGGTAAAGCCTTACCGAAAGCATTGAAACAAGCTAATATTACAGGGGCGTTGGCAACGCAATTTACTGGTGATTGGGAAGGTGCGCCTACGAAAGAGGAAGTTTGTCAATATATGTATCCTGAAAAAGTGGTTACACGATAGGAGGATATGAAAATGAGTGTTGGTGTGCTGGCTCATTTATTTGGAAAGATGTCTTATCAGGAACTGGCCGCAAAAGTAGGGGAGAAGGGGTTTACCCATGTCCAGCTCGCATTGTGGAAAGCATTGGATAACTATGATTTCAGTAAACCCGGGCTGCTAAGTCCCGGGTTGGCAAAGGATATCTGTAAAGAATTTGACAAACATGGGGTATCCATTTCTGTTCTTGCCTGCTACTTGCATTTTTTTCATGAAGATGCGGATATAAGGCGTGAAAACACCGAACGATTTAAGGAATTGATTCGTCATGCTCGTTTTTTTGGAGCTTCGATGGTTGCCGCTGAAGTTGGCAAGGTACACACGCAGGAGCTGACAGGTGATGAATGGTTGATTTTGAAAACAGAACTTGAAGAGCTTGTGAAAGAGGCAGAAAGATGGGGGGTCTACATTGGGATTGAACCGGCGAATGACCATTTGATCGGCACATCCGAATCGTTGAAACGTATGTTGGATGAAATCCCGTCATCCCATATTGGTGTTGTATTGGATCCAGGTAACCTTGTTCATGAGGGGAACTTTGGTGAGCAGGATGAAGTCATACAGGAAGCTTTTCGTCTGCTTGGTTCCCGGATTATTGCTGCACATGCAAAAGACAGGATCATCAATGAGAATGGAGAAATGGAAACCGTTGTTCCTGGAAAAGGCCATTTGAATTACGAGCTGTACATGACGTTGCTGGAACAATATAAACCCCAAGTGCAAATCATTATGGAGAAAGCTAAAGAACATCAAATGACAGAGTCGAAGAACTACATTGAGAAAGTAAGAGAAAAAGCCCGTATGAGAGCCATCATGACCTCCCTTTGATGAGGAAAGCTGTAAGGGCTTAATTATCTAAGGGATATGTATAGAAAAGAAGAAGAGGGATACCCTCTTCTTCTTTATTATGATAAATAGGAAAGAAGGAATGGTATTGAAGGCAAATGAACGGCATTTATCATATAAGCGAGTCAGTGTATTTTTTATTCCTTTAGGTCTTTCAGCAAGTTTAACATCTATTACACACGTGATTATTAACGGGACGCTCAGCCGAGGGGAAAATGCAGCTTTCATTATCGCTTGTTATGCGGTTGCCTTCGCATTATTCGGTATTATTGAGCGCCCCATCATTGTTTTCAGACAGACGTGTTCAGCTTTGGTGAAGGATGTCCATTCGTTTAAAGTACTTTCTTTGTTTATGGTGTTCCCAATGCTCCTGGTTATCGTTATCAGCCTGTCGTTAGCTTTTACCCCTTTTGGAGATTGGGTATATATGAACCTTTTCAATGCGGACTCGGATATGGTTGATACAATTTCTAATACGTTTGGAATTATTTTGTTTGTGATTATTTTTTCAGGGATCCGCGGCCTTTACCAGGGAGTAATCATTAATCATCTAGAGACGAAATGGCTGACAATCATGGTTGTTATCCGTTTGGTCGTCATGTTTCTTGTTTCATATGCGTTCGTATATTTTGACTATATTACAAGTTTAAGCGGAGCTATTTTATTTCTTGTCGGTATGTTCATTGAATGTGCGATCAGTGTGTGGAAAGGACATGGAATTTTGAAATACTCCTACAGGAAGAAAGAAACAAATTTGCGGAATTATGAAATTGCGAAGTTTTACCTTCCGCTAGTCTTATATTTTGTTATTCAAACAATTTTAGTGCCCGTCATCTATGTTTTTTTAGCCCAGACAAATAACATAGAATTGGGAATCGCATCCTTTGCTCTGGCTTTCAGTATTACTCAGATGTTGTTGAGTTTCTTTATGTACACTCATCAGCTTGTCTTGCAGTTGTATGAAGTAAATAAACAAAAAGTAGTACGGTTCATTATTTTTATCAGCATCTCTTCCAACCCTTGCTTTAGTTTTTTTATGTTTTACTCCTATAGGTGGATGGTTTATGAAAGAAGTGATGGGTGCTAATGAAGAGTTAGCTTTAACTACAATCCTCGTGTTGAAATTTTTTATTGTCAAAACATTAGTATTTCCCTGGGTTGATTTTTTGAATGGTTATTTGATGCTATACAAACGAACAAAAAGAATGGCTATCGCTCAAATGGTGAGTTTCTTAACAGTAGTGGTTACCGTTTCTCTTCTTGTAACGTTCTTCCCATCATGGAATGGGGTGATTGGTTCCATAGCTGCCTCGTTGGGAGAACTGGTCGCTTTAATTATTGTTATTACAATGGTTATGAAAATGATTGGAAGGGAGCGTGAGGAAGTGTGGCAAACAAATGAGTAAAATTGAATGGTAGAGATTAATATTTAAATTTTTCTGAATTATGATATAATTCGAGTAAAAAAATGAAAGGGGACGGATATGAGACCATTCTATAGAAATTTCGGTATAAAAAACAAAATATTTTCCGTCTCTCTTTTACTATTGACGATATTCGGCCTTTTAGGCATCGTTACTTTTCAATATTTTACTTCTTTATATGAAAAAAGAATATACGAGGAATCTGCGGATATGCTTCAGTTGTCCTCTTCCATTGTGGATAAGGAATTGAATTTGATTGAAGAGCTTTCTTTCCAGGTGAGTACGGATACATTTGTTCAAAACTACCTACAAAAAATCAATGAAAACCGTTTTAGCTTTGAATCATATGACACCAAAACCAGGCTGTTGGAACGACTACTTCACTATGCATCGACGAGAAAGTATATAGCATCTATGCAAATTATCGACCTTCATGGTGAAAAGCATACAACGGGATTTGATACATCACTTGAAAATAATGCAGGGAAGGTCAGAAGGGTGTTGTCCGAATCGAATGGATCGAATGTGTGGACCAAAGTCGATGGGAAGAATGGAATTTCGGCTGCAAGGACGATAAGGAGTAAGGAGAATCTAAGTCTTAACAATATTGGTACGTTGATTATTACAATTGATATGGAAATATTCGTCGAAGAAACCCTTAATTTCTCACCGGAAAATAAAGATATGGTCATAACCAACCATCATGAAATTTTCTATCAAAAAGGTGATAGCACTTGGGAAATGGAAGACTTGGCTATTGATCAAGATGGTAGCGGTTACATAACGACCCCAGTTGACGGGAAGGAATATCTTCTTACTTATGCTCATTCAGGATTTTCTCAACTGACGTATCACCATCTGCTCCCCTATGATGACGTCAAAAAACAGACGACGGCTATAAAAATAATCATGATCATCTGTTTTATTTTGATGCTTACACTGACTGTGTTACTAAGCAGACGTGCCGCTCAGAATATATCAAAACCGTTGGAAGCTTTGACTTCTCAGATGAAGCGGGTCCAGGAAGGGGACTTTAGTGAATCGCTTCCACGTAAATATCACAACGATGAAATCGGTCAGCTTCATGATAATTTTCAGCTGATGTTGAATCGCATCAATGAGCTCATCAAAGAAAACTATACAAAACAACTAATGATTCAAGAAACAGAATATAAAGCACTGCAAGCACAAATCAATCCTCATTTTTTATATAACACACTTGATTCCATCAACTGGCTTGCAAAAATGCACAAGCAGGAAAAAATATCGGTCATGGCGGATGCCCTTGGGAATATGATGCGGAATATTATCAGTAAAAAGGATCCGATGATCACAGTTAAAGAAGAGTTAGATATTGTCCGTAATTACATTACGATACAAAAATACAGGTATGATTACAGGTTGAATTTCACACTTGCCCTATCTGATGAACTTGAAATGGCAAAAATCCCGAAATTGTCCATCCAGCCTATTGTTGAAAATGCCATTCAGCATGGTTTGGAAGAGATGATCGATGAATGTCGCATCAATGTAGATATATCTGAACGAGAAGGTGATTTGGAAATCCAAGTTCAGGACAATGGCCCCGGTATAGAAAAAGAACTTTTGGATGGGATCTATCATGGAAATGTTCGATCGAAAGGTTCTGGCATTGGTTTGAATAACATCAATGAACGAATCAAAATGATGTTTGGTGAGAAGTATGGGGTTACGATTGATAGTGAAGTGGAAGTAGGTACAACAGTCAAAATTCGAATACCTCATGGAAAGGGGTGAGGAATCGTGTATAAAGTTTTATTGGTTGATGATGAAATAAACATTCTTGAGGGAATTGCTATGATTGTTGATTGGGATGGATGCGGAACGAAGCTCTCCTCAAAAGCGCACCATGGGCAGATGGCTTTGGATATCATTTTACAAGATAAGCCGGATATCGTTGTTACCGATATTAAAATGCCCGGTTTGAACGGAGTAGAATTGATTAGGAAAGTTCATAATATCTATCCGGATATTCGTTTTATTGTGTTATCAGGACATGATGAATTTGAATTTGCAAAAACAGCAATGGAATGCAACGTTAAGCACTATCTATTAAAACCGAGCAATGAGCAGAAAATTGAGAAGGCTTTGAAGGAAGTGGTTGCAGATCTTGCTGAGAAAGGAGAAAAAGAGGCTTTTCTTGAGAGGATGGAGAACCATCTGAAGAAGGTCATGCCGAAAGCTAAAGAACAGTTCTTAAAAGAATTCATTACAAATAAAAAGTACGGCATACAGGATTGGGAATACTACAGTCGTTTGTTTGAACTTGATACGGATAAACAAGGTTTTTTTCTGCTAGTGGTAGAAATGGACCCTCCCTATGAATACGAACATGTCCTTGCATTGAAGAGAGTTTTAGTGGAAGAAATCGGGACCGGCTATATACCGCTTGAGACTACAATCGGGGATAGGGTTGTTATTCTTATTGAAGAGAACTCACGAGGCCTCGTAATAGAGAAGGTAAAAGAAGCAAGGCAGTCTTTTGTCGACTTTTATCCTAAAGATTATACAGTGGCTATTAGCGATTTGGGGAACATCAGCCAGTTGAGACAGTTATATAATGATGCACTCTATTGTTTGACACAGCGATTTTATGTTTCCGGCGGGAGCATTATTACAATGCAGGACATTAAGAAAGATCGCGCAGGTATTCAGGAACTACAATACGACCATGAAAATTTAATCTTTGCGATTAGAAGTGGGAATGGAGCACTTGTCCAACAGAATCTGGAGGAGTTTTTCCATGAAGTTTGGCAGGAAAAGTATGAAGTTAGTCTATTGAAATCTCATTGTCTTGAATTGTTCATGTCCATTATTCGTCAGGCTGAATCAGAAAAGATGAACGAGTATTTTAAGCAAATTCTTAAGTTTCAGGAATATGAAAAATTCCATGAGTTGAAAGATTATATAGAGAAGGCTGCTTTTGAAATTGCCCATCACCACTATGAAAGAACAAAGCAGACGCAGAGCAATATCATTAATCGGGTCATTGAATATGTTGAAAAGCATTTATCTGAAGAAGACCTCACTTTATCATCAATCGCTTCAGAAGTCCTTTATATGAATTCAGACTATTTAGGAAAGCTGTTTAAGAAAGAAAAAGGAGAGAGATTTTCAAGCTTTCTTGTTCATAAACGAATGGAAAAAGCAGTGGAGCTGATTCAGGAGGAAAAGTATGTGAAAATTTCGGATGTGGCTGATGCTGTTGGTTTTGGAAATAATCCTAGGTATTTCGGTCAAGTTTTCAAGAAGTATACAGGCATGACGCCTACATCCTATATCCAAGAAAGGCAATAGGAGAAACTTATAGATATTGATCTATAAGTTTTTTTGTTTCTAGCATTGTTCCACGAAAATCTATTATGAAGACTGCTAGAAGTTTTTTAGAGAATGTGACAAGATGATTCTTGTTCTTAGTACAAGTCTGTTTTTTCTACATAAATATCTGAATATTTTATTTATTATAAAAACCATCAGTCTTATGATGGATATATGAAAAGGAAAGCGCTTTCAAAAAATAGGGGGGTTAAGTTGATGAAAAAATTTCTGATTTTTAGTTTGATGGCTGTGATGCTTGGCAGTTTTTTAGTGGCGTGTTCAAACTCGGATGAGGCATCCGGGGAAGGTGAGGATAGTGATGTAACAACATTGCGAATGACCTGGTGGGGGTCACAAAGCCGGCATGACCAAACACAGGAGATCATTAAAGTGTTTGAAGAAGAAAATCCTGATATCAAAATTGAAGCGGAGTTCACAGGTTTTGATGGGTATTTTGAGAAAATGGCCGCGCAAGCATCGGGAAATAACCTCCCGGATATCATGCAACAAAACTTTGGGGAATATTTGAATCAGTATGCGGATAAGGAACTGCTCGCTGATTTGACTCCTTTTGTAGAAGACGGTTCGATTGATGTGGAAGGTGTCAGTGACACGATTATGGAATCCGGTAAAAAGGATGGAAAGCAGCTTGGAATCCCTACAGGAACAAATGCACTGACCGCTTTTTATAATAAAGATATGTTGGATGCTGCTGGTGTCGATATTTCAGATGGCCAGTGGACGTGGGAAGATTATGAAGAGTATGCGACCTCGATTAGCGAAGCGACCGGAGAATATGGCGCCCGCCTTATGGAGCCTAAAAATTTATTCGAATACTATCTGAGGGAACAAGGAAAAACGTTATTCAATGAAGATGGTACAACACTTGGTTATGAAGATGACCAGCTCCTCGTTGATTACTTTAAGAGAAATTTAGAGCTTGAAGAAAAAGGCGCGATTCCTAATTACGATACGATTCAACAAATTAAAGGGGTAGAAGATGAACTGATTGTGCGTGGAGAAGCAGCTTTTGACTTTAGGTGGTCCAATCAGGCAACAGCTCTAGATAGTGCAGCGGGTGATAAACCAATTGGAATGACCCTTCTTCCGGGTGAGAATAACAGTCAGGGGATGTATTTGAAACCTGCGATGCTTTGGGCGATCAGTGAGAACTCTGAGCATAAAGAAGAAGCGGCTCGGTTTATTAATTTCTTTGTAAACAATATTAAAGTTTACGAAATTGGTGGGTCTGACCGTGGTGTACCGATTAAGGAAGAAATTCGTAATGAACTTTCTGCTGACTTGAGTGAGACAGATCAGAAAGTGTTTGATTACATTGAAATGGTAACTGAAAACAGTTCTCCAATCGATTCGAATTTCCCTCCGGAGTCTTCCGAAATTTTAGCGGAGTTGACCAAAATTGATGAGCTTGTCATGTATGGGGAGCTTTCTCCTGAAGAAGGTGCAGAACAATTCAGATCTACTGTAGAAAGGATTATGAACAGGTAAATTAAACATGGAAGGTGGCCTTGAACCTTTTCTCATTAGGTCATCTTCTTCCTTTTAAGAGGCTATATGTGAATGAATTTGAGGTAGCGTAATCTATGAAATTGAAAGAGGTGAGTTCAATTGATTCCTAAGAAAAAAGAAGAAATTCATGAAACGGTAGAGCCTCAACATCCTGCGAAAAAGCCAAAAAGGAAAAAAATGAAGGCCGTACCACCAAATAAAAAGCTTAATACAGGAAATCAAAATGTGACGGGCTATGCCTTTATATCCCCGTTTTTGATCGGTCTATTTTCATTGACTCTGTTCCCGATTTTATACTCTTTGTATCTATCATTTACAGATTTTGATCTGATGGGAACGCCGAATTGGATTGGTCTCGACAACTACCGGAGGATGTTCACAGAAGATCCTACGTTCTGGAAGTCTATGAAAGTTACTTTTTTCTATGCGGGTGTTGCGGTTCCTATCCGATTAATCTTCGCCCTCCTTGTGGCATTGGCTTTAAATAAAGTAGTTGAAATGGTGGGGTTATATCGGACCCTCCTCTATCTGCCGTCGGTAGTGGGAGGAAGTATAGCGGTGTCCATCATGTGGCGTCAATTGTTTGGAAACGATGGGGCATTCAACTCTATCCTATCATCGGTTGGTCTCCCTACACATTCCTGGTTAGGTGATCCCGATACAGCGATTTGGACGCTTATAGTGTTGTATGGTTGGCAGTTTGGCTCGTCGATGCTGATTTTCCTTGCAGGACTTAGGAATATTCCAAAAACGTTCTATGAAGCCTCCAGTGTCGATGGTGCAGGTCCGATTCGTCAGTTTTTTATCATTACAATTCCTTTGTTAACTCCGGTTATCTTATTTAACACAATTATGCAGGTCATACAAGGCTTCATGGCTTTTACTCCGAGCTTTGTCGTAACAAATGGTGGACCAGTGAACAGTACATTACTGTATGTCCTTTATATGTACCAGAGGGCATTTGAATACTTTGATATGGGATATGCCTCAGCAATGGCTTGGGTGATGCTGGTTATTATCGCTATATTCACAGCTCTGATTTTCAAAAGTTCTGAACACTGGGTACACTACGAATCGGATGCGAAATAAAGAAGGGAGGAAGCATGATGAAAAAAAAGAGAATGACCAAAAAGACTATACAGCACTTGCTGATGGGGAGCTTCGCTTTAATTATGATTTACCCGCTCGTTTGGATGGTCAGTAGTTCTTTGAAAAAGAGTGAAAATGTTTTTATCAACTCGCACTCACTGATTCCAAATGAATGGCATTTCGCCAATTACATTGATGGATGGAGTGGATTTGCGGGCATTACTTTTGGGACGTTCTTTTGGAACTCCACCATCATTACCGTTATTGCAACTGTAGGGAGTATCATTTCTTCAACGTTTATAGCTTATGGATTTGCCCGGATCAAGTTTGCCGGTAAAAAGATCTGGTTTGTTGCCATGATGCTTACGATGATGCTTCCTTTCGAAATGGTCATGATTCCTCAATATATCATGTTTAACAAGTTCGGATGGATTGATACTTACCTGCCGCTCATTTTACCGACCTTTTTCGGGATTCCATTCTTTATATTTTTGATCATGCAGTTTATCCGAACGATTCCTATGGAGCTGGATGAAGCGGCGAAAATTGATGGTTGTAATACATTTGATATCTTTTTCAGAATCATCGTGCCACTTATTGTACCCGCAATGATGACTTCAGCAATTTTCTCATTTTACTGGAGGTGGGATGATTTCATGGGTCCGCTCATTTATTTGTCTACACCAGAAAAATACCCTGTATCCCTAGCATTAAAACTATTTTCAGATCCGAACTCTGTGACGAACTGGGGAGCTATGTTTGCAATGTCCACCTTAAGTATTCTACCAATTTTCATCATTTTCTTTGTTTTTCAGCGTTATATCGTCGATGGGATTAGTTCTACAGGTATGAAAGCTTAAAACCATTTTGAAGGAGAGATTTTTAATGGGAACCAATCAACAAATTACAGCTGCACGGCAAGAATTGAAGACTCCGCTTGAATGGGGAAAAGCGGCATGTGATTCGCTTATGGCTACGTTCTCCCCTTCAGAACTTCCGCCGGATGGAAGGTGGCATTATCATCAAGGAGTTTTTCTTGAAAGTATGCGTCAGCTTAAGGAGATCATAGGTGGTGAAGAGTACCTGGCATACATCAAAGGCTATGTGGATCATAATATTGATGAGAATGGAAACTTCTTGTGGAACCGTAAAGAACTGGATGCAATACAGGCTGGATTGTTGTTATTTGAACTAGATGAGAAATATAAAGATGAAGACACTCGCTACAGAGCGGCGGCAAAAAAATTGCGAAATATGTTCCCAACATTGAACAGAACTTCTGATGGAGGGTTTTGGCACAAGGATGGTTATCCCTACCAAATGTGGCTCGATGGTCTGTACATGGGGGGAGTGTTTGCAATGAATTATGCAAAAGCTTACAACGAACCTGAACTTCTAGATATGGTGATTGAACAGGAGAGGTTAATGAGAAGGCATACTTTGGACAATGAAACTGGACTTTATCATCACGCATGGGACGAAAGCAAAGTCCAACCCTGGGCGGATTCTGAAACGGGGAAATCGCCGGAATTCTGGGGGAGAGCTATTGGCTGGTACGGGATTACTTATAATGAAATGTTAGATTTTTTACCCGAGAAACATGAATCAGAAAAAGAGCTGAAAAGTTCACTTAAGAACCTGGTAGAAAGTCTAGTTCAATACCAGGATGAAGAGACAGGTCTATGGTATCAAATAGTGGACAAATCCGATCGAAGTGATAATTGGATTGAAACCTCTTGCTCAGCATTGTTCATTTATACGATTGCCCGGGGTATTCGAACGGGTTATTTGGATGAAAAGTATAAAGAACAGGCAGTTAAGGGATATCGAGGTCTGTTGGAAAGAATGACATTTAATGATAAAGGTCATTTTGTCATGCCGGAGATTTGTATAGGTACAGGAGTAGGGGACTATGAGCACTATATCAACCGACCTAAAACAGCGAATGATCTCCATGGGGTTGGATCATTTGTCCTTTGCAGCATCGAAATGCAGCATTTAGTCCCTGAATTATAAAAAATATGATTAAAAATGGAGTGGAAATCATGAGGAAATTTGCTGTTTGCGGGGTGAGCAAAAGGGCGAATGATATGTTTATACGTCCAATGACCAATACTTTCTCCACCACCAGTGAACTTGTTGGTCTTCTGGATAACGATCCGAAACGCTTTGCTGTTTGCAAATCTTCGTTTCAGGATATTGCTGAAGTCCCGGAGTATGGGGCCGAAGAGTTCGATCGCATGATAATGGAAACAAACCCTGATACGATCATCGTCGCAAGCCGAGACGATACTCACGTGGACTACATTTTAAAAGCATTAGAAAATGATATTGATGTTATTACAGAAAAACCGATGACCACAACTGCTCATGACAGCCATCGGGTCATGGAAGCAGAAAAGAAAAGTAAAGGAAAAGTCATTGTTACTTTTAACTACCGGTACAGCCCTTATCACATGAAAATTAAAGAACTAATTTTATCGGGGAAAATCGGACGCGTCACTTCTGTAGATTTAAACTGGTATATCGATACGTACCATGGGTCAAGTTATTTTCAACGGTGGAATCGGAAAAGAGAGTATTCAGGCGGGTTGTCTATCCATAAATCTTCCCATCATTTCGACCTTGTGAACTGGTGGCTGGATCAAAAACCTGTGGAGGTATTCGCTTTTGGTGCGCTCAACTATTATGGGTCTGAGAGTGTACACAATCCAGTCAAGGAAGATGGAAGACATTGTAAAACGTGTGAGGTCAAACAAGAATGCTCCTATTATAAGAGGTGGAATTCTAGAAGCCATCATGCAGTTGTAAAGGATGACCATATTGATTCTGATGAAGCGAGAAAGGATGGATATACCAACTATCGACCCGATCAGTGCGTCTTTGATTCTGATATTGAAATTGAAGATACGTACACAGCGACCGTACGCTATGATCATGGAGCATTGTTAAGTTACTCCATCAATTTTTCTCTTCCTTATGAAGGATACAGACTGGCTATAAATGGTACCGAGGGGCGTATTGAGACGACCGAATGGCATGCACCTGCACGGGTACCCTTTCCTGTTCCTGAACAGGTGATTGAATATTTCCCTCTTTTTGGATCAAAAGAGACCATTCATGTTGTTCAGCAGGAAGGTGGTCATGGAGGAGGGGACCCGGTTATTCAGGAAGATATTTTCATGGGAGAAGACCCAGCGCGTCCATACAAAGTTCTTTCTGGAAGTGTAGACGGGGCTTATGCGGTCACAACTGGGGAGGCTGTCTGGAAATCCGTGAGAGAAAAGCAGCCGGTTAAGATTGAAGATTTGTTTCATCAGCCATCCTTAAGCAGCTAGAGATCGAGTGAACAAAAGGTAATTGGATCAATAAAATATCCGGGAGGTTTTGACTATGAACGGGGGTCGTTTACTTACAGGGGTTCTTTCTTTATGTAACTGGGTGACACATTTCGCTCTACTGAATTTATTGTGGATTGGTTGCACGCTGCTTGGAGGCATTGCTTTTGGCATCGCTCCTAGTTCAGTTGCGCTTTACAGTGTGACTAGGAAAGCAGCCCTTGGTGAGAGCGATATTAAAATCGTCAAAATCTTCTGGGGTGTGTATAAGAGGGAGTTCTTTCGTGCGAACGGATTAACTCTGCTACTTACTGTAATTGGCGGCGTCTGCTTTTATGATTTACACTTTTTTCGTCAGTTTAATGGAATGTTTTATGAGGTCCTTGCGACCATTTCACTCATGAGTTGTTTGACATTTATCATTTTACTTATGTACATTTTCCCCGTTTTCGTTCATTACAATTTGAAAATGTTAGCGTCTATCAAGCAAGCATTTCTTATCGCGTTCTTGAAACCTGGTAATCTGATGTTAATGATCGTAACGGGAATATCGACTTATTACTTTTTCATTTCTTTCCCCGGATTCATCCCGATTTTCGGGTTCACTATTTTCGCACATTTGAACATGTGGATTGGACTGAAGTGCTTTGAAGACATTGAAGAAATTAAAGTAGAAAGTCAGGTTGCTTGATAAGTCAAAACTTTTGCCCCCTTTGTTCAAGGGGGCATGTTTATTTTTGAGGGTGGAGGTGATGCAATGGAAATCCTTTTTATATTTGTAAATGTCATCGTCCCTGTTTTTATTCTAGTAGGTATTGGTGCAGGATTGCATAAAGCCTTTAATCTTGATTTGTTTACTTTGGCGAAGTTGAATATCTATTTCCTTAGCCCAGGGTTCGTCCTTATTAGTCTCTATGAATCCTCTTTTTCTATCAAGCTGTTAGGGGAAGTGGTTCTCTTTTTCACATTATTCATAAGTTTGTTGTATATGGTGGTTCAACTTATTTCAAAAGTACTTAAATTTAATAAAGGGGTCCGGGGTGTATTTACGAATAGTGTCGTTCTTTATAATTCCGGTAATTACGGAATACCTGTGAACGATTTGGCATTTAAACAAGATCCTTATGCTGCAACAATCCAAGTGATTGTTATGACGCTGCAAAATGTCTTTTCCTACACGTTCGGAATTTTTTCATTGAGGGCAGTAGAGGAAGGACGTCTTCAAGCTTTAGTAGGCTTATTGAAAATGCCGGCGATTTACGCTATGACGCTGGGAGTCCTTTTGAATATTAATAATGTGCAGGTCCCTGATTTCTTAATGAAACCAGGAGCATATGTAGCTGATGCCATGATAGGAATTGCTTTGATTACTCTTGGAGCGCAAGTGGCGCAGTTGACCTTTAAATTTAAACTTTTAGTCGTATACATAAGTATGGTGATCCGGCTCCTCTTAGGACCGGTCCTGGCTCTCTTCATTATATGGGGATTAGATTTTGGAGGTTTACTTGCCCAGGCTTTATTGATTTCTTCAGGTATGCCAAGCTCTGTGAACAGTGCCATTATTGCTCAAGAATATCGCAATGAACCAGAGCTGGCTGCACAAATTGTTATGTCATCCACCATTTTCAGTATGTTTACAGTGACTCTTACCATTTATTTTTCTCAGGTGCTTTTTTAAGTTATTGACATATCCAGGGGGAGAGGGGAGATTTCATTTCAAAGAGTGAATGAGCCACAGATCCGGCGATTAAGAGTGCTCCGTTCTCATTCAAATGTGTATCATCCTGGGCCCCTTTTGGATAATTCACAGAATCTCCAGGAGCCAGGTGCATGAAAAGTTCTTTAGAACGGTCATAACCAAGATCAAGAAGGAAGGATGTTGTTATTATCGTTAAATCAATCAACATGACAGAATTAACTTCTGCTACTTCTCTCATCGCTTCCGGGAATTGCCCGTGAGTATGTTTCAAGGTCTCCAGGTCCAAGAACTTTCTCCGCTGGATTGGAGAGAGGAGAATAGGGGTCACTCCTTTGGACCGTGCTGTTTCAATATAGAGGCGCAAATTTTCTTGAAATGTGGTGAATGGATCAGTTTTACGAACCAGGTCAGACTTATTGTCGTTGTGACCAAATTGGATGAAAAGGAAATCGCCATTGGAAAAGGAAGGGGTTATTTCCTGGAGTCTTCCTTCTGTTAGAAAGCTTTTCGAGCTCCTTCCATTTACGGCATTGTTAATAATAGTGACTTCATCCTTAAAGTAGACAGACAGTTTTTGTCCCCACCCCATTTGAGGATGAGATTCAAGTGGATAATCTGCCATCGTCGAATCCCCGACTAAATGAATAGTAGGTGCCTTCAATTATAATTCCTCCCGCTTTTGGCATGATTCCGTAATTTTCAGTTCCGGCTCTAGAAAAATACTATGTTCTACGTCTTCGTCATTGATTAATCGAATTAACACTTCTGTAAGCTTTTCAGTAATGACCTGCAGAGGCACGCCAACAGTTGAGAGGGGCACTTCGAAACTTTCTGTCGCGGGGATGTTGTCATAACTTATGATAGACAGATCAGCTGGAATAGACAAACCTTTTTCATAAACAGCTCTCAATATTCCTTTCGACAAATCATGACTTCCACTAATGACTGCAGAAGGAAGATTTCCATTTTCTAATACGCGTTTCATAGCTTCATAACCATCATAAGATTCTAAATCTTCAACAGAAATGACAGATGAGGTGATGGATATTCCGTTACTCTGAACACCTTCAAGGAAACCATTCACTTTTTCTTCCTGAAGATGGTCTGTCTTTTTAGCTCCACCAATATAGGTAATCGTTTTATGATGATTTTCTGCCAAATAATCAACAGCTGCTCTTACTGCCTGTTTACGATTAACATCCACCGTTGGAAAAGGCGAAGCTTCATGAGCCGTTCCATAAGTGAGAATAGGAACAGTGGAATTAGCAGGCTCCTGCGAGTTTTTCTCATTGAAGGCGACTATGGCATCTACTTGATATCTGTTAAACGTGTTAATGGCATGGTCCATATCATTGATAGAAATCAGAGTCGTATAAGACATCTCTTCTAATCGTTTATTCAATCCTGTAATTAATGCTGAGTGTGTGACACGTTCGATCGTTGGCCAGATGACCCCAATGGTCTGAGATTTCTTAGAGACGAGACTCCTTGCAGCCACGTTGGGCTGGTATCCAAGTTGTTTGGCAATCGTAATGATTTTTTGTTTTGTTGGTTCTTTGACGAGAGGACTGTTTCTAAGGGCTTTAGAAACGGTTGAATAGCTGACATCAGCAGCTTTGGCAATATCTTTGATAGTAACTCCCATGGATGGACCTCCAATTCTGAATAACTGTGATAATTATAAGTAAATATTGAATACAAGACAATTTCCTATTGTTTTGTATTTTGATGAATTTTGAATTTACTGAATGTTCATTGACAAAGAAAGCCTTTACATTTAGAATAATAACAACGTTGTTATTATAGTGCAAGTAAGCAGGATATGAACTTAAGGAGGTCTTTCATTCTTATGAACTCATTGTTTTCTTTGAACGGAAAAATTGCTCTCGTTACTGGTGCGAGCCGTGGGTTGGGCAGGGGGATTGCTGTGGGCCTTGCCAAAGCCGGAGCAGAAATAATCGGTGTTGGGACCAAGACACTGGAAGCTACGAAAAAAGAGGTGGAAGATGCCGGCGGGGTATTTCATGGGTTGTTTTATGACTTAGGTGAAGACGGGGCTCCTGAAAAGCTGGCAGCAGATGCGTTATCCATTCATGGACGTGTGGATATTCTCGTAAATAATGCCGGGATCATCCGGAGGTCTGATGCGAAAAACTTCTCCAACGAAGATTGGTTCGATGTCATCGATGTCAACCAGCATGCGGTATTTCAATTGTGCCGAGAAATCGGTAATCACATGCTTGAAAATAAATCAGGAAAAATCATTAATATTGCTTCCATGCTTTCTTATCAAGGCGGTCTCAAAGTACCTGCATACACCGCCAGTAAACATGCCGTAGCGGGTTTAACCAAATCGTTTGCAAACGAATGGGGAAGCCAGGGGGTCCACGTGAACGCTATTGCTCCCGGTTATATGGCAACAGACAACACAGCACCGATCCGGGAAAATGAAGAAAGGAATGCCTATATTACTTCAAGAATACCTCAGGGGCGCTGGGGGACGCCGGAAGACATACAAGGAGCAGCTGTTTTTCTGGCATCAGAAGCTTCCAATTATGTGAATGGACATATTTTAAATGTAGACGGGGGATGGATGAGCTCATAGTCTATTACACTATTTTGAATAAACGATGATAAATGAGGAGGAGATTAAAAATGGAAGTACGTTATGCGACAAACCCAACAGATTTCAAAGATTACAATGGAGAGCGGTTAAGAAGTGATTTTTTAGTAGAGTCGTTATTTGTTAAAGGGGAAATCAATATGGTGTATTCCCATTATGATCGAGTGATTACAGGAGGAGCTGTCCCTGCAGGCAAGCCTCTTAAACTCGAAGATACGGAAACGCTCCGTACTGAATTTTTTCTCGAACGGAGAGAGGTTGGCATCATCAATATATCTGACGGAAAAGGAATCGTTACCGTTGATGGTGAAAGTTATGAATTAAATAAAAGAGATTGTTTGTATGTCGGTCGTGGGAACGAAGACGTTCAATTGGAGAGTGCAGATTTATCACACCCCGCACGCTTTTACCTTGCTTCTGCAACCGCACACCAAGAATACCCTACAAAAAAATTACCGATTGAAGAAGCGACACCTACGAACCTTGGCTCTGATGCTGAATCAAATAACCGGACAATCTATAAATACATTCATGAAGATGGGTTGCAAAGCTGTCAATTGATGATGGGGATGACTCTGCTTGCACCTAATAACATGTGGAATACCATGCCACCTCATGTCCATGACCGCAGAATGGAAGCCTATTTGTATTTTGATATGGATGATGATTCAAGGGTGTTCCATTTCATGGGTAAACCAGATGATACACGACACTTGGTCGTGAAAAATGAACAAGTTGTCCTTTCGCCACCGTGGTCGATTCATTCCGGGGTGGGAACGAATAATTATACCTTTATCTGGGCTATGGCAGGAGAAAACTATACATTCACCGATATGGATCATGTGAAAATGAATGAATTGAAATGAATCGATCCGCCACATTCAATGCCAAGTTGAGTGTGGCGGTTTTACATTCCAGACTTTTCTGTCTGAAAATTAACCAGGGAAGGTGGATGCTTGTGGAAATCGAGCAATATCTTGATGAAATTTATGAAAAAGCTCTTTCGAAAGGGGGAGAGCATAAAAAACAATGGAAAGCATCATTAGGGAATATTCTGGGCGACTTTCCCCCTCCGAAAGATTATACGGTTGAATGGATAGAGCAACCCGTCGAGCTTGAGGGGTACACCAGGGAGAAGATTCAGTTTCAGTCTACGTCGGGGCTTATAGTTCCTGTGTATGTTTTAACTCCAGCGAATAGTTCAAAAAGCTCACCGTGTGTATTGGCCTTGCATGGTCATGGGAGAGGGAGTGTAGATGTTATTGGTCTAGATAGCGAATCTACGAACATCCATCATCACTTTGGCGTCCATCTAGTTCGGAAAGGTTTGATTGTTTTTGCACCAGATATGATTGGCTTTGGCACAAGGCGCTTAGCAGAAGACAGGGACAATGGGGAAGAAAACTCCTGTTATGCATTAGCTTCTCGTCTTTTATTGACAGGAAGTACTTTAGCCGGGCTGCGTGTGTTTGAGTCTAGAAGAGTGATAGATGTCATTTGTTACCTTTTCAATGGAAGAAAAATAGGGGTGATGGGTTTTTCAGGGGGCGGTTGGATTGCTGCATTAACTGCTTTGATGGATGACAGGGTTGCAGCTGTTGTTTTAACTGGATTTGCAGGGACGTTTAAGAAGGGTTTATACACATATAAACACTGCTTGGATAATTATTTACCCGGCGTTTTGAATATAGGTGAACTCCCGGATTTAATAGGGGGGCTTGCTCCCAAACCACTTTTCGTGGAACATGGTTTAAAAGATGATTGTTTTCCATGGAATACCGCTTTAGAAGGAATAGAAGAGATAAGAGAAGTTTATCAAAACTCTCAAGGTGAAGGATGTTTTGAAAGTTACTTTTTTAATGGGGGACATGAGGTGGATGGTCGTAGAAGTAGTGATTGGCTGAAAGGTCAATTGACTACAAATTGAATCGTTTCTTGGAAGAAAGTCTGTCTTTTATTTAAGACAGACTTTTTTAGACTCAAAAAGAGAGAGGATTACGAAAGTTTTGAGGTGAAGAATCTTCCAGTTAAAAGAATCTGAGAAAATTTAAATGATTCATCACAGATTAGGGTATAGGATAATATTAGGAATTTTTGCGAGTGGTGGCGGATGCTGTTATAATCTGTTAGTTTTAGAGAGAGTAGGTTCCTTGAATCTTTGGAACTAGATAAGGATGTGAACGTTAGTGGATGAGTTAGTCTACCTGATGATCTTCTTCACGTTTGTGCTGGTTGTAGGTCTTTGGGAGAAATATAAGCTTGACCGTCGGCTGAAAAAAATCCCGACTAGGATTCTCGTAAATGGAATCCGGGGGAAATCGACGGTCACGCGTCTTGTCATGGGAATTTTGAAGCAGGATGGTCAAAAAGTGATTGGAAAAACGACTGGTACATCGGCGCGGATGTTCTATTGGGATAAGGAAGAAGAAGAACCCATTGTTCGGGGACTGCAGGGGCCGAACATTAATGAGCAAATCAGGATTACAGAAAAAGTGGTCAAGCGCCGGGCGGATGCTTTCGTCAGTGAGTGCATGGCTGTGAACCCTGAGTATCAGCAGGTGTTCCAGGAGCGGTTGGTCAAGTCGAATATTACAATCATTGCGAATGTCATCGAAGACCATATGGACGTTATGGGCCCGACCCTTGATGATATAGCTGAAGCTTTCAGCTCAACAATCCCGGAGAATGGGTATGTCATCATTCCTGAGACGCCTTATCAAAAGTATTTTGAGAAAGTGGCGCGGAGGAAGAATTCCAAAGTTGTGGTAGCAGATGAGAGCTGGATTGATGAAGCGTACTTGCAGAAATTCCCGTTTATGATCTTTCCTCAGAATGCGGCGCTTGCCATGGCGGTCGCTGAAATTTTGGATATCGATCGGGAAGTAGCTTTAGAAGGGATGTTGCAGGCGCCTGTCGATCCAGGTGCGATGCGTGTCCACAGATTTGGCAGGGAGGAAGCGCCTAAGTATTTCTTCAATGGATTTGCTGCGAACGATACGACGTCTACACTGAATATTTGGGAAAGAATCCAACAGTTGGACTACCCCGGCCAGGAAAGGACCGTTGTCATGAGTTGTCGTAGTGACAGGGTGGAGCGGACGATTGATTTCGCGGAGAATGTCCTTCCCTATATCGAAATGGAACGTCTCATCGTGATGGGCGAGAGTGTATGGCCGATCACGAAAGCTTATGAAGAAGGTAAAATCAGGCCTCTCAATCTGATTAACCTGGAAAAAGCATCGACAACCACAATAGTCGATCATTTGAAAGAACTTCCTGATCATAGTGTTATCTATGGTATCGGTAACATTGTCGGAGCTGGTGAAAAAGTAGCAGCAGCTGTAGAGGAACTTGAGTTCCATCCGGTATCAAAGGAAGAAACAGGTTGGGATGTACTGGAGGAAGAGCGGTCTTTTCGACAAAGAAGAGTACTGCAAACGAACAAATAATGGTAGGGAGTTGGAGTCCACGTGTTCGGTACTGATTTATATATAGCGATTGTCATTGGTGTGTTATTAAGTTTGTTGTATGCGGAGAAAACAGGGATCGTGCCCGCGGGTCTGGTAGTCCCGGGCTACATAGCTTTGATTTTTGATCAAGTGATGTACGTATTGGCGGTCGGTTTGATCAGTCTGATCACCTATCTGCTTGTTTCCCAGGTGCTTGCAAAGTTTACGGTTCTTTATGGACGACGGAAGTTCGCGGCGATGCTGACCGTCGGGGTGCTGATGAAGATGGCGATGGACTATTTATATCCTCTCACCCCTTTCCCGGTCATGGAACTGCGTGGAATCGGAGTCATCGTCCCCGGTTTGATCGCTAATTCGATACAAAAGCAGGGGGTGCTGCCGACGTTCAGCGCCACTTTCCTGATCGCGTTCGCGACGTTCGTATTGATTACGGCGTACCATTTGATTTAGAGGAGATTTATCAATGGAAGAAAAAGATCTTAAATATAAGATGAAAGTATGGACGAAAAAGCATAAGAAGAGAGCGCCTTTTCATTCGATGGTGCTCGCTGCACTGTTAGCTGTCCCTTTTTTCGGGCACCAGTGGATTGATCAGCCCGATATGCCACAGGATACGCGCCCGGAGGATGTCGATTATCGAATTTCCATGGTGGGAGATATGATGCTCGGCCGCCATGTCCGCGATGCAGCCGTCAGAAGTGGAGAGCCGATCGGACGTGTCTTTGATTATGTGACACCGTTTTTTGAACAGTCGGATTATGTGACGGGAAACTTTGAGAATCCAGTCATCGATGCAGAAAATCCTGAAGTGAAAGCAGTTATGGAAGATTTTGAGCTTCGAAACAAGGATATTCATTTGTATGCTGAAAAAGGAGCTGAAAAAGCACTCGTCGATGCCGGCTTCGATTCTGTCAATCTTGCGAATAACCATATGATGGATTATGGGAATCTATCGTTGGAAGAAACGTTGGAACATATGGGGAAGGTAGACCTTGATCTCCTGGGAATCGGGCGTGCGCTCGATCCTGCGGAGGGAATGTTCGAGGAAGAAGAAACGATGACGGATGCCGGTACCGTCCATTACTTCGATGCTAATGGGAAAAAGGTAGCGATTCTTGGTTTTACCGACGTGTTCGTCCAGGGGTACAGTGCCAGTGAATATGTAGGGGGAGTTTTGACCAATGCGGGACTTGGCGTTCTGCAAAGCCGGATTCGTGAAGCGGATGAACAAGCGGATATCGTTATGGTCCATACCCATTGGGGCGATGAATATCAGGTCGGTTCGAATGATACTCAAGAGACGCTTGCTTATTTGATGACAGATATGGGAGCCGATGTGATTATCGGTCATCACTCCCATGTGCTGGAACCTGTGACTCGAGTACATATCGAAAAGGATCCGGAAGACCCTGAAAGCGAAGATAAGACGTCCATCGTCATGAATAGTCTCGGAAATTTCGTTTTTGATCAAGGGTGGTCCCGAACGAAAGACTCAACACTCGCTCAGCTCGATTTCCTGAACGATGGTGGTGCGGAACTCTCCTTTGTTCCCATGCAGATCTCTGACACGAGGCCGAGGGAGACGGACGGGATCCTGAAACCATTCAGGGATTACCGTATTTTCCGGACACTCCGTAAACAGCTCGACAATGAGCTGTGGCGGATGGAAGACGGCCGGCTGGTCATCGATCTGAAAAAAGCTGGCGTCATTGAAGGATAGGAGGTCCACAGGTTTGAATGATTTGAAAGTGACCTACATACTGGCCGGCATCATATTCGTCGGTTTGGTAGGATGGAATGTATATTTTGAAGAAGAGTTCGACCAGTTTCGCGAACCCTATGAAGTTCAAGGACGTGAAGAGACTGTTGAAGTAGACACCTCAACAGAAGAAGATGCTTTTGTCTACGGAGTCAGTGCCGTCCATCCGCTCGCCGTGGAAGCGGGGATGAAAGTTCTCAATGAAGGCGGGAATGCTGCCGAAGCCGCTATCGCTGTCTCTTTCGTGTTGAATGTGGTAGAACCTTATGGATCCGGGATCGGTGGCGGAGGTCAGATGATCGTCCATGAACCTGGGGAGGAGGCCGTGACGTACGATTACCGGGAAGCAGCTCCCGTCAGCGGTGCCCGTCCTCAACGAGGAATTGCAGTCCCTGGTTTTGTAAAAGGAATGGGAGCCGTCTATGAGGATTATGGAGATCAAATGAAGTGGGAAAACCTGCTTGAAGATGCCGTCACGCATAGTGAAGAAGGCATTCAGGTCGGGAGGATTTTCAATGAGCAGCTGCAAAACTCGAGACGCTTCATTCAATCAGGGAATGAAGATCCGGCGGTTTATGACATGTTCTATCCTCAGGACCGTCCGCTGCAGATCAATGACACCCTTGTACAAGGGGAATTGGCCCAAACATTGAAAACTCTCCAGACAGACGGGCCTCAATCGTTTTATGAAGGAGAAATTGCCGATTCTCTAACCTCCAGGCTCGGGTTCCAACCCGGCGACCTTGCCGCGTATGAAGTCGGGAAACGTCCGGCTCCTCAAGGGGAGTTCAAAGGCCAGACCCTTTATGCGGGGTCATCACCTACTTCAGGCATCATCGTCATTCAGGCCTTAAAAATGCTTGAGCATTTGGAGGCGAATTTGGATGAGGTGCTGGAAAAAGAATACGGACTGTCTGGTGGTGGATGGCCTGCTTTTCTAGATGGAAATCTACCTGAAAACTTGGAGCAGATCGTCAATGATCAGCAATACGAAGATATTTATATCCATCTCGTCAACAAAATCGTAAACAGGGTCTACACGGACCGGGTGTATACACTCGGGGACCCTGAGTTTGAGGAGATTGAACAGGAAAAGCTGACATCGCCTGAATATACGAAAGAGTTATTCGAAGAGGAATTTTCCGTGGGGTCCAACGGTTTGACAAGCTTTGCTGACCTTTACCCTGCGCCTGGGGAAAAAGCGGACCACCGGAACACCACTCACTTCGTTGTCGTCGATAAAAACGGGATGATGGTTTCGACGACCAATTCCCTTGGGAAGTTCTTCGGTTCGGGGTTGTATGTGGACGGTTTCTTCCTGAATCACCAGATGAACAATTTCGATACAGCGGAAGATTCCATGAATGCCTATGCCCCAGGGAAGCGTCCACGGTCATTCGTTTCACCGCTTATTTTCGAAAAAGATGGGCGGGCGGTTCTTGGCATCGGTTCACCCGGAGGAAAGCGGATCCCGGCTATGCTGATCCAAACCTTGATTCAATATGAATATGGACAAAGTGAGGATACGGGTGATCCGTTGACTTTACAGGAAGCCATCAGCCGCAGCCGCTTCTATACAGAAGATAACGTCGTCCATGTTGAAAACCTGATTGAGCAGCAGCCGATCGCCCGGTTGAGGGATTTGAAAGGTTACTCTGTCATTGAACATGACTCCCCTGTCTTTTACGGTGGAATTCAAGGGCTAGGCATCCGCACGAACGGTGATGTTATTCAGATGTTCGGTGGAGGAGATCCACGTCGTTTAGGGACATGGCAGATCGGAAATCAGGATGGTATGAATGATGTGAATACTGCACAGTAGATGAAAAGGCCTCCCCTTAGTTGGGCAGGCCTTTTTTGGATTATAAAGCGATATCTTTTTCGACTGCTTTTTTATCGTTAAACCGTTCGATGTTCAATGTCTTCATGACACGTGAGGTCAATGTTCCTGAGGTCATTGCACCATTCACATTCAAGGCTGTCCGTCCCATGTCAATCAAGGGTTCTACGGATATAAGCAATCCGGCTAGAGCTACAGGGAGGTTCATGGATGAAAGAACGATTAATGCTGCGAACGTTGCTCCTCCTCCGACACCGGCGACTCCAAACGAGCTGATGGCCACAATCAGTACAAGTTGGATCAGGAAACCGGGGCTTAACGGGTCGATACCTACAGAAGGGGCAATCATGACCGCGAGCATGGCCGGGTAGATGCCGGCACATCCGTTCTGACCGATGGTGGCACCGAAAGAAGCCGACATGTTTGCGACTCCTTCTTCAACTCCGAGGCTGTTTTTCTGGGCAGAAATATTCAACGGGATCGTTCCTGCACTGGACCTTGAAGTGAAAGCAAAGCTGAGAACGGGCAGTACCTTACGTAAATAGGTGAAAGGATTCAAGCCGAATACTCCGATCAAGACAAGGTGTAGGATAAACATGACACCTAAGGCAACATAAGATGCGAGAACAAATTTACCTAGTTCAAGGATTCCGGCTACATCGGTTTTAGCTACGGTGACCGCCATCAGTCCCAGAATGCCGATAGGGGTAAGGCGGAGGACGATGGTGACGATGCGCATGACGATTGTGTAAAAGGAGTGGACGATTTTGACGAACATTTCCGCTTGTTCCGGCTGTTTACGACGCACGCCAAGCACAGCCATGCCGATGATTGCAGAGAAGATGACCACAGCAATGGTAGATGTGGCACGATCGCCTGTCATATCAAGGAATGGGTTCGCAGGGATGAATTCGAGAATTTTTTGCGGGGTGGACATATCCTGAACATCGGTCAGACGTTCTTCTAAATAGATCCCCCGACTTTCTTCTGCTTGACCGGCTTCGATTTCCGTGGCATTCAAATCAAAAATAAAGGAGCTGCCGATCCCCACAAGCGCGGCGATGGCTGTTGTACCGACGAGGATACCGATGATCCAGACAGAGATTTTTCCAACTTGCGAGGTTTTTTCGAGATTGATGATGGATTGGATGATCGACACCATGATTAAAGGGATGACAATCATCATAAGCAGGCGTACATATCCACGCCCTGCTATGTTGTACCAATCTGTTGTCTGCTGAGTGACCGTGGACTCCGTTCCAAAAGCGAGTTGCAAGTACACACCTAACAGCACCCCAAGCCCAAGTCCAGCAAAGACACGCTTACTGAATGACACATGTTTTTGCTGCATACGGATGAGGAAGAAAATAAGAGCAAAAATAAGAACCATGTTGAAGATCACGAAGAATGTTTCCATGTTCCTACTACCTCCTTTGTTATGGAAGAGCCTGCCCAAAAGACGGCTTCCCTCTACAGAAAAGTATGAGCCAAGCAGCGTTTGTATGAACTCAATAAATTGACAAGACATAGGAGATGTATTATATTTATCTTGAAACTGAGATAAATATACGGACAGAAAATAGATAGGGAGGCAGCAAACAGATGAATGAACTGAAGGGGATTCACCACGTAACCGCTATAACAAGCAGTGCAGAGAAAAACTATGATTTTTTCACTTATGTCCTTGGGATGCGCCTGGTCAAAAAGACGGTCAATCAGGATGATATCGAAACGTATCATTTGTTCTTTGCGGATGATGAAGGAAATCCAGGAACCGATATGACTTTCTTTGATTTTCCCGGAATTCCAAAGGGTTCTCATGGAACGAATGAAATTGCAAAAACATCATTCCGCGTTCCGAGTGATAAAGCTCTGGATTACTGGGTAAAAAGATTCGACCGATTGGAAGTCAGCCATAAAGGAATCCAGCAGCGGTTGGGCAAAAAGGTTCTTCCTTTCGTCGACTTCGATGACCAATCGTATGAGCTTGTATCTGATGAAGGGGATGATGGAGTAGCTGCCGGCACCCCATGGCAGAAAGGGCCGGTTCCTTTAGAGTATGCCATCAGGGGTCTTGGTCCTTTGCATGTGAGAGTCGACAATAAACAATACTTCAAGGAAATGCTTGAGAAAGTCATGAACTTCAAGGAAGTGAAGGAAGAGGGAGCCTTCACACTCTTCGAAGTCGGGGAAGGGGGAAACGGTGCTTCTGTCATCGTTGAATATAATGCCATTCTGCCGCCTGCCCGCCAAGGATATGGTACAGTGCACCATGCGGCATTCAGGGTAGAAGATCAAGAATCGCTAAATGCGTGGATCGACCGGTTAACGAAGGTTGGACTACGGAATTCAGGGTTGGTCGACCGCCATTATTTCGCTTCCCTGTATGCAAAAGTAGCTCCTCAAATTTTGTTTGAGTGGGCAACAGACGGTCCTGGATTCATGGGGGATGAGCCATACGAAACCCTTGGGGAAAAATTGGCTCTGCCTCCGAAGCTTGAACCGAAACGTAAAGAAATTGAGAATTATGTCCGGCCGATCGATACGGTCAGGAGTACGAGGGAGATAGAAAAAGAATACGAATAAAGGAAAAAGCCAGGGAGACAATCCCTGGCTTTTTCCTTTAGGCTCTGTTAAAGTTCAGTGTTGATATTTGCATCCACGGATGGAAGTGACAATGAATGGTAGGATGGTAAAAGCGAATTTATTTCAAAGTGTCAAAACCTTTAGATGATCTCCTTTCACGATCCAACCATTGAATCTTGTTGGATTATTATTTCGAAACGGAGTCTTAAGCTAAATGGCAGGATTGTTGAAGACTTGATTTCGAGACTTCTGTGTGGTGAATAGGGGCTGCGGGGAATGACTCGCTTTCCGCGGGAGCGCGGTGAGCCTCCTCGGACTACGTCCTGCGGGGTCTCACCAAGCACTCTCTTCCCGCAGGAGTCTCGCCATTCCCCTCCGCCCCTTTGCCATATAAGTGTCTCGAAACCACTACTTAAAAAATCAGCTTGTATGGGTAAGAGAAGTGAATGATATAATCTCTATCCCATGAACGTTTAGCATACGCAAATGCTTGATACTACGCACGATCTGCCTGCCTAGGGGAGAAGAATTGTAAACTTACGAATCCATACTGATGTTCGAACCTCAACCATTCAAGCTCACCCTTTTTAAAGTGGCTTCGAGACACTTATAAGGGAAAGGGGGTGGAGGGAAATGGTGAGACTCCTATGGGACGTGTGGGACAGGTGAGACCCCGGAAGGCGTAGCCTGAGGAGGCTCACCGCCCGCCCCATGGAAAGCGAACCTTTTCCCGGAGCCCCCTAGAATCACACAAACATCTCGAAGCTGAGTCTTCCACAAACGGGAGCTTTAGTTGAATAAGCCAAATATAAAAAAAGGAACTTCCATAATATTGGAAGTTCCTTTTTTGCAGTAATATCAACACTAAACTTTAACAAAGCCTTCCTTTTATTAATTTTCTGGGGGCGGATGACATAATATGGTTGGGAATGAGATTTCGTGATTGGGAGGTCAGTGATTGAATGAACACATACGAAAAACATTATTGGGAATCCTGCCTGGACTTTATGCACGACTTTCAAAATCTTTCCTATCTCGGTGTCCCGTTCCCTTTCATTTGTCCTTATTATCTCCTAATCAATGAAAATAAAGAACTCGAAAAAGTCTTAGAGAACCCGGAAACACAATTGAAGGCGAAACTCACCGCAGAGAAGAATCTGCAAATTAAATTCGACCGCCTCTTTTCCAGGTTCAAGGGTGAAAAAAAATATACAGGAGGAAAGGTCGTCTTTTATGATACGGTTCTCCGCTACCCGAATGCATTGTTGAAAGCTGACTTTGGTGTGGAAAATACACTGCTTCTGAAATGGAAAACCACGGAAACTTCAGTGGAGTCGATTTCTGTAGACAGTCTCGAAAAATATCAGAGCATCCAACAGCGTTCAACGCAGGCTTATCAAAGGAAAGCGACGAAGTATTTTCAATCATTTAAACAACATCCGATCTTTAGCAACAAATCCTTCCAAAACCATTTCGTTGATCAAATCCCTAGAATGATGAGACAAATTCTTGCGGCGAAAAATTTTTTTGAAAAGAATGCTGTCTCCTGTCTGGTTCTTGGTACGACCAACAGCAGTGATACGAGAGTGATGTCGCTCATCGCTTCTTTACATGGAGTTCCCACCATATGTCTCCAGCATGGAGTGATTATGCTTGAGTTCGGCTATCTGCCTAAAGTGTCTTCAAGGCAGGCTGTCTATGGACAGTGGGAAGTTGACTGGTATAAGAAGAGAGGAGTCCCGGAAGCACTGGTAAATGCAGTCGGTCATCCACGCTTCGATGAAATGATTCAAAAGAAATCTTTCAATCGATCGAAGTTGTGCAGTCATTTCGGCCTTGATAAAAATAAGAAATGCGTGTTAGTGGTCATCCATCACTTAGAGACATCATTCACTGAAAGAGTATTGAGTTTACTTACTAAAAGAGAAGATGTGAACATTATCATCAAGGAGCGAAATGGGAAGCAGAAAAACAGTCCAAAAACGCTGGCCTTGAAAGAGAAGTTTCCGCAATTGAAGTCTGCTGACGGTTTGCATTTGTATGAGTTGTTAAACAATGTTGATGCTGTCGTCAGTTATGAATCGACCCTCGCATTAGAAGCTATGATTGCAGGGAAACCTGTCTACTTATGGCCGCTTGAAAGTCTTAAACCAAGTTCAACCGGTTATTTTAAAGACATTGAACGGAATTTTCATATGGATCCAGTGACATTGGTTCATCAGGTTATGGAGGGATTGAACTCAGGCTGGGAGAAAGAACGAGAGGCTTTTTTAAAAGGCCACTATATACACCCAACGAGCATCAGCAGTAAAAAGTTGAGGGCGTTGGTAGACTCGATTAAAAACTGAGGAGGATGTTATGAATAGACAGTCGCAAAACTTCTGGTCCCTCTACTATGATTTCATTCATATGTTCAAAGATCTGAAGTATTATGGCATCTCTCTTCCTTATTTATGTCACTTCAGAAGTCTGTTCAGGGAAAATAAAGCCCTTTTGGAAGGATTGGGTACAAGGAGATTTTCGAAACAATTGTATTCTAAAGTGAAGGATAAGGGGGAATTTCAACATCTCTTCACGACTTTTAAATCTTTGCATTCCATTCAGAATCAGAATAAAGATCGAAGAAAGGGAAAAATTGCTTTATATAATGCTGCGAATCTTCTTCGTTTTCCACCGGATGTCATACAAACGCATTTCCCTCCAGGAGATGCGGTTCTTATACAAGATGGAATACGTGACGAAAATGGGCCTGGAGCAGAGAAGGTTTTGAAAGGAAAGAAAGGGTCAGGGCCATTCAGCAGTCAAGTAGTCATCCTCAGTGATTATAGTAAAGATATACAGGAAGACGTCGCTTCCCTTCAGGCTGAAGCGGACGCTTTGATCAAGAAACACATGAATCACCCTTTGGTTTCTGATCCTTCCTTTCCATCATTTTTCAATCATCAAATCAGTGAAATCTGCCACCGGATTGTTGAATCTCATCATTTGTTCAAACAGGTGGAAATCGGCTGCATTATTTTTTCATCCACTCATTATTTCCAAAGCAGGACGATGGCGATCGTAGCTGCAGAATGGAATATCCCAACGATTTGTATGCAGCATGGAATCATAGGCAGTGAACATGGCTATATGCCGAAAGTCGCGGATGTCGACGCCGTGTACGGGACGTTGGACGTCGAATGGTTTAAGAATATCGGTGTTTCTGAAAGTAGTGTTGAAATTGTTGGCCACCCAAGGTTTGATCCGGGGTCTCAATCTACTACGTTCACCCGCGAAGAAGTGGAGAAACGTTTAGGATTCGATTTTACCAAGAAGACTATTTTACTGATTGTCAGAGGTACGACCAATATCAAGGACTGGAGAAAGCTGTTGAGCCAGCTGGAGAAAGATGGTGAATATCAAGTCATCATCAAGGACTTTCCGTTGAGGGTTGATCACCCGCTAAGCGAACAGTTTTTATCAGCCCGCTCGTCGCCATATCATTTATACGAGCTGCTTCCTCATGTGGATGTGGTCGTTTCTTATTTCTCCACAGTCGGACTGGAAGCTATGCTGGCGGGGAAACCGGTCTTCTTTTTAGATACTTCCACAGACTTTTATTCCGGCTACTATGACTCGTTGGCAGCTATGACTCATAAAGACGCCACGGGATTAGCGCGATTGGTCCACAATTATTTTAATGATGGCGATTATGAAGCGAAAGTGTTACGAAAGACGAATAAATTCCTTGCGCAAGCCTACCCTTACCGCAACTCGATCCAGAGATTAATGAATTTGATTGAGAAGATGACAAAGTAGAACCCTGGGGTGATTCATTTGTGTTTGTATATTCCAATCGAAGTTAAGTCGAGGGAACTGGAAGGGAAAATGTTGTTGGCTCATTATGCACTTCAGAGAGGGTATACCGTGATTATTGGGGAGCACAGTAAAGTAGAAGAAGCGGCGAATGTATATCCCAAAGGTGCTTTCTTATGCAAAGGTTATCCGAGAGGGGCGATGAAGCGGGTGGTCGTTCCTGTGAAGCAGAACGGGCATTATATTGTAAATCTTGATGAGGAAGGTTTTATATACGCTAATGCCGAACTCTATTTGCGCACACGGATGAATCGGCAGCTTCTTTCTTCCATCGACCATGTATATTGCTGGGGAAACACTCAGGCAGAGCACATCAGAATGACATATCCGGAAATGAGAGGAAAGTATTCGGTCACTGGGAACCCCAGATTCGATCTTCTAACGGAAAAATACCGGGAATTGTATCGCGAACAAACGGATCGCCTGGTGAGAGCATACGGACGATACATCCTTGTTAATACGCGTTTCTCCATCTACAACACAATCAAAGGAAAAAAGGAAGATGGATTGTCTCCGAACGGTGAATACATTCGTAAGCTCTACCATGCATTCATTCATATGATCCGGGAATTAGCCGGTGAATTTCCTGATGTGACGATCATCGTCCGTCCCCATCCGGCCGAGAGAGACAGGAGTTATTATGAAGATCTAAAAGGGATAAAGGGTGTGGTGGTGAAGAAGGAGGGAGCCGTCATTCCCTGGCTTCTCGGGTCAGAAGCGCTGATTCATAACGGATGTACGACAGGAATAGAGGCCTACCTTTTGGACCGTCCGGTGTTTTCGTATGAACCAACGAGCTCTCGTGCATTTGATGTCCCCGTAACGCAGGAAGTGAGTACACGGACCGGTCACATCGATGAACTGAAGGGGAAGTTAAACCATCAGCTTCAGCAATCCTGCTGTCAGAAGGAACCTTCTCCACTGCTGGAATCCTGGTATGCCATGGGTGCAGGAGCAAATGCCTGTGAGCGGATTTTGGCCCACTTGGAAGAAAAGGGTATCTTAGAAGGAACGAAAGTCTCAGTCGTCTCTCACCGGTACCCAAAAGACCGGAGGAAAAAGATCCGTCATCTATTTCCTGGTTTGACGAAGGGAGAAGTGCTCTCTTTTTTTAAGCAAGTGGGTGAAATAGAAGGGAAAGAAGTGGTGGTGAAAGTAAACGAGCTTGCTGATCGTTTATATCTTCTTTCACCGGAAGAGAGAAAAACATGAACAGCTTCGAAAGAATTTTTTGGTTGCTGTATTTTGAGTTTCTGGAGGCTCATAAAGATTGGGTGTACCGCGGAATTCCTATAGCTTTATGCGTTCCCTTCTATACATTTGTTCAAAAAAGGCTGGAGATAGACTGTAAAGGAAACGGTTCTTCTTATCCTTTGCTCGAAGCGGACAAGGTTCAGTCGCAGTTTGAAGGTTATTTACCTACCTATGAGCCGGTTCGGCATCAGGGTGATGTCGTGTTTTATGATAAGTTTTTAAGAATTCCCTATGCTACGTTTCGTAATCTCGTTGCTCCTTCACATATGATTCTGCTGATCAGCGATAAGAAAAACGTAAAGCAGACGTTGATCCCAGGGGCGGTTACTGAGGGACTGGATCAATATTTAGGAATAAGAAAACGGAAAGAGAGGAGTAGAGGAGGGGGGATCAGCTGTCCCGGAGCGCCCCTTTTACGGGGGAACTCAAAAAACAGCTGCCTGCCATCATGCAGTATATCGATGCTTTTGAGGATTTTTTTAGCGGGAAGAATTTATCGTTGGCTGTGTTGGGAGAAACGAACAGCATGGATACCCGGGTGATGGCGCTGGTCGCAAGACAGAGGGGCATCCCTACGCTCTGTCTCCAGCACGGGTCAATCATTTCTCCATTCGGCTATGTACCCAAAATTGCTAATTACCAAGCGGTGTATGGGAGGTATGAACAACTCTTTTATGAACGCAGGGGCGTTGAGCATACGGCCGTTCCTATTATTGGTCATCCTCGTTTTGATGAATGGAATCGATACAAGCGACTCGCTCATTCAACATCCAGCGGTGATAGAAGAGCGACAGATCATAGGCGAAAAGTGATGGTCATCGATCACCATACAGATAAAGCAACAACGATGAAAATCCTCGACCATTTAATAGAGAAAGCCCCGGATCTTGATGTGTATGTCAGAACCCAGAAGGGGATTAAATTTTTTAAGAAGTATGAAGACTGTGAAAGGATCCATCTATTACGGAGGCAGTCCCTTTATGAGACGCTGTCCCATGTGGATGCGGTGGTCACATACGAATCGACGGTCGTGCTTGAAGCTCTTCTGGCAGAAAAAAAACCGTTTGTGTGGAAACTCTCTCAATCAGGTTTAACGGATTATATATCGAAACTGCCGGTAGATGTCTTTTCTACAGCGGAATCCCTTGTTGAAGAACTCTTACGATATGTCAGAGGCAGGTCTTCCGTTGAAAAGAAAAGCACCGCCGTCCGTTCCTCCTTCTATATAGGAAAGGAAGTGTCATCCACTCCCTTACTGAAAGCTTTGATTCAATCCATCCGCCAGCAATAAGGATGGGTTAATCAAGGCTTTTTCTATTGTAGAGCGCTTAAAAAAGGCTTTTATAGGTACCTATCTATTATTTTCACCCTATGTTCATTTCTGAATATATATATTAGACAGCTTGTTAAATAGATGGCCTATCTATGATTGGTAGGCGGAAGACAAGATTAAAAGAAGGAAGGAAAGAGTGGGCGTGTATTTTAAGGATAGGAAAATTTTAGTCATCGGAGGTACAGGGACAATCGGTGAGAGTATTGTTGAAACCCTGCTTAGGGAATCACCGAAGCTTATCCGAGTGTTCAGCAGAGATGAACATAAGCAGCATGAAATGCAGCACCGATTGGGAGGAAGAGAGGATGTCCAATATTTTATTGGCGATGTCAGAGACTATGATCGGGTTCAGACGGCCATGCACGGCATCGATTATGTTTTCCATCTGGCGGCGATGAAACATGTCCCTTCCTGTGAATATAATCCCTTTGAAGCGGTTCTCACGAACATCTACGGGACCAATAATGTCGTCCGTGCGGCTTTTGCTCAAAAAGTGAAGAAAGTCGTTTTTACGAGTACGGACAAAGCGATATCTCCTACGAATACGTATGGTGCGACGAAACTGGCGGGGGAGCGGTTGATCTCAGCAGCCGAACTGACTAAGACCCAGGGGGAGACTGTATTTGCAAGTGTCCGCTTTGGTAACGTCATGGGATCTCGCGGTTCCGTCATTCCCCTATTTAAGAAGCAAATCATGGAGCATGAAAAAATCACCGTCACGGATCGGGGGATGACCCGTTTTATGATGACATTGGAACAGGCGACCTCTCTCACAATTCAAGCATTGAAAGAAGCGAAGGGCGGCGAAGTCTTTGTGTTGAAGATGCCGATTATTTCTTTGGATGACCTTGCCCAGGTGGTTATTCAGGAGACGTGTCAGCAGGAAAATAAAAACCCACAGGATATCAGGATTGAGGAAATCGGCTTGCGACCAGGGGAGAAAATGTATGAAGAACTCATGACTCATGAGGAGTCTTTGACCGCATGGGAAATGCCGGATATGTATGTCATTCCTTTTTACTCCAATCCAACAGTTACCTATCAAAATGCCAGGAAGGCATCACCTGGAACCTACAGTTCTTCAGGCTTACATCCAATCTCTAAACAGGATCTATTTGAATTACTGAGAAGCCAAAACTTGATTTAACCGAGTGTGAAGGGGGATTCCTAAGGGAGTCCCGTGCCCTGGTTCTTCGACAGAAGAGGGTAAAGTGATTCTTGGAATTCATTTTACTGAATATGATGGATAAGGATGCAGATGGAGAATTTGGCAGAACCCTTGAAACATCGGTTATCCAAAATCGGAAGGTGTTGGCAGATCGCGAAAAAAGAATATTCGCTTCTGAAGGAAAATAAGTATGGGAATAAAAGGGAGGCCTATGTCTGTGAATATTCTTGTAACCGGAGGCGCCGGCTTTATCGGGCGCTGGGTCGTGAAGAAACTATTAGATGAGCAGCACAATGTATGGGTGCTCGACGACCTGTCGAATGGAAGAATTGAAAACATCGATGAACTTTTGGTTCACAAAAATTTCAAAGCGTTCATTCATGGTGATATCAAAGATGAAAAAACAGTAGAAAGCTTGTTCTATCCGGGGATAGACCTTTGTTATCACCTGGCTGCAAGTATCAATGTCCAGGACAGCATCGATGATCCGGAAACGACGTTCAACAATGATACAGTGGGGACGTTTTACCTGCTCGAGCAGTGTCGGAAGCACCGTGTCAAAATGGTGTTCATGAGTACGTGCATGGTGTATGACCGGGCGGAAGATGAAGCAGGGATATCAGAAAAGGATCCTATCAAACCGGCATCACCATATGCGGGGGCGAAGATCGCTGCGGAAAATATGGTTTTGTCATACTTTTATGCATACGGTCTGCCTGTCACTGTAATTCGTCCATTCAATACGTATGGTCCGTTCCAAAAAACGGGCGGGGAAGGCGGGGTTGTTGCGATTTTCATTAAAAATAAACTCAACGGGCTTCCTTTACAAATCTATGGGGATGGAAAGCAGACGCGGGACCTATTATATGTTGAGGATTGTGCCCGCTTCGTCATTCAGGCTGGCTATCAGGATGAGGTGAATGGAGAAATCGTCAATGCTGGTTTAGGCAGGGACATTTCCATTAATGAACTGGCGGAACAGATCGCAGGAGATCCAAGCCGGATTACTCACGTCGAACATATTCATCCGCAAAGTGAGATTCCGAAGCTGCTTTGTGATTATCGCAAGGCCAAACGGCTGCTTGGCTGGGAACCGGCGACATCCTTGGAAGAGGGCATTCGCAAAACGGAAGAATGGATCGATCAAACGAAATTAATATAAAGGAGTCACAGCGTGTGGGGAAAAAGTTAGCGATTTTCGGAGGGGATCCTGTACGAGATTCGCTGCTTCCGTATGGGAAGCAGTCCATTGATGATCAGGATGTCAAAGCCGTGATCGATACATTGAAGAGCGACTATTTGACGACAGGTCCGGCGATCCAAGCGTTTGAAAAAGGAGTCGCTGATTATGTAGGCGCTGCTTATGCGGTGGCGTTCTCAAATGGAACGGCGGCTTTACACGCGGCCTGTTTTGCAGCGGGGATCGGAAAGGGAGATGAAGTGATCACAACACCGCTGACATTTGTCGCCAGCGCAAACTGTGTATGGTATGCAGGCGGTAAGCCGGTGTTTGCGGATGTGGATCCGGAAACGTACAACATTGATCCGGCCTCGGTTGAAACTTTAGTGACATCGAAAACGAAAGCGATTATTCCCGTCGACTTTACCGGTCAACCGGCCGATTATGAAAAGATCCAGGCGATTGCTGACAAGCATGGACTCGTAGTAATCGAAGATGCAGCTCATGCCATCGGGGCGGAATACAAAGGGGAACGAACAGGTTCTTACAGTGATATGACGATGTTCAGCTTTCATCCGGTTAAACATATGACCACAGGGGAAGGCGGTGTGATCACAACAAACAACCGCACCTATTATGAACAGTTGATGATGTTCCGCACCCATGGCATTACCCGGGATCCTGCTCAGCTTTTCGAAAAACGTCATCCATGGGAATATGAAATGCAATTTCTTGGCTACAACTACCGGATGACGGATATCCAGGCTGCTCTAGGCGTGAGTCAGCTTCAAAAGCTGGATCGATTTATTTTGAAACGGCGGGAATATGTGAATCTCTATAACAAGGCCTTCCAGGGGATGGACCATGTAGAAATCCCTAAACAACTCCCTGGTTCAGACTCCTCTTATCACTTATATGTCCTCCGGCTGGAAGGGCGACTCAAGACGAAGAGGAAAGAAGTATTTGAAGCGCTCCGGGCTGAAAATATCGGTGTGAATGTCCATTATATGCCTGTGCATACACAGCCCTATTACAAGGAGCGTGGATATACGAGGGGCATGTGCCCGGTGGCTGAACAGGTCTATGAGAAAATCATCAGTCTTCCGCTGTTTTCTAGCATGACAAAAAAGGATGTGACGGACGTTACTCACGCTGTCCAAAAAGTGACGTCATATTATGCTGCCCATTCAGGTGATCAAGGATGAAGGTCGGATTCAGAGTAGACGCTTCATCTGAATGGGGCACAGGCCATGTAATGAGATGCCTCACCCTCGCTGATGAATTGCAGGAACTCGGGGCGGCTTCTTTTTTTATTTGTAGAAAAAGGCCCGGTGACCTCATCTCATTCATCCGAAAACAAGGCTACCCCGTATATGAAATACAAGAAGAAGTTTTTGACTGGAAAAATGAGGTTGACCAGGTCATACAGATATTGGAAGAAAACACCGTGATCGATTGGATGGTGGTTGATCATTATGGTTTGGATGCCCGGTGGGAACGGGCAGTCGCACCTTTTGTGCGCAAATTGATGGTGATCGATGACCTGGCTGATCGTCCGCATGCTTGTGATGTACTGCTGGATCAGAATTTGTACCGGGATATGGAACAAAGGTATGGGGGACTTCTTTCGAAACAGACGAAGCTCTTGCTCGGACCGCGTTACACTCTTCTAAGAAGTGAGTTTATCCAGAAGCAGAAAAAAGACGTTTGGGACGGATCGGTTCATCGAATTCTTGTCTCGTTCGGGGGGAGTGATCCTACGAATGAAACGATGAAAGCGTTAAAAGCAATCGAGAGCCTAAAAGCTCCACTCCAAGTAGATGCTGTCATCGGAAATTCCAACCCTCATAAAGATGAGGTTCGAACCTTCTGTCAGGGGAAAAAGTGGGTGGATTTGCATATACAAACGAAAGATATCGCGACCCTCATGGAAAAAGGAGACCTGGCAATTGGAGCGGGTGGCAGCTCGATTTGGGAGCGGTGCTACATGCATCTTCCATCCGTCATCATTGAAACAGCACCCAATCAGACGGAGATCATATCATCTTTGATCGAGGAACAAGCCATCTACTATGTGGGTAAAAGCAGAGATGTCCGTACGGAAAATCTATATCATGATCTCGATAAGCTTATGCAGGATCGACAACGTTTATTGAATGTTTGGAGTGCTGTTAAGAGTATTATGAAAAATCATCAACCATTATTGGTTTCTAAGTATATGTTGGGTGGAGATGTACATGACTGACTTTCGCTTGCGTACGATAGAAAAGGAAGATCTGCCAGTCATTTGGAAATGGCGTAATGCCGAACACATTCGTAAGCATATGTATAACGAAAAGGTCATTCCATGGGAAGATCATGTGGATTGGTTTGAACATGATCAGAAGAATCCTTCTTCTGTTTCCAAACTGTTCCTTCACAAAGACCGTCCATTGGGAGTCGTTCGTTTTACGAACATTAACGAGGAGAATGGGACGTGTGAGTGGGGGTTCTACATCGGCGATCCGGACGCTCCCAAAGGTTCAGGAACGACAATGGGAAGATTGGCTCTCGATTATATTTTTGAAAACTATGACCTTAGAAAAGTTTGTGCAGAAGTGCTGTCCGTAAATGAAGCGAGCGTTCGCTATCATAGGAAACTCGGTTTTGTTCAGGAGGGGTGTCTCCGGCACCAGTTGAAAAGAGAAGAAGAGCTGGTTGATGTCATTCTGATGGGGTTGTTCAAGAAAAAGTGGATGGCGGCAAGAGACGCCTTAGCCCGGAGGTGGGGAAATGGAAATCAAAGTCCAGGAGCATAAAATCGGACCTGCTCATCACCCGTTCATCATTGCAGAGATGTCCGGCAATCATAATCAATCGTTGGAAAGGGCACTTGAAATTGTTGATAAAGCGGCGGAAACAGGAGCTCATGCTTTGAAAATACAAACCTACACGGCTGATACGATGACGTTGGATCATAAGGGAGAGGAATTCCAAATCTCCGATTCTAAAAGTCTCTGGAAAGGGAAGAATCTCTATGATTTATACAAAGAGGCCCACACCCCGTGGGAATGGCATGCGCAGATTTTTAAACGCTGCCGCGAGCTTGGAATGATCGGCTTCAGCACACCTTTCGATGAAACCTCTGTAGACTTTTTAGAAAGTCTTCACGTTCCCCTTTATAAAATCGCTTCTTTTGAAAATACTGACCTTCCCTTGATTCGTAAAGTGGCTAAAACAGGAAAGCCCGTCATTATTTCGACCGGGATGGCGACGGCCGGAGAAATGACGGAAATGGTGGAGGCCTTCAGGGAAGCTGGAGGAAAGGACCTGATCCTGCTGAAGTGCACGAGCAGCTACCCGGCCACTCCTGAGAATTCGAACATTGCAACAATCCCGCACATGCGCGACCTTTTTAATTGCCAGGTGGGATTGTCTGATCATACCCTCGGAACAGGTGTCGCTGTAGCAAGTGTGGCCTTGGGAGCGACATTGGTGGAAAAACACTTTACCTTGTCGCGGGCGGATGGAGGGGTGGACGCCCAGTTCTCGTTGGAACCTGAAGAAATGAAACGATTAGTTGAAGAAACAGAGCGAGCTTGGCAGGCTCTTGGAAAGGTGAAGTACGGCCCGACCAAAAATGAAAAAGCGTCTGGTCAATACCGGCGTTCCTTATACATTACGGAGAACTTAAAGGCAGGGGACACTTTGACGGAAGATAACCTGCGATCCATACGGCCCGGATATGGCTTGCCACCTAAGTATTATGAAAAATTTCTTGGAAAAAAAGTGAATCAGGATGTGCGAAGAGGTACACCGATGTCATGGGACCTTATTGGATAATGAATGAGGTGGAAACATGAAAGTCATGGCCATTGTTCAAGCACGAATGGGGTCGACAAGGCTCCCGGGAAAAGTACTGAAACAAGTCAATGGAAAACCCTTGTTAGAGTACCAATTGGAAAGGATGAAGCGTTCAAAAAAAATCGACCAGCTTGTAGTCAGTACTTCAAGGAAGGGATTGGATGATCCGATCATTGACCTTTGTAAAAGACTGCAGATAGATACATTCCGTGGCTCTGAGAACGATGTACTCGGTCGTTTCTATGAGACGTGTGAGCATTATAAGGCAGATGTTGTGGTTAGACTGACCGCGGATTGTCCACTCATTGATCCAGAGGTCATTGATAAGGTGATCACACATTTTCTGGATCATTACCCCCAATACTTGTATGTGTCGAACACAAGAACCAGATCGTATCCAAGGGGGCTGGATACGGAAGTTTTCACTTATGAAGTTTTAAAAGATGCCTACATGAATGCCAATTCTCCGCATGACCTGGAGCATGTGACCCCTTTTATTGTGAAAAGGGTCGGACCGGCAGCGGTTGCACAGGTTTTGCACGATAAGGACGAAAGCCAACATCGGTGGACGGTGGATACACCGGAGGATTTCCAGTTAGTCTCCAAAATACTCGAGAGTCTGTATCCAGTGAATCCAACGTTTACCTTTCAAGATTTGCTGGAAGTTTTTAAACGGCATCCGCAATGGGTGGAGATCAACCGACAAGTCAAGCAGAAAGGGGAACCTTAAGCGGATTCTCTTAAAAAGATGAGTGCGCAGAAGGGGGGATGGATGTGACTGTTCCTACGGGAATGAATGGATTAGAGAGTTTTTCGGAGATTGTGAATGTTCCTTTGAACAAGTGCTGCGACTGGCAGGGGTTCACTTATACAAAAGAAGGGTGGCATTATTTCTGCGCCCTGTTAAGAGAATACAGGAGAAACCCTGACCTCGAATACTCCAGCTCTATTTTAAAGGAGTATTATGACAAATATCAGCCGCGTTCCACATTTGAATGTTTCTTGTGTGAAGAAGAATATAAACCCAAGCAGCACTCGACACCATGGCTGCCCCTTCCCTGGAACCATTCGCTTAAAGTGAGGTTATTGCATAATCAGCACTTCGGCCCCAACTCTGACACATACATTAAAAAGGAGTTTGAAAGAATCCTGTCTCTTTATCATAAGATGCTTGATTGTGGGTATCAGCCAATGGATCACAAGGATGGATATATTCGGGGGCATTTTCTGAGAAATGGAGAGGATTACCGCTTTACAGTCACAGGCGGACAGCATCGACTTGCTGCCTTAGGCGTCCTCGGTCAGACCCATTTGAATGTCAAACTGCAGCCCGAATGGGAACGGGTGATTGATATTCGTCATATTGATCAATGGGAGCAAGTGAAAAATGGCACATATAGTCTGCAAGCAGCTCGCAAGGTGTTTCGTTATTATTTCGAAGCAACTGGGAGAGAGAAAGCAGAGAAATATGGCATCCTACCAAAATCAGGAGAATCTGGGAGTGATGATGCCGAATGAAGGTTGATTGTATGGTTTGAGTAACTCAGGAAAAAATGGATGAATTTATTAGGGGGAATGTAAGTATGTACCAAGATTTATGGGTGAAAGGAAAGCTTGTCAAAAAGGGTCAAAGAGAGTGTTCGCATAGATATGAAAAAGTAAAGGAAAAGATGAAGGAATGGGAAGCACCTTTTACAGTCCTTGACCTCGGGGCGAACAATGGCTACTTTTCCTACCGGATAGCAGAAGATTTTAACGTCCCTGTAACAATGATTGAAGAGAAAGAAGAAGCCAGGAAGATTTGGGAGCTGAATGAAAATCAAAAGGTAACCCTCATGAACAGGCGTGTGGAGGTAGACGAATTAAAGGAATTGTGTAAGGAGAAAACGTTTGATGTCGTTCTGGCATTGAGTGTCCTACATCATTTCGATCAATATGAGGAAGTTATTGAAATTTTATTCGAACATTCCAATCATCTTTTTATTGAATCATCAGCGGTTGAGGAAGAAAGTGGAGGATTTAGAAATCACACGGTCAAAGGGATTAACGATCTATTGCAAGCCAGAAACCCTGAGATATTGACCTACTCGGATAATCTCAGAGGGCTTGGAAAGCGCCCGCTTATGTACTTTAATAACGAAAAAGCATAAACACGTCTCCCCTTTTGCCCGGTCTATTCCGAGTGAAAGGGTTTTTTTGTTCTGTTGTGTTTTCTGGTAGCCATTTTTCTGGTACCAGGTACAGAAAACGGTAAACCCGTACCTGGTACCACCGGAAAGTATTTCAATGCCAGGTTTGCTGTTCAAGCTTTCACAAATTTCTACATAATTAAGGCCCCAGCTCAACGCTGAGGCCCCCTGCCACCTATACCTATACAAACTTTCGTCTCTTTTTAATTCTTATATCTTTAATTAAGATGGCTCAAATTGAAGATACCATAAAAAGGCCTGAAAGTTAACTGTTTTTTAAAAAAACATGAATTTTATGAAAATACTATTCCGCTTCTATCGACAAATTTTTTTAGCGTCTGCAAAAGCTTTAGTGGAGCTATTTCCTTTAATATCCAATGGTTCACAACCTTTGTTCATGCCTATCCGATGTAGTATAGTTAAAATGAGCTTGATTTTTCAGAAAAAATAGTATTTTAGGGAGAAAGGGGTACACCAAATGACTCAGCAGACATTTATGTATCAACCGAAAATATCGGAAGTACTTAAAAATATGAGGAAGGTCATGATCGGTAAGGAAGAGGCTGCGATGTTGAGCCTTGTCGCCCTGCTGGCGAAGGGACATGTCCTTTTAGAAGACGTTCCTGGTGTCGGTAAGACGATGCTTGTGAAAACATTAGCGAAATCTCTGGATTGTGACTTTAAACGGATTCAATTCACCCCGGATTTGCTTCCTTCTGATGTGACGGGTGTATCTATATATAATCCGAAAAACATGGAGTTCGAATTCAGACCGGGTCCAGTACTTGGGAATATCGTCCTGGCCGATGAAATTAACCGGACTTCACCAAAGACCCAGTCCGCGCTGCTGGAAGGGATGGAAGAGACCAGCATTACAGTGGATGGGAATACGGTGCCGCTCAGCGACCCTTTTTTCGTTATGGCTACGCAGAACCCGATCGAGTACGAAGGGACGTATCCGCTCCCGGAAGCCCAGCTTGACCGTTTCCTCATTAAGATGAAGATGGGCTACCCGACGGCAAAACAGGAAATGGAGATGCTTTCCAGGACATCGAATGGACATCCGATTGAGGAGATTTCTGCTGTACTGACAAGGGACGAGCTTGTGAATCTGCAGAAAGAAGTAGCAGAGGTCTATGTCGATCGGACGGTCAACCGTTATATCATCGACCTTGTTACAGGAACACGAGATCATGAAGGTATCTACCTTGGCGTCAGCCCCCGTGGTTCGATTGCCTTAATGAAAGCGGCTAAAGCCTATGCCTTCATTCATGATCGTGACTATATCGTACCTGACGATGTTCAGTTTATGGCTCCTTTTGTACTTTCCCACCGGATGATTCTAACATCAGAAGCAAGGTTCGAAGGGATGACTGCCGAATTGATCATCGACAATCTGCTTTCTTCCACTTCCATTCCAGTCAAGAGGAACATTAGTGAATGAGGCGGAAACTTGGAATCATTGGTAGGAGCCTTGTCGTAGCCCTGTTATTTGTAATCCTGTTTTCTTATGCCATGTTTCAGGGTGGTTTTGTCAGCTGGTTCCTCTTCTATGCGTTCCTTCCATTCTTATTGTATATGGCGGCGGTCCTTATTTATCCGATCCATCATTGGAAAATGGAACGGAAGCTGTCGAAACGAATGGCCATGGGGAGTGAGACCATCGAGGTAGAAGTGAATTTGAAAAGGAAATTTCCTTTTCCGATCTACTACTGCATTATCGAAGAACATTTCCCTGACTCCCTGAAGAAAGTGGACGAACACTTGGATAAATATAAAGATATGGCGAAAACGACTTCTTTTTATGAATCACGTAAAGTGAAAAAAGTCATTTTTCCATGGTTCAGCAAGACGATTACCTACCGCTATCGTCTGGAAAAAGTCCCTCGGGGGGACCATAAGCTGAAGGCTTTGAGGATCAAAACCGGGGATTTTTTCGGTTTTGTAAAGAAAGAGCACGTCTATCATGAAGAGAGCAAGCTTCTCGTCTTTCCTTATGTCAGACCTGTGAAAATGAAGGACCGGGTCTACAGTTTTGAACAGGGGGCGAGCCCTTCCTTCAAGTTGAACGAAAAAAATACGAACATCGTCACAGGTGTGCGTGAATACATGCCGGGAGACCGGTTCGCCTGGGTGGATTGGAAAACGACGGCGAAGAAGAATGAAATGATGACAAAGGAATTTGAACAGGAAAAAAGTGTCGACATGATGCTGCTTCTGAACGGTGTCTATCATCCGGAAATGAGTGAGTTGAGTTTTGAAGGCGCCGTTGAATTCACGGCCTCTTTAATGAGAGAGTTTCATAAAAACTCCTCGCCGCTTTCTTTCATGTCCCTTGGAGATGGGAGACAGTACTTCCCATTCCATCAGGACCATGCTCACCAACAACGGATGCAGGGACACCTCGCGAGCATCCGCCCCGTGGGGCGCATTCCTTTTGCCCAGCAGCTGGAGCGTGAAAAGTCATTGATTCCAAGCGGGGTTCTCCTCATGATTGTGAGTCATTATTTGGATAAGGATATTCAGGTGGCTCTCAGTAAACTGGCCAAACGAAGCAAGCGTGTCGTCTTTTTCTATGTCCGCCCTCATAAACAGATGGCGTTCCAGGATCATCAGGCGGTCAAGCAGTTGAAGAGTCAGGGCGTCATCGTCAATGTCCTGAATGAGGAGCAGCTGACGCACCAACAATTCGAGGTGAACACATGATGGAAGAACGCCAATCGTTCATCTATAAGTTAGTACTCTATATCATTGGATTTCTCTTATTCTGTGAATGGATGCGCCCGATGGAACAGATTTCCGATACGAATGATGTGCGCGTATTTTTCATCTATGCGACGTTCTGTTTCTTCGTGTCTTTTCTGCAGGTTCCATGGTACCTCTCCATTCCGTTGAAGGGGCTTGGGCTTGCTTTCATCATTGATGGACTGTATGTCGCAGAACGTATTTTTTCACGCGATTGGTTCACCGTAGTTTATGAGCAGATCCTTTTCAACATTCAAATGATTCAGGCGCAGGAGTGGTGGCAGATGACGCCGCTCTTTCGCAGTCTATTGTTCTTGATTCTTTTATGGTTGATGAGCTATCTGTTGTACTACTGGTTCGTGGTTGCCCGCCGGATGTTCTTTTTCGTTGTATTGACCTTGATCTATGTCACGGTCGTTGATACCTTTACGATGTATGACGGAAAGTGGGCGATCGTAAGGACATTTGTGCTCGGAATGGCTGCCCTTGGCTTGTCGAGCTTCGCCAAAGTATTGGATCAAGAGTCCATATCTTTCAAAGGTTTGCAGAAAGCACAGGCATGGGCTCTTCCCCTTCTGGCCATCATCCTGTTCTCTTCAGCAGCTGCCTATGCCTCCCCAAAGCTGGACCCTCAATGGCCGGACCCTGTGCCATACATTGAGAGTGCTGCAGGAGGTGCAGGTCCTGGAGGAAACGGTGGCGGGGAAGCCGTTCAAAAAGTAGGGTATGGGGAAAACGACAGCCGTCTTGGTGGCTCTTTCATTCAGGATGATACCCCTGTGTTCACGGCGACAGCAGATGGCGAGCGCTACTGGAGGATTGAATCGAAGGATACGTATACAGGGAAAGGCTGGCAGGATACATTGGAAAATCCGGTGACCACGATGGATCCTGAAAATATCACGTACGAAACGTTTTCAGACGAAGTGGAGGTCGAGGAACAAACGGTCATGATCGAAATGACCAGCCAGGCCTCCTTCCGTAAGCTTGTCTATCCTTATGGGTTGTCCTCTCTTGTCAGATTTCCGAATGATTACGAACTGCGGGTCCATGAAAATACAGGGGAGATGGATACAATAAAAGGAGATTCACCTGCAAAGGTTAACCAGTATATCGCCAATTATGAATACCCATCCTTTGAGTATGAGCAGTTAAGACAAGCGGGGGACGATGATCCGGCGGAAATCCGTGAGAAGTACCTTCAGCTTCCCGACAGTCTGCCAGACCGGGTGAGAAATCTTGCCGGTCAGATTGTGGCTGGAGAGGAAAATCGATATGATCGTGCCAAAGCGATCGAATCTTATTTTTCTGCCAACGGTTTCGAATATTCTACGACCGATGTTCCGGTTCCGGGAGAAAATGAGGATTACGTCGACCAGTTCCTCTTCGAATCCCAACTGGGGTATTGCGATAACTTTTCTACATCCATGGTCGTCCTGCTCCGCTCTGAAGGTATCCCGGCCCGTTGGGTGAAAGGATTTACAGGTGGGGAGCGGATGGATACCCGAGAAACAGGTCTAAGCGATGATCTGCAAAATGTGTATGAAGTCACGAGTGGAAATGCCCACTCCTGGGTGGAGGTGTACTTCCCTGAAATCGGTTGGGTTCCTTTTGAACCGACCCAGGGCTTTACGAATAACACGGATTTCTATACAGATGTGGAAACAGAGGATGGAGAAGACCCTGCAGCGGGTGCTGACAATGAAAACTCTGAAGATCAAATGGGAAACCCTCAGCAGATGGAAGAAGAGGAAAGTTCCGATTCTGCCGGTGCTGCAGGGGCGTCGGATCGCAGCTATACATGGGTATGGGTCCTTGCCTCTGTAGCTGCCGGTGCCGCGGTCGTCCTTTATTTCACGAGATACCGCTGGATGTCAGCCTTCCTCATCCGTAAGTACAAAAAGAATAAGGATGAGCATACGTATGAAAAAGCGTATCACTATCTTCTGAAGGTCCTTGATCATAAAGGGTTTAAGCGGAAACCTGAACAGACGCTCCGTGACTTTGCGGTGGCCGTGGATCGCCATTACCAGTCTAATGACATGCGGCGCTTAACGAACGACTATGAGCGTGTCGTTTATCGAAATGAGCCTCAAAGCACGCAGTGGCCTGAAGTCACTGAATTATGGGAAAATTTAATCAAAAAGACATTGTCTTGATTCCTTTTCATGCGGTTGATAAAATGAATGAAAATTATCAGATGCATTCTTCCTTCGTATATCCTCGGGAATAGGGCCCGAGAGTCTCTACCGGGGCACCGTAAACGTCCTGACTATGAAGGTGGGAATCACGTGACATGTATGTACATGGATGGATTTCTGCCTTCGTCGTTGTTGATTCGAGGCAGGAAGTCCATCCATTTTTTATGAGAATAAAAGTCTATGAACCAAGGAGTGGAACAGATGGAACAAGTACAAGGCATGATCCTCGTACTGGACTTCGGGAGCCAGTATAACCAGTTAATTACACGTAGAATTCGTGAGTTCGGGGTGTATAGTGAACTTCATTCCCACAAAATGAGTATTGAAGAAATCAAAGACCTGAACCCGAGCGGTATCATCCTTTCTGGTGGACCGAACAGTGTTTATGGAGAGGACAGCTTCCGTTGTGATGAGCAAATCTTTGAACTCGGTATTCCGGTCCTTGGCATCTGCTATGGCATGCAGCTGATGACCCATCATTTTAATGGGAAAGTCGAGCGTGCCCAGCAGCGTGAATATGGAAAAGCAGACATCAATGTGGCGAAGGATCCGGTCATTTTTACCAAGACTCCAAGAGAGCAGACCGTTTGGATGAGCCACAGCGATAAAGTCATCGAAGCCCCTGAAGGTTTCCAAGTGGATGCGACCAGCCCGTCCTGTCCGGTGGCAGCCATCAGTAATGATGAAACTCGTATGTATGGCGTCCAGTTCCACCCGGAAGTCCGCCACTCTGAATACGGGAATGACATCCTTCGCAGTTTCGTGTTTGATGTGTGTGAAGCGACCGATGACTGGACGATGGAACATGTTGTCGAGATGGAAGTGGAAAAAATCCGTGAACAAGTCGGAGACCGCAAAGTATTGTGCGCCTTGAGCGGTGGAGTCGATTCCTCCGTTGTCGCTGCTTTGATCCACCGTGCAATCGGTGATCAGCTGACTTGTATTTTTGTGGATCACGGTCTGCTCCGCAAAAATGAAGCAGATGACGTTATGCGTACACTTGGAGACGGGTTTAACATGAACATCGTTAAGATTGATGCGAAAGACCGCTTCATGAGTAAATTGGCAGGCGTATCAGATCCTGAGAAAAAGCGTAAAATTATCGGCAATGAATTCATTTACGTCTTTGATGATGAAGCAGAGAAGTTGAAGGAGATTGATTTCCTGGCCCAGGGGACGCTTTATACCGATATCATTGAGAGTGGTACAGAAACAGCGCAGACCATCAAATCTCACCATAATGTGGGCGGCCTTCCTGAAGACATGCAATTCGATTTGATTGAGCCACTGAACACGTTGTTTAAAGATGAAGTGCGTGCACTTGGAACAGAGCTTGGTGTGCCTGAACATATCGTTTGGCGTCAGCCTTTCCCAGGACCGGGACTTGCGATCCGAGTGCTTGGAGAAGTGACAGAAGAAAAGCTTGAAATCGTCCGCGAATCCGACTTCGTCCTTCGTGATGAAATCAAAAAGGCCGGACTTGACCGCGATATTTGGCAGTACTTCACCGTGCTTCCGGACATTCGCTCTGTTGGAGTCATGGGCGATGAGCGTACGTATGATTACACGATTGGGATCCGTGCGGTCACATCCATTGATGGCATGACGTCCGATTGGGCGCGGATTCCGTGGGATGTTCTTGAGAAGATCTCCACTCGGATCGTCAATGAGGTGGATCATATAAATCGCGTCGTTTACGATGTGACGAGCAAGCCGCCTGCAACCATCGAGTGGGAATAATCGAACATTAAGTTTGTGTTTTTGGTAAATGTTCGGATTTGCTGTTGACGAAACTTGTCGAACACAGTAAGATGTAAGTAATTCAATAAAGCAACACCGTCGTATAATTTTGGGGATAAGGCCCATGAGTTTCTACCAGACTACCGTAAATCGGTCTGACTACGTTGGTGAATAGACGAGAGGGGACCAGGATGCTGGTATCTCCTTTCGTCCATTTCCTTCGTATAGATGTAGACACTCTTGGAACTTCCGAGAGTGTCTTTTTATGTTCCATCATATTCAGTACCGTTTTTAGGTGCTGCGTTTGTTGGTACCACGTTTGTTGGTACCAGGTACACCGTCATCAGGCGCGGGTACCCGGTACCGGACGAGTGGTATTATGTACCGGGTACGCAAAAAAGAGAAAGCGTACCTGGAACCAGCCTGCGTGATCCTGGTGCCAGGTTTCGAAAATGAGCATGGCGTATGGGTGAGAGGAATAGAGGAAAAGGGGAGGAAATGTTTTATGAGTAAGTTTTTTAAGTTTAAAGAGTTTGGAACGAATTATCGCAGAGAGTTCATGGCAGGGTTGACCACCTTCCTGGCGATGGCTTACATTTTGTTCGTTAATCCGTCTACATTGGCGCTTGATGGGATTGAGCAGCTTCCGGATGGTGTCACGAGAATCGATAAAGGGGCGGTCTTCACAGCGACTGCAATAGCAGCAGCAGTCGGAACGCTCATTATGGGGTTATTTGCAAGATATCCGATCGCCCTTGCACCTGGTATGGGGTTGAACGCATTTTTCGCCTACACGGTCGTGCTTGGTTTCGGAATCCCTTGGGAAACAGCGCTTGCAGGCGTGTTAGCTTCTGGACTTATTTTTATTGTATTAACGGTTACAGGCCTGCGAACGATGATCATTGATGCGATTCCTGCGAACTTGAAGCTTGCCGTCGGTGCAGGGATCGGATTATTCATTGCATTCATCGGGTTCCAAAATTCAGGGATTGTCCAAAATAGTGATGCAACTTTAGTGCAGATTGGTGATTTGACGGCAGGTCCGACGTTGCTTGCGATTTTCGGAATTATTGTGAGTGTCATGCTGATGGCGATTGGGTTGAAAGGCGGGATCTTCTATGGAATGGTTCTTACGTCCATCGCGGGTATGGTGACAGGTTTGATTGCACCACCGACATCGTTTAATGACGTGGTAAGCACGGCACCGAGTGTCGCGCCTACGTTCGGTGCCGCCCTGACTCACTTTGGTGATATTTTTACAATTGAAATGCTTGTCGTCATTTTAACGTTTTTGTTCGTCGACTTTTTCGATACGGCTGGAACCCTTGTCGCTGTAGCGACGCAAGCCGGATTTATGAAGGACAACAAGCTTCCGCGCGCTAACCGTGCATTGTTTTCCGATTCTGCTGCGACGGTCGTAGGTGCCGTCGTCGGTACATCCACGACGACTTCTTACATTGAATCCACCGCTGGTGTCGGAGCGGGAGGACGCACAGGTTTTACGTCGGTCGTTACAGCCGGGTTCTTCATTCTGGCTTTATTCTTCTCACCGTTATTGTCGGTCGTCACTGCAGAAGTGACGGCGCCTGCGCTGATCATCGTAGGTGTTCTGATGGCCTCCACGTTGAAAAATATTGATTGGGACCAGTTCGAAATTGCCGTTCCTGCTTTCTTCACGATTGCAGCGATGCCGATGACCTACAGCATTGCGACAGGGATTGCGATTGGATTTATTTTCTATCCGATTACGATGCTGTTGAAAGGTCGAAGAAAAGAAATCCATCCGATCATGTACTTCCTGTTTGTAATCTTTGTGCTGTACTTTATTTTCCTGGCTTAAGCAGGGATCGCTAATAAGATGGGGAAACCCGCGAATATATGGACGGAAGTCGCTAATATCATCGATGAACGTGCGAATAAAGCAGCCGAAACCGCTAATATAAGCTTCCAAACCGCGAATATCTCCCCTTTAAAAGCATAGAGAAAAACCGGCAGGCCGTATGACGGCTGCCGGTTTTATTCATCTTCCAGGTGGCGGATCGTAATGGGGCGCTGCTTCGTTGAATCTGAAATGTAGCGGTGAAGCTGGACCACGAGCAAGCCGTGTTTATAGGTCGCTTCGACTTTGTCATGCCTTACAGGGAAAGGCAGGTCGATACTCCTTTCAAAAGCTCCGTCGGCAATTTCGGATTTGATCTGATGGCCCCCTCGGTTGTTGATTTCAATTTTTCCGGTCAAGGTCAGCGTAGAATGGTCGACAAGAACATCGACATTTTTCGGGTGGTTCATACCGGGAATATTGACGAAGCAAAGCAGTTCATTGTCGTACTGGTACATGTTGATTGCTGGAACGGCGGGCTTCATCATGCCGTCGAAGTCTCCCCAGAAGTCCTGGCCGAAGAAGCGGTCGAGGTTGGATTTCCAATCTTTGAATTGATTCATGTCATCGCCCTCCAAAAAATGTCATAGTTTGCGTTGAAAAGCTATTGTGCACGTCTCTTCTCATGGTTTATAGTGTATGCAAAGAACAACGTCTAGGTGAATGTCATGGTTTGTGGAAATCCTAGAGTGGGAGGCTTGTGGAATGTTTGAAAACCCGTTATTGATCGTCGGAATCATTTTAGCTGTCAACGTCGTCTATGTATCCTTTTTTACGCTCCGTATGATTTTTACATTGAAGGGGCAGCGCTACTTTGCTGCATTTATCAGCATGTTCGAAATCGTTACCTATATTTATGGACTCGGTCTCGTGCTCGACCGCCTCGATCAAATTGAGAATGTCATTGCCTATGCGGTCGGTTATGGCCTTGGGGTAATCGTCGGAATGAAGATTGAAGAAAAGCTTGCTCTCGGGTATATTACAGTTAATGTGATATCTTCAGACCCAGACATCGAATTCACCCGCAGACTTCGGGAAAAAGGTTACGGTGTGACGAGCTGGTATGCTTACGGAATGGAAGGGGATCGCCTCGCGATGCAGATCTTGACACCGCGTAAATATGAACTCGCTCTTTATGAGACGATTCGCTACATCGATCCGAAAGCATTTATCGTGGCCTATGAACCTAAGCAGATCCATGGTGGATTCTGGGCGAAATCTGTAAAGAGAGGAAAGATCCGGGATGCCCAAAAAGAGCAGCAAGAAGCGCTTTGAAGTCGGTGAAAATGAATCGATCAGCGATTGCCTCGATCGCATGAAGAAAGAAGGATACACCCCTGTCCGCCGTGCAGAGGAGCCGATTTTCAGAGAAGAAGTACGCAATGGGGAAAAAGTTATGGAACCTGTAGGGAAAACGATCGTTTTTCAAGCAGTTAAGCAATAAAACCGAACGATCAAATGTAACGTTTTTATTAATGTTCGACATTGACGTTGACATGAACAAAGAGAAATTGATATGATGAAGGCAGAATTGCATAGACGACCTCATATATGACGGGGATATGGCCCGTACGTCTCTACCTGGGAACCGTAAATTTCCGGACTATGAGGGGAGTTTGAGCCCGAATGCTTTCATAGACCGGACACACGTGTGCCTGTTCGACTCCTCTCATTTTTTTGAGGGGCGTCGAGCAGGCTTTTTTAATGCTACGAAGGAGAGAGGGATTCGATGGCAAGTGTAGGCGTGATCATGGGCAGCATTTCAGATTGGGAAACAATGAAAGAAGCGTGCAGCGTTCTGGATGATCTATCCATTCCATATGAGAAGGAAATCATTTCAGCACACCGTACGCCTGAGGATATGTTCACATATGCGGAAACGGCCCGGGACAAAGGGTTAAAAGTCATAATTGCCGGTGCAGGCGGTGCCGCCCACCTGCCGGGGATGGTCGCTTCGAAGACCACCCTTCCGGTCATCGGCGTTCCGGTGGAGTCGAAGGCGCTGCAGGGGATGGATTCGCTCTTATCCATCGTCCAAATGCCGGGGGGCGTCCCGGTTGCGACAGTAGCGATCGGTAAAGCGGGAGCAAAGAATGCGGGTCTTCTGGCGGCCGAAATGATCGGAGCCTTCGATTCTGAGACGGCTGTAAAACTGGCAGACTACCGCCGGCAGATGGTCGAAAAAGTCGATGGCATGAGGAGGGATCTTCTTGAAACCTGAAGTGATACGACCAGGAAGGACAATCGGAATTCTGGGAGGCGGTCAGCTGGGGCGTATGATGGCTGTAGCGGCAAGACATATGGGATACCGGATTGCTGTCCTTGACCCCGCAGAGAACTGCCCGTGCGCTTCCATTGCTGAAGAGCATATCGTTGCCGCTTATGATGATCTGGAAGCAGCCGAGCGTCTGAGCGCAGCGAGCGACGTCATCACTTATGAGTTCGAGAACGTCGACCTTGAAGTGGCCCGCCTTTTTGAAAAACAAGGAAAGCTTCCACAAGGATCATTTGCTCTGGAAGTGACGCAAAACCGCGCGAAAGAAAAGGAGATCGCGGTTGAATCCGGGCTGTCCGTTCCGGAGTACCGGATCGTCACGACGTTCGACGAAGTGGAAAATGCCCTTGAAGCCACCGGTTATCCTGCTGTTATTAAGACGGTCAGCGGTGGATATGACGGAAAAGGACAGTTGAAAATCGAAGCGGAATCCGATTTGGAAGATGTCCGTTCTTTTGTAAAAGAAGGCGGGACTTATATTGTGGAACAATGGCTGTCGTTTGATTTGGAAATCTCCCAGGTGTTTACGAGAGGGGTTGACGGTCAGCTTCTGCCATTTCCAATCGCTGAAAACATTCATAAAAATCATATCCTGCATGAATCAAGAGTTCCGGCATCCATTCCTGGAAAAGTGGAGGATCGGGCCCGCGAAGCTGTCGAAGTTCTGGCGGAACGAATCGGAGTGGTCGGTACTTTCGCGGTAGAAATGTTCGTCAAAGGAACAGACGTTTATATTAATGAAATGGCGCCGCGTCCGCACAATTCCGGACACTATACGATTGAAGCGTGCAGCGTCTCCCAATTTGAGCAGCATGTCCGTGCCATCTGCGGACTGCCACTACTGCCTGTTCATTCTTTCGGGGCAGCCGTCATGGTGAACGTGCTAGGGAAACACCACGGGATTTTATTAGATCGACTCGAATTTTACGAAGGATTTCATTTCCATGATTATGGAAAAACCGAAGTCCGTCAGAGCCGCAAGATGGGCCATATCACATTTGTTGGTGAGAAATTAAAAGAAATCGATCAGCGCATTACAGAAAATCAGATCCATTTATGGTAGGAGGAAGACAATGATTGAACGTTATACACGCCCGGAAATGGGTGCGATTTGGACAGAAGAAAATAGATACCAGGCATGGCTTGAGGTAGAACTTTTAGCGTGTGAAGCGTGGAGTGAACTTGGCGTCATTCCTAAAGAAGATGTGAAGAAGCTGCGCGAAGGAGCTTCCTTCTCCATTGACCGCATCCACGAAATTGAAGCAGAAACACGTCACGATGTGGTAGCCTTCACCCGTGCCGTTTCTGAAACGGTTGGAGAAGAACGCAAGTGGGTCCATTACGGACTGACTTCGACAGACGTTGTGGACACGGCGCTCTCCTATCAATTGAAGCAGGCGAATGAAATCATCCGCAGAGACCTCGTCAACTTCATCGAAATCCTTGCGGAAAAGGCGAAGGAACACAAGCACACGGTCATGATGGGACGTACCCACGGCGTTCATGCCGAGCCGACGACGTTCGGATTGAAGCTTGCGCTTTATTATGAAGAAATGAAGCGTAACCTGGAACGTTTGGACCTTGCAATGGAGCATATCCAGTTCGGAAAGCTTTCCGGCGCTGTTGGAACCTATGCCAACATTGATCCTTTCGTTGAAGAATATGTGTGTGAAAAGCTTGGCCTGAAACCGGCGCCTGTATCGACACAGACGTTGCAGCGTGATCGTCATGCTCATTATGTATCTACACTTGCACTGGTTGCGACTTCGATTGAGAAAATTGCGGTCGAGATTCGTGGTTTGCAGAAGACGGAAACTCGTGAAGTGGAAGAGTTTTTCGCGAAAGGTCAAAAAGGATCTTCTGCGATGCCGCATAAACGGAATCCGATCGGTTCTGAGAACATGACCGGCATGGCTCGCGTCCTGCGTGGGAATATGCTGACGGCTTATGAAAATGTTCCGCTTTGGCATGAACGTGATATTTCCCATTCTTCTGCTGAGCGAATCATTCTTCCTGACGCGACGATCGCCCTGAACTATATGTTGAACCGCTTCGGGAACATCGTGAAGAACTTGACCGTATTCCCTGAACGGATGCAGGAAAACATGGAGAAAACGTATGGCTTGATCTTCTCCCAGCGCGTGCTGCTGACATTGATCGATGAAGGGCTGGTGCGTGAAGAAGCGTACGACCTCGTTCAGCCGAAAGCAATGGAAGCTTGGGAGCGCGGCATCCCATTCCGTGAGCTGATCGAAGCTGACGACAAGATTACATCCACACTGTCCCAAGAACAGCTGGATGCCTGCTTCGACTACAAGCACCACCTGAAACAAGTCGACCGCATCTTCGACCGCATCGGACTGTAATATGGAAGAAACTGTATGACCTGGTACACCAGAATCTGGTGTACCAGGTCATACAAAAAATCCCAATTCCTTAGCGAGGTGTTTCTGTATGAAGGGTTCATTATTGTACGAAGGAAAAGCCAAACGGGTATATGAGACGACGGCTGCGCCGGATCAGCTCGTTTTATCTTATAAAGATGACGCCACAGCATTTAACGGAAAGAAAAAAGATGAGTTCGCGGGCAAAGGACGCCTCAACAACTTGATTACCTCGAAAGTATTCCAATATTTACACCAGCACAATTTAACGACCCACTTTATCAAAGCTCTGAATGATACCGAGCAGCTGGTCAGACGTACGTCCATCATTCCTTTGGAAGTCGTCGTCCGCAACCAGGCGGCCGGCAGCATTACCCGCCGGCTCGGCATCGAAGAAAAAACGAGCTTCACCCCACCGATCATTGAATTGTTTTACAAGAAAGATGAATTGAATGACCCGCTCATTAATGATGTCCATGCTTATCACCTGACGGACATCACCGAACAAGAACTCATGTTTATTAAACAACAGGCACTCGACATTAATATAGAATTGCAGAAGCTTTTCACATCCGTTGGACTGACCCTCATCGACTTTAAATTGGAATTCGGACGCCTTGATGACGGCACGATCGTCCTGTCGGATGAAATCTCACCGGATACGTGCAGGCTCTGGGACCGACAGACCGGCGAAAAAATGGATAAAGATGTTTTCCGTGAAGGTACGGGCGATTTGATCGATACGTATACAAAAATTCTACAGCGACTGGAGGAGAGCATATGCGCAAAGTAAAGATCCATATCACGTTAAAAGAAGGGGTGCTTGACCCCCAGGGGAAAGCTGTCCAGAATTCCCTGCAATCCCTTGAGTACAACAATGTTCAGGATGTACGGGTTGGAAAATATATGGAAGTGATGATTGAGGACAGTGCCAACCTGGAAGCAGAGGTCGACCGGATGTGCGACCAATTGCTGGCCAACCCTGTCATTGAAAATTACAGCTACACGATCGAGGAGGCGGGCTGACGTGAAATTTGCAGTCATCGTTTTTCCAGGATCGAATTGTGACCGTGATATGTATTTTGCAGTGAAGGATCAACTTGGAGCAGAAGCAGACCTTGTCTGGTATAAGGAGGCAAATCTAGCAAACTATGATGCCATCCTCCTGCCGGGCGGTTTCTCCTACGGGGATTATTTACGTTCAGGTGCAATCGCCTCAACCTCAGACGTGATTGCACAGATCAGGAAAGCAGCAGAAGCTGGGAAACCGGTGCTCGGTGTTTGCAACGGGTTTCAAATCCTTCTCGAAATGGGCCTTCTACCAGGAGCGATGCTTCCGAACGAAAATCTCAAATTCATGTGCCATTACGAAACATTAAAGGTCGAAAATGACGAGACGATGTTCACCCGTCATTACGATGAGAAGGAACACATTCAAATTCCAATTGCTCACGGAGACGGCAATTATTACTGTGATGAACAGACGCTCCAAGAGCTGAAAGCCAAGAACCAAATCGTTTTCACCTATGACCAGAATCCAAACGGTTCCGTCGGAGATATCGCCGGCATTGTCAATGAGAGAGGCAACGTGCTTGGTATGATGCCACACCCGGAACGTGCCGTTGAAGAACTGCTCGGTCATGCGGACGGTCTCCGTCTATTTCAATCGATTTTGACACACTGGAGGGAACACCATGCCATCAATGCTTGAGATCAGTCCAGAACAAATCGAAGAACAGCATGTGTACAGAGAGATGGGGCTTAAGGATGACGAATATGCATCCATCCGTTCGATTCTCGGACGCCGCCCGAATTACACAGAAACGGGATTATTCTCGGTCATGTGGTCGGAACACTGCAGCTATAAGAACTCCAAGCCCCTTTTGAAAAAATTTCCGACCGAAGGCCCTCACGTTCTACAAGGACCCGGGGAAGGTGCAGGAATCATTGATATCGGGGATGATCAGGCGGTCGTTTTCAAAATCGAAAGCCATAACCACCCGTCAGCGGTGGAACCGTATCAAGGGGCGGCGACTGGTGTCGGCGGCATCCTGCGTGATGTGTTCTCCATGGGGGCGCGTCCGATTGCGTTGTTGAATTCGCTCCGTTTCGGTTCTCTGCAGCAGCCACGCGTGAAGTATTTGTTCGAAGAAGTCGTCCGCGGCATCGCCGGTTACGGCAACTGTGTCGGTGTTCCGACGGTCGGCGGGGAAGTCCAGTTCGATAATGCTTACAATGGAAATCCGCTCGTCAATGCAATGTGTGTCGGATTGATCGATCATAAAGACATTCAAAAAGGAATCGCAGCCGGTGTCGGCAATACCGTGATGTATGTTGGAGCTAAGACCGGGCGGGACGGGATCCACGGAGCGACCTTCGCATCCGAAGAGTTGTCGGAAGAGTCCGAAGAAAAGCGCCCATCTGTTCAGGTCGGCGACCCGTTCATGGAAAAACTCCTCATCGAAGCCTGCCTGGATGTCATCCAGCATGACGCTCTTGTCGGTATTCAGGATATGGGAGCCGCAGGCCTTACGTCATCAGCCAGTGAAATGGCAAGTAAAGCGGGAACGGGGATGACGATGAATCTCGATCACATCCCACAACGCGAAGACCAGATGACCGCCTATGAAATGATGCTCTCTGAATCTCAGGAACGGATGCTTCTCGTCGTAGAAAAAGGACGGGAAGAGGAGATTGCTGACGTCTTTCGTAAATATAACTTGGAGGCAGTAGCGGTGGGAGAAGTGACGGACACGAAACGTTTCCGTCTGGAGCACCATGGAGAAGTCGTAGCTGAAGTCCCTGTGGATTCGCTTGCTGAGGATGCACCGGTTTACCATCAGCCTTCCCATATCCCAGCCTATTATGAAGAGTTTCAGCGTATGGAAAACTATGTACCTGAAATAACAGACTTCAGGGGAACACTTGTGAATCTATTAAAGCAGCCGACGATCGCAAGTAAAGAGTGGGTGTACGATCAGTATGATTCTATGGTCCAGACGAATACCGTTGTCACGCCTGGCTCGGATGCAGCGGTTCTCCGTGTGCGCGGCACGAACAAAGCGCTCGCGATGACGACGGACTGCAACTCCCGCTACCTTTATGTCGATCCTGAGGCCGGCGGTAAAATCGCAGTGGCGGAAGCGGCGCGAAATATCGTCTGCTCCGGCGGACGACCACTCGGTATCACAGATGGACTCAACTTCGGCTCTCCCGAAAATCCAGAAATTTTCTGGCAGATGGAAAAAAGCGTCGACGGTATGAGTGAAGCGTGCCGTGACTTGGAAACGCCGGTGATTGGTGGGAATGTGAGTCTGTACAATGAATCGTTCGGCGGACAGGCGATTTATCCGACACCCATCGTCGGGATGGTTGGTCTGATTGAAGATGTTGCCCATATCACCCGCTCTCATGCTAAGAATGCCGGAGATCTCATTTATGTAATTGGTGAAACACAATCGGAATTCGGAGGCAGTGAACTGCAGGGACTTCTTGAAGGAAAACATTTCGGAAAAGCACCTGCCATCGACCTTGAGACTGAATATAATCGTCAAAAACAACTATTGACCGCGATCCGTGCCGGTCTTGTCTCATCAGCCCATGATGTCGCAGAAGGGGGACTTGCCGTCGCTCTTGCAGAGAAGCTGTTTGAACATGGGTTTGGTTGTGACGTTACGGTTGATGAGGATGTCCTGAGCGAACTTTTTGCAGAAACGCAATCCCGCTTCATCGTCACCGTTTCTGCTGAACAAAAAGAAGCATTTGAACGAACGGTCACAGATGCCCGTCACATCGGAAATGTTACGGAAGATGGGGTGTATCGGATCAGGCAGGAGGAAGTCGTTCTGGAAGAAAAGACATCAGTGCTGAAAGAAGCTTGGAAAGGAGCGATTGAATGCTTGCTGAAATCAAAGGGTTGAACGAAGAATGTGGCATTTTTGGAGTATGGGGTCACCCGGATTCAGCGCAGCTGACTTATTACGGCCTGCATGCCCTGCAGCACCGCGGACAGGAAGGGGCCGGGATCATTACGACCGACGGGGAACAGCTTAAACTTGCGAAAGGGCATGGCCTGATCAATGAAGTGTTTTCCGAAAATCAATTGAGTGATTTGAATGGTCATGCCTCCATCGGCCATGTCCGCTATGCGACAGCCGGAGACGGCGGCTATGAAAACATCCAGCCGCTCCTTTTCCGCTCCCAGACGGGCGGGCTTGCCCTTGCTCACAATGGAAACCTGGTAAACGCTCAAGCTTTAAAGAACCAACTGGAAGGACAGGGGAGCATTTTGCAGACAACGTCGGATACGGAAGTGGTCGCTCATTTAATTAAACGTGCCCGCCATCTGCCCCTGGAGCAGGCGATTATGGAAGCTTTGTCTATGATCAAAGGGGCGTATGCTTTCCTCATCATGACCGAAGACCGGATGTTCGTTGCCAATGATCCTCGGGGATTACGGCCATTGAGCCTCGGCCATCTTGGCGGATCCTGGGTCGTCTCTTCTGAAACCTGTGCTTTTGACGTCATCGGTGCGGAGTATGACAGAGAAATCGATCCTGGAGAGATGCTGATCATCTCAGATGAGGGTGTGGAGTCGAAACGGTTCTCCGCTCCGATTCAGCGGACACTCTGTTCCATGGAATATGTGTATTTTTCAAGGCCGGACAGCAATCTCGATGGGAAAAATGTGCACGCTTCCCGCAAACGGATGGGCAAGGCGCTCGCCGAAGAAGCTCCAATAGATGCAGACGTTGTAACAGGAGTTCCAGACTCGAGCATATCTGCTGCGATCGGATATGCCGAAGCGTCCGGAATTCCCTATGAGCTCGGCTTAATCAAGAACCGTTACGTCGGCCGGACATTCATCCAGCCGTCTCAGGAGCTCCGCGAACAGGGAGTGAAAATGAAGCTTTCTGCTGTTCGGGGCATTGTCGACGGAAAAAAAGTCGTCATGGTCGATGATTCGATCGTAAGAGGGACGACCAGCCGCCGGATTGTGAAGATGCTGAAGGAAGCAGGAGCGAAAGAAGTACATGTGCGGATTGCCTCTCCACCGATTAAGAACCCGTGCTATTACGGCATTGATACTTCGAACAGTGGAGAACTGATTGCAGCGAACCATTCCGTAGAGGAAATCGAAGCCCAGATCGGCGCAGACAGTCTTGCTTTTTTATCACCTGAAGGATTGAACCACAGCATTTATCAAGGGGATGAATCGTTGAAACACGGGGGATGTATGGCCTGTTTCACCGGCAAATACCCGACGGAAATTTATCCGAACACGATGCATCCATATGAAAAAGCCTAGGAGGGAAGCAGGATGAGCCAATCATATAAACAAGCAGGGGTCGATGTGGAAGCGGGATACGAAGCCGTCGAACGTATGAAAAAGCATGTCGGCCGGACGATGCGGAAAGAAGTACTGGGAGGTCTTGGTTCCTTTGCCGGCCTGTTTGATATCAGCGGGATGAGCTATGAACAGCCGGTCCTCGTCACAGGAACGGACGGTGTCGGTACGAAGCTGAAGCTCGCTTTTGAAATGGACCGCCATGATACGATCGGGGTCGATGTCGTCGCCATGTGTGTGAACGATATTGCTGCCCAGGGGGCTGATCCGCTGTTGTTTTTAGATTATATTGCCTGTGGAAAAAATGAGCCTGCCCGAATCGAGCAGATCGTCAAAGGCATCGCTGACGGCTGCGAGCAGGCAGGGGCTGCTTTAATCGGTGGGGAGACGGCTGAGATGCCGGGGATGTATGAGGAAGAAGAATACGATCTTGCCGGCTTTGTCGTCGGTATGGCGGATAAAGAGAAAATTATTACAGGCGCGCATATTAAAAATGGTGACGTTCTGGTCGGCCTGCCATCTTCAGGTGTCCATTCGAACGGTTTTTCCCTTGTCAGAAAACTGATCGCAGATCTTGATCTCGCCACTATACCAAACGGATGGACACGTCCGCTTGGGGATACCCTTCTGAGTCCGACCCGCATTTACGTTCCAGAAGTTCAGGCGTTGAAAAAACATGTGACAATCAAAGGCATCGCCCATATTACCGGAGGCGGATTTTATGAGAACCTTCCGAGGACTTTGCCGGAAGGAATGGGCTGTGAGATCGATCCTGGCAGCTGGCAGGTGCCTGAAGTCTTTCATTTTCTTCAGGAAAAAGGTGGACTCAGTGATGACGAGATGTTCGGCGTGTTCAACATGGGAATCGGGATGGTCGTTATTCTTGATCCATCTGATGTGAACGCTGCGTTCGGCGCCTGTGATGATGCGGTCGTCATCGGCCGTGTGACGGAGCAGGAAGGAGTGCAGGGGATATGATCAATATCGCTGTCTTTGCATCCGGAACCGGTTCGAATTTCGATGCTATTGTCAACGAGGTGGAAGCGGGGGATTTAGATGTAAACATCGCACTTCTAGTCTGTGACCGCATGGGGGCACCTGTCATTGAAAAGGCGCAGCAGCATGAAATCGATACCGTCGTTTATCGTCCGAAAAGTTTCGCGGATAAGGCGGCGTATGAACAAGCGGTGCTTGATGACTGCCGGGAACGGGGGATAGAATTCATCGTGCTTGCCGGGTATATGCGGTTGATCGGCCCGACACTTCTTCAGCCGTACGAACGGAGAATCATCAACATTCACCCTTCGCTGCTGCCGGCTTTTCCCGGGAAGGATGCCATCGGTCAGGCGCTTGAAAAACGAGTGAAAGTGACTGGCGTTACGGTCCATTATGTGGACGATGGCATGGATACGGGCCCGATCATCGCACAGGAAGCGATTAAGATCGAAGATCAGGATACAGCAGATGATGTAAAACATAAAATCCAGGCGGTGGAGCACCGTCTATACCCACAAGTGATCCAAGCATTATTCATCAAGGAGGAATCTTTATGACTAAACGAGCGCTGCTGAGCGTTTCCAATAAACAAGGACTGGCTGATTTTGCAAAGAAACTGCATGAGCTTAATTATGAGCTCATTTCTACAGGTGGTACGAAACGGGCGATTGAAGAAGCTGGAGTCCCGGTGCGATCCATTTCCGAGGTGACTGACTTTCCGGAAATCATGGACGGACGTGTGAAGACCCTTCATCCTTCGGTCCATGGAGGACTTTTGGCGAAGCGCTCGAACGAGGACCACATGAAGCAGCTTAATGAATTGGAAATCGAGACGATCGATCTTGTCGCCGTCAATTTGTATCCGTTCAAAGAGACGATTGCCAAAGAGGGCGTCACAGAAGCCGATGCGATTGAAAACATCGACATCGGAGGACCTACGATGCTGCGTTCGGCTGCAAAAAGCTTTGAGGATGTCGCTGTCGTCGTAGACCCAACGGATTACGATGAGGTGGTGGAAGGGTTGCAGCAGGGTTCCCTTTCCTATGAAACCAGGCGCAGACTGGCGGCTAAGGTGTTCCGCCATACCGCTAATTACGATGCGATGATCGCTGAATATTTCTCTACTCTGACAGAAGAGCCTTTTCCAGAAACGTACTCGGTCACGTATGAAAAGGTCCAATCCTTGCGCTATGGTGAAAACCCTCATCAGAAGGCGGCCTTTTATAAAAAAGCGAACGTTGAAGGGACGTCGCTTGCAGAAGCGGAACAGTTGAACGGTAAAGAGCTCTCTTACAACAACATCCAGGATGCCAATGCGGCCCTTGAGGTGGTGCTCGAGTTCAACCAGCCGGCTGCTGTGGCGGTCAAACACATGAACCCGTGCGGAGTAGGTGTTGGTGAAAACTTGTATGATGCTTACGTGAAAGCCTATGAAGGAGATCCTGTCTCTATTTTCGGGGGGATTGTCGCTTTGAACAGGGAAGTGGATGCTGATACAGCGGCGAAGCTGAAAGAGATTTTCCTGGAGATCATTATCGCCCCTGCCTTCAGTCAGGAAGCGCTTGATCTTCTTACGACGAAAAAGAACCTGCGTCTATTGAAAGTGGACATGAAAAAAGCGGACCGTCCCGCTCATAAACTGGTAACCGTCAACGGCGGTCTGCTTGTCCAGGATTCGGACGAAGGCTCCCTAGAAAATGTAGAGCTTGAAATTGCAACGGAACGTGAACCGTCAGAGCAGGAGCTTGAAGACTTGAAGCTCGGATGGAAAGTCGTGAAGCACGTGAAGTCGAATGCCATCGTAGTAGCGAAAGGTGATCGTACGTTAGGTGTAGGCGCCGGTCAGATGAATCGGGTCGGTGCAGCAAAGATTGCTTTTGAGCAGGCAGGAGAGAAAGCTGAAGGCAGCATCATGGCTTCTGATGCCTTTTTCCCAATGCCGGATACCGTAGAGGCAGCAGCAGAAGCAGGAGTCACAGCCATTATTCAGCCGGGTGGTTCGAAGCGTGATCAGGATTCGATTGATGCGTGTAACAAGCACGGCATTGCCATGGTCTTTACGAAAATGCGTCATTTCAAACACTAATCGAAAGGGTGGCTATTATGAACGTATTGGTCGTCGGCCGCGGGGGCCGCGAACACAGTCTTGTTCAGAAGTTCGCAGAAAGTGAGCAGGTGGAACGGATCTTTGCGGCTCCTGGCAATGCAGGGATTTCAAAAAGCGCTGAATGCGTCGATGTGGAGGAACAGGATTTCGGCGGGCTGGTTGCTTTTGCCCGGGAAAACGGGGTGGGACTCACCGTGATCGGTCCTGAAAATCCGCTTCTTGATGGGATTGTCGATGCATTCGAAGAAGCAGACCTTCCGGTTTTCGGACCGACGAAGGCTGCTGCTCTCATTGAAGGCAGTAAACATTTCGCCAAACAGCTGCTCCACAACTACCAAATTCCAACCGCTGCCTATGAAGCTTTCACAAACGCGGAAGAAGCAAAGGCATATATTAAGGAAAAAGGTGCGCCGATCGTCGTGAAGGCGGATGGACTGGCGGCGGGAAAAGGCGTCGTCGTTGCCGAAACCGTGGATGAAGCTGTGCAGGCTGTGGAAGACATGCTTGAAAACAGCCGTTTCGGAGAGGCGAGTGAGGAAATTGTAGTTGAAGAGTTTTTATCAGGCGATGAATTTTCTCTGATGGCGTTTGTCAACGGCACCGATGTTTATCCAATGATTCCTGCAAAGGACCATAAGCGCGCATTTGAAGGAGATGAAGGACCGAACACGGGTGGCATGGGTGCTTTCGCGCCGGTCCCACAGTTGAAAGACTCTTCTTACACTTTCGCGGTCGAATCCATCGTCCGACCGGCAGCAGAAGCGATGGTGAAAGAAGGACGTCCATTTACAGGCATTTTATATGCCGGACTGATTGAAACGAATGAAGGTCCAAAGGTGATTGAATTTAATGCGCGCTTCGGAGATCCAGAGACGCAGGTTGTGCTGCCTTTGTTGGAAAATGATCTTGCTCAAGTGATGATGGATGTTTTAGATGGAAAAGACCCAACGTTAAAGTGGACAGAAGAAGTGTGCGCAGGAGTTGTCGTCGCTTCTGAAGGGTACCCGGGTGCTTATGAAAAAGGGCGGCCATTACCTGAGGTGCATGCGGGGGATGGATTCGTCGTGCACGCAGGGACTGCCTGGGAAGACGGCCGTTATGTATCCAGTGGCGGCCGCGTTCTCCTGATCGGAAATAAAGGGGAGAACTTGGCACAGGCACTGGATCGTACGTATCTGTCGCTCCGTCCGTTTGATGATCAGAGCGACTTCTTCTTTCGGCGTGACATCGGGCGTTCATCAGTCTCTTCGACGGCTTCGCATGCCGACATAGAATAGCGCGGCAATTGAACCGATGACGGTGACGATGACGAAACCGACATCTGTGAAGTATTCCATAAACTCCATATGATTCATCCTTTTGAAAAAAGAGCGGGGCTGCCCGCTCTTTTTTGTTCATCATCCATTCAGGTCCACTGTGGAAGCTTTCTTTTTCTCAGCAGCGTTTTTGAAATATCGTCGGAACAGAAAAATCATCGGCAGAAACATACCGGACACCTCCACCATTTATGAATCCTGCGGAAGGTTTTGCTGCCAGCTCTGTTCTATGCCGTCGGTTTCCGTCGACATTTCTTCATAGACAGCTGTCAAAGGACAGAAGCGTACAATTCCCTCCGCAACCTTCAGGGAAGCAAGCATGATGAGGAGCGGATGGGAAGAATCGGACGCCTTGCGCGTGCCGCGGATCGTCAAAAAGGACAAGAGGCTGAGACCTGCGGCTATACGGATCATACTGTTGATGATTCCGATATTCGGCTTCATTGTGCTTCCTCCTTACCAGAATGGAATATCCTGTGTTACGATAGAACATAATGATCTCAGGGAGGTACCTCCATGAACGAAACTCGCTTTCGTTGGCGCAACCGCCAGCTGCGTGAACATGCCGCTGTGCTGGATGGTAAGGCCGCGCCTACGAAATTAATCAAAAATACAACGTACTTGAATGTTTACTTAAAGAAATGGATGCACGGCCACATTTGGCTGTATGAAGACCGCATCATCTATACGGGGCAGGAGCTCCCTTCCGATACGCAAGGTACGGAAATCATCGATGGGACGGACAGTTATATCGTCCCGGGATATGTGGAGCCGCATGCCCATCCATTTCAGTTATATAATCCCCAGAGCTTTGCAGATTATGCGGCACGTACGGGGACGACTACGCTCGTCAATGATAACTTGATGTGGCTTTTTTTAGCTGAAAAAGAGAAAGCGTTTTCTTTGTTGGAAGAGTTCATGAATCTGCCGGCCAGCATGTACTGGTGGGCCCGCTTTGATCCTCAGTCCGTGCTGCAGGATGAGGAGCGGTATGCGTTCGATTCACAGATTCCAGACTGGATCGCCCACGATGCAGTCATTCAGGGCGGAGAGCTTACGGCCTGGCCGGATGTTCTCCATCATGGAGACGAACAGATTCTGCACTTCATGCAGGAGACGAAGCGCTCCAGAAAACCGTTGGAAGCCCATCTGCCCGGAGCTTCTGAAAAAACACTTGTGAAAATGCGGCTGCTCGGCATGGATTCGGAGCATGAATCGATGACGGCGGACGATGTGTTGAAACGGATCGAAATCGGTTATCATACAGGCCTTCGCTATTCATCCATCCGCCCGGACCTTCCGGATATTTTAACCGGAATTGTCGAACAGGGGCATCATCACTTCGATCACATGATGTATACGACTGATGGATCGACGCCCGGCTTTTATCGTGAAGGACTGATCAATCCATGCATCAAGATTGCTCTCGATGCGGGTGTTCCCGCTATCGATGCTTATATGATGGCGACTTACCATGCCGCCCGTCACTTCGGGATTGAAAACCGCGTCGGTAGTCTGAATGCCGGACGAGTAGCCCATCTTAACTTTTTAAACGATCCAGAAGATCCTCTGCCGCATTCAGTCATTGCGAAAGGGGAATGGACGAAGCGGGACGGGGAAGTCCTGAAAGAAGAGACCGAAATTCAATGGAAGAAAAACGGGATCGCGCCGCTCGATCTGGACTGGGAAGTGACAGATCATGATATGCAGTTCTCCATGCCGATCGGACTTGAAATGGTGAATGATGTGATCATGAAACCATACGCCATCGATACAGATGTATCCACTGATCGGTTAAGTGAAGAGAATGACGAGTCTTATCTGATGTTAATGGACCGTGAAGGGGAATGGATGGTCAACACACTGCTGAAAGGCTTCACGAAGACGCTCGGCGGTCTCGTCAGCTCCTACAGCAATACAGGCGATATCATATTGACCGGAAAGTCGCGTACAGATATGAAAACGGCCTTTCAACGCATGAAGGAAATCGGCGGTGGGATTGTACTCGTCCATAAAGGGGAAATTCTTTATGAGCTGCCATTGGCCCTCGGGGGGATTATGGCTGACATGCCAATGGAAAAATTGATGGAGGAAGAGGCAGAATTGAAGAAATGCTTATTTCAGCATGGCTTTTCATTCAATGATCCTGTTTATACGCTACTTTTCTTCTCCTCGATGCATCTACCGTTCATCCGGATCACACCTCTTGGAATCATGGATGTGAAGAAGAAAGAGGTACTCTTTCCTTCGATAATGCGTTAAAATAGAAGAGGGAATACACATAAGGGAAGTGCTAACCTTGAGAAAGCTTACATTCTTCAGCTTGCTGGCCGTCCTTCTTCTCAGTGCGTGTAATGATGAAGCAGGAGCCGCCCAACCTGAAGAACCGAAAGAGAAAGATACAGCGGTCGAAGAAAACGTAGAGAAAGAGGCCGTTGATGAAAAGGAAACAGAAGAAAAGGAATACACAGAGATCTCTCCACTTACAGGAGAACCAGTGGCTGAGCCACTTGGAAACCGTGCATTGTCCGTCATGGTCAACAACCATCCAAAAGCACGGCCGCAGTCCGGGTTGAGCCAGGCTGATGTCGTTTATGAAATTTTAGCAGAGGGGCAGATCACACGCTTCCTCGCTTTGTTCCATAGTGACATTCCTGATACAATAGGTCCGGTGAGAAGTGCACGACCGTACTATTTTGAAATCGCTGATGGTTTTGATGCCCTTTATACGTACCACGGGGCCTCGACTGCGATCAATCAGCAAGTCAGGAACAGTGGTGTTGCCTATCTGGATGGGGCGATGTATGACAACAATGGCTGGTTATTTGAACGGTCCCCTGATCGTTCAGCGCCTCACAACTCCTACCTTTTGACAGATGGAGTTGAGCAGGCCGTCGCAGCTAAAGGGTATGAGCCGGGCGGGGGACCTGACGCTCTTCCATTTTCAGAGGAAGGCACATTGGATGGAACACCTGTTGATGAAGTGTCCATCACTTATGGAAGCCGGACGAATGTAAGTTTCACGTACGATGCTGCAAGCGGGCAGTTTTTACGTTCAAGTGATGGGGAGCCGACCATCGACCGCTCAAATGATGAACGCGTTGCCGTAGAAAATGTATGGATCATGGAAACGGACCACCGTGTCATTGACAGCGCCGGCCGCCGTTCGATTGATCTCACTTCAGGCGGGAACGGGTACCTTTTACAAGAAGGACAAATGAAAGAAGTGCAATGGAAGAACGTCGATGGACGTCTGCTTCCTTATAAAGACGGCCGTCCTCTGGCATTTACACCAGGGAAGACCTGGGTGAACATCATCCCGGGCAGTGCCGGAGTAGAAACAGAGTAGGGAGGGAAAAGGCATGCAGATCGATAAATTGAGAGGCAAGACGCTCGACCAGCTTTTTGAAGCGGTTTTATCATTGCAGAGTGTAGAAGAATGTTATGAGTTCTTCGACGATCTTGCTACGATGAATGAAGTCCAGTCGCTCGCTCAGCGATTGGAAGTTGCGCGCATGCTGCGTGAAGGCTTCACTTATCATAAAATCGAAACAGAAACAGGCGCATCCACGGCGACGATTTCCCGTGTGAAGCGGTGCTTGAATTATGGCAATGACGCGTATACGCAAGCACTCGACCGTGTTCAGGAGAAACGGACCGAATAGGACTAGAAAGACTGCCTTCCAATGAAAGGCGGTCTTTTTTTTATGTCCGTCCCTGATTCCTAGCTGTACTTCTAAGAGAATCCGGACAAACATAGGCTAGTACAAGGGAGGGGGACTGTCCGATGAAAACGATGATGAAAAAAGGTGCAATGATCATTCTCGGCAGTTTGATACTTTCACTCGGAATCAATTTTTTTCTCATTCCGGATCACGTCCTTGATGGAGGAATCATCGGAATCGGAATGATTGCCAATTACATTTGGGGGCTTGAGGTCGGGTTGACGATTATCTGCTTCAGCATTCCCATTTTTACGCTCGCCTGGTTTTTTTACCGTTCTTACTTCTATAACAGTCTGCACGGGCTGCTTATATCCTCATTTTCCATCGACGTTCTTCAAGGGCTGCGCGCCCATCACCTTCCCCTTGAACCGGCTATCAGCTCAATGATTGGCGGGGTGCTTGTCGGAGGTGGGATCGGTCTGATGCTCCGCGTGCATACGAGCACAGGCGGGACTGATCTCCTCGCTCAGATGATCGCTGACTGGTGCAAAGTGAACGTGGGATTCGTCATCCTCGCCATCGACGCCGTCGTCATTGGCGCAAGCGGCTACCTGTTCTCGCTTGAGACCCTGCTGTTATCCGCTATCACCATCCTAAGCGTCGGCCTCGTCACCATGACCTTCACCTCCGCCCGCCTCCTCCCCGAACCCCCGTCTTGATGGTTGGGTGGAAATATCTGTATGACCTCGTCATTTAAATTGGAAATTCCTGCAAGACCTGGTCGCCCATATTCTTACAATCCAAAAGTCTGGCTCTGATTGGAGAGTCGGACTTTTTTTGTGTGCTTCCATTTTATGTAGGACGAGGTCATACAGGAATTACCAAATCAACCTTCCTATCAAAAGACATAGAATTGTTAGGCTGTGCCCCTCAACCCGGGGATGAAAATTTGCTATAATGGGTAGATGGATAATGGTTGTTTTGGAGGACGGAAATGTACAAGATAAGCAAGTGGGATCATGTGTTCAAGCTTGATCCGAATAAAACGATCACAGATCGAGATTTAGAGAAGGTATGCACGTCAGGGACAGACGCCCTCATCATCGGTGGTACGGATGGTGTGACATTTGAAAACGTCACGGAACTGCAGGAGCGCGTGGAGGTGTATGATCTTCCATGTGTGCTTGAAGTGTCCGATGCCGAAGCCATTGCGCCCGGCTTTGATGCTTACTTCATTCCGCTTGTCCTCAACAGCGGTCACAAAAAATGGATGATCGATATCCAGCATCATGCGATCAAGGAATATGCCGATATGATCGAATGGGAGGACATGCTGACCGAAGGATATTGTGTGCTCAATCCGGAAGCGAAGGTGTTTCGACGCACCGACTGTTCGATGCCCGATCAGGAAGATGTCCTTGCGTATGCTCGGATGGCTGAACACATTTTCCGCCTGCCGGTTTTTTATATGGAATACAGTGGAACTTACGGAGACCCGGCGTTAGTCGAATCCGTCTCCCAGCAGTTAGAAAAGACATCCCTCGTCTACGGCGGAGGCATCCGCTCCGAAAAACAGGCGGCCGAAATGGCGGCTCATGCAGATGTCATCGTTGTCGGCGATGTGATTTATGATAATCTAGAGATTGCTCTTCAAACGGTCGAAGCCGTAAAATCAATAAAGGTGAAGGATGGTGGACCCTCATGACACAGGCAATGAATGCATTGATTCAAGGCTTGAATACAGAACAACGAGAAGCGGTAACCCATACAGAAGGACCGCTGCTCATCATGGCAGGTGCCGGAAGTGGAAAGACTCGTGTACTGACACACCGCATCGCCTACCTACTTAGTGAAAAAGATGTCGCCCCGAGAAATATTCTGGCGATCACATTTACCAATAAAGCAGCACGCGAAATGAAAGAGCGTGTCGAATCCCTCGTCGGAAGCGATGGTGAAAAAATCTGGATGTCCACGTTCCACTCGATGTGTGTACGTATTTTGAGGCGTGACATCGACCGCATCGGGTATGATCGCAACTTTTCCATTCTGGATTCGAGTGACCAGCTTTCCGTCATTAAACAGGTGCTGAAAGAAATCAACCTCGACCCGAAAAAATGGGACCCGCGCGCCATGCTTGGTGCTATCAGTAATTCCAAGAATGAATTGATGACCGCTGAGGATTATGAAAAACAAGCGGACAACATGCATGAAGAACAGATCGCTCAGATTTACAAAGGCTATCAGAAAAAGCTCCGCAAAAACCAGTCACTCGATTTTGACGACTTGATTATGCAGACGCTGAGACTTTTCGATGAAGTACCGGAAGTGCTGGAATTTTACCAGCGCCGTTTCCAATACATCCACGTCGATGAGTACCAGGATACGAACCACGCACAATACCAACTTGTGAAACATTTGGCGAGCCGCTATCAGAACTTGTGCGTCGTTGGTGATTCCGATCAGTCTATCTATGCATGGCGCGGAGCAGACATTCAGAACATCCTGAACTTTGAAAGCGACTACCCGAATGCACGGACAATTCTGCTTGAGCAGAATTACCGATCCACCGAATTGATTCTGGATGCGGCAAACAACGTCATTGATAAAAACAGCGGACGGAAGCCGAAGCGTCTTTGGACGGATAACAAAGGCGGCGAGAAAATCAACTACCATCAGGCTGGTACCGAGCGTGAGGAAGCTTTGTTTGTCACAGACAAGATTGAGGACCTCGTCCGCCAAGGCAGGTTCCGCTACCAGGATGTCGCGATCTTATACCGTACGAACGCCCAGTCCCGTACGATTGAAGAAACGTTTGTCAAAGCCGGCGTTCCGTATCAGATGATAGGAGGCACGAAGTTCTACGATCGTAAAGAAATCAAGGATCTGCTTGCGTACTTGCGCCTGATAGCCAATCCGAATGACGACCTCAGCTTCCAGCGTGTCGTCAACGAACCAAAACGCGGCGTCGGTAAAACGAGCATGGATAAAATGCTTGCCCATGCGGCAGACCACGACATTTCCTTATATGAGGCTGCAGCGGAAGTTGACTTTGTCGGTGTTAGTGCCAAGGCAGCAAAAGCGATCATGAGCTTCCGTAAGATGATCCAAAACTGGGCGGAGCAGCAGGAGTTCCTGTCTGCAACTGATATGGTGCAGGAAGTCATTGATAAGACGGGTTATGAAGAGATGCTCATGAACGAAAAGAGCATCGAAGCTCAAAGCCGTCTTGAGAACATCGAAGAATTCAAATCGGTGACAAAGAACTTTGAGGAGAATGCTGAAGACAAAACGCTGGTCGCGTTTCTGACCGACCTTGCGTTGATCGCGGATATTGATTCCATGAATGAAGACCCTAGTAATGACGATACGGTCACATTGATGACCTTGCACTCAGCGAAAGGGCTTGAATTCCCGGTCGTCTTCCTCATCGGCATGGAGGAGAATGTTTTCCCGCACAGCCGTGCCCTCATGGATGAAGAAGAAATGGAAGAAGAACGCCGTCTGGCGTATGTCGGGATTACCCGTGCGGAAAAAGAATTGTTCATTTCCCACGCGAAAATGCGGACGCTATACGGGCGCACGAACATGAACCCGATCAGCCGTTTCATTAATGAAATTCCTGAAGAACTGATTCAAGGAAAAGAACAAAAAGAAGAGTTGCCATTCTTCAATAAAAAGCGGGAAGCTTCCCCATTCGGAACGAAGCCTCAGCCTGCTCCGAAAAAACGGGCCGCGAAGAAACCGGAGAAAACAGGATCAACCGGCGGCGAGAAAATCGGCTGGCAGCCTGGAGATAAAGCCAAGCATAAAAAGTGGGGCGAAGGGACGGTCGTCAAAGTGCAGGGTGAAGGAGATGCGATGGAACTCGACATCGCCTTCCCGGCACCGACAGGCATCAAGCGCCTGCTTGCCCGTTTTGCACCGATTACGAAATCGTAAGGAAGTGGATGGATATGAACGAAGCGGAAGCGAAGCAAAAAATTGATACGCTCAGGCAGGAGCTTGAGAAATACAGCTACGAATACCATACGCTCGATGACCCGAGTGTATCGGATTACGAATATGATAAAAAACTGCAGGAACTGCTTAACCTGGAAGAAAAGTTCCCAGAACTGCAGACGCCGGACTCGCCATCCCTGCGGGTCGGCGGCAAGCCTTTGGACGCTTTTGTTAAAGTGCAGCACGACCTTCCGATGCTCAGTCTTGGCAATGCCTTTAACGACGAAGAGCTTCGGGATTTCGACCGCCGAGTCAAAAACGGCACCGATACTGAGGTCCAGTATGTGTGTGAGTTGAAAATCGACGGCCTTGCGGTTTCTTTGAAATATGAGGACGGCATCTTCGTACGTGGAGCGACGCGCGGAGACGGGACGACTGGAGAAGACATTACGAAAAACCTGCGGACGATCCGTAACATTCCACTTCGTTTGAAAGAACCGGTGACACTTGAGGTCCGCGGGGAAGCGTATATGCCGAAAAAATCGTTCCTCGCTCTTAACGAAGCGAAAGAGGAGAATGGGGAAGAACCTTTTGCCAATCCAAGAAACGCAGCGGCCGGTTCTCTAAGGCAGCTGGACCCGAAAATTGCCGCTAAACGTAATTTGGACATTTTTTTATATGGGATCGGAGTTTGGGAAAACGACCCGACCGATGCTCACAGTGAGCGTCTTGAGAAAATGAAAGACCTTGGCTTGAAAACCAATCCGGAATGGAAAAAGTGTAACGATATCGAAGAGGTTATCGACTATGTAAATAGCTGGGTCGAGCACCGGGCCGATCTCGATTATGAAATCGATGGAATCGTCATTAAAGTCGACAGCCTCGATCAGCAGGAAGACTTAGGCTTCACAGCTAAAAGTCCTCGATGGGCCACCGCTTACAAGTTCCCGGCGGAAGAAGCGATTACGAAACTTCAAGACATTGAACTCAGTGTCGGCCGTACAGGAGCGGTAACGCCCACTGCGATTCTCGATCCTGTCAAAGTCGCAGGAACGACCGTGCAACGCGCGTCCCTGCACAATGAAGACTTGATCATCGAAAAAGATATCCGCATTGGGGATACCGTCGTCATTAAGAAAGCCGGCGATATCATCCCGGAAGTTGTACGTGTTCTGGAAGATCAGCGCACAGGGGAGGAAGAGCCGTATCGTATGCCTGGAGAATGCCCGGAGTGTGGCAGCGAGCTCGTCCGTCTAGAAGAAGAAGTCGCCCTGCGCTGTGTGAATCCGAACTGTCCAGCACAGCTTCGCGAAGGTCTCATCCACTTTGTATCGAGAAATGCGATGGATATCGAAGGTCTCGGAGAAAAAGTCATCGCCCAATTGTTCCAGGAAAACTTGATCCATAACATCGCAGACTTGTACAAGCTCGACCGCGATGAGCTGCTGCAGCTCGATCGTATGGGAGAGAAGTCTGTTGAGAATTTGTTGAAGGCCATAGAGGCATCCAAAGAAAATTCTCTTGAGCGTCTGTTGTTCGGTCTAGGTGTGCGTTACGTGGGTTCAAAAGCGGCCAGCACCCTTGCCCAGCACTTTGGACATATGGATGCCCTCATCGAAGCGGATGCCGCAGCACTTGAGGCTATTCCTGAAATCGGAAGCAAGATGGCCGAATCGATCGCCAGCTATTTCGCTGAAGACCAGGTCATACAGTTATTGGAAGAATTGAAGCAGCTGGGTCTTCATATGGAGTATAAGGGCGCGAAGAAGAGTGATCAGCCTGTAGATTCTCCGTTCAGCGATAAGACCGTGGTCCTTACAGGGAAAATGGAAGACTACAGCCGTTCAGATATGAAGAAGATTGTGGAAGAGCTTGGCGGAAAAGTGACAGGAAGCGTCAGTAAGAAAACCGACCTTCTGATCGCCGGGGAAGACGCCGGGTCCAAATATACGAAAGCAGCAGATCTCGGAATAGAAATATGGGATGAAGAGCAGTTCAAGAACGCTTTATCCTGATCCATCCGTTTTTTGGCTAGACAGGATGAGCCGGAGTCACCCCTCCGGCTGGTCCCATTAAGGGAGTGGAAAGCATGAGGAAGATGCACGCACTATTGCTCAGTTCATTGCTCGTCGTCAGCGCGTGTACACCTGTTTTTGACAATAGAGAAGAAGTCATACAGGAAACGAAAGATGAAAAGAATAACCAGTCCGCCATCATCCCGAACTACAACATGTCAGAGCAGGATTACCGGATGATTCTGACTGAAGGGAGCCCTAAAGTGTCCACCGCCCGGTCGGTCACAACGAATCAGATGGGAAACCGAATGGATATCGATGAATTCGAAAGCGGCCTCCGCCGTCATTCGAAAGAATACTTCGACCCGGAAGAATACTTCTTCCAACCGGGCCAATATTTCAGCAGCGAAACGCTCCTGAACTGGTTAGGCCGGGAGAGCGGCGGGAACGAAGAAGGGTTGAATCCAGAGCTTGACGAAGATGAAGCGACTGAAGAGGAATTCCGTGAAAGCCCGCGATACATCTCGAACATTATTGAACAAAATTACTTAGTAAGAAAAGATGAAAACAAAGTAGAATTGAGCGGCCTCACCATCGGAATCTCATTGAGGACCGTCTACAACTTCACGGCTGACGATAAAAGCCTTTCCGAAGATCATTCGACAGAAGAACTTCTGAAAAAAGGGAAGGAGTACGCCGGCGAAGTTTTGAAGCGGATCCGCGAGAGGGAAGAACTGAACAATGTTCCGGTCGTCTTCGCTTTGTTTGAGGAAGAAGAAGCGAGTTCCAAAGTGCCGGGCAAATTCCTGAGTAAATCCTACGTGAAAGGGTCCGACCTTACGATCAATGGCTGGGATAATATCAATGAAAAACATGTCCTGTTCCCATCCAGTGAAGCGGAAGAAGATCATTTCGACGACTCACAGATTTTCTCTGACTTCAGAAAAGAAGTATCCGACTATTTCCCGAACTTCGTAGGCATGATCGCAAACGGTTTTTACGTCAACGATGAACTTCGCGAAGTCTCCATTGAAATTCCGATCCAGTTCCAGTCTGAATCGGAAGTGGTCGGTTTTACACAGTATGTGTACAGTCTTGTAAACGAAATGTTTGCAGATCACTACAACGTCCAAGTGAATATCCACAGCATGGATGAACCAGAAAGCCTGATCGTCAGAAGAGCCGGCGAGCAGGAACCTTTTGTTCATGTGTACGAATAACAAAAAGACCGCCCGGGCTTGTCCCGTGCGGTCTTTGTTATTAAAGAAAATGGCAGGGTTCTTGAAGACTTAATTTCGGGTTTGTGCGTGGGTTTCGGAGCTCCGAGAGAAACAGGTTGCTTTCTGTGGGCGGGCGCTGAGCCTTTTCAGCTAACGCTCGCCAGGGTTCTCACCTGTCCCTCTGCTCCCACAGGAGTCTCGTCATTCCCCTCCGTACCTTTGCCATGTAAAGCTTTCGAAACCACTTCTTTGACGTCACCATGAAATGGATTATAAGAACCTCAATGAAGGATGTGAAAAATTGATTCAGACCACTTTGCCTACAACAATTGGATAGTGGAAGCAACAAAATCCGAAAGCGTCTTTAAACTTAATTCTCAAGAAAAGGGAAACGGGTTGAAGGATGAAGGGGATTTCGACAAAAACAGAAAAATAACGAGGATTTTTGATGAAACACGCAAATGTTTGAACTCACTTTTACACAGTAGAATATTTGCGTCGAAATCAGTCTCAATCGATTGAACTAGATTAACCATTACGATAGAATAGTTATGGAAACGATTAATGTGGTAATTTTCAAATAATTACATAGCGTCACCCATTTTACTCTTCAAGGAGGCGGTTTTAATGGTAGTCCCTTACAAACACGAACCATTTACTGATTTTACAGTGGAAGAAAATCGGAAAGCGATGCAGGCTGCGATCAAGCAGGTGGAAGCGGACCTTGGAAAAGAGTATCCCCTCATCATTGGCGGGGAGCGGATCATGACGGATGATAAAATCGAAGTCGTCAATCCGGCCAATAAAAAAGAAGTGATCGGATACGTGGCGAAGGCGAATCAGGATCTGGCGGAAAAAGCCCATCAGGTCGCTGACGAAACGTTCGAGTGGTGGCGGAAGACGAAAGCGCAGTTCCGTGCGGACATTCTGTTCCGTGCCGCGGCTATTGTACGTCGGCGCAAGCATGAATTCACGGCCCATCTCATTAAAGAAGGCGGAAAGCCGTGGAAAGAAGCGGATGCGGATACAGCTGAAGCGATCGACTTCCTGGAGTTTTATGGGCGGCAGATGCTTGAAATCGATAAAGGCGTGGAAATCAACTCCCGTCCGATTGAAAACAACAGATTCCACTATATCCCACTGGGCGTTGGGGTCGTTATTTCCCCGTGGAACTTCCTTTTTGCCATCATGTGCGGAACGACGGTGGCTGCGATGGTTTCCGGAAACACTGTTCTTCTGAAACCAGCGAGCGCGACGCCGATCATTGCCTATAAGATGATGGAAGTGTTGGAGGAAGCGGGCATGCCGAAAGGGGTCGTCAACTACATCCCGGGCAGCGGAAAAGAAGTTGGTGATTATCTTGTCGATCACCCGCGTACACGCTTCATCAGCTTTACGGGCTCCCGCGAAGTCGGAACTCGTTTGTTCGAGCGGGCAGCGAAAGTTCACGAAGGTCAAAAGTGGCTGAAGCGTACGATCATTGAAATGGGCGGAAAAGATACCATTGTCGTCGACAAGGAGTCCGATCTTGAGCTTGCGGCCGATGCGATTACGTATTCCGCGTTTGGTTTCTCCGGTCAGAAGTGTTCGGCGTGCTCACGTGTCATCGCTCATGAAGATGTCTATGACGAACTCCTCGACCGTGTCGTTCAAAAGACGAAGGAACAGGTGAACTACGGGGATCCGACGGACAACAGTCATTACATGGGTCCTGTGATTGATCAGGGCGCTTACGACAAGATCATGGATTATATTGACATCGGAAAAGAAGAAGGCAGGCTGATGGCCGGTGGTAAAGGAGACGACAGCAAAGGCTGGTTCGTCGCCCCGACAGTTTTTGCTGATCTAGATCCAGAAGCCCGTCTCATGCAGGAGGAAATCTTCGGACCTGTGGTCGGATTCAGTAAAGCGAAATCCTTCGATGAGGCGATTGAATTCGCGAACAACACGGAGTACGGCCTGACGGGAGCCGTCATATCCAACAACCGTGACCACATTGAAAAGGCCCGGGAGGATTTCCATGTTGGTAACTTGTACTTCAACCGCGGCTGTACGGCAGCGATCGTCGGTTACCATCCATTTGGCGGATTCAATATGTCAGGGACGGATTCCAAGGCCGGCGGACCTGATTACCTTATTCATCATATGCAGGGCAAAACGACCTCTGAAATGCTATAAAAATAAGACCCATAAAATCCCTTTTCCACATGAAAGTGGAAAGGGATTTTTCATGAAAAAAGGAACATACTAACGACGACAAGAAAAGGGGCGATATCCCCATTTTTTTGGACCCCTTGAAAATTAATTAAAATAAATTTTGTGAATGTTTATCATAAAAATGACACATATGTGTATTTTTATACGAATTTAACGAATAAAAATTCAATTATGACTTATTCACACAATTTTTGCAATGTTCGTACAAAAGTTATATGATATAGTTGTACCTGTATTTGGTTTTTTCAAGTCTTTGAGACTTAAGAACCATGCGTCGGTACGATTTGCATAGGATTGTATAAACCAACATCTGGGAGGTGGAAATGTGTTTGAACTCGCTACTGCAACATCAGCAACCATCGCTGGAGCAACATGGTTCTGGTTATTTGTACCAATGCCAATTTTAATTATTCTATCTATCATTACACTATTCACTGAGAGGAGCGAATAACAAAACATGAGTACTGCAACGTTAATAACGTTTATTGTCTATTTAATCGGTATGCTTGGAATTGGTTTTGCTGCATACCGTCTAACAAGTGATTTATCTGACTATGTCTTAGGTGGTCGTCGTTTAGGTCCAGGAGTTGCCGCACTATCTGCCGGTGCATCCGATATGAGTGGTTGGTTGCTGCTAGGTCTGCCTGGTGCGATTTATGCGGGAGGATTATCCGCAGCTTGGATCGGTGTCGGTCTTGCTATTGGTGCATACTTAAACTGGCAGTTCGTCGCACGCCGACTTCGTGTATTTACGGAGATTGCGAATGACTCGATTACTGTTCCAGACTATCTTGAGAACCGCTTCCGTGATCATTCCCACGTATTACGTGTCATTTCTGCATTTGTCATTCTTTTATTCTTCACCTTCTATACATCTTCCGGTATGGTTGCCGGTGCGAAGCTGTTTGAAGCTTCCTTTGCATTAAGCTATACACAGGCTTTATGGTTAGGCGCAATTGTTACTATTTCCTATACTTTCCTAGGTGGCTTCCTAGCCGTAAGCTGGACAGACTTTGTTCAAGGTATCTTGATGTTCTTCGCATTGATCGCGGTGCCGATCGTTGCGATTACTGAACTAGGTGGCTGGAGTGCTGCAACAGACGCTGTCGCTCAAATCGATCCATCCCACTTGAACATGGTTCAAGGTGTCGGTGCTCTTGCGATCCTGTCTTCTCTAGCATGGGGACTTGGCTACTTCGGTCAGCCGCACATCCTTGTACGTTTCATGGCTCTTAGGTCTCCTAAGGACGTACCAAAAGCACGTCTGATCGGTATTGGCTGGATGGTTCTTGGTCTTTACGGTGCCATCTTCACAGGTCTATTCGGACTTGCTTACATCAACACTGCGGATGTAGCAGATCTTTCTACATTCAATGCTGAAGTCATGACTGAGGGCGGCATTCAGATGCTTGTCGACTCGGAGAAGATCTTCATCACATTCTCCCAGATTCTGTTCCATCCAGTCATTGCAGGTATTCTGTTGGCAGCGATCTTGTCTGCAATCATGAGTACCATTGACTCTCAGCTGCTTGTATCTTCTTCTGCACTAGCGGAAGACTTCTACAAAGCGATTTTCCGTAAGAACGCTTCTGAAAAAGAATTGGTATGGGTGGGTCGTGCTGCCGTTGCCGGTATCGCATTGATCGCCGTGCTTCTTGCAGGTAACCCGGACAGTACCGTTCTTGGTCTTGTTTCTTACGCTTGGGCAGGTTTCGGTGCCGCATTCGGTCCCGTTATCATCCTGTCCCTATTCTGGAAAGGCATCACACGTAACGGTGCCCTTGCCGGAATCATCGTCGGAGCCGTTACCGTTGTAATTTGGGGAGACTTCCTAAGCGGCGGATTCTTCGACCTTTATGAAATCGTACCTGGTTTCATCCTTGCAGGTCTTGTATCCATCCTTGTGAGTCTTTCTGGTCAACCACCGAAAGATATCGCTGAAGAATTTGATAAAGTTACGAAAATGTAAGAGGTTCTTCACTACAGAATCCCCGGTCCTATGACCGGGGATTTTTTTAATATCAAGACCTTTTGAATGAAAGGGGAATGCGCTTTCAAGGAGAGGTTGATGATTCTCTATCAATCCAATCACCTGTTGTAAACAAGGTATGAGAAATTCAGGAATAGATTATTCCTGAACCTTTTTTCTTTTCCAATGATGAGCCTAGTCTCTGGTGTGGTTTCGGTACTTAAATAAATTGGAGAGTGTTATAAGTCTGAAGAGCATTTTGCTTAAAGCATGACCTTTCAAGTTTTCCGTTCTACCCATCAACGCAAGGGAATTGCGAGACACCTATGGGAATAGAGTGCATGGTCATATCCCGCATGGCTTTAGCCTGAGGAAGCTCACCGTACGCCCATGGAAAGCGAGTGGTTCCCCGGACCTTCAAGCACGATTGAGATTAACGGAAACACTCTCAGCAAGAGGAAACTTTCGTGATAAGACAGCGCCCTTCTGATGTGTTAAACTAAGAAAGGTGTATCCGTACGTTGAAAATGGATTCTGATATTTGGTATGATCATATATTATGTGAGATCGAAATGGAGGTCGCATTATGTCCAGAATTAGCAAAGAGGAAGTGAAGCACGTCGCGAATCTAGCGCGCCTTGCGATCACGGAAGAAGAAGCAACGACATTCACGAAGCAGCTTGATGATATCATCACGTATGCAGAACAGTTGAATGAATTAGATACAACAGGCGTCGAGCCTACGACCCACGTTCTTGACCTGAAGAACGTCATGCGTAAGGACGAGCCTAAGAAATGGATTTCTCAGGATGATGCACTGAAAAATGCACCGGACAAGCAGGATGGACAGTTCAAAGTGCCATCCGTATTGGAATAAGGAGGTTCGACGATGTCTTTATTTGACTATACATTACGTGAGCTTCAAGAGAAGCTACATAACAAAGAGATTTCCGTCACGGACTTAGTGGAGGAGTCTTACAAGCGAATCGAAGAAGTGGACGAAGAAGTCCAGGCCTTCATCACGCTGAACAAAGAAGCAGCGAAGAAGCAGGCGGCAGAACTTGATCAGGAGCGGGGCAACGACGATGCGAAGCTCTTTGGTCTGCCTATCGGTGTGAAAGACAACATCGTAACCAAAGGACTGCGTACGACAGCAGGAAGCCAGATTCTTTCTAACCTGGATGATCCATTGTATGACGCGACCGTTGTCAACAAACTGAATGACGCCAAGTCCGTGACGATCGGAAAATTGAACATGGACGAATTCGCGATGGGTTCTTCCAACGAAAACTCCAGCTACGCAGCCGCTCGTAACCCTTGGAATACCGATTACGTTCCAGGTGGATCCAGTGGTGGTTCTGCAGCAGCTGTAGCGGCAGGGGAAGTTCCTTATTCTCTAGGTTCTGATACAGGTGGTTCGATCCGTCAGCCAGCCGCTTATTGTGGTGTGGTCGGATTGAAGCCGACATACGGCCGCGTGTCCCGTTTCGGACTGATCGCGTTCGCCTCTTCTCTTGATCAGATCGGCCCAATCACTCGCAGCGTCGAAGACAACGCGTTCCTGCTTGAGACAATTGCTGGTCACGACAAGATGGATTCGACTTCTGCCAACGTTGAAGTGCCGAAGTACACGGAGTCTCTGACTGGTGATGTGAAAGGCATGAAGATCGGTGTACCGAAAGAATACCTTTCTGAAGGGGTTTCTGAAGAAGTGAAAGAAGCGGTCAAAGCTGCTCTTAACGAATACGAAAAAATGGGCGCGACGTGGGAAGAAGTTTCCCTTCCTCACTCCAAGTATGCGCTATCCACGTACTACCTGATTTCATCTTCGGAAGCATCTGCGAACCTGGCCCGTTTTGACGGTGTCCGTTATGGTAAGCGTGCCGATGATGCGAAAAACATGCTCGACATGTTCATGCGGTCCCGCGCCGAAGGTTTCGGTGACGAAGTGAAGCGCCGGATCATGCTTGGAACATTCGCGCTAAGTTCTGGTTACTACGATGCATATTACAAGAAAGCCCAGCAGGTCCGTACATTGATCAAGAACGATTTTGAAAAAGTGTTCGAAGACTATGATGTCATTATCGGGCCGACAACACCGACACCTGCCTTCAAAGTAGGGGACAAAGTCGACGACCCAATGACGATGTACGCGAATGATATTTTGACGATTCCGGTTAACCTTGCAGGCGTACCAGGAATCTCCATCCCATGCGGTTTCTCTGGAGACGGTCTTCCGATCGGCCTTCAGATCATCGGAAAACACTTTGATGAAAGTACGGTTTACCGTGCCGCTCATGCCTTCGAACAGGCGACTGATTATCATAAACAACGCCCGTCCCTTGGAGGTGCGCGCTCATGAACTTTGAAACGATTATCGGACTTGAAGTCCACGTAGAATTGAAAACAGACTCGAAAATCTTCAGCCCGTCTCCGAACATGTTCGGAGATGATCCGAATACGAACGTAAACCCGATCGACCTTGGTTATCCTGGTGTGCTGCCGGTGTTGAACGAAGAAGCCGTCAACTTTGCGATGAAAGCATCGATGGCTTTGAACTGTGACATCGCGACGGACACAAAGTTCGACCGTAAAAACTACTTCTATCCGGACAACCCGAAAGCTTACCAAATCTCCCAGTTTGATCAGCCGATCGGGGAGAATGGATACATTGACATCGAAGTCGATGGCAAGAAGAAGCGTATCGGCATTACGCGTCTTCACATGGAAGAAGATGCTGGTAAGCTGACCCACAGCGATGACGGCTACTCTCTTGTCGACTATAACCGTCAAGGAACGCCGCTCGTTGAAATCGTATCTGAGCCGGACATCCGTTCACCGAAAGAAGCGTACGCGTACTTGGAAGCCTTGAAAAACATCATCCAGTATACAGGCGTTTCCGACTGTAAGATGGAAGAAGGTTCCCTACGTTGTGACGCTAACCTTTCCATCCGCCCGATCGGTCAGGAAGAGTTCGGAACGAAGACAGAGCTTAAGAACTTGAACTCCTTCTCCTTTGTCCAAAAAGGCTTGGAATTCGAAGAGAAGCGTCAGCAGAAAGAATTGTTATCCGGAGGAGAAATCCTTCAGGAGACTCGTCGTTACGATGAGCAGACGAAAGAAACGATTCTGATGCGTGTCAAAGAAGGTTCTGACGACTATCGTTACTTCCCAGAGCCGGATCTTGTCCCGCTACACATCGATGAAGCTTGGAAAGAGCGCATCCGTGCCGAAATTCCTGAGCTTCCAGATGCCCGTAAGAAGCGGTACATCGAAGAGCTGAAACTTCCAGAGTACGATGCGATGGTTCTAACTAACAACAAAGAGCTTTCCGACTTCTTCGAAGAAACAATCGCTGAAGGAGCGGACATCAAGCAGGCATCCAACTGGTTGATGGGTGAAGTATCAGCTTACATGAACAAGCACTACAAAGAACTTCATGAGCTTGAGCTGACACCAGCTTCTCTTGCGAAGATGATCCAGCTGATCGAAGACGGAACGATCAGTTCCAAGATCGCGAAGAAAGTCTTCACAGAGCTAGTAGAAAAAGGCGGCGATCCTGAGAAGATCGTTAAGGATAAAGGACTTGTGCAGATTTCCGACGAGGGCCAGCTGACGGAAATCGTCGTCGGCATCATGGACAACAACCCACAGTCCATCGAAGACTTCAAGAATGGAAAAGATAAAGCCCTTGGATTCCTTGTCGGTCAAGTAATGAAAGAGACTAAAGGACAAGCGAACCCGCCGATGGTCAATAAGATCATCCTTGCAGAAATGGAAAAGCGCTAAACGCTCGAATATAACGAAAGCACGCACTTGTCGGTGCGTGCTTTCGTATGGTTTAGGACTTGCCATCATATACTATAAAAATGGTTTGCAATTCCAGGAAAACACGCTATGATGTAGAATGGAACGCTTGGATAGAAAAGGGGGTCATACACGATGAAACGTGCCCGAATAATATATAACCCGACCTCTGGAAGAGAAGTCATCCGCAAGGTTCTCCCGGATATACTGCAGCGATTCGAACAGTCCGGGTATGAAACCTCTACGCATGCAACAACTTGTGCTGGTGATGCCGTCAAAGCTGCTGAATATGCTGTCGAACGAGAATTCGACCTCGTAGTCGCAGCCGGGGGAGACGGAACCATCAACGAAGTGATCAACGGACTTGCCGAAAAAACGCATAAACCGAAAGTCGGCATCATTCCAGTCGGGACAACGAACGATTTCGCCCGTGCTTTGCACGTACCGAGAAACATCCATAAGGCGGTGGATATCATCCTGGAAGGCTACAGCCATCCGCTCGATATCGGCCGTGTCAACGACCAATACTTTATGAACATCGCCGGTGGCGGTAAAATAACCGAAATCTCTTACGAAGTACCAAGTAAGCTGAAGACGATGATCGGGCAGCTTGCCTACTACTTAAAAGGCATTGAGATGCTGCCATCCATCCGTCCGACACACGTCGAGATGGAGTATGACGGCAAATGGTATGAAGGTGAGATCATGCTGTTCCTCGTCAGCAATACCAACTCTGTCGGCGGCCTCGAAAAACTGGCGCCATCCGCCCGTATGGATGACGGACTTTTCGACCTGATGATCATTGAAAAAATGAACATCGCAGAATTCGTCCGTTTAGCGACACTAGCCATCCAGGGTAACCATTTGAATCATCCGAAATTCATCCACACGACCGCAAGCCGTGTGAAAGTGAAGACAGATGAAAAGATGCAGTTGAATATCGACGGGGAATTCGGTGGATTATTGCCCGGGGAATTTGTCAATTTATACAGACATCTGGAGTTTTTTGTTCCGGAAGATAAATTTAAAGAAGAAGAAACGGACGAAGAAGAATAATGGGGAGCGCTGCTGTTTGAGACAGTGGCGTTCTTTTGTTTTGTTTGTGAGTGGTTGCTGTCTAACTACTCAGGGCGACTCCGCATTTAGATATATCCGGCTGCGTCGCCCAGCTGCTCGAGGTCATAAGGCTACCGGCTCTGAAAAGGAAGATCACTTTTCAGTTCCGTTGTCCTTATGCTTGTCGCAGCTACCCGGGGCGACTCCGCACTAAATGTTATGATAAACTACGGTTAGAGTATATAGATAAAGGACGGATGAACAATGGCGAAACCGAAACCGCCGGTACAGAAGAACGAGACGATTGAACTCAGCTTTGAAGATTTGACCCACGAAGGCAATGGGGTAGGGAAAGTCGATGGTTATCCACTTTTCGTACCGTATGGCCTTCCAGGTGAAAAGGCCGAAGTGAAAGTCGTCAAAGTGAAAAAGAACTTCGGCTTTGGCAAGCTGGTGAACGTGACAGAAGCAAGTGAAGACCGTGTCGAGCCGCCATGTGATGTGTTCTATCAGTGCGGCGGCTGCCAGCTTCAGCATATGAGCTACCAAATGCAGCTCGATATGAAACAGAAGCAAGTAAAAGACAACATGAAGAAAATCGGACATCTCGAGCATGTTCCTGTCCACCCGACAGTCGGTATGGAGGACCCGTGGCGTTACCGGAACAAAGTCCAGATTCCTGTCGGGCAGAAAGAAGACGGCGAATTGATGACTGGTTTCTACCAGAAACGAAGCCACAACATCATCGACATGGACACATGTCTGATCCAGGACGAAATGAACGATCGCATGGTTGAAACCGTCCGCCGCATCGCATCCAAGCACGGAATTGATGCCTATGACGAACAGACTCACCGTGGCGTTCTGAGACACATCATGGTCCGTACCGGTCAGAATACGAAGGACATTATGATTGTACTCGTCACAAAAACGAAAAAGCTTCCGCACAAAGACAAAATGATCGATGAGATCCGCGATGCGTTTCCAAACGTGAAATCGATCGTCCATAACGTCAACAGTGCAAAAACGAATGTCATCCTTGGTAAAGAGACGAACATCATCTGGGGCGATGAGTACATTTATGACACGATCGGCGATATCCGATTCATGATCTCACCGAAGTCGTTCTACCAGGTCAACCCGACCCAGACGAAGAAACTTTATGACCAGGCGCTAGACTATGCCGATTTAAGAGGTGGGGAGACCGTCATTGACGCGTACTGCGGTATTGGAACCATTTCCTTGTTCCTCGCTCAAAAAGCGAAGAAAGTGTACGGCGTTGAAATCGTACCTGAAGCTGTAACCGATGCGAAGAAAAATGCGCGTCTAAACAAGATGGAGAACGCAGAGTTCTATGTTGGACAAGCGGAAGAGCTTATGCCATGGTGGCGCAACCAGGGACTGCGTCCCGATGTCATCGTTGTCGATCCACCGCGTAAGGGTTGTGATGAAGAGCTGTTGAAGGCGATGCTTGATATGGAACCGGAGCGCATCGTTTATGTATCCTGTAATCCGTCGACACTTGCTCGTGACTTGCGTATTCTTGAAGATGGCGGGTATGAGACGAAGGAAGTTCAGCCTGTTGATATGTTCCCGCAGACGAGCCATGTGGAGTGTGTGACGTGGTTGGAGAAGAAAGAAAAGTAAACCATTGAACCTATTTAGAGTCTGTATTTACGTTGGACGTTGCACCGAGTGAAAATGGGTCCGTGGATTTCCATAGTTGATATCGAAAGCATTAGGTGAACACCTAATGCTTTTTTATAGTTTTAAAAAGAAGAGAATTAAATAAAAAAATGAAGGAGGTATCAACAGAAAAAAAGTAAGCGTTTGCAAATTTGGCACAACTTCCCCCTCCCCAATTAAAAAAGGGTGATATAATAAAAGTGTAAAGAAGATAAATATAAACAACTTAGGTGGCTCTGTAAGCAACGGTGGTAAAATCCCTAATAACAACGGTTCCAAATTCCCCAATAATAACAGATAATCATTTCTATACTAGATAAAGATATGGAGTGTAGAAGTGATGATCAAGATTGGGGAATTCATAATGATTAGAGAATTATTTCAAAAAGGGTGGTCAATCACAGCTATCTCTAACGAGACTGGCTTTGACCCAAAAACTATTAGGAAGTACATAAAATCTGAAGAATTACCAAAGATGAAGAAAGTACCTAGAAAAGGTAGTAAGCTAGATCCCTTCAAAGGTTACTTAGAGAAACGCATGAAGGAGGGCACCACTAACTGCACCGTATTATTAGAAGAGATTACATCTATGGGGTACGATGGCAAAATGACAATCCTCCGGGATTTCATTCGACCATACAGGGTGCGACCAAAAAAGCAAGCTACTATCAGATACGAGACTCCTCCTGGGAAACAAGCTCAGATGGATTGGGGACACATTGGTAAATTCGAAGTTGATGGTGAAATAAAGGATATTTATGCTTTTGTGATTTTACTAAGTTATTCGAGGCTTAAATATGTAGAGTTTACAGACAGCATGGATTTAGAAACGTTAATGAAGTGCCATATGAATGCCTTTGCTTATTTCAATGGAGTTCCTGAGCAAATTTTATATGACAATATGAAAACTGCTGTTATCAGGCATAGCCCAATCGAAATCAGATTCAATCGGAAGTTCGAAGAATTTTTAGCTTACTATGGAATTGTTCCAAAGGCATGTAAACCACACCGACCACAAACAAAGGGAAAGGTAGAAAATGTTGTTGGATACTTAAAGAAGAACTTTCTGCAGCGCAAGCATGAACCTACGTTAAAAGCATTAAATGAAAATGTAAGAGTGTGGTTAGATCAAGTAGCAAACCGTAAGGTTCATCAGACAACGCTTGAATCACCTCATACTCGTTTCCAGCATGAACAAAAGCATTTAATGACTTCAAATACGAAACCATTATTCCCTATTCATCATTGGGAAATTAGAAAAGTGAGTAAGGATTGCTTTATTTCTTATCTCGGTAAGAGGTATTCAGTACCCTTTCGGTACGTTGGACAAGAATTGAAGATAAAAGAAACATTAGATCATCATTTAGAAATTTATGACCATTATGAATGTGTAGCTAAACACCCTATTATGACTGGAAAGGTAAGAGATCATATAAATCTTGAACATTATAAAGGACTGCAACCGACTACTGATGGTTTGCCGACCCACAGCCGTTTACAGTCCCCTGATATTGAAGTAGAACAACGTTCCCTTCAAATTTATGAGCAACTAGAAGGATGTGATCAATCATGACCACAGACCTTTTAGTTGAACGCTTAGAAGAAATCGGTTGGCATTACACCGCCGATCAAATAGATGGTCTGCTTGAAGACGCATCTAAAAATAATGTACCATATTCGGACTTCTTAATCACGCTATTATCCCAGGAAATTGAACAAAAGGAAAAAGCAGCTTTAGATAAGCGTCTAAAGAAAGCGAAGCTTCCTTACATCAAGAGTATTCATGACTTCGACTTCAGTTTTCAACCTAGTATTGACGAACGAAGAGTGAAAGAAGTCTTATCGGGTAGATACATCCATAATGGAGATAACATCCTACTTCTAGGACCACCTGGAGTAGGGAAAACACATTTAGCCATTTCCATGGCTTTTGAAGCTATCACGAATGGACACCAAGCACTTTTTATCACAGCCAATGATTTTATAGCTGAGTGTCAAAAGGCAGAGAAACAAGGGTTAATCCAACGGATTATTAAAAGATATAGTCGACCAGAATTACTAATTATTGATGAATTAGGTTACTTCAGTTTCGATGAGCTAAGCGCGCACACACTTTTCCAAATCATATCAAGAAGATACGAACATGGAGCGATGATTATCACTTCAAATAAATCGTACGTTGAATGGGGTAAGATCTTTGGAGATGAAGTTTTAGCAACGGCCATACTGGATCGTCTAATCCATCATTCCACGACCTTTAATATTAAAGGAGACTCTTATCGTCTGAGGGAAAAGAAAAAGGCTGGCATACAGCCAGCCAAAATCCACTGATAATAGGGAATTTGTATCCGTTGAAAACAGGGAATTTTAAACCGTTGTTGACAGCTCAACCATCGCGAGTTCGTTTCCTAACGAACAAAGACCCCAGCCGGTCAAAGAATGTCTAAGATGAACAACGGTTTTTAAAGCGACAGATAATACAACCAGCCTAAGGATCCTGGACAGGTGGGGAAGTGTAGGAAAAGTGATTTCCCTGGCAATATTGGGTCGAAGGTTGAGTAAGTAAGGAAAAGATGAGAATTCCCTTGATAAAAGCTTCAACTCCTTTACGGAAGAGAAATGGAAGGGAAGTTGGAATTCACTGGATAGGAAACGAATTCTCACAAGAATTGTCCTGCGAGAAAGTCTCAATTTAGAAAAATTTCCAATCAAGGATAATTCTATCTGGTTGGGTCACCTAAGTTGTTTAGTTTTCCCTGGCACATTTTAGTGCCAGGGGTTTTTTGATGGTAACCTATTGAACATCAGTGAATTCCTGATAAAGTGTGGTGGGGGTCTGGTACTTTTATCATTGAATGTATCCTTAGGAAAAAATGCGATTTAGGCAAAAGGAACGTTAACGGGGAAAAAGTTATATTCTTTGAAAGGCAGGGTACTTGAGGTAAGGTGCGTTGCCCTGTTCTTCCCAAAAAAGAATCGTGTACGAGTAATACTTAAATGGGAATGACGGGACTTGATGAAGGGTATAGATAAGCAAATCCTTGGCCAAAATCGTAACACCAACCCAAGCGTAACTACATTACATTCACTAGGAAGGGGAATTTCTTATGGCAGATGAAAATGTGAGCAAAAATTTAGTTGATGCTGCGTTTAAAAAGAAAAACTCAGAAGAAGAACAGAAAGTAAAAGAAGAGGAAAAAGCAACGATAGGCGATATCATCACTTTCCAAAAAGACGGCCAACAGGTTGAAGCTGTCGTAACTTCTGTTAATTTACAAAACTCTGTGGTTTGCGATATGACGATTATGGATGATTTCGACGAGCGCAACTTTGATTTCGAAAAAACAGTCGTTGCTCATACAAACTACAGCATTAAAAAACGTCGTGACAAGTAAGTTCAGCACATAAAAAAATCATCATACTTATGAAGTATGATGATTTTTTTGTGGGTTCTGTGATTCTCTATAATATTGTGCCGGAGACTTTAACACTAATCGGTTTTCCTCAATCTCACAGATGGTTTAACGATTGATTAGGAGAAACAGGGCTTACTTCAATTTCTTGCGATTGATCAACTCAGCAGCAACAAAAGCAAGATCGTCGTTCCCATAAAGAGACAGCACCTCAAGCAGCGTTTCAGAATCAATAGGGTCGGACTCCTGCTTCGGGACGGTCAGCTCCAGGGCATCGACCAATTCTTTGTTTTTCTCCTGGTGGGGATAGGCTTCTTGATAAATCGCTAGAGAATCCAGGTCATGGTTGATACACCACTGGGCAAAAAGGAGAATCATCATTTTTTCACCTTTTTGATAGTTACGAATCACTTCTTCTTCCCGGCTTCGATCCATGCAGCATTCCTCCTTCGTATACAGGGGGAATGGCCCTCCCTGAAGAGTATTTCTTTCACTTTATCACGTTAGAAGAGCACGTTAAAAGCATGCTCACTTGCTGAACGGAATAAGAACCTTAAGGGGTGGCCCTTAAGGTTCCTGGATTCTATTGGTCTCGGTTAAATCCAGAAGAGACCGATCAGTGCTGTAATGGCAATGGCTGCACCGGAAATGATAGCGGTCATTTCCGTTTTTGTTTTGTCATTTTTGGTTTGTCTCAACTGCTCGACTTCTCTTTTTAACCGTTCAAATTCTTCACGAGTGGGATGATCCATAGGACTCGCCTCCTGTTTGTTTAAGCCGGTGGCCGGTTCTTTATTTTCCTATCTACTATAAAATATACAGGATATTGAACAAATAAAATAGAGGGAAGGGTCACAGGGCCGTGCCGTTTTCAGTTTATGGCAAGAGGATGGGAAAAAGAAGGGTGCATTCATGAAAAGACAAGCAGGGGAGAGCTCCCCTGCTTGTTTGGTTTAGATCGCATCATTCACAAACCGGAGGGCGCGGCTTAACGTTGTGGGGACAACGGAAAGGTGGTTCTCCCCCTCTGCTTCCCGGTAATCCATTTGAAACTGCTCGTGAGAAACGGTGGAGAGCTCCTGGGAAAGTTGCCGGGCATCTGCTACCATGTGTCCTCTCTCATCAGAGCCGACCGTCATGAACAGACGCTTTACGCTGGAGTAGTTTCCGAGATTTTCAACGAAGCCAGCGCGATACGCTAATACTTCTTTTTCATCCCACCAGATGGATGGACTGGTAGCGATGTATCCTTGAAAGGCATCCGGGTTCTGGAAGAGGGTGTACAACGTGTACAAACCACCGAGGGAGTGGCCGAAAAGGATTTGTTTTTCTGCGTTGACCGGGTATTGCTCCTGGATGAACGGTTGAAGTTCTTCCACGATGAATTGATGAAAGAGGTCGCCTCCGCCGTGTTCCGGCCAAGGTTTTCCGTCTGGTTTGGTCAATGGCTCCGCACCTTCCTGAGAGGGTGGAGTCAAGTCTTTGAATCTACGGTCCATGACAAAGTCGGTATCTGATGGATAACCGATGCCAACGGTAATAGCAGGCAGGACGCCGGTTTTATCAGACCTTCTGGACTGAAGGCGTACCATGTCCTGGACCGGCTGGAAAAAGGCATTGCCGTCCAAGACATAAATGACGGGATAGCCTTCTTCCGGTGCTTCGCCTTGAGGTTTGGAGACGAAAATATGATAGGGGAGGTCGTTGTTTTTGGAATGGGTCTCCCAATGGTCGGTGTTCGTGCTGCTGCGTGGCTTGGTTGCTTTGAAATGCATGAGCGAGTGGCCTCCTTCTGTTATACGTAAGCTTTTATTTTTTCTTCCTGAATCTGGGCGCTCTCGTAACCGAAACAGACGGGCGCGCCGTTATGGGGATCGATCATGATCCGGGCATCAATTTGGAAGACCTCCCGGAGAATGTCCTCGGTAATGATGTCTTTCGGTGCACCGGTCATGGCCACCTCCCCTTGTTTCATAGCGACGATCTCATCAGAAAATCGAGCCGCATGGTTGATATCGTGAAGCACCATGACAACGGTGCACGCATGATACTGGTTCAGTTCTTCGACGATTTTCAATACTTCATACTGGTGAGCCATATCCAGGTAAGTCGTGGGCTCATCAAGTAACAGGACATCGGTTCGCTGGGCAAGAGCCATGGCGAGCCATACCTTTTGTTTCTGACCACCGGATAACGTGCCTAGGTCGCGTTCTCGGAACGGAGTGGTGCGGGTAATATCCATCGCCCACTCGATCGTTTCTTTATCCTCGGGTGACAGCTTGTTCAAGTTTTTCCGGTGAGGGAAGCGGCCGTAAGAGATCAGTTCTTCGACCGTAAGCTCGCCGGGAGCGACCGGGTGTTGAGGGAGCAGCGATAAGTGCTTCGCTATTTTTTTCGTCGACAGTTGGTTCAGGTTTTGCTCCTGAAGGAAAATGGAGCCTTTTTTCTGCTTGAGAATCCGCCCCATCGTTTTCAACAGGGTCGATTTCCCACAGCCGTTCGGACCGATGATCGTTGTGATCTTTCCTTCTTCGATCGTGAGGTCCAAATCTTTCAGGACGGTGTGGTTTTCATAGCGCGTCTCGATCTGTTCTGCTCGTAAAATCGTCATCGTTGACGTCCTCCTTTTTAGGTTCCCAACAGAAAGGGTCATCTCATTTTTAACAGCAAGTAGAGGAAATAAGGGACCCCGATGATGGATATGACGATCCCTACTGGAATTTCTACAGGTGCAAAGGCATTTTTAGCGATAAAGTCTGAAATCATGACCAGCAGCATGCCGAGGGCTCCGCAGATCGGGATCATCCGTTTATGATGGATGCCGACGAGGCGTCTGGCGATATGGGGAGCCATCAATCCGATAAAGCCGATACTTCCGGACACGGAAACACAAGCACTGACGAGGCCGATGCTGCTGAGCAGCAGGATGCCTTTTTCACGCTCAACAGAAAAGCCGAGGCTCTTCATGCTCGATTCTTCCAGCTGGAAGTAATCCAGGATCGGCGCTTTTTTAATAATGACGGGCACTAAAAACATCATCCACGGCAGCATAGACAGGATGAATATCCAATTTGCGCTGTAAATACTTCCGGAAAGCCATACCGTCGCCATTTCAAAATCGGCTGCGTTCATTTTTAACGAAAGGAACAGAGTGAAGGCTCCGAAACCTGATCCGATCGCAATCCCCGTCAGAAGTAGTCGCTGCGGGTCCAGTGTGCCGTTTTTCAACGCAAAGGTGTAGATGATGAAAGCGGCCAGCAAACCTCCGATGAGTCCGAATATCGGCTGGATCATGACCGCTTTCCAGCCTGTAAGGTCCCATTGATTTTGGAAGAAGAACATGAAGAGCACTATGAAAGCGCCCGCTCCTGCATTGATTCCTAAAATTCCGGGATCGGCAAGGCCGTTTTTCGTAATCCCTTGGAGGACAGCACCGGCGATTCCCAGTCCGAATCCGACAAGTCCGGCAATGACGATCCGGGGCAGCCGGAAATCGAAAATGACGAGATCATGTTCAGCCACTGGATCGATTCGTAACAGGGACCGTGCGATATCCTGGATGTTGAGTTCGTAGGTGCCGTATCCGATACTGATGAATACCATAGCGATGGTCAGAATCAGAAGGACGGATAAGACGAGACCAAACGTCGTTTTCGATGATTTAGACATAGCTTTTTCCTCCTCTCGTGCGGATGAGGTAGAGGAAGAATGGAACCCCGATCAAGGCGGTTACGACACCGATCGGGGTTTCGAAAGGGTCGTTGATGAAGCGGCTGATCACGTCGCTCCACGCGAGAAATAGCGCCCCGATGATGGTAGTGCACGGAATGACCCATTTGTAGTCGATGCCCACGATATACCTTGTGATATGGGGGATGATCAGACCGACGAAGCCGACTTTTCCGACCAATGCGACAGAAGTTCCTGTTAAGAGCACGACTGAAATCATGACGAGGGCTTTTACAAGGAGCGTTCGCTGTCCTAATGTCGTGGATACCTCATCTCCAAGGGACAGGATCGTAATCGATTTGGAAATGAGCAGCGCCATCAGAAATCCGACGGCTCCAAGCGGCACAGCCAGCTTCAACACTTCGATATCGACTTGATGCAGCCTTGCGTTATACCAGAAACTGATATTCTGGGAGATTTCAAAATAAGAAGCGATGGCTGCAGATACGCTGCTTAAGAATGTACCGATAACGGTACCGATGATGGCTAGTCGTACGGGGGACAGGCCGTTCCTGATCAGGGAACCGAACCCGAAAACGATGGCTGTGCCGAGGGCGGACCCCAGCATAGAAAAGATGACTAATTGATAAGGGGTCAGCGCTGGTGCGAACACCATGCACAAGGTTATGACAAAAGCTGAACCATCCGATACCCCCATGATGGAAGGGGAAGCCAGGTAGTTCCTGGTCATCCCCTGCATAAGGGCGCCGGAAATGGCAAGGAACGCCCCGACGAGAAGAGCCCCGATCACCCGGGGGAAACGAGAGGTCATGATGATCGTATGATTGATATTGGACGGATCATAATGAAAAAGCGCTTCAAAAACGGTGGCTGCGCTGATCTCTTTCGCCCCGAGAATGATGGATAAAAGAACGGTCCCCAAAATGAGGACCGGAGCCGCGTATAAAATAATAGAGGGGACAAGTTTTTTTCTCATCTGGGAACGCACCTTTACATTTACTTAGTCAGTTTTTCTTTCGCAACTTCCAGGAATGCCGTCTTGCTCCATGCTGTACCACCTTGAGCCATCGGGTCCACAGCGTTTACAAATACTTGATCGTTTTTGGAAGCGTTCATACTCTGCCAAATCGGGTTGTTCTGCAGATCTTCCAAGGCTTGTGGTGTATCAGGGTTTTCGTTGTCCGCAAATTGGACGAAAAGAATGTCAGGATTGACTTCGGCCAATTTTTCAATCGTGATCATTTCCTGTGCTTCGACGGCACCTAGTTCTTCAGGTACAGAAATGCCGAGGTCACTATAAAGGACAGGGTTGAAGTACGTATCTTCCGGATACACGTAGATGCTGCCGCCACGAATGCGGACCATCATGATCTTCTTGCCTTCCACGTTCGACTTGATTTCTTCCTGTAAGGCAGCTGCATCATCTTTGTAAGTCTTGATGACATCCTCGGCTTGATCTTCTTTCCCTGTCAATTTACCCATCAGCTTCAAGTTTTCTTCCCAGTTCGAAGAGATATGGGAAACAGGGAACATCGGAGCTACTTTGTTCAAGTTCTCAGCCACTTCCGGCTGGAATTTCGATGTACCGAGAATGACGTCCGGCTGCAGTTCCAATAGTTTTTCATGGCTTGGCTGACGCTTGGAGCCGATGTCTTCCGCACCTTCCAGTTCTTTCGATACATACTCAGGAATCTCTCCGCCGTAGGTGATCGTCGCCATCGGCTTCACACCAAGTACTGCAGCATCTTCCATCGATTCAAGACTCGCTGTTGCAATATCTTCTACGTTAGCTGGCACTTCATAATCTTCTTCTAAGTATGTGATCGTTTGAGTACCTTCTTCAGATGCTGTTGTTTCTGTCTTTTCTTCTTTGTCTTCCTTATCATTCTCACCTGAAGCACTATCTGTGCTGTTGCAGGCCGTTATAAATAGAGACAGGATGGCAATCATCCCGATCAGCCAAATTTTCTTCATATCATTTCCTCCTAATTGGTTTCGTTTATATTCTCACCCTTCTGCTGACAAGTGGCGCCTTTCTATGTAACAGAAAGAGAGTGCATAAACAAACGATAGTGATAATCATTTTCAACTATAACTTTATTGAGAATGGTTTTCAACCGTCTTTTTTCAAAAAATTCAATGGGAGAGAAGCTGTTGAAGAGATTAACCCCTGTGGTGACAAGGGTTTTAAATGGTAGAACTATCATTTACCACTTGGAAAATTAATGCTTTAGGTATAGGTCTTTTCTTCCAATTCACAAAAACTTTGCGAAAATTGGTTGATTTCCTTCGGTGAGAATGGTTATCATTTGGAACATACGTTGATGAAACTGATAATCATTCTCAAAATGATTTGGAAAGGTATGAGATACACACATGGATGAATTTCTTGGAAAAGTCGCTCTTGTTACAGGAGCGGCCGGTGGGATCGGAAAGCAGATCATCGGTGAACTGGCCCGGGCTGGAGTCATCGTTGCGGCTGTGGACCGGGAACCGGATAGCATCATGCAACATGAAAATATACAGCCTTACTCTATGGATATTACCGATGAAGAGGCGGTGGAGGCCGTCGTTTCTCAAGTAGAAGAGGAAGTGGGGGCCATTGATACCCTCGTTAATGTCGCTGGTAAGCTTCATTTAAATAAAGTGGAAACGATGAGTAAGCAGGAGTGGGACGAGACATTCGCTGTGAATACGACAGGTGTTTTCCTCGTTTCGCGGGCAGTCAGTAACCGGATGATCTCAAGGAACCAGGGATCGATTGTCACTGTCAGTTCGAATGCGGGCCGTATGCCGAGGGTTTCGATGGCCGCTTACGCCGCATCGAAATCAGCGGCCACTCAGTTTACGAAATGCCTCGGCTTAGAACTAGCCGCCCATAATATCCGCTGCAATGTCGTATCACCGGGTTCTACTGATACCGATATGCTCAGACAGTTGTGGAAGGATGAATCAGGAGCAGAAGCAACGATCGCAGGATCGATGGATGATTATAAAGTTGGGATTCCGCTGCAGAAAATCGGGCAGCCCAAGGACGTTACAGGGATTGTCCTGTTTCTGATGTCGGATCTTGCTTCTCATATAACCATGCAGGATATCTGCGTCGATGGAGGAGCTACTTTAGGTGTTTAAAGACGAAGGGAAGGTGCATGACATGTATCAATCACTAAAAGTAAAGCAGGAAAAGAAAGCACTGATCGAAGACGTTGAAAAGGGAGACTTCTTCCTGTCGTCTCCGGATCAGACCTACCTGGGAAAAGGAATCTATACAAAAGTTGATGAGGAACCGGAACAGTCGTTGGCAGAAAATGTCCGCAGGACGCTGGAACGTGTGAAAGGAGAAGGCCATCCTTCCCCTGTTGTCGTTGGAGTCGTTCCGTTCCATCCTGATCATTCGCACAGGTTGAGAATCCCCGAAGAATGGCAGCAAAGCAGCGATTCCAACGAGCAGGTCGAAGAAGCAGCGCCATTCATGAACTACGAACTCCGTCCGCATCCAGCTCCTGAAAAGTATGAAGACGGTGTCCGTCAAGGCCTGGAGGCTATTGAAAGAGGGGACCTGAGCAAAATCGTACTGGCAAGGTCGCTGTCCCTTACTTCGCAAGAGGATATTAACCGTACCCAGTTACTGAAGAATCTCGAAAAACATAATCTTCGAGGGTACACTTTCGCAGCACCATTAGAGGGGCAGGAGGACAGCACCCTCATCGGAGCAAGCCCTGAACTCTTGTTATCGAAAAAAGGAAATGCCGTGTTTTCAAACCCTCTCGCAGGTTCCCGGCCGCGAAGTGAAGATCCAGTCGAAGACCAGCGCAGGGCTGAAGAACTGATGGAATCTGCCAAGGATCTGCACGAGCATGCCGTCGTCGTTGAATCCGTCCGTCGAGCCCTTGAGCCTTACTGCTCTACATTGGATGTCCCGGAACGCCCGTCTTTGATTCAAACCGAGACGATGTGGCATTTGTCCACACTTGTCGTTGGAGTAGTGAAAGATGAAGGCACGAGCTCCGTGGAAATGGCCGCTTCTCTACATCCGACCCCGGCGGTCTGTGGACAGCCTACCCTTGAGGCCCGGAACAAGATCGAGGAGATCGAACCTTTTTCCCGCGGATTTTTCACAGGAATGGTCGGTTGGAATGACTGGAAGGGCGATGGAGAATGGATCGTTACCATCCGTTGTGCGGAAGTGAGTGATCATAAGGTCGACCTTTATGCAGGAGCAGGAGTCGTCAAAGGGTCTGTACCGGAGGATGAGTTGAAAGAAACGACGGCAAAATTCCAAACCATGCTTCGAGCCATGGGCGTTGAAAGCTGAAAAGGAGGAGATCAAATGTTAGAAGGATGTCCAGCCTGGCCGGAAGATGCAGCTGCTTTTTACCGGGACCAGGGCTGTTGGGAAGGAAGAACATTCGGAGAACTATTACGTGATCGAGCCAGGAGTTTCCCTGATCGGACGGTCGTGACCGAAGGGGAGGTTTCTATTACATATCTGGAACTCGATCAGCGTGTCGACCGGTTAGCGGCAGGATTTCTGAACATCGGTATTCAAAAGCAGGACCGGGTCGTTGTCCAGCTCCCGAACCGGATCGAATTTTTCGAGGTCATCTTCGCTTTATTCCGGATCGGAGCTCTGCCGGTATTTGCACTGCCTTCTCATCGGAAGAGCGAAATCGATTATTTCTGCGAATTCTCAGAGGCGGTTGCTTACATTGTGCCTTCTGAGCATGAAGGGTTCTCTTACCTTTCCATGGCGGAAGAAGTGAAAGCGAACATTCCGACTATGAAAGAAGTCATTGTGGTCGGGGAGAGCCGTTCGTTGCTGAGCCTGGATGATTTATATCAAAATCCTTCTGCCGGCTTTCCTGCGGTTCATGCTGAAGAGGTGGCTTTCCTGCAGCTGTCCGGTGGAAGTACAGGGTTACCCAAGTTGATTCCACGGACCCATGATGATTACATGTACAGCCTGCGTAAGAGTGTGGAAGTTTGTGAGTTGGATGCGGAGAGTGTGTATTTAGCTGTTCTTCCTATTGCCCATAACTTTCCGCTCAGTTCACCAGGCATTCTGGGAGTCATATATGCCGGAGGAAGGGTCGTGCTTGCTCCTCATTCAAGTCCGGATGTGGCCTTCCCTCTTCTGGAAAAAGAGAAGGTGACCATCACAGCTCTCGTTCCACCGATTGCCATGATCTGGCTGCAGGCTGTCAAACATCGTTCCTACGATTTTTCCTCACTGGAAGTGATTCAGGTAGGGGGAGCGAAGTTCAGTGCAGAAAGTGCCCAACGAATCCAGCCAGCCTTTGGCTGCAAGCTGCAGCAAGTGTTCGGAATGGCGGAAGGACTGGTTAATTATACGCGATTGGATGACCCGGAAGAAACCATCATCCATACCCAGGGACGCCCGATGTCCGAGTATGATCAGATCCGTGTCGTCGATGAAGAAGATAAGGAAGTGGCTCCAGGAGAATTGGGGCAGTTGTTAACGAAGGGTCCTTATACGATCCAGGGCTACTACAAAGCAGCGGAACATAATGAGAAATCGTTCACATCTGATGGGTTTTACAGAACCGGTGACCTGGTACGCATCGATGCTGCTGGGAATATCCAAGTGGAAGGCCGGGCTAAAGATCAGATCAACCGCGGAGGCGAGAAAATTGCAGCCGAAGAAGTGGAAAACCATCTACTCGCTCACCCGCATGTATTGGATGCTGCGATTGTGGCGATGCCCGATCCATTCTTAGGGGAACGTTCCTGTGCGTTCATCATTCCTTTGGAACAGGAACCATCCATGGACGAAATCCGTTCGTTTTTACATGAGCGCGGATTGGCTGCGTATAAAATTCCAGATCGCATGGAGCATGTCGAGGCTTTCCCGGAGACGGCCCTTGGCAAAGTAAGTAAAAAAGCGCTCCGCCAAATCATTACTGAAAAACTGACGAGTACGACCTGAATAATACTTAGAAAGGACGTGTTGAACATGGGACTACCATCCATTACGCCATACAAAATGCCAGAAAAAGAAGAGGTGAAGAACAACCGAGCCGACTGGAACATCGATCCGGACCGTGCTGTTCTTCTCATTCACGACATGCAGCAATATTTCATCAATGCTTATGATGCTTCCCAATCACCGGTAAAAGAGATGATGGATCATATTGGAGAAATCAGAGAGGCTTGCAAAACGAAACAGATCCCTGTCGTCTATACAGCCCAGCCAGGAGACCAGGACCCTGAGGACCGTGCATTGTTGACCGATTTTTGGGGGGAGGGTCTTGCGGATGATGAATCCGTCACGAAGATCATGGATGAGTTAAAACCGGAGGAATCGGATCTTGTGCTCACGAAGTGGCGTTATAGTGCTTTCAAACGCTCGGACTTGCTTGAACGGATGCAGAAGGAAGGACGTGATCAGCTGATCATCTGCGGGGTATATGCCCACATTGGTTGTTTAATGACAGCGGCCGAAGCATTCATGAGTGATATTCAATCGTTCTTCGTAGCAGACGCCGTGGCTGACTTCTCTGAAGCAGACCACCGGATGTCGATGAATTATGTGGCGACCCGCTGCGGGATGACCGTCTGGAAAGAGGAGGTTTTGGAAGCTTTAACCGCGGCCGATGATTATTCCATGGTTCATAAGAAAGTCGCCGAATCCCTGAATCTTCCGCCATCAGAGGTGTCAGCCGATGAATCACTCTTGTATAAAGGGCTTGATTCGATTCGAATGATGAGTCTCGTAGAAGAGCTGAGAGGGATGGGAATAGATATTGACTTCATGACGATGGCCGAAAATCCGACGATCGGTGCATGGGAACAACTCATCGATCAGCAGACACAACAAGGATAAAGACAGGAGAGGAGGAGCACATGATGTTGGATGTGGAAGTCGCCCGCTGGCCGTTGACCGGCGCACAGACGGGGATTTGGTATGCACAGCAATTGGAACCGGAAAACCCTGTTTATAACACAGGAGAATATGTGGAAATCACAGGTCACTTGAATATCCGTCATTTCGAGCAGGCCTTAGAGCGAACGATTTTGGATGCCGGTCTTCTTCATATGAGGTTTTTTGAAGATCACGAGGGACCTTGGCAGACGGAAGAAAAGAAGGATGAAATCAACCTTCCTGTCTTCGATTTGAGGGAAGAGGAAGATCCGGATCAGTCCGCTCTGCATTGGATGAAGGACGATTTAGGCCAGGCGATAGATCTTGAACGTGATGCGTTATTCTCTCACGCTTTATTCCGTTTGGAGGAAGACCGCTACTATTGGTATCAAAAAATCCATCATATTGCAGCGGATGCTTATGGATTCTCGCTGATCACTCAGCGGACCGCTAAGCAGTACACCCGTCTTGAAAAAGGGGAGGGGCTGGAAGATAACGTATTCGGATCATGGAAAGAAGTCATGGAGGAAGATCAGAACTATCGTCGATCCAGTTCCTTTGAAAAGGACCGGGAGTTTTGGCTGGAGAAATTCTCAGATGCCCCGGATGTGGTTAGTCTTGGAGACCGTTCTTCTGAACTTCCAAAAAAGACAATCACCCACTCCGGTCAATTGGAGATAGAGGCTCTGGAGGATTTGAAGCACAGAGCCAGACTCCAATCGTTCAGCTGGCATGAAGTCGTTTCGGCGGCTATGGCTCTTTATATCCATCGAATGACGCAGGCAGAGGATGTCATCATGAGCGTTCCGATGATGAACAGGATCGGTAGTGCTTCCCTTAAGGTACCCAGCATGGTGATGAATCTGGTGCCCCTCCGATTGCAGGTGCGCCCCGGCATGAGTTTCCAAGAGCTGGTGCAGCAGGTGAAGGATGAAATTCAAGCGGTCCGCCTCCATCAGAAGTATCGGCATGAAGAACTGCGCCGTGATCTTCATATGGTTGGGGATCAGCAGCGGCTATTTGGCCCTCAGCTCAATATTATGCCCTTTGATTATGGAGTGGCGTTCGGGGACGCAAAAGGAAAGACTCACAAACTTGCGACCGGCCCTGTGGATGATCTATCGCTGAACCTTTACGACCGTATGGGGGAGGGAGGACTTCGGTTCGATCTGGATGCCAACCCTGATGTCTATTCGGAAGAAGGTGTCGCTCTCCATCTGAAGCGGCTGGTCGGCCTCGTCAGGGACATAGCATCTACTGATTTTGATCAACCGATTGGACGTTTTTCTCTACTCCAACCCGAAGAGAAACTTCAAGTGATGGAGACGTTTAACGAAACGCAGAAGTCTTGGAAACAGGAAAGTCTGCTCCAATGGTTCGATACGAAGGCGGAGGAAATTCCAAACCATCAGGCGCTTGTCTGCCAGGAGAAGTCATTGACTTACGGGGCTTTGAAGAGCAAGGTCGATGGTCTTGCCCATCTTCTGGAAGCGAGAGGAGCAAGGCGTGGTCAGTTTGTCGCCCTCGTCCTTCCGCGTTCGGAAAAGATGACCGCCGCGATGCTTGCCGTCATGAAGACGGGAGCGGCTTATCTGCCGATCGATCCTGATTTCCCGAAGGAACGAATCGCCTACATGTTGGAGGATGCAGCTCCATCCCTCATCCTCACCACCCGTTCGGAACAGGAGCTGTTAGAAGGTGTGGAGGTCCCGCAGATGGTGATTGACGACCCATCGATTGAAAAAGAATGGGCAAATAAATGTCATTGGCCGTATCAGACTTGTCATGTGACCCTTGATGACCCTGTTTATATGATCTATACATCCGGGTCGACAGGAAGGCCGAAAGGAGTCGTTGTCTCCCACCAGGGGCTGCGCAACTTCATCCACTCAATGGTAGAAGAAATTCCACTAGACCCCTCCGACCGTTTTCTTGCGGTGACTACGATCGCTTTCGACATTTCTGTATTGGAACTTTGGCTTCCCTTACTGAATGGAGCAGCGGTTATCGTAGCAGACAAGGCGACAGTTAAGAACCCTGCTGATTTAGCTGCCCTCATTCGTGCAGAGCAGGTGAGCGTGATGCAGGCTACTCCTACGTTATGGCAGATGCTGATCATGGACGATTCGTCTATCGTCAAAGGTCTTCACATTTTAACAGGTGGAGAGCCGCTTCCCCTTCCGCTGATGAAAGACCTTCAGAGTCATGGAAGGAAAGTGACGAACTTGTATGGTCCGACCGAGACCACCATTTGGTCGACGATGCGCACGTTCGAAGGACAGGGAGAAAAGGAGCCAACGATCGGAGAGCCGATTGCGAATACGCAGATTTACGTATTGGATCACAACCTTGAACCTTTGCCAGCCGGAGTTGATGGAGATTTGTACATAGCTGGGGACGGTCTTGCTCTCGGCTACCACGGCCGCGAAGCTTTGACGGCCGAACGGTTTATTGCTAACCCTTTCCATGGTTTTGGATCCCGGATGTACCGCACGGGAGATATCGTCAGCTGGAACACGGACGGTTCGCTTTCGTATAAAAGCCGGGCAGATCATCAGGTGAAAATCCGCGGTTTTAGAATCGAACCTGGGGAGATCGAAGCCATTCTTGCAGAGAATCCTGACATTGATCGTGCAGCGGTTTTAGTTCGGGAAGATAACCCGGGCGATAAAAAAATCGTCGCCTACTATACGGCAGGTACACAGATCGAGCTTCAGAAGCTTCGTGAATATATGGGGGAAACTCTTCCTGACTATATGGTTCCATCCGTATTCATCAAACTTGATGAATGGCCAAAGACCCCTAATGGCAAACTGGACCGGAAAGCATTGCCGGCGCCGGATCTGTCCGGAGCCGCCACGGTCCAAGAGCCGCGCACACCTAAAGAAGAAATTCTTTGTGAGCTTTTCTCAGAGGTGCTCGGCGTTCATACCATTGGAATTGATGACAGCTTCTTCGATTTCGGGGGTCACTCCTTATCGGCTGGCCGTTTGATGAACCGCATCAAGGACATTTTCCAAGTAGAGCTAGGGATTGGAAAGTTATTTGAAAACCCGACCGTGGAAGGTCTTGTGAAGAAGATGGATGAAGGAAAGCCTGTGCGTCCTCCGGTAAAACGTGTGGAGAATAAAGCAGACATTCCTCTTTCCTTTGCCCAGAAGCGCCTGTGGTTCCTTCATCGACTGGAAGGTCCGAGTCCGACTTATAACATTCCAGTGGTCATCCGGCTCCAAGGGGAGATGGATTTCCATTCGCTTGAGACTGCTCTATATGATCTGATTGAAAGACATGAACCGCTCCGGACGATTTTCCCTGAAGAAGGGGGCACTTCCAGGCAGCTCATCCTGGATACAAAACAGGCGGTCCCGGAATTGACTACTTCCTTTATGGATGAAGATCAGGTGGAGGACGCTCTGAAACAGGACGTTCGCTATTCGTTCGATCTTGCCGAAGAGCCATCATTTAAAGTGAAGCACTATGACCTTGGCGGTGACTCCCACGTGCTGCTGCTTCTGATTCATCATATCGTCGGTGATGGATGGTCGATCCATCCGATGATCAAGGATTTGGAGAAAGCCTATAAAGCACGCGTGGAAGGATGTGCCCCGGACTGGGACGAACTCCCTGTTCAGTATGCGGACTATGCTTTTTGGCAGGAGCGATTACTGAATGAAGAAGATGAAGAAGGTCTTGTAGCCGAACAAATCGATTATTGGAAAGAGAACCTGGAAGATCTGCCTGAGCAGTTGGAATGGTCGACGGATTACACCCGCCCGGCCGAATCGAGCTATGAAGGGGAGACTCTTACGTTCCACATGGAAGGTGGACTTTTGGACCGTCTGGAAGCTGCTGCCCGCGAAAACGGAACAAGTCTATTTATGGTCCTTCAATCCGGCCTTTCTTCTTTATTGACGAGAATGGGGGCAGGAGAGGATCTTCCATTAGGAAGTCCTGTGGCAGGGAGAAGTGATGAAGCCCTTGGCGATCTTGTCGGGTTGTTTATTAATACGTTGGTGCTTCGTACGGATACTTCAGGGGATCCGACTTTCCGTGAACTTTTGGATCGGGTTCGTCGTGTGAATATCGATGCTTACGAACATCAGGACCTTCCATTTGAACGCTTGGTGGAAGTCATGAATCCGCCGCGATCAAGAGCGAAGCATCCGCTGTTCCAGGTGATGCTTGCCTTGCAGAATACGGAAGATCCTCATCTGGATCTTCCGGAGGTGGATGCGGATGTCGAGATTCGCAGTGTCGGAGCTTCCAAGTTTGATCTGACTTTCGAGTTCCAGGAAATGAAGGATGAAGCAGGAGAACCGTCCGGTTTGAAAGGGATGGTGGAATTCAGCACTGATCTCTTTGAGCGGGACACGGTCGAAACAATGATTGAACGCTTTGTCCTTTTCCTTGAAGGAGCTGTCGCAGACCCGGATCAGCCCATCGGGTCGATCGATCTATTAACTTCTGAAGAGAAAGATCGTCTGCTTGAAGAGTGGAGCGGCCCTACGGTCAGCATCGAACAGGATCGTTTGACAGACCGTTTTGAAAGACAGGTCGAGAAAACGCCGCATCAGCTTGCGGTGACGTATGAACGAGAGTCCCTGAGTTATGAAGCTTTCAACCGAAAAGCGAACCAGGTTGCTCATCTTTTGATTGAACAAGGGGTAGGCCCTGGAGACTTCGTTGCTTTAGCGCTGCCGCGGTCCATTCATATGATGGTCGGTCTGGTAGGAATTCTGAAGGCGGGAGCCGCTTATGTGCCTCTCGATCCAAACTACCCGAGTGCGCGTCTGGATTATATGATGAATGATTCAAAGCCTGCCTGTATCATTACAAACTTGGAAAGTTATGAAAATATGCAAGAAGGGATAGAAGAAGGGGTCCTTCTGATGGATGATGCCACGACAGTGAAGGAATTGGATCGCCAGCCGGTCACAAATCCGACAGATGCTGATCGAAGCGTACCTCTGACCCCTGAGCATCCAGCCTACATCATTTATACGTCCGGTTCGACAGGAAATCCTAAAGGAGTCGTCATCCCTCATCAGAATGTGATCCGTCTATTTGGAGCGACCGATCATTGGTTCAGTTTTAATGCTGAGGATGTTTGGACGTTGTTCCACTCGTATGCGTTCGACTTTTCGGTTTGGGAAATGTGGGGACCTCTCCTGCACGGGGGAAGGCTTGTGGTCGTACCACATACAATTACCCGCTCTCCAAAGGATTTCCTGCAGCTTCTTGTTGATGAAGGAGTAACGGTCCTTAATCAGACACCTTCTGCTTTTTATACGTTGATGCAGGCGGACCGGGAAGAACCCGGGATCGGGTCCGGACTTTCTCTCCGTTACGTCGTGTTCGGGGGAGAAGCCCTCGACCTTACACGGTTGGAGGATTGGTATGAACGTCATGAAATGGATGCCCCTCTTTTGATCAATATGTACGGCATTACAGAGACGACGGTCCACGTCAGTTACATTGAATTGGATCCGTCGATGATCAGACTTTCTGCCAACAGTGTGATTGGAGAGAACATCCCGGACCTCGGGGTTTATATCCTGGATGAGTATTTACAGCCTGTCCCACCCGGGGTGACGGGTGAAATGTATGTATCTGGTGACGGACTTGCACTCGGATACCTCGGTCGTCCTGACCTTACAGCCGATCGTTTTATCGCCAATCCTTTCAGTGAGGAAGGGGCGAGGATGTATCGTACCGGAGACCTGGCCCGTTTCACGAAGGATGGAGCCCTTGATTACATTGGACGGGCAGACCATCAGGTGAAAATCCGCGGCTTCCGAATTGAGCTTGGCGAAATCGAGAGTGTTCTGGCGAAACAGTCCGGGGTCGATCAGGCAGCTGTCGTCGTCAGGGAGGACCAACCGGGAGACAAACGCCTTGCCGCCTATTATGTATCCGACGAAGAGATAGAAATTCAGGATGTGAAAAATCATCTTTCTATCCACCTGCCGGACTACATGGTTCCTTCTGCTTTTGTCCAAATGGATGAACTCCCATTGACGGCGAATGGAAAGCTCGATAAAAAGGCGCTGCCCGCTCCGGATCTGACAGCTGTTCTGTCTGGACGGGCTCCACGGAATCCGCAGGAAGAAATGCTTTGTGAGTTATATATGGAAGTTCTCGATCTGCCACGCGTGGGTATCGATGATGGGTTCTTTGATCTTGGAGGCCACTCGTTATTAGCCGTTCAGTTGATGACGAAAGTGAAAGAAGCGCTTGGTGTGGAATTGAGCATCGGCATGCTATTTGAATCACCGACTGTCGCGGGGTTGTCGGAGCAGCTTGAAGAAGGAGGAAGCGGAAGCGCATTGGATGTGCTCCTGCCGCTCCGCAAGAACGGGGAAAAACCACCAGTGTTCTGTGTTCATCCAGCTGGAGGATTGAGTTGGTGTTACGCAGGGCTCATGAAAGCTCTTGGCGAGGAATACCCGATTTATGGGTTACAGGCGCGTGGCATTTCAGAAAAAGGAGTACTCCCGTCTTCGATCGATGCCATGGCCGCTGATTATATTCAGCACATGAAGACAGTTCAGCCTGAAGGGCCTTACCATCTGCTTGGATGGTCGCTCGGCGGGAATGTCATTCATGCGATGGCCACACAGCTGGAGAGAGAAGGGGAAGAAGTTTCCCTTGTAGCGATGCTTGATGCTTATCCAAGCCATTTCCTTCCAATTAAGGAAGCTCCGGATGATGAGGAGGCTTTAATTGCGCTGCTTGCTTTAGGAGGGTATGACCCGGATAGCCTGGGAGATAAGAAACTGGATTTTGAGAATGCGATTGAACTGCTTCGAAGTGATGGGAGTGCTCTGGCGAGTCTTGATGATGACACGATCCGGAATTTGAAAGAGACGTATGTCAATTCTGTCGGAATCCTGGGTGAGTATGACCCGGCTCCATACAAAGGAGATCTTCTTTTCTTCCGATCGACGATCATCCCGGATTGGTTCACACCGATTTATACGGACTCCTGGCATCCTTATATCCATGGTGAAATCGAACAATATGACGTCGAATGCCGCCATAAAGATATGTGCCAGCCACAGCCTATCGCAGAAATCGGAGCCATTCTCCTAAGAAAGCTGGATCAATTGAACAACAAACAATCATAAAAAAATAGATGGCAAGAGTGAGAAGTGGAGAAGGAATGGCCTGCTTTCCTTGGAAAATGTTGAATTGGAAGCAGTCTCGTCATTTCCTCTCACCTTGCAAGATGTAACCTCACCCATGTCCTGGGAGAAGGAGAGCTTAGTCCTCTCATCAGGGATGGGTGCTGAGAAACCTTCCTCTGGCTGGAAGCGGACGGTTTCCCAGCACCCATCCATTCTAAGGACATTATGAAACTCGAATTTTTATAACCGAACAGATATACAAAATGGAAAGGAGAGGTTCGGAAATGGCACATCCTTTTGATGATCCGAACGGAAGTTTTAAAGTCTTAAAAAATGAGAAGGGAGAGTATTCCTTATGGCCTGCTTTCCTTGATGTCCCTGGAGGATGGGAAGTTGTCTTTGGAGAAGCGGATCGTACAGCATGCACGGAATATATTGAGACCCACTGGCAGAGCATCGTACCTGCTCCCGAAACGATGGGTGTTGAATAGAGTGGCCAAGCGCACGCCTTATCAAAAAGCAGTCATCATCGTTTACGTTGTTTCCATGTTTCTGGTAGCAATGGATGCAACGATTTTGAACGTCGCTCTTCCCGCCATCGGCGAAGAGTACGGTGTACCGGCATCTGCAACAGGGACGGTGAATATCGGATATCTGATCAGCCTCGCGATGGTTTTACCGGCTGCCGGGTGGCTCGGGGACCGATTCGGAACTAAACGAATGTTCATGGTTGCCCTCAGCCTTTTTACCGTGGCGTCTGTCGGTTGCGGTTTATCCGGATCCCTGCTGACGCTGAATATTTTCCGTGTCATTCAGGGGGCAGGCGCAGGAATGATTACTCCTGTGGCCATGGCCATCCTGTTCCGTACATTCACACCCGAAGAAAGACCAAAACTTTCCCGGATGCTGGTCGTACCGATTGCTTTAGCACCCGCATTGGGCCCTGTACTCGGCGGGTTTCTCGTCGAAGGACTGTCCTGGCATTGGATTTTCTTCATCAATGCCCCTATCGGCGTGATGGCGCTCTTCCTTTGCAGCAAGTGGCTGGAAGAATATCATTCGCCTGATGCTGGAGCCTTCGATAAGAAAGGGTTCTTCCTGTCTCTTCCGGCCTTTTCGTTTCTCGTTTATGCCTTCACAGAGGGACCTTCTGCTGGATGGTCTTCACCTGGGATTCTAATCATCGGAGGTGCAGGACTCCTTTTACTCGGGACCTTCCTCAGGCAGGAATCGAAAGTGGAAGCACCAATGCTTGATGTTCATTTGATGAAAGATCAGGAGTTCCGGACGATGAGTCTGGTCGGTCTAGGATCAGCGGCAGGACTTTTCGGTATGTTGTTCGTATTCCCGTTGATGTACCAGCGCGCTCTTGGTGTGTCAGCTTTGGAAACGGGGTTGACCACTTTCCCTGAAGCGCTCGGTCTCATGACAGCTTCTCAGCTGCTTCCTTGGTCGATGAAGAAATTCGGCGTCCGCCGCCTTGTGACGTGGTCGTTGTTCGCCTCGTTCATTATTTTTACGTTGATCTCATTAACAGTCGAAGCGAATCCATGGATTATTCGTATACTCATGTTCAGCGTGGGAATTTTCCTCGGTCATGCGGTGACGGCTGCTCAGATAACAGCCTTTCAAAATATACCGAAAGCTTCAATGGCAAGGGCGACGACGTTTTACAACGTCCAGAAACGCTTTGGAGCAATTGTCGGAGTTTCAGCTTTAGCTAGTGTTCTCGGGACATCGGAAGCCGTCGAATTGTCGGTATTCCAAGTGGCTTTGTTTGGTGCGGCAGTTTTCCTTCTGCTCTGTTTCTTCGTCATGTTGACTTACAGGGCAACGACGGACAGCCCAGCAGAATCCAAGCAGGAATCAAAGCCTGCGAAAGCTGTGAATGGATAGGGGGATGAAAGTGAAAGTGGTCGTCTGCCGTCTGCCAGGACAAGTGAAAGAAGAAAATCTACACCCCTTGCTCCCCTATATAGGGCAAGAAAGAAGGAAAAGAATCGAACGTTTTTATCATATCAACGATGCGTTTCGTTCCCTGATCGGAGATCTGCTCGTCATCCACATGTCCGATGGATTTCCTGGAACGACGGAAAAGAAGAGAAGCATCCAGAAGAATCGTTATGGAAAGCCTTACTTCCCGGATCTCCCTAATCTTCAATTCAATGTCTCCCACTCCGGAGAGTGGGTGGCGTGTACCATCCATGAATCTGAGGTTGGCATTGATATCGAGGAACATAAGGACATGGATGTTCGTCTTGGAGAGCAGTTGTTTCCGGAAGAAGAATGGGAGAGAATCTATGAATCTGAACATTCTTTGCAGGCCTTCTATGATTTATGGACGAGGAAAGAAAGTTATGTCAAAGCTGTCGGTAAAGGACTGAACATTCCTTTGGATTCTTTCTGTTTGGATAACGGAAAGCCCTTGTCCGTGGAAACAAAAGAAGTAGTGGATGAGTTTGAATGTTTTTCAGTCCCTTTTGCTGAAGGGTATTCGTTAGCAGTTTGTGTCAAGAACGCCTCTGGTTCAGAAAAAGACATACATGTTCAGGAAACGACGTTTGACGCGCTCGTTCAATCCATTCGAAAGAGAGAGGAAGATCCGATATGTTCGTACAAATGAGAAAAGCCATCGTTACTGAAGGAAGCTCGGAAAAAATGGTGGAACGGTTCAAGAAAAAGACGACCGTCCGAAAACAGGAAGGGTTCGTCGATTTGTCCGTGATGGTTAAGAAAAGCAGGAAAGATGAAGAAGAAGTCATCATTATGATTCGCTGGGAATCCGAAGAGCTGTGGAAGAAATGGGAAACGAGCGAGGCTCACCTCGCTGGACACCGGGAAAGAAAAAATCATCCGAAGCCGGATTACATCCTTCGTTCGGAAAATGCTTATTACCACGTGGAAGCTTTAAATGAAAAGCTTGATGAAGAGAAGGAAACAACACCTCCGTTCCTTCATTCGAGGGACGTTCAGAAGGACGATACCATCATTGATGTGCAAGGGACGCAAGTGGGAGGGGAGAAACCGTCCATGATTGCGGGCCCATGTGCCGTAGAAAGTTATGAGCAGATCTCCCAAGTAGCTGATGAAATGAAGGGACACGGATTACACCTGTTGAGAGGGGGAGCTTTCAAACCGCGTACGTCCCCATATGACTTTCAGGGTCTCGGCATGGAGGGGCTTATGCAGATGTCCAAGGCTGCCAAAGAGCGTGGTCTTTCGGTCGTGACAGAGATCATGAGCACCGATCGCCTGGAAGAAGCGTTGCCGTTTGTGGATGTCATCCAAATCGGTTCCCGTAACATGCACAATTTCGATCTATTGAAAGCGGTAGGGCGAACGAATAAGCCGGTCTTGTTGAAGCGGGGACTTGCGGCGACCATTAAAGAATTCAAGCTTGCTGCTGAATACATCCTGGCTGAAGGAAACAGCAAAGTCATTCTTTGTGAGCGTGGGATCCGGACGTATGAAAATGCGACCCGGAATACTCTTGATATTTCAGCCGTCCCGATCTTGAAACAGGAAACCCACCTTCCAGTGATTGTCGACGTTTCCCACTCTACGGGCAGAAAAGAACTGCTTACCGCTGCATCGAAGGCTGCGCTTGCTGCTGGTGCAGACGGGGTGATGACAGAAATTCATCCCGATCCGAAAAATGCGCGGTCTGATGCCGCACAGCAAATGGACTTCCATGAATTCCGCACATTCATGGATGAATGGAATTCATATGTTGAACGCCATACAAGAGAGCTTTCCTACCAATAGATAAAAAATCCCCTTACCGTATGTACGGCAAGGGGATTTTTCTAAGTTACGCGTGATAAGCTAAATCTTTTTTCTTCTTCAGATCGAAACGATCGGCATTCATCACTTTCACCCAGGCAGCGATGAAGTCATGGACAAATTTCTCTTTGTTGTCCTGTTGAGCATAAACTTCAGCCAGGGCACGAAGCACAGAGTTTGAACCAAAGACGAGGTCGACACGTGTGGCTTTTCTGACGAGCTCTCCGGTCTGTCGGTCACGTCCTTCGTATTCGTTGTAGTCACTAGGCTTCCATTCGATGCCCATATCCAGCAGGTTCACGAAAAAGTCATTGGTCAGCGTGCCGACGTTGTCGGTGAATACACCGTAATCCGTGTCTTGATAATTGGCACCAAGGACACGCATTCCACCGATGAGTACAGTCATTTCCGGTGCAGAAAGACTAAGGAGCTGGGCTTTGTCTACAAGCAGTTCTTCAGGGCTTAACGTATATTTCTTCTTCTCATAGTTTCGGAAGCCATCAGCCATCGGCTCAAGCACTTCGAAACTCTCTTCGTCCGTCTGCTCCTGCGTCGCGTCTCCGCGGCCGGAAGCGAAAGGGACCGTTACATCGACGCCGGCATCTTTGGCGGCTTTTTCAACGGCAGCACTTCCTCCCAGAACAATGAGATCAGCAAGGCTGACTTCCTTATCGAATTGTTTTTGGATGCCTTCATAGACCGCAAGTACTTTAGAAAGTTTCTCAGGTTCATTTACTTCCCAGTCTTTTTGCGGAGAAAGTCGGATACGCCCGCCGTTAGCGCCGCCGCGCATATCGGATCCACGGTAGGTGCTTGCTGCTGCCCATGCGGTTTTCACAAGGTCACTGACAGCAAGGCCGGAATCAAGGATTTTCGCTTTCAAATCAGCGACTTCCTCATCAGTCAATTCATAATTGACTTCTGGAATGGGATCCTGCCAGATCAAATCTTCCTCAGGAACTTCTGGTCCGAGATATCTTGCTTTTGGTCCCATATCACGGTGAAGCAGTTTGAACCAGGCCCGGGCAAACGCATCAGCGAATTCATCCGGGTTCTGATGGAAGCGTCGGGAAATCTTCTCATAATCAGGATCCATACGCAGAGCCATATCAGCTGTCGTCATGAAGGTTGGAACTTTTACAGATGGATCTTCAGCATCTGGAGCCATATCTTTTTCTTTAGGGTTGACCGGCGCCCACTGGTTGGCACCCGCTGCACTCTTCGTCAATTCCCATTCATAACCGAATAAAAGGTCGTAGTAGCCGTTGTCCCAAACGGTCGGGTTCGCGGTCCATGCCCCATCGACACCACTTGTGATCGTGTCACGGCCTTTTCCGCTTCCGTGCGAGCTCATCCAGCCTAAGCCCTGGTCTTCAATATCGGCAGCTTCCGGGGAGGCTCCAACTTGATCAGGATCGCCTGCTCCGTGAGCTTTACCGAACGTATGCCCACCAGCGACTAATGCCACGGTCTCTTCATCATTCATTCCCATGCGTCCGAATGTATCCCGAATATCACGAGCACTGGCCAGCGGATCCGGGTTTCCGTTTGGTCCTTCAGGGTTTACATAGATCAGTCCCATCTGCACGGCAGCAAGTGGACTTTCAAGTTCACGGTCACCGGAATAGCGGTTATCTCCAAGCCATTCTGTTTCATTTCCCCAATAGACATCTTCTTCCGGGTGCCAAACGTCTTCGCGTCCTGCACCGAATCCGAATGTCTTCAAGCCCATGGACTCAAGCGCCACGTTTCCAGTAAGTACAAGCAGGTCCGCCCATGAAATTTTGTTGCCGTATTTCTGCTTGATCGGCCACAACAGACGGCGTGCCTTGTCAAGGTTTGCGTTATCCGGCCAGCTGTTCAATGGAGCAAATCGCTGAGTTCCGGTCGCTCCACCACCGCGTCCATCTCCTGTACGGTACGTACCGGCTGCGTGCCAGGACATACGGATGAAGAGGGGACCATAGTGTCCATAATCGGCCGGCCACCATTCCTGACTGTCCGTCATGAGTTCGTGAAGGTCCTGCTTGAGAGCGTAGTAGTCGAGGTTATTGAAGGCTTCTTCATAATTGAAATCTTCACCCATCGGATTGCTCTTCCTATCATGCTGCCTTAAAATGTCCAGGTTCAACTGGTTCGGCCACCAATCTTTGTTCTTGGTTCCGACTTTTGTCGTCGTTACAGCTGATTCTTCTTTCGTTTTTGCGTGGGTTACGGGGCACTGCCCAGCGCCAGCTTTGCTGTCATGCATTTCATTCTTATCCATTCAATTTCCCTCCTATATTTGTGAAAAAATTATAATCGGTCTTAGATTATAATTATAATAAAAAAGGAGGGTGATTGAAAGCGAGAACACTCTATTTTCATAAAAAAATTTATTTCATGAATGATAGATTCATATGGGTAATTTTTTAGTAGGAAAGCCTTCACACCAACCTTGTTAACTGGGGGATCAGCTGGGAGAACACGGTGGTGGCGCGGGATTTCAACATCTGTAACCATTGAAAAATCTTCCTTTTGTGTATAGGATGGAAGCATTGATTCTATGAAACGATGCTCCCGAACACCCATAGAAATCCAGCTTGTCAGATAGGGGAATGATTGTGCGCCGCGTAACCGACCACTTATATATCTTTTATTCATTTGTCTTTGTTTTGAATATCATCCATGTGTTCTGGAATAACTCCACGCTATATTCCATCATAGGAGTTCTTGGGCTCGTCATGCTGGCGGTCAGTTTTCCGCTTTCTGATCGTGTCTTTAAAGTTCTCGGAATCATTCTTTTATCAGCGGGATCTTTTTTCTTTTTGTCGAGCGATGCGTCCTTCATGGAGATCCCATCATTCATCGCAGGGAACATCGGACTTTTGTTCTTAATATCCATGCTTCCATGGATGAATAGTGTTGTGAAAGCAGGCAGATATAATAAACTCCTGCAATCGCTGCTTGGAAGCAATGTGAAAGGGCTTGGGTCCTTATACGTCAGAAGTGAGATCACCATGGTGTCTCTTGCTGCGTTTCTGAATTTATCTTCAGCGACGATTTCACAGGATCTGCTGAAAGAACAATTGAAAAACGTAACAACGAAAGTGAAGAACAGTTTTGTTTTAATGGCGACCCTGCGGGGATATTCACTTGCCTTACTTTGGAGTCCTCTTGAGATTCTGCTGGCTACATCTATTTTCATCACAGGAGCGAATTATTTAGAGGTGCTTCCATGGATGCTTTTAATCGCCGTCCTCGGGATGTCCGTCGATGGAACGATGGGAAGGCTGATGTTCCGAAAGCATAAGGTTGAAGACACGGTTTCTTCCGTGAAAAGTACAGGAAAGAGTCGAAAAAAACTGATTCAGTTCATTTCCGCTCTTGCTACGTTTTTGACACTTGTCGTATTTTTAGGGAATGTCCTTAAGCTCGACTTTCTCTTTGCCGTGACTGTATCCATCTTCCCCTTCGCTTTCGTATGGGCGCTGCTCGTGAAGCGGAAAAGAAGCTTTCTGCACGTCGGATGGCCGACATGGAAATGGAAAACGAATCATTTGAGCAATTTCATCGTTCTCCTGCTTTCCCTTTCGTTCTTGACGAAAACGCTGAATGCTTCTCCTTATTTGAAGTACTTGCAGGATCCGATTGTCGCTCTCGGAGAAAGTCCGCTGCTCATCATGCTGTTCATTCAGGCTGCTTTTCTCATCATGACGTTATTAGGTGTGCACCCGGTGGCAACGATGGGAATCTTCGGTGGAGTCAGTGAACTGTTGATGGGAACGTTCCCGGAGGTGACTTTGACCATTCTGCTCGCTTCCTGTGCGATTGCTACTGTTCCTTCAGCACCTTATGGATTGATTGTCACCATCACTTCAGTAGCCTTACGAATGAACCCATACCAAATCGTACTCAGGAACCTTCCTTACAGCATTATGCTGGGATTTCTCGGAATTGGGGTCGCTCTTCTTACGCTGCTTGTCTATTAATGATTCATACAAAAAAACGGACCAGAAAGAGGGTCCGTTTTTTTGTATGCTCGTTTATGCTCCATCCCCTGTTTTCCTGCACAGATCTACCATGAACATTTAAAGTGTCTTATTGTAAAAGCTTTTTGGACAAGGGATAGACACCTAAGCTCTGGAGGACAAGTGATAGGAGTACCGTTGCAAAAGCTGTAGAGAGGAAGAGAGGATGTTCCTCCGTCTGCTGAATTTGGAAACTTAAAATGAGAAAGACAGACATCGTTCCTTTGAGACCTGCCCATGAAATCATCGCGGCTTCCCGCCACGACATTCGGTTTCGCCATTGTGGAAACAGCTGGGTGCTTCCAGCAATGATGATAAAACGGACGGTGATGGACAAGAAAAAAATTAGGAGCGCAAACCCCCATACATCGATATTCAAATAGGGAGCCGTCTGGATCCCGATGGCTAAAAAGAGCAAGGAAAGGGCTGATATTTCGATGATCCCCCAGAAACCATCCAGTGTTTTCTTGAAGTCCTTCTCTTTGATGGTCCGACCGTATTCAAAAGAGAGCATAAGTCCCGCAGAAACTGTTGCGAGGACACCCGACACTTCCAATGCTTCTGCGAGATTGAAAACCCCGTAGGCGAGGATGATGCTCAGCATGACCTGATATTCGCGGTTTTGCATGTAGTGGACGCCCTTACTTACTGCCCAACCCCACACGATTCCCAAGCCGGCACCACCGAGGGATACAACGAGAAAGTCACGCGTGAAAGACAGGATGGAAACTTCCTGTTGACTCGTATAAACTCCTAAGAGCACAGAAAACAGGACGATGCTTGTACCATCGTTCAATAGGGATTCGCCTTCGACGACATCCGCGATCTTTTCATCCCCTGTGGATTTTTTTAATATGGACACCACAGAAACGGGGTCGGTAGGAGTCAAAATAGACGCAAGGAGCAGCCCGCCAATTAAGCTGATAGAAAGGAACGGACCGCTCACGGCATATATAAGACTTCCTAGCAGACCTACTGTCAAGAGAAGTCCGAGAGTGGCAAGAAAAAGAATGAACCCCATCTGCTTTTTAAACGCATCCGCCGGGAATCGATAGGCAGAAACAAACAGAAGGGCAGGTAGGAAGATGTGATAGATCATGTATTCAGTCACTTCAATGGAGGCGAAGAATGGGATGAATGATAGACCGACCCCTGAAAACACAAGGACGGTAGGGACAGGAAGATTCTCTTGTTTTTTATCGATGGTAAAAATGAAGAAGCCGATGGATAGCAGAATAATTCCTTGTGTCATGGACATGGACTTTCCTCCTTTTCGATCGTTCTGTTCTGCCCATATCCTAAAGGGCTTAGAATGAAACTTCTTATCCTGAAGGTTGGCCATTGTGATCTTCATCTGGGACGTTTATGCGACTTAAGGCTCCTCTGCAAATAAAGAAAAAGACCTGTGCACATACCGTACACGGGCCTCTTGTCTATCCCTTTAATCGAATTTTTTCTTACACGACATATAAGTCCGTTTGTCTGAGGTGGAGGTGCGGGAGTTCTTCTCGACGCGTGTAAATCCCACCACGGACGATAAAGCCGGGGTTACTCTCCGAATGCTTCTGGAAGCATTTTGAATCCATCGATTTCAGCGTCTTCTTCCACTTCGATCATAATGCAGCGTTTGCCTTTGTAATTGACTTGTCTTACATACTGCAAGTCCTGAGGGCTGATCGAGATGTTGGCGATTTTTGTGTTGATCTTAATCGATTTGGATTTGTATTTCGGAACTATGCTGCTCGCTTTCAGTTCATACCCTTCATCGTCCGTAATTTGAGCAAAGGCATGCTTCACTTTATCAGAATCCACTTGTTCACCGCTTGAGGTCAACACACGTTCCACATCCCTGTAGTCTAGCTTTGGAGGGGTGTCATCCTCATTCTCTTCTACGGTACGGTTGATTTCTCCGTACACATTCGCAAGCGTGGACGGGCTCAACTGGTCGCCCACGACATCCCGGATGACTTCTTCAAATATGGCTTTGTCTTCTTTAGCTGTCATGATTTCTTCACCGTTCAACACATCTTCGATGAAACGGTAGTCCGGTTCATTGGCTTTACCGGCAGAGTAGAGGATATGGTTCACATCGGACGCCCCATCCGTAATGACAGGGAAAAGAAATCCTGTCATCGGGTTTTTTAAGTCGATCACTGGATCGACTTCGATTTTATATTTGAATTCTTTTTCGACATAGTCGAATTGAATTTCTTTTTTCGGATCCTCCGTTTTATTGATACTGCAGAGAATAAAGGGATTGGAATAAACAGCGTCACGGTTGCTTTCTTCCGATTCTTCGCTGCGGCCTCTCGTCGGTTTCAAGTACTCGGCGCGGATGAAGGAGATGACAACATCCTTTTCATACGGGTGGTCGCGGATGACTTTCTCTGTCATTTGAAGCATTTGTTCTTTCCAATCATCGACGTGGTTGCTTAAGAGTCCTTTATGTAAAATGAGCTGACTATTGTCTTCAGCTTCGCGCTGGAATTTCAGCTCGAACAATTTCTCGTCGAGCTGTCCAGTCAGTAATTTTTTGAAGTTGTTCATATAAAGTTCCTGCTGGTCTTTATCCAGCATTTCAAATGGCTGGCTCTGGTGGTGGTAAATTTCGGTGGTTTCTTTCATAATGTAGACGTTGAAGATGTTTTTGATCTTCAGAAGGTCATTGTCTACTTTGAGCTGCCTGCGGATGCCGGCGATGTCTTTTTTGTCCATCCATCGTTCACTCCTAATTTGTTCTTTCGTTCCATGATTCTCTCATTTTAACATAGAGAAATCGATGTGGCGGAGGAAGTTTTCAGACCCCTTATAGAGAAGAGAATTATGAAATGGCAACAGGGGTGGGCAGCCATTTCAAAGGGCGTGTCCATGAAATAAGAGAAGGTCCCTTCTGGAGGAAGGAACCTTTTAGGTTATTGATTATCTTGTTTTGCTTTTTTGGATTTGCGTGCTTTTTTAGCTTCCTGCTTCTGAGCTTCGTTTGCTGCTTCACTTCCAAATTCCTGGGAGAATTCAGCGTCAGCTTGTGCAGGATCAAATCCTTTTTTGTTCTTTTGTTCAGCCTCTTGTTTCTTCGTTCTTTTCGCCATGGGATGTTCACCTCCGTTTCATGTTTTAGTATGGGACGGAAGAGGGATTCTCATGTAAAGAAAGAAGGAAATTCATCTAGAATCGATAGGGAATCCAAGTTATAATAGGTGAGGTTGGAAAAAATAGATGGAAGAAGCTTTCGGGCCTTCTTCCATCTATTTTTTCGTTGATGACGAATGAATAAAAGGAGGAGGGCTCTCATGGATTTTTTTGAACGGATGGAGCGGGAGACGGGCGTCCTTCTGAACGATGTGCAGCAGCAGGCGGTGAAGTATACAGATGGCCCGCTGCTTCTGCTTGCTTCTCCGGGTTCGGGGAAAACGACGACTCTGAATATGAAGATCGGCTATTTGCTAATGGAAAAGAAGGTGGATCCGAAACGGATCATGGCCGTCACCTTCAGTAAAGCTTCTGCCCGGGACATGTCGGAGAGGTTCGACCGGTTTTTTTCCGGTGTGACCGAGGAAAAGGTACACTTTTCAACCATCCACAGCTTTGCTTTTCAGGTGGTGCGTGAATCGTTGCGGAAGCACGGTCAGAGTTTTCAGCTGATCGAAGGAAACATAAGCGATGAAGAATTAAAAAAAGGGTGGGACGGACCTGATGTTCCACTTCATAAGAAGTTCATTCTGAAGAAGCTTTATGAAGAACTTCATGGGGCGCAGATGACAGAGGATGAAATGGATGAACTGTTGCGGTATATCAGTTTTGTAAAGAACAGGATGATTGAAGGTAGAGAGCTCGAAAAAGTAACGTGCCAGGTGAAAAAAGCGTCGGACATTTACCTTTCTTATGAATCGTTCAAGAAAAAGGATGAGGGAAGGCTGCTGCTTGATTTTGATGATATGCTCACTTACTGCCATCAAATTTTAATAAATGATGGACGGATCTTATCTAAATACCAGCAGCAGTTCGAGTATATACTAACAGACGAAAGTCAGGATAATTCCCTTGTTCAGCATGAAATCATCGAGATGCTCGCCAAACCGCAGAACAACCTGTGTGTTGTGGCGGACGATGATCAGTCGATCTTCATGTGGCGTGGGTCTGATGTGATGAAGCTGCTTGATTTTGAAGGAACTTATCCACAAGGGAAAGTACTGACAATGGCCCAGAATTTCCGGTCGACACAGGATATCGTAAATGTGGCAAACCAATTCATTAAACGGAATAAACAAAGATATGATAAAGAAATGTTCACCGAAAATGGGGAAAAGACTCCCATAGCAGTGAAAAACCTGAGTGACTATGAGAAGCAGTTGAAGTATTTGACAGAGCAGCTGCAAAAAAGGCAGCCGGGGGAGGAAGTGGCGGTGCTTTACCGCAATAACGCTTCTGCTGTACCAATTGCCGACCAGCTTGATAAAGCAGGGGTCGACTTTTATATGAAAGATATCGACCCGAAGTTCTTCAAGCACTGGGTCGTGGAAGATGTTCTGAACTTCATGCGTTTTTCCTATAATGACCGACGTGTCGATGTGCTTGAAAGGATCCATACAAAATTTAATGCGTATATTTCGAAAAAGCAGATCTTCTTTTTGAAAAAGAAAAAGGACCAGAGTTCCGTATTCGAATCGTTGCTGGAACAGGACCTTCCGGATTACCAAACGAGGAACATCAAAAAAGCGGACAAGCTCTTCAAAGAAATCAACGAAATGGAACCGGCAAGGGCGATTCGTACCATCCGCGAAAAGCTGGGGTATGATCATGCGCTCCAAAAGATGTCCGATAAATTCGGGTTCAATGCTGAACATCTCATGAACATTTTGAACACCCTGGAGAAGATCGCGGAAGGCCTTGGTTCATTGAAAGGTTTTGCTCATCGCTTGAAGGAGTTGGAGGACCTTCTGCAGACTTCCAAATTCAATAAAAACAAGAGCTCTCTGACGCTTACAACATTCCACAGCGCTAAAGGACTTGAATACGACAAAGTGTATATGATTGACCTTGTCAATGGGGTCATCCCTTCAAAAGATGATATGGAAACGTATCGTAATAAGGAAGTGGGTCCAATGGAAGAGGCCGTTCGTCTTTTTTACGTTGGGATGACGCGTGCCCGGAGTGAACTCGAGCTCCTGACGTACAATTATAAAGGCAATGAACGAGTGACTGAATCCATTTTTGTGATGAATGTGCGCAAAATTCTACATCCTGCTGGAGAAAAACCGTTGAAAAAAAGAAAGCGCCCTGCTAAGGACCTTTCGGATGAACGCTTGCTCCGGATGGAGGAAGTTGAAATTGGAAGAGAAGTCGAGCACCGAAAGTTTGGTTCTGGCATCATCAAAGAATATGATCAGAATCAGATTGCCATTCAGTTCGGGGAAGACGGCTACAAAGAGCTTCTGCTGGATGTTTGTCTGGAGAACGGACTGCTCAGAAAAACGGAAGCTGACATGACCAAATGATGGACACAGCAAGGATCCTCACCCTAAGAAGGTGGGGATCCTTTTTTGTAGTTATAAAAAACATTTTTTTACACAGCTGTTATTCAATGTTATCACTCTGTTAACAAAGCTGTCTTACCATGGATCTTGAGAAAAATTTTCGGAGGGATTGAAGTGAACAAGCATCGAACGAAAAAAATGCTGTCCATGACGGCTTTATCATGTCTTATCGCAGGAACATTCGCTGGAGGAGGTATGGGTACCCCTGTCAGTGCTTCAGAACATAAAGAGGAAGTGAAAAATGTCATTTTTCTTATCGGAGATGGCATGGGACCTTCCTATACGACCGCCTATCGATACTTAAAGGATGACCCAAGCACAATGGAGATGGAAGATACAGCTTTGGATCCTCATTTGGCCGGGATGCAGTCGGTCTATTCCGCCGATCCTCATTTTGATGGAGGGGAAGAGGATGAAAAGGAGAACATTCCTGATTCGGCTGCGACGGCAACTTCCATGAGTTCAGGTGTGAAGACTTATAATGGAGCAATCGCCGTCGACCTGGAACAGAAGGATACGAAGACAATTTTAGAAGCAGCGAAGGAAAAAGGGATGTCGACAGGTCTTGTCGCTACTTCACAAGTCAATCACGCTACCCCTGCCGCTTTTGGGACACACGATAAGTCCCGCAACAACTACGATGCCATTGCGGATGATTATTTTGATGACCGCATTGAAGGTGAACATAAAGTGGATGTGCTGCTCGGCGGAGGGACCGACTTTTTTGATAGGGAAGACCGTGATCTGACAAAGGAATTTCAGGAAGACGGGTATGATTACGTAACCACTTCAAGAGAGCTTGAAACGGTGGATACGGACCAGATTCTCGGATTGTTCGCTCCTGTAGGGTTGGATAAAGCCATCGACAGGCCGGAAGAACAGCCTTCATTGGAAAAAATGACGACCTCAGCTCTGGATGCATTGAAAGAAAACGAGGAAGGATTTTTCTTAATGGTGGAAGGCAGTCAAATCGACTGGGCTGGACATGATAATGACGTCGTTGCAGCCATGAGCGAAATGGAGGATTTTGAAAAAGCTTATCAGAAAGCGATCGAGTTTGCTGAGAAGGATGGAGAAACACTGGTCGTTGCTACCGCCGATCACTCTACGGGAGGGCTCACGATTGGAGAAGGCGGACCATATAAATGGGATCCATCCGTTATCGAGGCTGCCAACCATACGCCTGACTATATGGCGCAGCAGATCGTGGAAAAAGGAGCAGACGTAGAGAAAACATTGAAGAAAAACATCGGTTTCGAGCTGACGGAAGAAGAATTGACTGCGGTACAGGAAGCTGTGAAAGAGGCATCCGAGGATGAAAAGCTGACCGAGGTCGACAATGCTATTGAAGCTATCTTTAATGAAAGATCCGGCACAGGATGGACGACCGATGGACATACAGGTGTTGATGTTCCGGTTTATGCTTACGGTCCGGGTTCATCGATGTTCGAAGGTTTTATTGATAATACAGACCAGGCAGAAAACATTTCCAAGCTTCTAGGGCTTTGGGAAACAGAAGAAGGGGCACCGCTTGCCGATACGAGCACAACTTATCCCATCGGACTTCTTCTCGGTACGATTGCAGCAGGCACAGGAGGTTTTCTATTAGTCCGAAGGAAACGGTTGAACAACTGAGCATAGATCCGAGGGCAAAGGAGATGAGGACGGATGATTCGAAAGCTTGGGGTTCTTCTACTGGGGATGGGAGTCATCATCGTGGTTTGGAATAGTTACCAATGGTGGGTGGAAAGTCAAGTCGTATCTTATGATCCAGCCTTGCAGGTGGAAGACACGGCATCTTATTCGACACATGACACGCATGGGGCGGGTCATGTGTCGGCTCAGTCGATGACGGACTTTGAAGCAGGGGAAGGAGTGGAAGAACTGACCATTCCGAAACTGGGAAAGCGATACCCTGTCTATTATGGGTCTGATCAAGAGACGCTGGAAAAAGGGATCGGAATGTATGATACGCCTTACACGACTCGTCCCTCAGAAGGCGGTCATACTGCTCTTGCCGGTCATAGAGAAACGACGTTCACAGGTCTTGACGGTTTAGTAGAAGGGGATTTCCTTTATCTCACCGAAGGAAACATCGAATATGAGTACCAAATTAATAAAATTTGGGTAACGGATCCAGGGGATACTTCTGTAATCGTCCCAAAATCCTCTCGAACATTGACGTTGACCACATGCTATCCTTTCGACTTTATCGGTTCTGCTCCTGAGCGCTACATCGTACAGGCGGTATTTGTAAAACAACAGAAATTCAAATGAGAAAAACCCCTTCCGATGTTGGAAGGGGTTTTGTCCTTTTACTTCTTCCAAAAGCCATTCTTTTTAAAGAGGGAGGGCTTCCTTTATGACGGAACGGATGTTTGATTCTCCTTGATTCTATGGCCTTCAAAAAATTCGAGAACTTTTTTGTACACCAGAATTTCGTTTTCCTTCTTCGAAAATCCATGACCTTCATCTTCCAGGACTATATATTCCACTTCCCGCCCTTTATCTTTCAACGCTTCCACCAGTTGATCGGATTCTTCTTTTACGACGCGCGGGTCCGTCACGCCCTGAATGACGAGCATCGGTTTCGTCATCGCGTCTAAATAATTGATCGGTGAGTCTCTTTTTAGCTTTTCTTTATCTTCAATAGGATCGCCGACGAACTGAGCCATTACTGGTTTCCAGTGGTCTGGAACGGATTCTATAAAACTGAACAGATTGGATGGCCCGAAGATATCGACAACCGCTTTAAAATATTCCGGATGCCGTCCGTGGAGAAGGAGTGCCATATATCCTCCATAGCTTCCACCCATTAAAAGGATGTTTTCTTTAGTAGCATATCCCTGATCAATCAACCAGTCGATGCCGGAGATATTGTCGAGCCGAGGGGCATGTCCCCAGTCGCCTTCCACCATTTTTTCAAACGTTTGTCCGTATCCTGTCGATCCCCTGAAATTAGGAGCGAACAGGCTGTAACCTTCATGGGCGAGAAAAAGGAAAAGGGAACGGAAAGAATCCCGCTCGGCTGCTTGAGGACCTCCGTGCGGCCAAAGAATCGTGTGTCCATTATCTTTTTCCGGGTCTGGACGATACAGGAGCGCTTCGATCTCAAGTCCATCAAACGAGTCATAGGTGACGATTTCAGGGTGAATCAAATCTTCGTTTTTTACGCCAGGGACACTATAGTTGGTCAGCTGCTCCCAACTTTTTTCCGTTTGTTTGTAAATGTTGGCAGGTACAGTGGCTGAATCTCCACGGAGGTATACGGTTCCTGAATCCGCTACGATAAGCTGGTCGATGACACCGACCGGCGATTGGATCGGAGTCAGGTCTGCACCCTCGAGGTCATAGCGGTAAAAGGAGTCGCGGACGCCTTTTTCGCTGACGATGTATAAGGACTTCGTCACTTTGTCATATTTCATCTGGTTGAATTCTTCACCTTTGACCTCTGTCACTTTTTCAAAGGCTTTCGTCTTCAAGTTGAATTTTGCTAGATAGGAAAATTCACTTCCGTAATTGGTCAGCAGGTAAATCTCTTGTTGAGAAACAAAAACAGCTTCAGAAACAGTGTGCTCATGCTCTGTTGGTGGAGTGATGAGGAAGTCGTCGCCATTTTCTTTTACATAGAACAAGCGGGAGGTATTCGAGAATCCTTTCATATAAAGGAGACGATCCTCCTCAGGGCTCTGATCGATGAGGATGGTCATGGCATCTTTGCCGTGGACGACGACCTCTTCATCTCCTGTCTCCAAATCATAGCGATAGCCTTTCATGAACGTTCCGTCATCTTTGGTGGAAGTGTAGTACAGATGCTTCCCGTCTTTTGATAAAAAAGGATGGATATGCCTGGCCTCTTCTGTCTTTCTAATGGGATGAAGCCGTCCTCCTTCCGGCGGGAGAGCATAAATCTGTCCGTTTTCATCACCGTCTTCATCAAAGACAGCGAGAACATGCCTGCCCTCAGGATCATAAATGAGGTCCTGGCAGCTTTGGTTGTGGAAGGTTAAAGGGTATGGGAACGTCCCAGGCAGGTCCATAGCCCACAAATTGTATGCTCCATTTAAATTCGTACTGAAGATCAACTGTGATTCATCTGGACTTACTGCGAAGGTCTCGATTCCATAGGTTTGAAAAAATTGTTCTACATCCGGTGGTGTGAATTTTAACATGAATTTAACTCCCATCTTTTTGAAATGATTCTATACTTCCATTTCTATAAAAGGAGGTCGTTCCCCTTTCCTTTCTCTATGAATGAAGAGAAAAAGATTGTAAGTTACTTTCTCATAGAATGCAAAATAACAATTGACAATGATAATCGTTATCAATTAGTATGGTTATATACTTATTAAGGGAGTGACCCAAGGATGGGACATTGCTTATACGCTATGAGGTCTTTCCGGTATGAAAGAAGGAATAATGGTTGTGGATGTAAACGAACGGTTCAATTTGTCAGAGGTCAGCGCTTGCATGTGCTGAACGATCCTTTCTATATAGAAAACCAAGGATGGTATGTGATCATCCAGATTGAAAACGAAGAGCCATTTAAAATGGGTGCCCGTTTCATAGAGGAGTTGTATGAAAAGAAGGTGCTGAGAACATGGATGGATCTGGAACTTCAGTTGAATTATCACGAATTCAAAATAGATCAAGCGCTTCGTGACAAAAATGAAGAAGATTTTCATTACTACTTCGGTACGTTGAAACGTTTGAAGGAAGTTTATTCCAGGTATGCTGAAACAGAAGGGAGTTTGTCCGGATGAAGCTCTTGATAGGCTTTGCCAGCATGTCCGGAAACACGGAGGATATAGCTGATCAGATCAAATCTCACCTGGATGAGGAGCACGAAGTGGACATGCTGGAATTAGAGGACTTGGAACCTTCTGATTTACAGGATTATGATGGGGTCCTTATTGGCTCCTATACATGGAATGATGGGGACCTCCCATATGAGGTGGAAGACTTCTATGATGAATTGGAAGAGGTTGATTTAACAGGGAAACCAGCGGCGGTGTTTGGCTCAGGGGACAGGATTTATCCCCGTTTTTGTGAAGCTGTCCACATGTTGGAGAATCAACTGGAAGCTTCGGGTGCTCATCTCATATCAGATGGATTGAAAATTGAAATGAATCCAGATACAGAAGAAGAACTTGAAGCATGCGCTCGATTTGCTGAACGGATGAATCAGCATTTTTTTAGCTTGAAGGCATAAAAAACACGCAGAGGAGATCACGAATCTCTTCCGCGTGTTTTTGGTTTAAGCAAGCGTCCTGTTACCGTATAAAATTCGTTCCAGCATGGATTTATCCATTTCGAGGGGAAGAATTCCGTTCATTGCAAGAAGTTCTTGAGTGTTCGAATCGTCGAAGTGAAGGTTTTTGTTCCAATAAGGCCGGAAAACGTCCATCGGAGCATTGAACATCTGCTCTTCCTTGGTAAGTTCCCCGTCATAATCGGATGGAACCATTTCAATATTCGGGAAGTCCAGTTTATCCTTAATCATTTCAAACAGAAGACCGTTTGTCGGCGGGTGAGGGTTCGTGATGTGGTAAATGGACTTCGGGTGTTCTGTATTCAGAGCTGCCGTCAGAACATTTACAACATAATCGACAGGTACGAAATTTTGACTCGTATCTGCGGTGCAAAGGAATTTAAACGTCTGCTTCTGTAGGTTTTGTTTACGGGAAGTCCGCTTCTTCAATAATTCGAGACTGCGGATCACTCCATACAAGGCAAAACTGGTATCTGCTTCCCCAGTCTCTGAATCACCAATAATGATAGAAGGGCGGAAAATTTTAATTTGGAAGGACGGTTCATAACTTAGGACTAAGTGTTCCGCGTGACATTTGCTTTCTTCATAGGCATTCACGAACGTCTGGTCTTTTTCATGCAGCTCTTCAAATGCCTTGCGTTTCATTCCAAGCGTGTACGCTGTACTCACATAGAAAAAGCGCTCGGCACCAATGGCTTTCGATAATTCAAGGACATTCTCCGTTCCGTCCACATTGACTTTAAAGGTCTTTTCCCGCTCGTTTTCGTCAAAAGAAAGGAATGCGGCACTATGATAAACCGTATCGACAGTTTCTCTAAGGTGAAGGAGCAGATCTTCCGTTGATTCCTGCGTGAATCTGTGAAAGGTCACCTTCCAGGATGTGAAGATTCTCCTTTTTTTCAGAAGGGGATTCCTGCTTCAGCTTGTCTCCTTTACGCCTGTTTCTTACTAAGGCGTGAACAGTATGTCCTTCTTCCAGTAACTTTAATGTCAGCTGTTTTCCTAAGAAGCCTGTCGCTCCTGTAACTAAAATGTTCATGTTGTCTAGCTCCTCCGATGATTCATAATCTATAAATGGCGTTTTCAGCTTTCGCTGCTCGTGGCTACAAGGATAACATACTGAAGGGCGGAATGGTGTGGGAAAAGTATGGGAACCGAATAATCATCCGTTGATGGAAGAGAGGCGGGAGGTCCTAGTTCGTTATATGTATATTTTTCCAACAGGGACAAAATCAGGTAGTCACTTTTGTTCATTCTCCATAGTTTGAAAGGTTTTTGTCGATAAAGTGAAGTAATTGGTAAATAACGAATGAATGAGGAGGGATTGGATGAAGAAGAAAATGTTAACGGCTGCATTAACAGGAGCCCTGATCACCACAGGTGGTTTTCTGCCTGGAAGCGGGGGTGTGTTAGCAGGGGAAAGTGGCCCGAATGGACCTGATTACAATGGGAATGAAACCATTAAAAATGAGCGGCTGCACTCTTATGAAGAGATGAGTGATTTTCTACATAAGCTCGATCAGCGTTCAGAAGCACTGGACCTCGAAGTATATGGACAATCCGTGAAAGGAAGAGACTTGTATTTAGCGAAGTTTGGTGAAATGAACGAAGATCAGCCGACCGTTCTTTTCCTTACGCAGCAGCATGGCAATGAAACATTGACGACAGAAGGTGCGCTGCAGGTCATCAAGCATTTAACCTCTAATGGGAAAAATGTTCGGGACATTCTGGAAAATGTAAATGTTCTGATTGCCCCACGGTTGAATGTGGATGGCGCGGAAGGAGATGTGAATTTCTCCCTGGATGATTATGTTTCGGGCATTCATACCCGCTATAATGCCAATGGAGTAGATTTGAACCGCGATCACGTCGAGCGTGAACAGCCGGAAACAAAAGCCCTGCATGAAAATGTTCTACAAAAATACAGCCCGGATTATATGATCGATTTGCATCACCAGGGCACACAGGTCACCCTTGGAGATACAGGTGAACTTGTATCCGGTTCTATCTTGTATCCGACGAATGCTGAAGTGAATCCGGAAGTACGTGAAAAGTCGAAGAAGCTTGGAGCTGTTGTGTACGATGCGGTGGATTCAAAAGGTTACGGCCTTCTTTCTAAGTATCCAGGTGGAACAGCCAAGACCATCAGCCGGAACGGCCTTGCTGTGGAGTATGGAATTTCAACTCTGTTGTTTGAAATGAGAGGCATGGCTGACCATTACCGTGAGGACTATGTCCTCGGACAGAAGAGCAATGGTTATTTGATCCAACAGGCGGTAACAGCTATGGAGGCAACATTGGAAGCGCTGGCGGATGGATCGATCGAGTCGGCCGACGATTCATTCTGGGAAACGCTCCCGGAGAGCAATTACAACGGTGAATAATTATGAAGGAACTTCCTTGATCAGGAGGTTCCTTTTTTAATGGCTGTGAGGGGGCCGGGGGTGTTCATCCTTCTTTTTTCATGAGCAGGTATCTTGTGAATATACTTAGAAGAATGATGAAAAAAGGGGGCGGACGCATGGGGGTAATCAAAGCTCCAAGCAGGCATATCGACATGTTGGCCCGGCTGCTCAGGGCAGAAGCCGTGGGGGAAGGTAAGCAGGGTATGCTTCATGTAGGATCAGTCGCCGTAAACCGTGCGCGGGTCAATTGTTCCGACTTTAAAGGTGTGAATACAATTCCAGAAGTCATCAATCAACCGAAGGCATTTGAAGCCCTACAGCACGGGATGTATTATCAGCGGGCGCGTGAAAGTGAAAAGCGCCTGGCCCGTAAAAATGTGAAAGGCTACAGAACTTGGCCGGCGAAATACAGCCTTTGGTACTTCAAACCTTCCGGCGACTGCCCGCCGACATGGTATGGGCAAAGCCAGGTTGGCAGATATAAATCCCACTGTTTTTATGAGCCTGTCGCCGGTGAGTGCGATGCCATCTATAATACGTACTGACCCACCTGGAAGCGGAAGGGATCCTGCCAACCGCTTCTTCTTATTGACTCTGGCACTTTATAGGTCAGCATCGACCGAATGGATTCGTGATATAGGATAGGGGGAAATGAGAACGATCTGTTTTTAAACGGAACTTATCTATTTTACATAGCGATGGGTGGAAGGATTGGTTGAATAAAACGATCCATAAAGGGTATGAACAAACTATATGTTCATGAACTGGAGGGTCAAAGATGGATAAAATGAATCGCGGCGTCATTACCGCCCTGTCTGCCATTGGAATTGCGCAGGCGTTGAAAATCATCACCCATAAAAAGGTATCGGGAGAATGGGATGTGAAGCAGGTAGCTACAACAGGGGGAATGCCGAGCTCGCACTCAGCAGGCGTGTCCGCTCTTGCTACTTATATCGCCGCAAACAAAGGATCGAGGCATACAGAGACAGCGCTGGCGGCAATTTTTGGAGTGATCGTCATGTATGATGCACAAGGGATCCGACGTCATACAGGTGAGATTGCTCAATTGGTCAATGACCTGGAAGATAACTTCGCAGCCATATCGAGCGATTTCCCGAGTTCCGAATTTGTGGAGCGTGACAAAGAATTGAAAGAGCTTCTTGGGCATCAGCCAATTGAAGTGCTCGGAGGCGCGGTTCTCGGGGCAGCCTTCGGCTATTTCTCCGCCAAACTTGAGGGATAAAGAAAGATGAGCTGCAAAAAGTAAGTCCGGGAGGTGATTCAAGTGACGGGATTCAACCATCCTGGAAAAGATGTAATGGCTAAATCCGGAACGAATATAAGTGACGTGAAACGTAGGAACGAACGCTCAGGACTTTCCTATAATGAAGTGAAGCAAGTCCTTGCTGATCAAAGGAAATTGTAAAAAAAGCCTGCCGGATGCGGCAGGCTTTTTTTATTAATCTTCAGTTACATCAACGGCTGCGGTGTTGTTGTTCATATAAGCTGCAGACAGATGGTCATCTTCCTTGTTCCGTCCTTCGAGAGCATCCTGCAGCTGTCGATTTGCTGAACCACGGTCTCTTCCTTTAGGGTTGTTTTTCTTCCGGCTTTCTTTATTCTTACTCATCAGAATTCCTCCTCTATTGGGATACGTTTTTATTTTCTCCTGCCATCTCTTCTCTATGTCTTACTTTTTAATTCAAACAGTGAATGATTCAGGCGAGGTTGAAAAGACTAAGGAAAAAGCACGGATTTTGCAGTGATTGATGAATGCAATCCAGAACTGGAGGCGTTTGAAATGCCGGAAAACCCTCGTCTATCCTCATCTGAAATTGGTACTTTATGGATGACTTATCAACAGAAGACGATGCTCATTACAATGCTTGAGCACTTCATAGAAACCGCAGACGACCCGGAAGCAAGACAGATCATGACGAACTTGACGTCGGCCATTCAACCTTATGTGAAGAAAATCGAATCCATGTTCATCCAGGAAGACCTGCCTGTACCGAAGGGTTTTACAAAAGAGGATGTTAATAAAGGGGTTCCAAAGCTGTTTGATAATGGATTTGATATCATGTTCCTTCGTTTGGAGAAAGAAATCAGCATGGGGATCCACACGTTGAATTTAACGATGTCCTATCGTCCTGACGTCACATTGATGTACCAAGAACTGACCAGAATCACTCAAAAATGTTACGACGACTGTACACAATTCCTTTTGAACAAAGGATATCTTCCTAAATCTCCTTACGTAGCTGTCCAAAAGCAGGTGGAACATGCGAAAGGGAGGAATTATCTAGGGATGTTCAACCCGTTGAAAGGAAAGCGTTCATTAAATACGGTGGAAATCGCTCATATCCATCATTCCATTGAGTCCAATATTACCGGCATGCAGATGATTTATGGGTTTGCTCAAACCGCATCTAATAAAGCGGCAAGAAACTACCTTTATAAAGGTGGAGAATTGGCTAAAGGACTCGTCAAAGAGATGACAGAAGTTTTTCTTGAGGATGATTTGCAAGTACCTTCTACAGCAGGGGGGAACTGTACAACATCCAAGATCCCTCCATTTTCGGATAAGCTCATGATGTACTGTGTCAGCTTGTTCTGCAGTTTCTCCCTGGGAGGAAATTCCTTAGGTACGGCTTTCAGTCTTCGTAATGATCTGCCTGCGAAGCTCACGGTTTTCATGAAGGATATCTTTGAATATGCCCATGAAGGGGCTAAGATCATGATTGAGCATGGCTGGATGGAAGAGCCTCCTCAAACGATTAAACATTAAGAGAGAGGAGCCTGACGACGGTCTGTCAGGTTTTTCCTTGTGATGAAGTTTTAATGTTGACATCCCACCCTTTATCCTTTAATATCATAAAAGTCATTAAAACATATCAATTTACTTGGTTTTAAGGAGGTTTCTTTAATGAAAAAGTTCTTATTGCTATTATCCATAGGTTTTGCTGCACTGGTGCTTGCTGCTTGCGGAAGCACTGAAGAAGGTGACCAGGCCTCAACAGACGAAGGAAACGGTTCGGACGCTTCTGAACAGACACTGCTTGAACAAATTCAGGAGAGTGGGGAACTCGTCATCGGTACAGAAGGTACGTACCGCCCTTATACTTTTCACGATGAAAACGATGAATTGACCGGGTTTGACGTCGAGATTGCCCGTGAAGTGGCTGAGCGTCTAGGCGTCAAGCCAGTCTTCAATGAAACAAAATGGGACTCCATGTTCGCAGGTCTGAATGCCGAGCGTTTCGATATGGTGGCAAACCAGGTCGGAATTACGGAAGAACGTCAGGAGGAATATGCCTTCTCAGATCCATATATTCAGTCATCTGCTGTCGTCGTCACCCATAAGGATGACGATTCTATTCAAAGTTTCGAAGACCTGGAAGGTGTGAACACGGCCCAGTCCATGACCAGTAATTATGCAGATATCGCCCGTGAAAATGGAGCAGAAATCACAAGTGTAGAAGGATTTAATGAATCTATGCAGCTGATTGCTACAAATCGAGTGGAAGCAACGGTCAACGATCGCCTATCCGTGCTTGACTATTTGAACAGCCGTGAAGATGCTCCGGTTAAAATTGCCGCACGCAAGGATGAAGCCTCTCAAAGTGGTCTGCTTTTCCGTCAGGGGAATGAAGATCTGGTGAAAGCAGCTAATGAAGCTCTTCAGGCAATGAAAGATGACGGCACATACCTTGAGATTTCTGAGAAGTGGTTTGGTGAAGATGTATCTAAGTAATATTTTTTCAAATCCTGAAATGGAAAAGTATATCGACATACTAGTGAGCTCTTTTCTCCCTTTGGTGAAAGGGGCTTTCTATTATACAATCCCGCTTACGCTGATCACCTTTGCCATCGGTTTGGTACTTGCTGTCCTTACGGCTCTCATGAGGTTATCGAACATGAAAGTTCTCCAGTGGATAGCGCGGGTTTATGTTTCCATCATCCGCGGAACGCCATTGCTTGTACAGTTGTTCATCATTTTCTTCGGTCTTCCTTCGGTCGGCGTGACGATCAACCCGTTTTACTCAGCCATCATTGGGTTTTCGTTGAATATGGGGGCTTACAACTCTGAAATCATCCGGGCCGCGATTCTATCGATACCGAAAGGACAGTGGGAAGCCGCCCATTCCATTGGGATGACGAACATGCAGGCGCTTCGTCGCGTCGTTCTACCGCAGGCGACGAGAGTGTCTATTCCACCGTTGTCGAACTCTTTTATAGGTTTGATCAAGGATACCTCTCTTGCATCCACGATCACCTATACGGAAATGTTCCGGAAAGCGCAGGAAATCGCGGCCACCAACTACCACTTCCTGCTTGTATACACGGAAGCGGCTGTGATCTACTGGATCATTTGTATCGCGCTTTCTTTCGTACAGGATCGTGTGGAAAACAGGCTGGATCAATATGTTGCAAAATAGGAGGCTGCTATGATTACCGTCAAAGACCTCAATAAATACTTTGGAGATCTACATGTTCTTAAAGACATCGATATGAATGTCGATCGAGGGGAAGTGGTCGTCGTTATCGGACCTTCGGGTTCCGGGAAAACGACGCTGCTCCGTTCTTTGAACATTTTGGAAACCCCGGAGCAGGGGGAGATTACCATCGGAGAGCGTACGATGGATTTCTCCAAACCATTAAAGAAAAAGCAAGTGGTCGATTTTAGAAAACAGACCGGAATGGTGTTCCAGAACCATAATTTATTCCCGCACTTCACAGCTCTTGAAAATGTGATGGAAGGACCTGTGACAGTGCAGAGAGTTTCGAAAGCGAAGGCACGTGAACGGGCCGCTGATATTTTGACTAAAGTCGGTCTGGGGGAGAAGCTGGATGCGTATCCTCACCAATTATCAGGAGGCCAGCAGCAGCGCGTGGGCATTGCCCGGGCACTCGCTACCGGGGTGGAAGTCATTCTTTTCGATGAACCGACTTCAGCTTTGGACCCTGAGCTCGTCGGGGATGTTCTTGACGTTATGAAGGAGCTTGCAGAAGAAGGGATGACCATGGTGGTCGTCACTCATGAAATGAGTTTCGCTGAAGAAGTCGCTGACCGTGTCTTGTTTATGGACCAAGGGAAAGTGGTTGAAGAAGGGACCCCGGAGCAGATTTTCCAGCAGACGCAGGAACCGAGAACGCAGCAGTTTTTGAATCGCATTCGAAAGTAAAGCCAGGCATAACAGCCTGGTTTTTTTGTGTTGATTTTATTTTTTTGAATATTCTTTACTTCCTATATATAAACTCATACACTGTGAATGAACAAGTATTTTCCATTACATAACTTGGAGGAAATGCTATGAAAACTGTAGAGCATGTGAAAATTGTGGAGTATGAAGACAAATATGCAGCAGGTGTAGCTGAAATGTGGAATGAAAGCCGTGACAATTGGGGAGGAGATGCGGTTGTCGTAACGGCCGAGGATGTCGTAGAAAAGGAAGCGGAGTCGACCAATCTTCACTTATTTCTTGCTGTGACTGAAGGAGAAGTTGTGGGCTACTGCGGGCTTTCTGAATACAAAGAAGATACCGGATCCCTCTATATCCCACTCTTGAATGTGCACCCCGGGTATCAAGGGTTGAAAATCGGAAAAAAATTGCTGCTTCAAGCCATTGAAAAGACGGTGGAATACAAGTGGCCGCGACTGGACCTTTTTACATGGCCGGGAAATACGAAAGCGGTACCGCTGTATAAAAAGTGCGGTTTTTTCTGGGAGGACAGAGAGGACACGACCCATTTGATGAATTTCATGCCTCAGGTGCTGCAGATCGACGCATTGCGGCCGTTTTTTGAACGGCATGACTGGTACGAATCTAGCGTGAATCCGGTGGAAATTAAACCGGACGGTGTGAAAGAAAACGGCTTTACTTTTTACGAATACTGCTGGGAGGCAGACGCCGAATTTGTCCGGATACAAGTGGAACGGACCGGGCGCGGCATTCGTCTAATAGAGACGAATGACTGGCGTGTGGAGATGGAAGTTCCTGATTTCAAGCTGTTAGAAGATCATGATTATACAGTGAACTACAAAATAGATCATTATGCGAACGATGTACTTGAGGTTTCTTTGACAGGAAATTCTTCCCCACATGTAACGGAGGATCTAGATGAAAAAGCTGTGGTGGAGAAAGAATGGTCCACAGCTGCGTCCATCCGTGTCTCTGCTCCGGATACAGAACCGAGTCCTTGGAAAACCCACCCGGTCATAGGGGCGGACCTTGCTATTAATGGCAGTGTTATCCCGCTGAGAACAGGGATCTTACCTCAGAAAGCAGGAAAAATAGACATCCGCACTACAAAGAAATTCTGGCGTCCGAACCAAAGAGGGACCCTTTATCTTGATGTGGAAAGCCGGATGGGTGAGGCTGTGAAATGGAAAATTCAATGGCCGGAACAGCCTGTCATATCATGGGATGCACCTACGGTGGAAATCGAGATGGAGGAAAAAGGGCGCGCCACGATGCCTGTTCCGGTGGAATTGTTGAAAAATGGGTTTTTGAATGAAGAAGTGGAGGTGCAAGGGAGGACGAAGGATGGTCGCTCCTTTTCTTTCCAGACAAGGTTGGCTGTCGCCTTCCCTGGTTTTGGAGGGAAATTCGGCGGAACAACGGATACCGACTGGTACGGGTATAACGGGCCTTATTTCGTGAAAATCGAAAAAAGGAACCACATGGTCTCTATAGGGTCCGTCCGATCGGATGAAGATCCACTTCTTCTTCTGACACCGAAACTCGGTTATCCATTCAGTGATGAGCTATCAAAGAAGATGGCATCAAATGTTGAATATATTGAGCTTGCTGAAGCCTTTGTTATCAAAACCACACTGGAATCGGATGCTTTTCCAGGGCTTCTCTTGAACAGCTATTACAAAATTTATGGAGACGGGCTTGTGGACATTCATCACGAATTGTTCAATGACGGGACTCGCACTTTTGATGACCTTCATCTGCTGCAGCCTGTTTTTCCGAAATACAAAGCTCTCGCTTTTCCTGAAAAAGATGGGGTTCTTATCGGGTCAGAAGCGTTGATCCCCTATACCGAGTATCTGCGTGATAAAAATCTGGCCGAACGATGGCTGTTCACGAAGAATCGGACAGGAGATTCGTTCGGCATGGCGTGGCCGGAAGAAGCGAAGGGAAAGAAAGACGACTGGCGCTTCGCGTTTGAATATACTCTATCATCCCTTCCTTCTGGTACGAAACGGTGCCTTGGGCCGATTCAAGTCGGCGTGAATATGACTGACCATTGGTCTGAGTGGAGAGAATTGGTCCTCGGGGAAACGGCCCCGCTTTCTGAAAAACCGATGTTTGAAATCGTTTCAAAACAAGGTCCAGTATCCACCGTTGGAAGGGAAGTGACCCATTCGTTCCGTTCGTTGCTGACCCCGTATGTATATGGGGATTTGACGGTCGATTCCAGCGGTCATACTTTTAGGAAGGAAGTGAAAAGGGAAGCAGGCGTGACGGCCATCGATGTCCCTATCGTCCACGAGCGTCCAGGACTTGTGAAATTGTCCGGGTTCTTCCGGTCTGAGGGCAGGGCCGCTGATTTCAACGCCTACCAGCTTGTTCAAGGCAAACAGGAGGTGACCATCAGTCAAAAGGATGATTGTTGGACAGTAGATAACGGGGTCCTTTCCTTTACAGCTTGCCCTTCCTATTTTCCTTCCATCTATTCTCTCTCCCATGAAGGGAAGGAATTCCTTCATCATCAGTACCCGGAAGCGGGCCCGAGAAGCTGGTGGAATCCGTGGGGCGGAGGACTACGATACGCTCTTGATGGAGTGAGTCCTTTTTCTATGATGAAGGAAGCGACAGAAGTTGAAACCGTATCTAAAGTGGATGGAGAAGGGAACGACTGGACGGGGATTTGTTTATCGACTACCTTCCAAGAACATGAAAAAATGAATGGGGTGACGTTGAAACAATATGCGCTTACCTTACCTCAAGCACCTGTGGTGGCCGTTTTTGCCCAAGTGGATCAGCAGGCGCCCCGGACATTTTCCGCGGAGAAAATCACCTTGGAAAGCTTCATGAAACCAGGAGTGAACTTATCTGATAGCTATGCCCGGGTGTCGACCGAAGGACTTTTCCATACGTATTACGCAGGTGTCGAAGAGTATGAGCTTGAATCGGGTCCTTCTGTCATTATCGGAGCAGAAGGAGAAAAGAATCTCATGATGATGGTCCACCCGCAGAAGAAAAAGCAGACGGAATTGTATATGAATCAAGATGTGTTCTTTGTAGAAACGATCCAGGAGTGGTCAGCAGCATCTAAAGGCACGCATACCATTGACCCGACGTTCTTTTTCTTTGGAGAGCATGAAGAACCCTGGAAACAGCACCCTTTCCACAGGATTTCATTTAAAGGAAGTTCCAATGAAAATCATTGATGCTCATATCCACTTTTCAAATATTCAAAGCTTCAGAGACACGGGAGAAAACTTGTCCGGTGTTCAGTATACGAAAGAGGGTCTGGAGCAGGAAATGAGGGATGGTCATATTGTTGCCGCCATTGGTATGGGTGTAACGGAAGGCCGCGAAGGATTTCCAGACAGCAAGGTAGAAACACCGATGGGGCTGGATTTGGATGATCACCTGCCGCGTGGTGTAGGTGTCTGTCCAGGAATTAATCCGTTCCAATTGGATCAGAAAGCCTTGGAGCGGTTGGAACGACAACTTCAAAAGGCTGAAGTTGTCGGAATTAAAATCTACCTTGGCTATTATCCTTTTTATGCGAATGATGAAATTTATCATCCTGTCTATGATCTGGCCGCCCGTTATGGTGTTCCCATTGTTTTTCATACGGGTGATACGTATTCAGAGAGAGGATTGTTGAAGTATTCCCATCCTCTCACCCTAGATGAAGTGGCCGTATCTAGACGTGATGTTACCTTCATCATGGCTCATCTCGGTGATCCATGGGTTTTGACGGGAGCAGAAGTGGTTTATAAAAACCGGAACATGTTTGCTGATCTATCCGGCTGGCTTGTCGGTACAAAAAAAGACCTGGCCGCCCGTCTTGTGGACAACCATTTCGACCATGTGCGCCATGCGTTGACGTATTGCGATCATTATGAAAAGCTGTTGTTCGGCTCGGATTGGCCTCTCGTTCCGATCAACGATTATGCAGCTTTTATAGGCGCACTCATTCCTTCAAAACATGTGGAGAATGTATTTTACCGGAATGCCCTTCGCGTATTTCCGAAAATCGAAGGGCTTATATAGAATAAACCCGTCCCTGAAATCTCCGGGGCGGGTCTCTTTATTTTTATAATCGAATGTGTGTAGGTCAAAAAGAGATTGGCTGGTATTCTCATTCTCAAATTTAATAGCCTGGGGGTTAGGAATTTTGGGGAAGACTTGTGATATGGTGAAGGTAACGAATAGAGCGGGAAAGGAGATACTTATGAATACAGAGACAGGTTGGAAATTGCAGCAAAGTTATTTGGAGTTACCGGATGACTTTTATACAAAAACGTCTCCCTCCGGGGTCGAAAATCCTGATGTTGTCCTATACAACCAAAAGCTTGCGGAAAAGCTTGGGCTTCTTGCGGAGCCGCAGGCATCCATATTTGGGGGAGTTACCGTTCCTGAAGGAGCAGAACCGATCGCACAAGCTTATGCAGGTCACCAGTTTGGTCACTTCACGATGCTTGGAGATGGCCGAGCGGTGTTGCTTGGGGAGCAGGTGACTCCTGAAGGGGAAAAAGTGGATATACAGTTGAAAGGCTCAGGACGTACGCCTTTTTCTCGTGGAGGAGATGGCCGGGCTTCGCTTGGACCTATGCTTAGGGAGTATATCATCAGTGAGGCCATGCACGGTTTAGGAATACCGACGAATCGGAGTCTTGCCGTTGCAACGACTGGAGAGTTTATACAACGGGAAGATCTTCTTCCCGGGGCTGTGTTGACACGATCGGCATCGAGCCACCTTCGTATCGGTACGTTTCAATATGCCGCCGGCCTGCAGGACAACGATAAATTGAAAGCTTTAGCCGATTATGCAATTGATCGTCATGATCCTGAAATTTCGGATGACGATACCCCTTATCTGACCCTGTTTGAAAAGGTGGTGGACCGACAGGCGTATTTGATTGCCCAGTGGCAGCTCGTCGGTTTCATCCACGGCGTTATGAACACAGATAACATGACCATCAGTGGAGAAACGATTGATTACGGACCATGTGCGTTCATGGATACCTACAATCCGCAAACCGTCTTCAGTTCGATTGATCGTCAAGGACGGTATGCTTATATGAATCAACCACCGATCGGGGCATGGAATTTGGCGCGCTTTGCTGAAACGCTCTTACCTCTTTTCCATGACGATGAAGAGGAAGCGGTGAAGCTGGCCCAGGACGCCCATGGTCAATATGAACAGCTGTATCATACGTACTGGCTCGATGGTATGCGTTCGAAATTAGGAATGACAACAAAAGAAGCACAAGATCGGCCGCTAATCGAAGATTTACTGGAAATGATGGAGAAGAAAGAAGCGGATTATACCAACACGTTCCGTTCCCTGACCCTCGGTCGCCCTGAGGAAACCGTTTTGTATGGGACAACGTCGTTTACGAACTGGTACAAGCAGTGGCAGGATCGCCTAGATCGCCAGGAAAGTTCAAAACCAGAAATCCGCCAGTTCATGCAGAAGTCGAATCCTTCTATCATTCCACGTAACCATCGTGTCGAAGAAGCGTTGGATGCCGCTGTCGAAGATGGGGATTTCCGCCTGCTGGAACGTCTCCTTTCTGTATTAGCAGAGCCATACGCCTATACAGAAGAGCAGGAAGCCTATACAGGCGTCCCAGATTCCGGTGACGGGCCTTATCAGACGTTTTGCGGAACTTAACCCAGGACATGATCAGCCCCATCTTTTGACACGGATATTGCGTCGGAATATAATAGTATGCATAGCAACTATTTAGGGAGATTAGTAATGAATTTAAGTTTTCAAGATTACATCAGTATTAAGTTACATCAGACGGATTTGAAGTTGACTAGTAATATTAAATCCCGGCTTCAACCATTCAATCTTGCGCCGGAACAGAACTTGATCATGATGCTGCTTTGGGAAAAGGATGGCATGACGCAGAACCAGCTTGCACATCACTTAGGGAAAGATAAGACGAACATTGCCCGTATGGCTTCGAACCTTGAGAAGAAAGGTTTCATCAAAAGGAATTTCTGTACCGAAGATCGCCGTTCCCTAGAGCTTTATTTGACGGAAGAAGGACGGAAATTGAAAGAGAGGGTTGTCCCTGTTGCAGAAGCGTTCAATGCTGATGTGACACACGGGATAACAGAAGATGAATTGATAGAATTGGACAGGCTCCTTACGAAGATGCAGACAAACATTGAAGGGTGAGGAGCCCTTATTTTAACCGATAGTAGATATAGCAACTAATTGAAAGGATGATAGAAGTGACTAATTTTCAAAGGGAAGTCAAAGATCATTGGTATGTGAATTATCAGGAAATGGGATTTCCGGCGATTCAAAAAGGATGGGTGCTTCCAGCAGACCGTTGGCGTGACTTTGATCCGTTCATCCTGATGGCTGAAGACTGGTTTAAAAAAGGGACGTTTCCAGATCATCCTCACCGGGGCTTTCAGACCGTTACGTATGTTGTCGACGGACGACTGGAGCACATTGATAATGCAGGGGGACGGGATATCCTTGAGCCGGGTGACGTCCAATATATGAACGCCGGATGGGCGGCAAGACATGCGGAAGACGGTGTGGAAGATGATGTCGCGCATACACTGCAATTGTGGTTGAACCTTCCGAAAGATAAGAAGAACTCTGAAACCATTTATCAAAATGTGTATGGGGAAGAGGCACCCGTCGTGCCCTTTGAAGGAGGGTCGGTCAAAGTATTCTCAGGAAGCGTCGCCGGAGTGGAAGGACCTCTGAACTCTATCGTCCCAATTACTCTCAGTGAAGTCACGTTGGCGGAAGGAGCTTCCTGCACGGTGGATCTGCCCGAAAATCATAATGCCTTTCTATATGTACTGGCAGGCGATGTGGTAGCTGGGGATAACGAGGTGAACCTGAGAAAACACGGCGTAGGTACCCTCACCTTTAATGAAGAAGGAGAGGGCACGAGTGATCTTACTCTGGTCTCGAAAAAGCGGCAGACCAAAGTGCTTATCTATTCTGGGGCTCCGATCCGCGAGGAAATCGTCCCGCACGGACCTTTTGTAATGAACTCAATGGAAGAAATCAAACAGGCCTACAGTGACTTCCGACAAGGGAAATTTGGACCTCCAGCTGAATAAAAGATTTTAATGACTCCTGGTTCCCAGGGTCTTATTTTTTGGTGTCAGTCCTTTTTATAGATGAAAGATTATGGAAGTGGTAGGCTTGAAAGAGAAGGAGTTCATGAAGGAGGAGAGGTACTTGTTTTTTTCAATGATCGAAGATTTTGATGCATTCACAGATCTGTCCCGCCGTTGTTATCCTGGAATGAATTTGAAAACACAGGAAGACCGGGAAAGATATACCGACCATCGCAGAAAAATGGCGCAGAAGGAAGATATTCATACGATCGGGCTGTTTGATGATCAACAATTAGCGGGAGCGTATATTGCTTATGACCATCAGATGCAGGTTTATGACCAGCAAGTGGAGGCGGCAGGGATTGGGACGGTCGCTGTGGATCTTCCTTATAAAAAACAAGGGCTTGCGAAGTGGATTGTCAAAAACTTCCTTGCTGACGCCAGGAAGAAGGGACAGGTCATCGCCCATCTGTATCCGTTCCACCCTTCCTTTTATAAGCGGATGGGATTTGGCCTGGGTCCCAGAATGTCGACGTATACCTTTCACCCTTCTCAACTGCCAGCTTTTAAAGAAGCAGGAGTTCTGGAAGAGCTTCGTGTAACTCATTGGAACGAAGTGAAGGCGTGTTACGACAAGTGGGCTGCAGAAACTCATGGATCAACGAATATCCCACATTATGGATTCTCTTTTCTTGAAAAAGAGGAATTTCATACATTCGGCTTCAGAGAACATGGGGAATTGACGGGGTATGTCACTTTCGAATTCAAAGGGGCTGGTCATTTTCTTCAAAACGATTTGACCGTCAGGAACTTTTTTTACACGACCACTGAAGCGTATCAAGCACTGCTTCATTTTCTACATAATCAGAAAGATCAGGTGTGTTCGGTATTGTTTCCGACCTTTGATCATGATTTTGCATACGTGCTGAACGACCCCGTCCACGTGGATGAACAGCTGATTTTCTCTATCTATCATAAAGTTAGTGAAGAAGGACGTGGGCTGATGTACCGGATTATCGATATCCCTGCTTTTCTTGAGAGTGTGAAGGAAAACGCCTTCGGTACGGATACGGTGAAGGTCGGATGGAAGGTGAGGGATTCTTTGCTGGATGAAAATTACGAATCTGTGTGGCAGTTTGTGAATGGAAAGCCACAAGTCACTGATAAGGCACCTGAAGTGTGGATCGATATCGACATCGGTCATTTCTCTTCGTTATTGATGGGCTGTGTGTCATTACCAAGTCTGCTCAGAGGCGGGGCTGCTGTCCTCAATGGCCGTGACATAGAGCTTTTTCAATATCCTCTTCAACCGAAAAGCTGGACATTTTTCTGATGTTCACCATACCTATATAAAAGAGGTCAGGAAAAAGGGGAGCAATCCATGAGAAAAAACGTAGCTACGGCTGTGAAATTTTTTGAAAGAGGTCCATTTGATCATTTGCTTCGAGCTTTTCAAGTAAGGTATGAAAGAACAGGGGAAGCAGCGGGGACCATTTATACGCTGCCGCTTTCCCATGATGAAATCACCGCCCTTGCCGAATTTATGGAAACGAATGTCTATGCATTGGAATTACAGCGGAAGCTTTCTTTGAAAGATTTTGATCGTCAGTTACAGGCGAAATATCCCGGAGTGGGCCTCGAACAGCTGTTGTCTACTTATTTCGAGGTTGTTGAAGTGGGCGTAGGTGAATGATTTATGCGGGAAGGGTTGACTTCGCTGTATGAAGGATATATAATAAAGTTAATTATTCTTGTTCGGTTAGGAATGAAAGCTAAAGGAACGTGAAAGTGACTTTCGTCTTGAATGAATAGGCAGAGCAATTATAGTAATACAATGTGGATCTCTAGGTTCACGCAGGAGGTAACAACATGTTACAAGGTACAGTTAAATGGTTCAACGCAGAAAAAGGTTTCGGTTTTATTGAAGTAGAAGGTCAAGACGACGTATTCGTACACTTCTCTGCTATTCAAGGCGAAGGGTTCAAAACTCTAGAAGAAAACCAAGAAGTTTCTTTCGAAATCGTTGAAGGCGACCGTGGCCCACAAGCGGCTAACGTTCAAAAATAAGTAAGATAAAAGACTTCCGACGCGTTCGGGAGTCTTTTTTTTATGTGTGAATCTCGTAATGATTCCTATCATTTATTACGGACAAGAGCTGGATTAGGCAATAGCGGAAAGCTGGCGGGAGGTGCGAATATCTGCCCTTTCTGTCAAACACAGCAAAAAAGCCGGCCGCTTATAAAGCGGCCGGCTTTTTCTTATACCCACGTATAATCTTTACCCCAGCTCTCAAGTGCAAGCTGGCGGATGCCTTCGACAATGGAGTTTTCCACAGCGTATGCATCTCCTTGTTCATAAGGGTTGTAGTGGAAGGCGTACAGTCGGGAGACAAATTCATGGAAAGGAAGTGAGCTTTCCCCTTCCATTTCCCCGTTTCCGATGACGCTTGGCTCAATGTTCTGGCCCCAATTTTGAGAACCGTCGTTGTTCGGGTTGTAAAAATAAATTCTTTCTTCCCCGCCAGGGTCTTTCGTAATTCTTGTAATCGAAACAGCATGCAGCCCCAGCAATTTCCCGTGAACATTCGTAATGAAAATACCGACAGGGTTCGGGTAGATCAATTCATAATCATCATTGTATTCAGGGTGGTGGGTGGCATAGAAAAGTTTGATAAACCCAGGGTAATCAAGCACATATCCCGTAATAGGATCGAAAACGGAGCTGAACCCTTTCTGTACCCAGTTTCCGTAGAAGGCTGGGTTGACCCAGCGGTGTCCATCTTCTCCTCTTAAGGCGACCCGTGTCATCATTTCACTGTAGATTTTGTCCAAATGAGGCACAAGGACGAGCGAAACGGGGTCCAGTTCTTTGTCCAAGTCTGGAGCAAGTCCGCCTTTTAGCTCTTTAGAGTGAATCGGTGTTCCCTCAAAAGTAAAGTCCAAGTCTCCGTCTCTGGCCGCTCTTGGAATGATTTCAAGTAAAAACCCAGGTGCGTGCTGAGCCCATAGACTGATTCCTCTTGCCGCCTGGCATGTAGGATTGAATCCTTGCCCAACCCCTAGTGGTTGTCCCAGTACTTGAATGGTACCGGCGACGAGAATACTGTTTGCTGTGACCCCTTCCCCTGTGTTTGTTGTCGTATACAGGGCGTTGCGGACATCTGGACGGATATCAAGCTCGACCAGTCGCCTAAGTCCAGGCACCACAGGCGAGTGGGACAAAACGCCGCGTTCGAGTAGCATGGACAGGCCGTAAATTGCCTGGCGCGTTCCAGGAAATATGGATGCCCGGATGAGCTGGATGACAAGTTCTCTATGTTCTTCGAGGTTGGCGCTTCCTTTACTGTTCAAGTTCAGAGCATAAGCGAGCAGCCCCGGATTCCTTTTACTCAAAAAGCGAATGAGTGTCGCATGGTGTGGCGCGACAAGCCCCGTTTCACGCATGGATTGAGCAAGCGCGACACTTTCAGAGATGAGATCTGTCCGGGTTAAGGTTTTTAACTGGGAACGATAGGCATGGACATCATTGAACTGGGCACTCAGCTTGGACGGACCCTCAATTGCAGCGATGAACTGTTTCAATTCAGTCTGCTCCTGTTCCTCTGAATCCTGAGCCACCATCTCTTTGGCCATTTTGATCATGGAAACGATCCGCTTTACCATAATTGGACGCTGGGCCGTCAGCCGCTTGATCTCATAAATGAGTGTTTGGATCAGTGCGCTGGAAGAAAGGTGTGTGGATAGGAACTGAAACATTTTTCCGGCTTTTTCATCATTTTCATGCTTTTCAATACGGGAACTTTCACTCGCATCAGGAAATAGCAAGTTTAAATTAAGGACCATCACTTCATTTAAAAATTCTTCTGCCATTTCTGGGGAGACGTTCGGATTTGACCATTTTCCCTCGGCGATCGCAAGCATACGAAGCTCGCTTAAGATTTCGATGATCATCGGCAGGCCTTTAGCTTTCAAGGATCCCGCTACGAGCGGGGGCTGAAGTTTTTCAGCAGATTCCCAAGGACCATCTTGAAACACACCTGCTTCTTCAAAACGGCCGGAATGCTGATATAAATTTTCCAAGCCATCCTCCGCTTCAATTAAGCGATTGGCTTCCTGGTACACGTCTGTCTGGTACTTGGATTTCGCGAAGGATGGTGCACGATCCAATTCGTCTAAAGCATAGATGAAACGTTCGACAAGAGCACTCGTCGTTTGAGGCATAAAACCTCTCCTTTCTCTATCGCTAGCGCTTATACATAGAAATTGTATTGCTCATATGTTTTCAGAAGATCGGTCATTTCTTCACTATCGCGTCCATAGAAAAAGATCGTTCCATAATGATTGCCGAAACCGACACGCTCGGCAACTTTTCCTTGAGGAGGTGTAAACATGTCGTGTTTTTCAAAGTATGGATGATCCTCCAATTCTTCAGGAATTTTGAGGTCCTCTACATAATCTACGTTTGGATGGACCATTAAGCATCCCGCGTAGTTCTGGTAATCGTAAGGATCCGGGAAGAAATCTCGGATTTCCTCATCGGTCGTGTTCGGATCACTGCAAAGGATCTGGGCTTCATAGGCGCTGAATCCATAAGCGCGCTCGATCAACTCGAAAATATGCCCTCCAGGAACGCGAGCCGCCACTTCTCCGAAATGAAGGGTTCCGTCCTGTGTGATGAAGTATTCCGGATGGATCACACCGTATTCAATCTCAAAAGCATCGACCAGTTGCTGGACAGCGCGTTCAATTAACGGTCGTTTTTCCTCTAAGCTTGGAGAAGCAGGCACGAAATTGGAATAACCGAGCTTTACATACTCTGTAATGTTAAGGAAGCGGACTTTTCCATTATGAATGAATGCTTCACAGGAAAATTCCTGACCATCCAGATGACTTTCCATTAATAAAGGAAAGTCCATGTCCTGGATCTGTTCAATGTCCTCATTGTTATAAATGGCCAGGTGACCGACAGAACCTGCTTTATCCAATGGTTTGACATGGATCGGGTCATAGTGGTCCCCTTCAAGTTTAAGCAGGGCTTCGTTGACGCGTTTCAAGAAACGTTTGATATCATCCTTGTCGTGAGCCTCCTCAAATACACCGACTTTGATTCCGGAAATTTGAGCTTTTCTTTTCATCATCCCTTTGTCCCTCAGAAGGAGGGAGCGGTTGAATACGCGTGGGTCTTCCCGGAAGCGTGCATTCAAAGCTCCGGCCCATTCCACACATTCTTCATATAAAGGTACAGCAAGCTCGACACCCATGTCCTTCAATTGTTTATACAAATGATCAGAACTTTCATTAAGCTTATTAAAGTCCCATCCTACAAAAGGAATTTCGTGCTTTTCTGCATAGCTTTCAAATTCTGCAGGTCCGACAACGACGAATGGACGATTCATGCGGGCGGCAGCCTCAATGGCCTGCACACTCCAACCGACTAAAGCGGTATAATACGGTTTGGTTTTAATCGCTTCATCTACAGTCGCATTCAATTCAAGTTGATCTAGATCCATTTCGAACCTCTCCTTTGTCAGTGAAAATATAAGTATAGGAAACTTTGACACTGTTACTCTTAAAGTATCAGAACACGCCAAAAACTGTAAGCGCTAAACATGCATTCGACAAAACTAGTGTTGTTTCTACAAGCTTTAAGAACATAAGTAGGGAAATGTCGATTTCCCGGGAAATAAAGACGATAGCCAGGGGAAACGGGTTTAAAAAGGGGGGATTTCGTCAAAAGTATAGTACTGTGAAAAGGAAGGTGCCTATGCAGAAACAAAAGACCTATCAGGACCGTTTGAAAAACTTAAATCCCCGGAAAGCAGTAGAGAGAGGCCGGGCCTACTTTTCTGAAAGGGAATATGGGGATAAGATCCGTACCCACAGCAGCAGGATTGGAAGTAAGCTTGTCTATTATAGTCTGTTGCTGTACTATGCTTTCAAAAGCCCTGATACACCGAAGAAAGCGAAGTTAACGATCGCCGGTGCGCTTGGTTATTTGATCTTACCCGTCGACGTCATCCCCGACTTCATTCCGGTCGTCGGGTTCACTGACGATAGTGCGGTCATTGTGTATGCTGTCTATCAAGTCATTTCTCATATTGACGACCGGGTGAAAGAGCAGGCCAAGGCAAGGCTGTTGAAGGTCTTTAATGGCCAGGTGGATATAGAAATGATTGAGGACCCCGATGTGAAACAGGATTAAGCAAGGAAACCATTTCCCAGGTTTCCTTGCTTTTTTCATGCTCCTTAATCATGTATAATAACCGTGTTTTGTAAAAGGGAGAAGATGATGATGACTTCGACATTTCAACACTTGAAAACAGATGGAGCCTTTTTCAAGTATTTAAATAAAAAAAATCAATATAAACAGCCGGTACGTGAATGTATGCTGCGTACTTTATCTAAACTGCAGGAGATGGAAACGACTGAACACCGTCCCGGGATGCTGCTTGGGAACATTCAATCTGGAAAGACACGGACGTTTATCGGTGTGATGGGGCTTGCCTTCGACCATGGATTTGATATGGTGATCCTTTTGACCAAAGGGACGAATGCCCTTGTCAAACAGACTTATGCGAGACTTCATGAGGAATTCGAGGGGGCCATCGATCATGACGCTCTACGTGTTTTTGATATCATGAACATGCCCGATAATCTGCGAAATTACGAATTGTCCCAAAAGTTGGCGCTTATTGTGAAAAAGGAGACGCATAACCTTGACCGCCTTCAGGAAGCAGTTTTACAGAAGTACCCGGCTCTTAAAAATAAACGGGTCCTGTTCATTGATGATGAAGCGGACTTTGCAAGTGTGGCATATGAATACAAGAGGGAGCAAAACGTGACACATATGCGTGTCATAGCCTCTAAGATAAACAGTCTGAGAGAACAACTGGATCGGCCGGCCTTTCTACAAGTGACGGCCACACCATATTCCTTGTATTTGCAACCGGAAGAATTGAAAGTTCATGAGGGAAAAGTCTTTGAACCTATACGTCCTGCATTTACTGAGCTTGTACCTGTCCATGACCGTTATATCGGTGGCAGTGTATATTTCGATAAAAGTGAAAAAGAAGGACACCTGGCTTCTTATCTTTACCATGAGGTGGAGGAGAAAGAGCTTGAAGTCATGAAGAAGATGGATGGTCGTCGGGTGAAAATGGAGCGTCTGCTGAGTCAGAAAAATATTACGAACATACGGAGGGCGGTCGTCAATTTCATAGTCGGCGCGACTATCCGTCGGTACCAACAGAGGATGAAAGGGCGGCGTGAACAGAAGTATTCCTTCGTCATCCATACAGAACGGGGGAAAAATGCACATTCCTGGCAGGCCCAATTGATCCAGGGGTTTGAAGAGCTCCTCATTGATGCTGCACGGAAGGAATCTGAGGAGTTTCAAACCCTTGTACGCGATTCCTATGACGACCTGATTCGCTCGGTGAAAACGTTGAAGAAGAACCCCGCCCCTTCATTTGCTAAAGTGTATGAAGAAGTGCGCCATTCTCTTGATGCTGAGTATATTCTGAGCAGTGTCGTCAACTCAGAAAAAGATGTGACAGAGCTTCTCGATCACAAGGGGGAGCTGAAGCTGCGCGCGCCGATGAATATTTTTATCGGTGGGCAGATTTTGGATCGGGGCGTGACGATTCACAACTTGATCGGTTTCTTTTATGGAAGAAACCCGAAATCTTTTCAGCAGGATACCGTTTTGCAACATTCGCGGATGTATGGAGCAAGGCCGGTGGCGGATCTTGCAGTCACCCGGTTTTATACGACAAAAAAGATATATTCTGTTATGAAGCGGATTCATGAATTCGACCAGGGCTTAAGAGATGCGTTTGAACGTGGCGGTCATCGCCAGGGGGTCGTCTTCATACAAAGAGACTTGAAGGATACGATTATGCCTTGCAATCCGAACAAAATTCTTTTATCCAGCCTCACGATGATCAAACCTCACAAAAGGATGCTGCCGGTCGGATTTCAAACAGGGTATAAAACGTATATCGATAAAACGGTGAAACGTCTGGATCAGCTTGTGGAAAAAGCGGAAACAAAAGCCCTGGTTTCTTTACACGGGGCGTTCCTAATACCTGTATCGACAGCTAAGGAAATGCTCCGTCTCGTTCATGATACATTGGATATGGAAGCGGGATGTGATTTTCATATGGATGAATATGAAGGGATTCTTGATTACCTAAGCTCGGAGGCTGATGAGGAAGCATGTGTCTGGCTGGTGACTAAAAGAAACAGACAAATCCGCCGTTTCAAGCAGGATGGGAAATTTGAAAATTCCCCGGATACTCCAGGGAAAGGAGAGGGCGAATTGGCGCAGGCAAGAAAACTTGCTCAGCAACACCCTGCGCTGATTATGCTTCGTCAGGAAGGGAAGAAAGAACAAGGATGGCGCGGATCCCCTTTCTGGTGGCCGGTACTGATCGCTCCAGCACAAACAGCTCCGACGGTATTTGCGAATAAGACCATCCAATAGTAGGGCCCGGTCGATGTGGAACAGGCTTTTTCTCTTGCATTCTAGGTCAGTAAGTTATAATCGGAAAGGCAACCATTTCTAATGAAGGGTGGAGGTGGAAGGTGTGGAAGTGAGTGGAGTTTACAATGGATGGTTGGTCGGATTGTCGATTCTTGTATCCATCTTTTCATCCTACACAGCTTTACAAATTGTAAATCGAATGTATTCTGTACAGCAGATGAGATATAAATGGTTGACCCTCGGAAGCTTGACTTTCGGCGGAGGGATTTGGGCGATGCACTTTATTGCTATGCTTGCCTATGATATGGGAATGCCTGTCCTCTATGATGTCGTATTGGTCATTCTCAGTATTATCGCTGCTTTTGTTTCAAGTTTCATCGCATTCTTCATCATCAGTAAAGGATGGGATAAGACCTTGTGGCACATTGCGGGAGCAGCGTTGATTGCCCTGAGTATCGTGTCTATGCATTACATAGGTATGGATGCCATGAAAATGAATGCATCCATGGAATACAGCCCCCTCCTTGTTTCAGCTTCCGCAGGGATTGCTTTAGCCGTCTCATTTGCAGGGCTGCGTCTGTTTTCCTTATACGCCAGTAAAAAGAAAGCTGGAGGTAGGACGAAAGACCGCTTGAAAATGTGGGGGAGCTCGACTTTTATGGGGGTCGCTATATCCGGTATGCACTATACGGGCATGGAGTCGGCCACTTTTTTCATGGAAGAAAATAATTCTTCACCGATCGGTGGACCTGTCGTGGAACCAACGGTGCTCGGCTGGTTTATTGCTGGAGGAGTGCTATTGACCATCGCTTTTCTAATCGCATTGGTCAAGTTCGATACAGAAATGGAAACGACACACACGAGGCTTGAAGTGGCGAACCAAATGTATCGTTCTATCCTGGAATCGGCTCATGATGCAGTCGTGACTTCTGATGAGCAGGGGGTAGTTCTTGCTTGGAACAAGTCAGCGGAGCGCACGTTCGGGTACACGGCGGATGAAATGATCGGAGAGCCGTTGAATAACGTGATGCCGGATCGCTACTGGAAGGACCACTATCATGAAAACAAACGGGATTACCTGTCAGAAGCCCCTTTGGTGATCGGAAAGAGAACAGAACTTGTAGGCCTTCATAAAGATGGATCGACTTTTCCGATGGAGCTTTCTTTATCGACAGTCGAGGACGAAGGGAAGTATTATATTACCGGCATCATTCGGGATATTACGGAACGGCTCGAAAATGAAGAGCGCATCCGTGAGCTGGTCTATAAAGACGAACTCACCCAACTGCCCAACCGCCGTGCTCTTTATGAACATCTGAGTGGATACATGGAAGAATACGATTATCTCAGTGTTATGTTTCTTGATTTTGATCGTTTCAAACAGGTTAATGATGTATACGGCCACCGTATGGGGGATCTGCTGTTGAATGAGGGGGCGGACCGATTGAAATCCCGTCTTATGTCAGGGGATTTTCTTGCCAGACAGAGCGGAGATGAATTTATTATCGTTTTGCCTGATACGAGAGCATCAGGAGCTGAATGGATGGCCCAGAAGCTTATAGATGAGATTGCTGCTCCATTCGATATCGAATCCAGGGATTTATACATATCAGGTTCGATTGGAATCAGTTTATATCCAGAGGATGGAAAGTCCGCCGATTTATTAATCAAGCAGGCGGATACGTCCATGTATCAGGCGAAGCAGAGCGGTGGCGGACAGTATTGTTTTTATACAGAGGAAATGGATCAGCATCTTATGAGGAAGCTTCAGCTTGAGAATGGACTGAGAAAGGCTGTGGAACAAGGGGGGATCGATGTATATTATCAACCTCAGGTGGATGTTTCCACGGGAGAAATCGTCGGTTTTGAAGCTCTTGCCCGCTGGCATCACCCGCAATTAGGTTTTATTCCACCGGATGAGTTTATTCCATTGGCGGAAGAAACGAAATTGATTGTTCCACTGGGGGAAATGATACTTCTGGAAGCCTGTCGGCAATACAAAGAATGGATGGAGGAAGGGTATGGATTGAAAAGAATCAGTGTTAATTTATCCGCTATTCAGTTTATGGACGCCGGCATTATTCATACCGTCGAACATGCCCTCCAACAGGCGGAAGTCCCAGCAGAACATTTAGAGATCGAGCTGACAGAGAGTATCGTCCAAGACTCCACCAGGGCTCTTCCAGTCATGGATCAGTTGAAAACAATGGGGGTTAAGCTCGCTCTTGACGATTTTGGTACAGGCTTCTCTTCCCTCAGTTATTTGAAGGACTTCCCACTGGACACCCTTAAAGTGGATCGTTCATTCATCAAGGCCCTCCAGGATAATGAGAAAGACAGTGCTGTAGTGGAGATTGTCATTGAACTGGCGGATCGTCTAGGGATCCGTGTCATAGCAGAAGGGGTTGAAACGGAAGAACAACTGCATTTTCTAAACAGGCGAGGATGTGCGGAATATCAAGGCTATTTATTTAGTAAACCTGTAAATCCGCGAGAGGCTCGGGAACTTATGGACCCAGTGGCTTCCGGTGAAAAAATTTGAGAATTGTCCTATCGTCCGCAAGATATACCCCTTCGTCATTCTTTTCAACTAAAAAAAGACCCAGTCACTGGGTCTTTTTTTGCTTGTTATTTTTCAATGGGTTCATCAAATAAATCCGTGAATTTGGCGACGTTTTCGTAGCTGAACTCGAACGCCATCCGTACTTCCCCAAATCCAGGCTGATAGAAATACCCCTGAACTTCATAACTGCCTTGGTTTTCTCTGACTTTAGTAAGGTGGAAGTACCTTTGGATGAACTGGGCCATTTCCTCCAGTTTCTTATTCCGTACCTTGATCCACTGGTCTCTTAATTCTACTGTTGGAAAGTCAGATTCTTTTAACATTTGCTCACTCCTCTACGGAAATCAAAGCTATGAAACTGTCTGTTACCATTATACTATAAAAGCTCAGTGTGATTTTCAACTGCTTTCCGAAAATTACGAAACTTACTCTCTTAACCTATTAAAGCTTATGAGTTGGGAGGGGAGAACATTCGTCTTTCATTTACCTGCTTTTCTCATGTTGGGAAAAGAGGCAGCTTTCCGCCTTAACAACGTCCCTCTTTTCCAAAGCCTGTTAAGAAATTTGAATTTCTCTTTACCTTTACGTAACGTTACCCTTTATAGTGGGAGTTGAAAAGGGGGAATGTTTGATGAGAATTACAGAAGTCGCGAGGGAATGGGGGACTACCCCAAGGACGATTCGCTTTTATGAAGAAAAGGGATTGATGGCACCGGAGAAATCGAACAATGGATACCGGTCATATAAAGATGAGGATGTTCGAGCATTGGCTACCATCCTGTCTCTTAGAGAAGTCGGGTTAACAACAGCAGAAATAAAAAAAGCCATGGACCAGAATGATGACTTTGGAGATTATTTACATACTCAACGTTCTGTATTGTACGAAGAAATGCTGAAGATCAGAGATATGATTTCTACCTTGGACCGCATGATTGAGAAAAGCGGAAGGAATGAAGATTTGAAAGAGATGAGGGAGATGGCACGTGAATTAAAAGGATTTAAAGAAAAAAGATCCGGGTGGGAGGATCGCTGGAATTTTGATGGTCAAGCGGAAACCTATGATGAGAACATCAAAATCTCGGGGAATCGTTTTAATGTACATGAGAAGTATCATGAAGCCCTTCAGAAAGTAGAAGAATGGGTGGAAGCTTCTCATGAAGAGCGAGGAGTAGATGTTGGCGCCGGTACAGGGAATCTGACGGAACATTTTCTAAGGCAGGATATATCCATGATCGCTGTGGACCCATCCAAGGAAATGTTGAAAATGTTCGCGAGGAAACATCCGCATACAGAAAGTCGCGTCGGCCATTTCCTCTCCCTGCCGTTGAAGGATAAAGAAACGGACTTCGTCGTATCGAGCTATGCACTTCACCATCTGAAAGATGAAGATAAGGAGCTTGCCCTAAAAGAAATCGATCGTATCTTAGTAAATGAGGGACGCGTTGTCATCGCTGATTTGATGTTCACCGATGAAACAGCAAGAGAGGCTACGCTCCGCGCTTACCGGGAGGCGGGGAATGAAGAAGCGGTCGAAGCCATTGAAGATGAGTATTATGCCGATCGTTCCCGGCTTCTGCGGTGGTGGACAGATCATGGATATGAAGTAGAAACGTATACATTCAATCCATACCTACACGTCGTCTACGCTCAAAAAGGAAAGTCTAAATGATCGATTATCTTGATGTGTTAAGACCGTGTTCCAGTGCGACCGGTGGGAGGGTGATTTTTGGGAAAGATGTGGACAGGGGGACTTTGATTATAAGGCGTCTGATTTTGTTAAATGCCTGCTGAATCCCCGTCAATCGGCTTTAATAGAAGGTTGGATAGTAGGGGGCAAGCTACCATTAATCCCGTTAAATGCCATCTTTCAGCTTTCCACAAAATTTCCACATTTGTAGCAAAGACAAAATATTCCTTACTAAAACCTTGTCACGACAGTGTTTAGTTAATCTCTTATATGGGTATATGTTGTCGTTGGACATTCAGCCTGGGTTTACAGGAGGTCGTTCCGTGTTACAATGGCTAACACAACGATGAATAAAGGAGAAATGACATTGAATAAAAAGTGGTTATTAAGTTTACTATTTGCAGCGTTCGTTTCTTTACTAGCTGCCTGTGGCAGCGATGAAGGAGCTTCTGAAAATAAGGAAGAACAAAACCAAGAGGAAACCGAGCAGTCTGAATCCGGTGAAGGTGAACAAGCGGAAGCCCCTGAACCTGATCTTGAAGGAGTACCGGATGTTGTCGCTGAAGTAAATGGTACAGAAATTAAAAAAGAAGAATTTGAAACGACTTATAAAGGTCAATTCCAGCAAATGGCTATGCAGTCTCAAATGACAGGTCAGGAACTGGATCAGGATCAATTGAAGAAGCAGGTTGCTGAAACTCTAGTTGGACAAGAGCTTCTAATGCAGGAAGCAGACAATCGTGAATATTCAGCGTCTGAAGAAGAAGTGAGTACGAAGTTGGATGAATTGGCTAAGCAGCGTCAAATCGAATCCGGCGATAAGTTCCTTGCTCAGTTGAAAGAACAGGGAATGAGTGAAAAAGAAGTTAAATCACAAGTCAAAACTCAAGTTAAAATTGAAAAATTGATTGCTGAAGAAGCAGGCGATGTGAAGCCTTCTGAAGAAGAAATCAAAGAAGCTTATGACAAAATGAAAGAACAGCAGGAAAGCATGGATTCTGAGCAGGAAGTTCCATCTTACGAAGAAGCAAAATCTACAATTGAACAGCAGCTGACTCGTCAAAAAGAGGGAGAAGCGACTCAAAAAATAGTCGATAATCTGCGTGAAGAGGCAGATGTGACAGTAAACCTCTAAGATGAACCCAAAAAACCAGACCTTAAAAGGTCTGGTTTTTTTTATTGGGGAGAGATGTCATTTACTGTAAGACCTGGTCAGCCAGTTTCTGGCTGACCAGGTCTTACATATTTTTACAAATCGCAAATTAGATGAACATGGATACGAAGATGGCGGTGATGAAACTTGCGAGTGTTCCTCCGATAATGGCTTTCAGTCCCAGCTTCGCCACTTGTGACTGTTTGTTCGGGGCTAGTGAGCCGAGGCCGACGATTAGCTGACCGATGGAAGAAAGGTTGGCAAAGTTACATAGTGCCACTGACATAATGGCTATCGTTTTCGGAGAAAGCTGCTCCATCATTTCTTTCAGTTGGTTATAGGCCAGAAATTCATTGGAGGCCAATTTTGTTCCAATCAAGGAAGCCGCTTGGAATGCGTCTGCTAGTGGAATCCCTATCAATACAGCGAAAGGATAGAAGAGAAAACCGAATATGGTCGATAGATCCGTGTTTACAAAACCGAGCAGTCCGTTGACTAGAGCAATCATGCTGATGAATGCGATTAGTAGGCCACCGATATTCAAGGCGAGCTTCACACCGTTAACAGCTCCATCAGAAATCGCCTCAAAAACATTCACATGGCCGGAATCGGCCATCTGCACATTCTCATTAAGCTGGGATTCTTCTACTTCCGGCTCGAGCAGTTTGGCGGTGACGAGGGAAACAAATGGGACGCTGAAGATGGAAATCAAGAGATATTTCAAGTCGATTCCCATTTCTACATACCCGACTAAAATGGCTCCACTGGCAGATGCTGTTCCTCCAACCATGATAGCGAAAGTTTCTGAGCGCGTCATTTTCGCTAAATATGGTTTGACGAGCAAGGGGGCTTCTGCGACTCCTAGGAACGTATTCCCTACCGCACTGAAAGACTCTACTTTAGAGGTTTTCAGCAGTTTTCCGACGATGGTACCTAAGATCTTCACTACAAAAGGAAGAATGCGGATATGATAGAGTGCTGAAATTAGAGAAGATATAAAAATTAAAGCTCCCAGCACATTGATCGCGAATAAAAATTGGATGTCCGTCTGAGCGAATAACGGGCCGAACACAAACTCAATCCCGGCAGAACTAAAATCAATAACACTCTGGATAAAAAGAGCGGCTTTTTTCAAGAGCGCCTGACCGAATGGGACATTAAGCATGGTATAGACAAAGACACCTTCAAGAATCAACCCCGCAAAGATGGTGTGCCATTTGACCATTTTTCTATGGCTGCTTAAGAGCCAAGCCAATGCAAGGATGACAACTAATGAAAGAAGTCCAGTAAGAATAGACATAATATTTCCTCCTTGGAATAGTGTACGGATTCCTAAATTATAGAGGTAGGATGTCAGACAACATTGAATAAATAAAAAACCTCTTTCCATGTAAAAAAGGAAAGAGGTCGTTCAGGCCATTGAGTAGACTCCTGAATATTCTTTCCTTATAGTCCGGCGATTTACGGTAGCCAGGTAGAGACTTGTGGACCTTATTTCCACATGTATATAAGGAATCCGTATCATTTTGATATTCTGAAATTCTAGCAGACCCATCAAAGGGTGACAAGGTCACAGGCGAATGTTGTAATTTAAACAATATTCTAAAAAGGAAAAATGAAGGGGAAAACTTCATTGCTATATTTATAATCTTTCATTCATAGAAAAACGTCTCTACCGTTTAAGTAGAGACGTTTCTGTTTAAAAGGCGCCTGATCCGCCACCACCGCCTCCGACTCCGGCACCACCACCGGCGTCACCAGGGAAGCCACCGGATGCAGCATGAACGGAGGTGTGTTCATCTGCTGATTCAAACGATGCTTGAACGGCTGCGCTGAGTGCCAGGAACATCACCCAGTCATCGCTTGTGGAAGCAGCAAAGGAGTGGTTCGAAGCGCTTTGTTTACCAACACCGATCTGGTACAGGAGGGCAGGGACCCGGTCTTTTTCTTCCCATTCCTTCCACCGATCACTGTAGTGCAATGATTTCAATTCATTTTTTAGTTTGCGACCTTCTGCATTTAATGGTCGGTAGCCAATACTGAACGTTGTGAAGAAGAGGAATAGAAGGATAGATACACTCATCCAAAGGAAGAGGTTGTGAAATGGAAACAAAATGATGAACGGAAAGCTTACAAGAGCGGCGCCAGCGGAAATCCAGCGTGGCCCTGAGACAGGTTCTCTCCATTCATATTGTTGAAGCTCCATTTTCACCCGTTCTTTCCATCCATTGATGCCGATCCGATATTTCTCGTGATTATCTTCTTCCTTTATAAATGCTTCGAAATCGTCCAGGTGCAGGTGATCAGAGTGAGCAATGTCTTCAAAAAGGAGTTCCATCAGGCGTTCTTCATGAGCAAAATCGACTGTTCGATCTGTTCTTTTGAATTCACGTTCTGATATCTGTTCAATGTTCCCTTTGTGCACAAGTTCCATCAAGGCGGCTGTCAAAGCTGTAGAGGAGAGATGTCCATAATTTGTGAACAGCATGAGAGCTGGAAGGCTCATTTTCGTTTCAGGAAAGTTGCCTGTACTGCTTTTCTGCCTTTCTGCTTCCCGTCCGATCTCCATTCGTTTTCGAATCGCAGAAATGATGAGGAGGGCAGCAAGTAAGCTCAGCCCGCTGCTGAGATAGATCGCAAAGTTCCTCCACCAGGCTTCGGATCTTTTTTCTGAAGCAATCGTTTCGTCGAGTTGGGATTGATCCGCTAGAATTTCGTTCAGCATCGGTTCGAAACTTGTAACAGAAGCATTAGGGAAGAGCGATGCGTCATATGCGACGCGAATGTCTCCATTCGTTCCTTCGCTGACTTTTCCTATATCAAACACGGCGTTGCCTTCCTTTGTTGTTGTAACCGTCTGATAGGCAGCCTCATACCCATATGCAGCCTTGATCTCTCCTTGTACGGGAGGTTCGATGGTGATTGTCAGGTTCTCATAAGTAGCCTCACTATTTTCATCAAAGAAGGGCCAATAAAATTGAGCGACATCCTCGAAAACTTCCACACCATTTTCGATCGTATAGGAAAGGTCGATTGTTACGTTTTCATCTGATCCTCCTCTGAAAATCTTATAGAGATTTCCTTCTTGTTCAACTTTAAGAGCAGCTCCTTCTTCTTCAGCTGTAAGCTTTGTAATAGAAGTCCGTTGTTTTGGAATCAGCGTCCGGGTGATCCCATTAAAATCATCGCTGAAGTCATACGTATGTGTTTCTTTTACCTGTACAGAGCCGTCTGCTTTTAATTGGGCATGGATGTTCGTTTCTTCGATTGTGAATTCCACGGCTGTCACTTGAGTTGGAATTAATAAAAGAAGAGCGACCAGAAAAAAGCTCGATATTAATTTTTTCATATCCGTCACCTGCTTTCCTCTATCCTTACGTAAGAAAGTGGTGAAAGGTTTCAAATGCCTGGGGTGATAAAAAGCCCCGGTCCACCTATACAGATGACCGGGGCTTTTCACTTATGATCTTCTAATCGATGCTTCTAGTTCATGGTCTTTCACTTCTGCCTGTGGGAGGAGTGTTTTTTCAAAATCAAAGGCATCGAGTTTGATTCCATTATTCACTTTGTTTGGAAGGTCCGGGTTAGCAAGGGCCCCTGTTCCAATAGATACAAGGTCAGCTTGTCCTGATTCGATCATGCCTTCAGCCTTTTCTTTTTCCTGCAGCTGTCCGTTCGCGATGACGGTGATCTTTCCATAAGCCTTGGCAGCTCCAGCAAGGGTGAGGGAGCTTTCCCCGAAGGAGGCGGCAGTCGCATCTCCGTCGGTCACATGGATATAGTCAAGCCCGGTTTTTCCTAAAGCTCCGAAAATCTGCTCCGCTTCTTTTTCACCACCAGCCCATTTATGGGTTTGATCGGCTATTTTTGCTTGAGAAATACGGATACCAATAATAAAATCTTCCCCGACTTCTGCCACGATTTCATCCACGACCTCGAGCACAAACCGGAGCCTGTTCTCTACAGAACCACCGTACTCATCTTCGCGTTTATTTAAGTAATCAGTCAGGAACTGATCGAGAAGGTAACCGTTGGCCCCGTGGATTTCCACGCCATCAAAACCAGCGTCTTTGGCACGTTTTGCAGCGGCTGCAAAGTCTTTTTTCACTTCTAAAAAGTCTTGTTCATCCATCTTACGAGGGGTTTGGAATGGACCGGATCCACCGTAAAAACCTAGTTGTTCCCCTTTTGGAGCAATAGCAGATGGTGCGATGGTTTTATCAGTGTAAGCATTCCCTTGACTCTGTCCACCGGCATGCATAAGTTGGGCGATTATCAAGCTGCCTTCCTCATGGACCGTTTCCACGATTGGCTTCCATGTATCTGTCTGGACATCTGTTGCAAGTCCTGGTTGATTGTTGTAGCCCTGGCTGAATGTGGCGTCTGGGTAGATTCCTTCCGTAATGATGGCCCCGAATCCACCTTCAGCGAAGCGCCGGTAATATGCCTTCATCCGGTCATTCGCGCGGCCGTCAGCTTCGGCACTGATCCTGGTCATCGGTGCCACTACATAACGGTTGTTCAGTTGTTTACGATTCATTTGATAGGGTTCAAATAACATGAGTGTATCCACCTTTCCTGATGTAGAGGTCACCTTCAAGGGTACGATGAAGCTATCTCAGTTTCAAAGTAAATGCTCATCAAAAGCATAGTGAGGATTCTCTGCCTTCCTGTTTCCTATAGAAGTCATATTGAAAAAAGGGGGGTCTCTTTACGAAGGAAAGGTCAAAAAAAGATCATCTCTATTGAAGAGATGATCTTTTTTTATGCAAACTGTTTTAAAGCGCGATACATCTGTTCGCCTTCATCATTTAATACGTGACCATTTCCATGACAGCGTCCGCATTTCGTATGGTAACTGGTTTCCTCGACGGCCAATTTCCAAGCTGTCTTTTCACTGGCGTGGTTCACGCGACTGTAGTGGTCCATAATCATGTTCGCCTTGCTGTCATCGTATTCCTGATAGGTACCGGTCCCGTGGCAGAGAGGGCAGACATTGTAAAGATGGCTCACTGTTTTTGTATTCAAATGAACACTTCCTTCTGATTTGATATAGTTAAATTATGATTGATTTTATGGAATATTCAGATTAATTGCAATAGATTTTGAACATATAAAAAAGAAAAAAAGTCTTCTGTTCACAGATCTGTTGAAAATGGCCAAAAAATTAAGAGGGAGCAAGGAATAAAAAAGTCACCGGTACACCGGTGACTTTTCAGCTGCTGTTATTTTCCGATAAACATTTGTGTCCAATAATTTCCATCTTCGGCATGCCCTACACCAATGTGAGTGAAGTCAGGGTTCATGATGTTTTCGCGGTGACCTTGACTGTTCATCCATCCTTCAACGACTTGTTCCGGAGACGTTTGTCCCATTGCGATGTTCTCACCCGCGGTGCGGTAGTCGATGCCATAAGACTGCATCATGTCGAACGGAGAACCATAATTCGGGCTGTTGTGAGAGAAATAGTTATTTTGCTGCATATCTAGTGATTTGTCTTTGGCTACAGCACTTAGTTCTGTGTCCAGTTCCAACGGTTCCAGGCCTTGTTTTTCACGTTCCTGGTTCGTCAATTCAACGACTTCTTTTTCAAAAGCAGATACTTCGGATCCTGTTTCATCCTGTGTGTTTTCTTCTTTTTGTACGTCTTCTTCAGCCGGCTGTTCAGGGGCTGGAGTTGCTTCTGTTTCTTCCTCTTTTGATGGCACTTCCTGTTTAGAATCTTCTTCTACTGGAGTTTCCGCTTTCGGCTGCTCCTGATTGGGTTGGTCTGCTGGAGATTTCTGATATTTCTGTGCGAATTGCTCAATGAAAGATTGGAAATCTACTTGTTGAAAGTTTTGGTTTTTAAGGGCCTTTTCATTCTCATTGACCCAATCATTCAATTGACCGGAATCTATTTGAACTGTCTTTGTTTCTACATGAACGTTTTCTTGTACTTCACCCGTGGATGCTAGGGAAGTAGCTGGAGATGCAAGTAAAGATAGAGCGAGTGCTCCTGATACAATCAGTGATTTTTTCATCATGCTGAAAATCCTCCTTGAAACTTTAGTTTTTTTGGAACGACTCTATCGTACCATTCAACTTTTGTAACATAATAGGATGATATTTCCATAACATGATAGAAATCGAGGGAGGAAAAGAAAAGATGGATTTCCTTCCTTGAAGTGCAGGGATTTATCATAATGTAAGGAGGAATGATGTTTTTGGTATTTAATTCCTTGTCATAGATTTTTTACTAGTTTAGACGGGTTGACAGACTTTTGAGAAAGGTCTGTTTTTTACGAGTGTGACATCCGTTTTACAAAAGTTATCGGAACATGAAGGTTTTCAGCTATATATGGATTCTCTCTTCAATACGTCCTGCATAAGTTGAGCCGATAACGGGCGGCTGTAAAGGAATCCTTGAGCTTCTTCACAATTCCAGCTTTTTAACAGGCGGGCTTGTTCCTCGGTTTCTACACCTTCTGCTGTGACAACGATGCCGAGGTTTTTGGCTACGAATATGATGGATTGGACGATAACCGCATGATTACGATTGCTCGATAGACTGCTGATGAAGGAACGGTCAATTTTAATTCGGTCGAGAGCGAACATAGAAAGATAGCTGAGTGAGGTATAGCCGGTTCCGAAGTCATCCATCGTGATTTGTAGCCCGATTTCTCTTAGGACGCGGATTTTATCAATCGTTGCTTCTGTATTTTCAATGGCCAGCGTTTCGGTAATTTCCAGGTCAAGATTATGTGGCGACATTCCAGTTTTCTTCAGTGTTGTCATTACCATCTGAGTGAAATCAGGGTGTAGGAACTGTTTGGGTGAGATGTTAACCGACAAATGGAACTTCAAGGAATACTGCTTCTCCCATTGTACATACTGGCGGCAGGCTTCTTGTAAGACCCAACAGCCGAGCGGAACGATCAAGTCGCTTCGTTCGGCAAGAGGAATAAAGGAAGCAGGACTGACCGGACCTTTTTCCGGATGTTCCCAACGGATCAATGCTTCTAATCCCTGGATCTTTCCGGTTTGTAAGTGAACCTTGGGTTGATAATGAAGTTGAAAGGCTTCTTGATCGATGGCTGTTTTCAGTTCTTCCAACCATACGATTTCAGCCACACTTTTTTCTTCAAAGGATGATGAATATTCCATATAACTATTACGACCGCTACGCTTCACTTCATACATAGCCATATCCGCATGTTTAATGAGCGTATGAAAGTCTTTTCCATCCTCTGGGAAGTAGGAGACTCCGACGCTTAGGGTGACGTCTTTATAATAGTCACCGATCGTAAAGATTTCCTTCATGGCGGTGTGGATCTCCTGGATGACCTGGCGTACTTCCAGCCGATTCTCAATATCGGGAAAACATATTAAAAATTCATCTCCGCCAATGCGCGCAATCAAATCTTTCTTCCTGACAACGGACTGAAGCCTGATAGAAACCAGCTGAAGAAGTTCATCTCCCGCCATATGGCCAAGGTGGTCATTGATGTGTTTGAAAAGATCGATGTCGATAAGGACGGTGGCTAAAGGTTTTTGTTCCACCGTGGTCAACGTTTCAATCTCTTTTTTTATTCCCCGGCGGTTTAACAGGGACGTCAATTCATCGTGATAAGCGAGGAAATTGATTTTTTCCTGAGCCATCTTTTCTTCTGTCATGTCTTTGACAATTCCATAAACGCCCGAAATTTGTCCTTGTACCTTGATAGGGATCCCCGAGACGAGAATATATCGTCGCTCGCCCTTTTTGGTGATTAAAGAAGACTCAAATTCCGCTGGCTCTCCTGTTTTAACCCGTTCGTAAAAGTTCACGACGCGTTCTGCTTCCTCTGGAACAATCAGGTCAGGGATGCTGAGGTGGATCAATTCATCATGAGAGAACCCTGTCAACTCATAAGCGAAATGGTTGAAGGAGGTGAACCTACCTTCCATATCCAGGTGAAAAATTGCACCTGGATTAAAGTCATGCAGGGACCGATACTTCTGTTCTTGTTCCTGCAGTTCTTCGTGCTTTTTTTGCAGCTGGTGTTGCTGATGGGTGAATTGCTGTTCCACATACGTAATAGTTATCGTGAATAAGGTGAGGACACTTGTCCACTCGATGCTTGTAATCAGAAATCCAGCGTCTGAGAAAAGACGTTCAATAAAAGCATAGAGGACAGAACAGAGAGCGATGGCGATCAGCCCTAAAAGTCCATGTACACTTACAGAAGATCTTGTTCTACGCAAAACAGCTTCTTCAATATGCAGGTGTTCAAAAATCCTCGTAGCTGTATAAATGGTCCCGAGCATCAGGAGAAAAGACGAAATCACATTTTCCGGCTGGAGTACGATCGATCCTGTATAAAAGTTTGTTAAAACATATGTATAGAGTAATAGGAACAGGCTGATAGCAGAGCTTAAAAAAAGGTGAGTCTGAACATTCTTTTGCTGCAGAGGATCAGCTTTCAATTTTTTATTCCCTATAAAGCTCATGATGAGGAAAGAGATAAAAAAGAAGGCTGAGAAAATAACGGTGTTTTGGATAAAGAGGTAAAAAGAGTTTGCAGTCAAAGGTATGGTTTGTTGAAAAGCCATGGCAAGGAACGGAATCCATGTGAGTATGAACCCGCATAGGAATGCTAGGATTAGCGATAGACCGACTTCATTCAATTTATGACTGATCGGGCCTCTGGTCACATTCATGATTAATTTCATCAGAGAAATGCAACTGATGATTCCTACTATTAAAAACAATAAGGGTGCGCCCATGCAGTGTCACTTCCTTCGGACTTTAGTACTATTATAATCATATCTTTGATTATATTCTACAATAATACTAGTTTTAACAAAAAGAGACGGGTGTGGTATATTGAAGGAAAGAAGGAGGCGGATGTGATGAAACCGATGACTGTTCATGTAAAGCAGGGGAATATAGATCAAGCGCTCTCTCCATCGCGTGTTGTCTTCTACGAGCAGATGCAGCTTGTGGAAACATTCGATGATCAATCACAGTGTTATATGCTGTTCTTTTATAAACAGAAATATCTTACCTCCGTCCGAATGAAACGGGTAAAACTGAATACTTACGTGGCCCGTGCGTTTAAAAAAGGGACCGTGTATGAAGACCCCAGCCCTCATTTGCAAGCTTTAATCGAATGGAACGCCCCTCTTCAAAAAATCAGCTATCCTCAGCTGAAAAAGCAGATTGCCCGCTTGTATACCCGTCAGGAACAAGCAAAAATCCTCACTTTCTTTGAATCCTTTATTCCGAAGAAACAATTATTTCAGGACATAAAATCATTTTATTATGAATATAGACGTGAAGGAAACATGTCAGGAGCGTATCGCGTCATCCGTATAATGGCGGAATTTGCTCCAAATCACCGGTTTGTTAAAGAAACGGCCAATGACCTCATTTACCGTGACCTGGCTGATTTATATTTAGAAAAATCACCGGAATTATCGAAGCGCGATCCGTTATTCAAGGAAACGAACGCTTCATTCGAAAGCCACCAGCAGTTATTATTGGAGGAAAGCCGCTGGATCGAAGCTTCCGCCCATTTGTTATCTTCTTTTTATCAACACCCCACTCCTGAGAGCTATCAATCTTGTTTAAATTCTTTCCAACAACATTTCGATCAGGAGAGCAGGATCTGCCTGCTTGAGCAAATCACCCGCTTCCTGCCTGCTTTTCATCCAGCCGGTGAAGATCTATTCCAACATTATTTAGACAATGAAAATATCGATCAGGCTGCGCTCCTCTATACTGAGAAGGAACTGCAGTTGAGTGAAAATCAAAGGAATCTTATGAAGGATTTGCTTAACCAATACTTCTTGGAACGTCCATCCGAACAGCTTCTTCCTTTTCTGGAACGTTACATGAATGAGCAGCCGGATGATGCCGGTGAACTTCTGGACCGATATATTCTTAAGTTGTTGGAAACGATGGAACTTGACCAAGTGCATCAAGCCCTCATTGTATTCCCGAATAAAAGTTCGACGATGAGGAAGGTGGAGCGGATGAATGAAATTCAGGAAGATCTTGATTGTATGCAGGAATTGGGGGAGCTGTACTATGGTTTGAATCAGCTCGAAAAGTCCATTGAATGTTTCCAGATGGAAATGGAACTCAAACCAGAAGCTCCTGAACCCCTCCGGTGGCTTGCAAAAGTGTATGCAGACAAACAAATGATGGAAGAATCAAGAGCTTATCAACAATTGTGTGTAAATGTCCAAAAGTGGGCATGACTTCCTGTCATAATGAAGATAAACACGTGTCATAGAAAACTCCCTGCCGATTTGGCAGGGAGTTTTCTATGATTTTTGTTAATTGAAGGCTCTGTTAAAGTTTAGGGTTGATATTACTGCAAAAAGGAACTTCCAATATTATGGAAGTTCCTCATTTTTATAGTTGGCTTATTCAACGAAAGCTCCCTTTTCTTGAAGACTCAGCTTCGAGATGTTTGTGTGGGAGTTAGGGGCTGCGGGGGATGACTCGCTTTCAGCGGGAGCGCGGTGAGCCTCCTCAGGCTTACGCCTTGCGGGGTCTCACCCAGCACTCTCCCACAGGAAAGCGAGTAGTTTCCCAGCCACCCCTGGCACTCCACACGATAACGAACCCCGAACCATCTCGAAATCAAGTCTTCAACAATCCTGCCATTTATCTTAAGACTCCGTTTCGAAATCATAATCCAACAAGATTCAATGGTTGGATCGTGGAAGTAGATCATCTAAAGGTTTTGATACTTGGAAATGAATTCTCTTTTACTATCTTATCATTCATTGTCCCTTCCATCCGTTGATGCAAATATCAACACTGACCTTTATCAGAGCTTAATTGAAAAATAAGAGAGCAATTGAGATAGGGATGAAACTCCAAAACAAGATGATGACACAAAAGCCCATGATGTCTTTGACCTTTAGCCCTGCAATCGCCAGGAGCGGCAACGCCCAAAATGGTTGAATCATATTCGTCCAGGCATCTCCCCAGGCGACAGCCATCGCTGTCTTCGCCGTACTTACCCCCAGGTCCATAGCTGCAGGGATCATGATCGGAGCCTGGACGGCCCATTGTCCCCCTCCAGAAGGGACGAAAAAGTTGACGATGCCGGCACTGATAAATGCGAAAACAGGAAATGTGAATTCTGTAGATACGCTCACGAACCAGTTCGACATCTGCTCGGATAATCCTGAAGCGACCATCATGCCCATGATGCCGGCATAGAATGGGAATTGAATGATAATTCCTCCAGCGTTTTTCACGGCATCATTCGCGCTGTTCAAAAACCTGCGAGGGGTCTGGTGGAATAAAATACCGAGGAATAAGAATATAAAATTCACGATATTGATATTCAAATCGAATCCGTTCCGACCAAAATGGTAGACAATGAATGCAAGACCTAGTGCCCCAATCAACAAGGAAATTACTTTACTGTTTTCCAAATGTTCCGCCGGTGTCATGTCTCTGGTTGATGCCGCCATTTGCTGCTCGGCTTTCTCTTCATCTTCTAAGAACTCAAGATTGTTTTTGCTGAGGTCCCCACTGGATTTCAGTAACCATAAGTTCAGCAGAGGAAGGGTGAGAAGTAATGTCAGGACAATAAAAATATTCATTCCGCTGAATAGCGTGTCGGTAATGGCAATAGAGCCGATGGAGTCGGCGAGAAAGTGGTCTTCCGTGGCAATGGTCAAGGGGATCGATCCTGAGAGTCCACCATGCCATAAGAGGAATCCGCTGTAAGCACTGGCCATCAACAGTCGATAATCAACATTCGGTACCCGTTTAGCAACATGAATCGCAAGAAGGGCACCAGCGACCAACCCAAAACCATAGTTGATCAGACAAGCGAGTCCTGCTACAAACGAAACGAGTAAAATCGCCTGCCCCGGCGTCTTCGCAAGCGTGCTTAATTTTGAAAGGGCTGCCTTGACCACAGGGGTGTTGGCAAGTATGTATCCGGTTACTACGATCAGGGACATCTGCATGGCAAAAGCGAGAAGGTTCCAAAAGCCATCGCCCCAAAATTGGACCATCTCTCCAGCAGAGCTTCCTGTGAAGAAGGTTCCTAAACCAAAAACAATGATGGTCAGGATAATGGCGAACAAAAAGGCATCTGGTAAAAAACGCTGCACCATCCGATCAAAAAAATGGGTAATTCCTCTAAGCATTACGAACAACCTCCTAATGAATTGAAATCGCTTACAACTACATATTTCAGTGTCCCTGAATATAAAATGAATTTCAAGACTTTTCTGTATATTTTTCTTGTCAAAAGTTAGAAAATGCCATATACTACATTGCAACACTAATGCACCCATTCAGAGAAGAGGCGATCGCTTGAATCTTGATACTGACGGTTTAAAGCCTATCTATATCCAAATTGCCGAATGGCTGGAAAGTGAAATTCTTTATGGGAACTTTACTCCTGATGAAAAAGTCTATTCACAGTATAAACTGGCCGATTTATATAACATCAATCCTGCTACGGCAGCCAAAGGACTGACAAAGCTTGCCGAAGAAGGCATTCTTTATGATAGGCGCGGTCTTGGGAAATTTGTCTCTCAGGATGCCAAGCAAATCATTGTTGATAAACGGAAAAACCAAACGTTGAAACATTTCATTCATGACCTTGTAACAGAGGCCGGACGTTTGGAACTAACTGAGCAAGAACTCCTGAAGCTGGTCAGGGATGCCTGGAAAGGGGAAAAAAGATGAAGGCCATCAAATGTATGAACTTGAACAAACGCTATTATCGGAAAAGCGCAATCGATAATCTATCATTTTCAATAGAAGAAAATAAGATTGTTGGAGTAATTGGAAGGAACGGGGCTGGGAAAACGACACTTCTTAAAATCCTTTCAGGTTTAGTAAAAGAGAAATCCGGGATGGTGGAAGTGTTCGGTAGGAGACCTTTCAATAACTTATTTGTCTCAGCCAACACTATCTATATAGATGATCGAATGAATTTTCCAGAAGCATTGACGTTGCAGGAAATTTTATCAGAGGGACAGCGTTTTTATCCTCACTGGGATCATGATTTGGCTCAGCGTTTGTTCGACTATTTCGGTTTTGAAGGTAGACAGCATCACAATGAACTTTCGAAAGGAAAAGAGAGTACGTTCAATATGATTGTCGGTCTCGCCTCAAGGGCAGCGCTGACGATCTTTGATGAACCGACGATCGGCATGGATGCAGCTGTTCGTAAGGACTTTTACCGTGCTTTATTAAAGGATTATTTGATTCATCCAAGGACGATTCTATTATCCACCCATCATCTCGAGGAAATGGAGGATCTGCTGGAAGAAGTGGTCGTCCTGCATCAGGGAAGGTTAGCGCTTCAAATGTCGATGGATGATTTGAAAGAGTATGGGATAGGGATCACGGGGGAGCGAGCTCTTATAGAATCGTTTCTTGAAGGCAGACAAACGCTATGGTTCAGCGAGCAGGCGTTTGATACTTGTTATGCGGTGATCAAAAATGAGCTGAACACTGACGATTTTCAACAAATGAAAGAGGCAGGAATGAAAGTATCCCCTGTTAAAGCGAGCGATCTATGGATCTATTTGACAGAATCTCCAACCAGGAAGGGGAGTGTGGATGATGTCTTTGACCGAAGTGCAGAAGTCTGATGTCATCAAAAAACAGATCGGCTATAAATGGAGAGCCTACACGGGGGTTTTCACTTCACTCGTTGTCATCCAACTTATTGGACTCTTATTTTCTTTAAATGGGGCAGGACAAATGGGGAGCGGGAGAACAGGCTATGATATCAATATAACCTATTATACAGCTGATATTATTATAGGTTTTACGATTTTCTGGGGATTTCTAACCGCATTTCTTTTGACGACAAAAGCGTATCGGGAAGATGATTTCGCTTTTGTGACGACCCGGATGACGAGCACATTCTCTACGATCGTCTTTCTGTTCATCCTTTGTGTCATCGCTGCACTAACCTCTTTATTGGCCGGGTACGCATTAAAACTGCTGGCCTATATAATGATGCCGGGAGAGGATGTACTTCTCCATCAAAGTGTAGGGGACGCTGGTTTGTGGCTTTCGGGGACCGGGGCAACCATCCTGTTAATCTTCCTGTTCAGCAGTATGGGATATCTGGCAGGCATGATTATGCAGATGAACAAAATGTTGATTATTCTTTTTCCTGTGGTCATCGTCGGGGCTATGATTCTATTGACGAAAGGTGGCTACCCGGTGCCAGAGAAATTCTTTCAATTCTACTTTGACGAAAGTAATGGACTGTTATTCTTATTGAAGACACTCGCAACTTCTGTCTTGTTCTTCGGAGCAGCGGTGATGGTGTCCAATCATCTGGAGGTGAAACAATGACGGGAATCGTTGTCCTTCCACTGTTCATGCTACTAATCGTTATCATTTATGTGAGCTGGTTCATGAAGAGAGGTTCACAGAAAGGATTTGGAAGAGGAAAAAACGGTCTTTGGATGTTCATCGGTTATTCCGTTTTTCTGCTCCTATCCACAATGATTTTCTTCATGATTCCTTTGAAAGGATCCGAATTGCAAGGGTCGGAAAAGAATGAAGCAATGGAACAGCGCGCTCAAGATTTCTATACATGGGCTCAGAAAGGGGAGACAGACCAACTGGAAGACTGGCGCGTACAAGAATGGTCTTTCCCCTTTATTGATGATTCATTGGTTCTGCAAAATTCAGAAGAGGTTTTCCATAGCGGAATTAATATCTTTTTGGAACGGACAGACGATGTTTCAGAAACGATAGAAGTCGTTTATTATCAAACACCGATGACGATCAATGGATATCCAATTGAAGAAACTTATGCACCTGAAGTGAGTCTTCACATGGAAACCCTGTCGCTTCGGGAGGGAAGCGTGCAGGAATTACGGTATAAGATGTTCGGCTATGAATTTCCCTTCGGGCTTTTCGAAGAAGAAGGAAGGGAGATGTGGGGAGAGACGACGGTTTCTCACTGGAATTCGTCTGTTCTATACATCCGTGTGCCGGCGGACATAGAGATAGTTGGAGATGAACAGACTTATACGGAAGTGTCTCCTGTTGATGATAAAGAATAAAGAGTATTTTACGGCAGCCATCCGCGATACCAGAGTTTTTATGATAATAGCAGGGTCCTTTATAGGGATCCTGCTTTTTGTGTGGGTTATTATTTCCTCAATGTTCTTAGGAGCACGGGGTTTTTCACACAATTGGGCGGGCGCACATAATTTAGCACTAGAGGTGGTGAGAATGAAGGATGTCAAAAGGGAATCTGTGAACGACCCTTTACAACAGGAGAAACAGGAGTGGAAAAAGCGTCAAGTTCAACATCGTCTGAAACAGGTACTGACGATATCATCACCAATCTTCATTGTATTGCTCTGGGAATTTTTATCGAGGACGGGGTTGATTGATGCCCGTTTCTTTCCGCCACCGACAGAGATTGTCGGAACATTTTGGGCGATGGGAATGAGCGGGGAATTATTCCATCATGTCGGGATCTCTTTATTCCGCATCTTTGCAGGTTTTCTGCTCGGGGTTATACCAGCTATCGTGATTGGTCTGCTTATGGGGCTTTATGGACCTGTTCGTCACTTTCTATCCCCTCTTATCATGGCATTGATGCCGATTCCCACACTTGCCCTGCTGCCGATCATCATTATCTTATTCGGTGTGGGTGAGGTTTCTAAAGTGGTTACGATCGCAGGGAGTGTTTTTTTTCCTGTCGTGATTAATACGGTGGCTGGTGTCGTGAATATCGATCGTATTTATTTGGATGTTGCTAAAAATTATGGGGCCGATTCAAAGCAATTCTTTTTCAAAATTGCACTTCCAGGATCTCTTCCTGTCATGCTTGAGGGGATCCAGATGGGGCAGGCGATTGCCCTATTGACGATTGTGGCGGCAGAAATGATGGGAGCGAACTCAGGGATTGGTTATTTGATTTGGACGTCTTACAAAGCTTTTCTCCTGAAAGAAATGTTTGTCGGTCTTGTGCTCATTTCGTTCTTTGGCTACTTATTTTCGATTCTTCTCCGTGCTCTGCAGGCGAAACTGCTGCCGTGGCGATAACTGATGAAAGGAGCGCCAGGGATGGAAGCTAAAATATCGATTAAAGATTTGACCAAAGTGTTCTATAAGAAAGAAAGCCGGGTGACGGCTCTTGAACGTTTATCCCTTGATATTAAGGACGGAGAGTTCGTTTGTCTTGTTGGTCCGAGCGGGTGTGGAAAGACGACCCTTTTAAGAATTTTGGCCGATCTTGAAAAGCCGAGCGGGGGAACCTTCACCATTGCAAAAAGCGAAAAAGAACGTCCACTCCAATCGATGGTCTTTCAGGAGCGTGGCGTTATCCCATGGTTGACTGTGGAAGGTAATGTGAGTTTTGGATTGAAAATGAGGCATTTACCTGAGCAAGTGATCAAGGAAAGAACCGAATATTATTTGAAGAAGGTAGGACTTTGGAAGTTTGCTAAGCTGTACCCGAAAGAGCTGTCGGGTGGTATGAAACAGCGGGTAAGTATCGCCAGAGCGTTTGCCAATGATCCAGAAATACTGTTAATGGATGAACCGTTCGCAGCTCTTGATGAGCAGAACAAATTCATCCTGCAGGAAGAGCTGTTGAATATTTGGTCGGAAACGAAGAAGACCGTCTTATTTATCACTCACAGTATAGATGAAGCCCTTCTCCTTAGCGACCGGATTCTTCTAATGAGCTCACAACCAGGCACCATCATCGGAGAAAAGCGAATCGATCTTCCAAGGCCACGAAATATGGAGCAAGTACGGGCAGATTCACAGATGGCTGAGTACTTTGTAGAAATATGGACCCATCTACAGGAAGAGGTCCAACGTTCCCGCAAATCGTGAAGGAAAGGGGATTGGAATCCCATGATGAAAAAAGTATGTCATTTATTGTCTTTTTTGTTCCTCATATTTGTCTTATTCGGATGTGCCTCCAGTGAGGAAGGGGGAGGAGGGAACACAGAGAATCCTTCCGGGGATTTTGCTCCTTTGGAGAAGAAGACGACAGTTGTCATCGCTGAAGACGGGGCTGCATCTGGTGCAGGTTTTTATATAGCCGAAGAAAAAGGATATTTTGAAGATTATAATATCGATATCAAATTCACCACGTTCGCCAATAGTGACGATATGTTGCCGGCTCTTGCCGCGGGTGAAGTGGATATTGCCGGAGGGGTATCAACGGCATCCTTCTTCAACGCCATCGCACAGGGAATCGACGTCAAAATCATCGCAGATAAGGGACACTATTTTGATGGAAGTTCTTACTTCAGTTTCGTGATTCGGGAATACTTCAAGGTGAAATCAAAGCGTACAAAGATTTGAAAGGAAAAAGGATTGCCGTCTCTTCAAGGAATGCGGTGGATGACTACATCTTCCAGCGCATGCTTGATCATGCTGGGCTGACAGAGGATGATGTTGAATTTGTTCTTATGTCTGACTTTGGAAATATGCTGGCAGCCATGGGCAGTAAGTCCATTGATGCCGCTCTTCAAATTGAACCCTTAATTACGCAGGGAGAAACTCAGAACCTGCATGTTCGTTTCGGTGATGCCACGGACTTTGCACCAGATGCACAGATTGCCATGGTCCTCGGGTCTCCTGATTTTATTGAAAAAGAAACGGACGTCTCTGTAAGGTTCATGGCGGCGTATTTGAAGGGTGTTCGGGATTATAACGACGCGTTCCTTTACGATGAAGGTCTGGATGAAGTCATTGAAATTATGACGAAACATACCGCACTGAAAGATCCAGGTGTGTGGGAAAAGGTTGGCGTGACTGGTCTGGACCCTAATGGTGCCATGTTTATTGAGGATATTAAAAAACAATTTGAGATGTATGACCAAAACGGGGCAATCAGTGGCGACATCGATTTTAATCAGGCTATAGACACTTCCCTGACAGAGGAAGCCATCGAACAAATCGGCCCGTATGAGCGATAACCTTATAAAGGAAAGGCATCCGTTGGGGATGCCTTTTTATGTACTAATATTTCGGGATAAATTTTTGAATTTGACTTGATATTTCAAAATGAGTCCTAAGAAGTGGTAGGAAAGTTTTGGCATTCAGGGGGGGCGAATCATGAATGGGGCCTTAAGTGGTATAGACGACTATATCTATATTCGTTACGCTTTTATTATATATTGTAAGCGTTTACATAAATGAGCATGTTGTGGTTTACAAAAGAGGTCTTCCTGGATAGGAAAACGTCTTTTACAAATAGATAAATGAAGGAGGAATGTGTAATGAAAGTGGCTGGAAAATGGGTGTTGGTCCTCACAATCGCTTTCGGTCTGATGCTCCCATCCTGGTTTATGAGCACACAAGTAGAAGCCAGGGGGAGTGGTGGGCACCATGGTTTGATCATCTTCGAGAACGTTCCACAGTCTGACGTTTCTGTAGAAGGGAATTCTATTCAATTATCTGCCTTGAACGTTCATGAAGACGGTCATTTTACTAAAGTGGAGAAAGGAGTGCGGTGGAAATCCAAAAACCCGAGAGTGGCCAAGGTGGAGAAGGATGGTACGGTCACTTTTACCGGTAAGCCAGGAAGGACTTGGATCGTTGCATCCAACGGTCGTTCATATGATCGTATTGCTGCTGCCTATAAACCTTCCCGTTCTAAGGAAGGGAAACATGATTTTCAACCGATTATCCAGAAGCAGCGTGGGGAGCGTTACCAAGTGGTTGAACATGCCCTTGCCAACATGACGATGGAAGAAAAGGTCGGTCAAATGCTTATGCCGGATTTCAGGACATGGGAAGGGGAAAACGTCACAGACATGCTTCCTGAAATTAAGGAAATGGTTCAAAAATATCACCTCGGAGGTGTCATTCTTTTCCGGGAAAATGTTGTAACCACAGAACAAACCATCAAACTTGTTTCGGATTACCAGGACGCTTCAGAAAAATACGGGCTGCTGATGACTATCGACCAGGAAGGAGGCATTGTTACGCGCCTTCAGTCCGGAACGGATATGCCTGGAAACATGGCGTTAGGGGCAGCGCGGTCGGAAGAATTGGCCCAGGATGCAGGGGCGGTCAACGGAGCTGAATTAGCTTCTCTCGGGATCAATATGAATTTTGCCCCTGTCATGGATGTGAACAACAACCCGGATAATCCTGTGATCGGTGTCCGCTCTTTCGGAGAAGACCCTCTCCTCGTTGGAAAATTGGGGACGGCGTATACAAAAGGGGTGCAGCAGCAAGGAGTAGCTGCAACCGCAAAGCACTTCCCCGGCCACGGTGACACAGCGACAGATTCGCACATTGGTTTACCCGAGGTACCATATGACCTGGAGCGGTTGGAAGAGGTTGAACTTCTGCCTTTCCAACAAGCGATGGATGCAGGGATTGATGCCGTTATGACCGCTCATATCACGTTTCCAAAGATAGATGCCACCAAAGTGACCTCAAAAAAAGACGGGTCTGAAATCGCTCTTCCAGCTACCCTATCAGAAAAAGTTCTCACAGGTTTGATGCGGGAAGAAATGGATTATAACGGAGTTGTAGTTACAGACGCCTTGAATATGAAAGCAATTGCCGATCATTTCGGCCCTGTAGATGCAGTCATTCGTGCAATCAATGCGGGGACAGATATTGCGCTTATGCCTGTAGGTCTGCAGGAAGTTGTTCCAGGCGTTTATGAAGCCGTGGAATCCGGACGTATTCCCATTGAAACTGTTGATGATTCTGTGAAAAGGATCCTCAGTCTGAAGGTGAAACGTGGGATCTTGAAGGAAGAAACGCCTCAACCTTTGGAGAATAAAATCCAAGAAGCAGCTAAAATAGTGGGATCAGAGGAACATCAAATAATTGAAAAAGAAGCATCAGAGCGATCCGTAACACTTGTGAAGAATGAAGGGGTTCTTCCTTTGACACCTTCTGAAGAGGAACACCTCGTGTTCATTGGAAATACATTCGTTAACGCCCTCGGTGATGCTGTTTCCTCACGTCATTCAAATACCGAAGTGCTTCAGCTGGATGGAAGTGGATGGACGGAAGAACAAAGCAGGGCGCTGAGTGAAGCGGATTATGTCATCGTTGGAACCTACACCTATAATGTATCCACACGTTCGGAAGATCACCCACAAATGCAGATCGTGCAAGATGTCATGACAAAGACGGATGTACCCGTCATTGGTGTTGGGATCCGCAATCCTTATGACATCATGGCGTATCCCGAAATCGATGCCTACCTCGCCCAATATGGTTTTAGAGAAGCAAGCTTTAAAGCGACTGCAGATACCTTGTTTGGTGTCAATCATCCGACAGGCCAGCTGCCTGTAACGATTCCGGATGGCGACGGAGGAGTGTTGTTTGAATATGGGACAGGTCTCACGTATAGAGAGTAATATTTCATAAGTGGAAACTGGCGGTTATGTCTTTTGACGATCAAACAAAAGGGAGAGGATAGTTTTGAAAAAATGGTTCATTCTTACGGTCGTTTTCATCATGGCATTGTCGACATTCACGGTTGTTTTCGCTGATCATAATGGACACCCGGGAAAGAGAAAGGGGCATCATAAAAAAGGCGAACCTTTCAAACTCGGGGTGGAAGTGCTTATGGATGAGGAGAAGGAAAGGATTGAAGGGAAAAACGTAGGGCTGATTACGAATCCGACCGGGGTCGATCAAGAAATGAACAGCATCGTCGACCGCCTCCATAAAGATGAAGATATCAATCTGACCGCTTTGTATGGTCCGGAACACGGGGTGCGCGGAAGTGCCCAAGCGGGTGAATATGTAGAATTTTATACGGATGAAGAAACTGGACTTCCTGTCTACAGTTTGTATGGCACGACACGAAAACCAACGCCCGAAATGCTTGAGGACATCGATGTTCTGCTGTTTGACATCCAGGATGTCGGGACACGATTCTACACGTACATTTATACAATGGCCTATGCAATGGAAGCCGCGAAGGAAAATGATATCCCATTTATCGTTCTGGACCGTCCGAATCCACTCGGTGGAAAGAAAGTAGAGGGGCCGGTCCTAAATGAGGCGTACCAGTCGTTTGTCGGAAATTATCCAATCCCCCTCAGGCACGGCATGACGGTAGGAGAGTTAGCTAAGTTATTTAATGAAGAATTTGAGATTGGCGCAGATTTGCAAGTCGTGGAAATGCAAGGATGGAAGCGCAGTACGGATTATGAAGAGACAGGTCTCGAATTTGTCGCACCTTCCCCGAACATGCCGACTGTAAATACGGCCTTTGTGTACCCGGGAACTGCTCTGATCGAAGGAACCAATGTTTCCGAAGGTCGTGGAACAACCCGCCCGTTCGAATTGATCGGTGCCCCTTACATCAACAGTACAGACCTTGCGGCAGCGATGAATGATCACAACCTTCCAGGAGTAAGATTCAGGGCCGCTTCCTTTACCCCGTCCTTCTCCAAACACGCCGGGGAATTGACTCACGGTGTGCAGATCCATGTTACAGATAGAGAGGAATTCAACGCCGTTGAGACCGGGGTCTACTTAGTGAAAACTATTCATGATCTGTATCCCGAGGACTTCAAGTTCAGAGCAGAAAACTCAGAAGGCATCTCCTTCTTCGATTATCTGATCGGAAACGGATGGGTCCGTGAAGAAATAGAAAACGGGACAGATGTGGAAGTAATAAAAGACCGCTGGGAAGAAGACCTTAAGACATTCCAAAAAGTAAGAAAACATTACCTTCTGTATAGAAAATAAAAGTGGTAAAATTTGACACACCAGGTCATCCATTTTATGGATGACCTGGTGTGTATATTTTTTCCATTAAACGGCAGATGTTGAGCTGCTTGTCTTAAGTGATGGATGATTTATGACAGAAGAGGCCAGGGTGTGATAAAATTTGTAAATATTCATACATATTTGACAAAAACAGAAAGGGAGGATATTGATATGGGATCACAAACGTTTTTGCATAATACATGGAATCGGCTCTGGGAAATGCACGACCAGGCGAAGGATTTATTGACGTTTATGGTAGCAGGTAAAGGCGGGGGGCCTTCGGCTTCCGCTCATCCAAACGAGTCGTCTGAAGATCAGGAGCCGGGAAGGTCTTTTGATACGCGCCAAAAAGTTGGACTTTTTTTAGGGCCATTATTGTTTGCGCTTACACTGCTTTTTTTGGAGGCTGAAGGATTATCACAGAGTGCCGTCGCTGTATTAGCCAGCACTATCTGGATTGCGACATGGTGGATTACGGAAGCGATTCCGATTCCCGCCACATCTTTGCTTCCGCTTATCCTTTTCCCTCTGACCGGTGGTTTGGATGGAGGGTTGACTGCTTCTTCCTATGGGGATAACACGATCTTTCTATTTATGGGCGGGTTTCTGATTGCTTTGGCGATGCAGAAATGGAATTTACATAAACGGATGGCGTTATTTATCATTGCTTCCGTCGGTACAAGTACGGAACAAATCGTGCTCGGCTTCATGGTTGCGACAGGAACGCTTTCCATGTGGATCTCCAACACAGCAACGGCCATGATGATGGTTCCGATTGGAATGGCCGTGATTTACCAGGCTTCTGAACAATTGAAGAAAAAAGGAGAAACGGTTGATCATGAGAATTTCCACTTCGGAAAAGCAGTCATGCTCGGGGTTGCCTACAGTGCTTCAATTGGCGGGCTTGCAACCCTTATCGGTACGCCACCGAACACTATTTTCAAAGCTGTCGTTGAACAAACGTACGGAATAGAAATCAGCTTTGCCGGCTGGATGGCCTTCGGTGTACCGCTGACCATTCTTTTTCTAGCCATTGCGTGGTTTTATTTAGTGAAGGTAGCTTATCCTATGAAAATTAAAGAGCTGCCGGGTGGAAAAAAAGTGATCGGAGATGAAAGGCGTTCGCTTGGGGCCATGAGCGTGGAAGAGAAAATCGTTATGACCGTGTTTACGGTTACTGCAGCCGCTTGGATTTCCAGGTCGTTTTTACTCGTACATCTAAATGAAAACATTAACGACACGATGATTGCGATGAGTGCATCTATTCTTCTTTTCCTCATTCCATCTAAAAATAAGAAAGGGGATTATCTGTTGGATTGGGAGACAGCAAAAGGACTTCCTTGGGGGATTCTTCTTTTATTTGGAGCGGGACTTGCGATTGCCGCCGGTTTCCAGGAAACAGGGCTTGCTGAATGGATCGGTACGCAGTTGACCATCTTAGAAGGAGTTCATCTCATCTTAATCGTTGTCATCGTTGCTGCTCTTGTGATTTTCTTGACGGAGATTACTTCGAATACGGCGACTGCGACGATGATGTTTCCGATTATGGCGTCTCTTGCCAGTGCGATTTCGGTTCATCCCTATAGTTTGATGATTGCTGCCGGAGTTGCAGCGAGCTGTGCCTTTATGCTGCCTGTTGCAACACCGCCAAACGCCGTCGTTTTCGGCAGTGGGTATTTGAGGATTCCCGACATGGCCAAGGCAGGGCTCTGGCTCAACATCGCAGCTGTTGTGTTAATTACAGTCGCTATTTATTTTTACCTGCCATTTGTATGGGGCATTGATTTAACGACATTTCCGACTCGCTTCAATTCTTGATAGAGGATGATAGACATGGAAGCCATACCAAGAAATAAACAACCTTACACCCCCAGACAAAGTGAATTTTGGCGGGTGACCATTGCTCTGATGCTGGCTTCCTTATCGATTTTTTCTACACTGTATGTGTTTCAGCCGTTGCTTCCTGTTTTTACCGAAGCGTTCAATGTGTCAGCGACGGAATCTAGTTTTCTCATGTCTGCCTGTGTCATTGCCATGGTTCTTGGGTTATTCATCCTTGGTTTCTGTGCCGATCGGTATGGGCGAATAACGGTCATGAGGGTTTCCTTGTTCATTACAGCAGGGACGCTTATCCTTTTGCCAGTTACTCAGACGTTTGGGTGGATGGTCGTTTTGAGGTTTATCCAAGGCTTCTTTTTGGCGGGCATCCCGGCTGCTGCGATGGGGTACTTAGGAGAGGAAATCGCTCATAAACATTTAGGTCTTGCGATGACATTATACATCTCCAGTAATGCTTTAGGAGGAATGGGTGGTAGAGTCGTAGGCGGTTATATGACTGATCTCTTAAGCTGGCAGTTGACTTTGTATTCTTTTGCTGGATTCGGGCTGGTTTCTACTGTCCTATTCATCTTTCTCTTTCCTAAAGAACGCTTTTTCGAAAAAACAGATCAAGCTATCGGTGATGATTTGAAAGGGATGCTCTTCCACTTGAAAAGCCGCTCCATGCTGGTGCTTTTCCTGATGGGAGTACTGCTGCAAATCGTTTTCACGGCAATATGGACATACATCCCCTTTCACTTACAGGAAGACCCGTTTAACTGGTCTTTAAAGTGGATTGCCTTCACTTACTTTGCGTACGTGTTCGGGGTTCTGGCCCCACCGATCGCCGGTCGGTTTTCTGATTGGCTGGGATTGAAAAAAGTGATGTTTACAGGTGTGAGCATCCTGATCGCCGGGGCGATGCTGACCGCTTTTCCATCGGGGACAGCTGTACTTGCAGGTTTGTCTCTTATCTGCATGGGGTTTTTCGTGGCCCATTCTATGGCGGCTGCACTGGTCAGCAAGTCGGCAACTCATCATAAGAGCGGTGCCTCCGGTTTTTACTTGATCAGCTATTATCTTGGGGTCGCTATAGGAAGTACAGCGATCGGCACGCTGTGGGAGAACTTTGAGTGGATGGGTGTCCTCAGCGTCACTGGCCTGCTCGCCCTGCTTTTCATCTTCTCACCGATTTACAAGGATGAGTGAGGGTAATTATCCAAAATATGGATGACCTGGTACACCTTTTTTTGGCAATTCTACATGATATAATGTCAGTGGGGTTGAATAAAGCGTCTCTAAAGAATGTATGGATTTAAGGAGAGAGAAACATGGAGAAAACGCCTCTCGTTAAAGGCAGCCAAGTCGATGGGGAAACGCGGTGTGCTCATTATCACAGCAGAGTCGACATCATCGCCATTCGTTTTTATTGCTGTGGGGAGTTCTATGCCTGCTTTTCCTGTCATCAGGAACAGGCGGATCACGAACCGACCCGTTGGCCGAAGAGCATGCATGGAGAACAGGCTGTCCTCTGCGGAAGTTGTAAAAGTCGGCTGACGATTCGACAATATATGAAAGCGGAGCGGTGTCCGTATTGTCAGCATGGATTCAATGGAGGCTGCCGTCTGCATTACCCGCTTTATTTTGAGGTATGACCGTCCATTTTATGGGCGGTTTTTTTATGGGACGTGTGTTTGTACGATCTGAAAAAGCTTGATCATAATTTTTTAAGAATCATCCAAACTATTTATCGATTACATAGTCTAATAACTAGAAAGATCATAGCGGTTTAGTACAGATCTGGAAGGAAGAGCAGGAGGGAGACCCATTGGAAGTTTCCATCATAGAAAAAGCGATTGAAGGGGATGATGAATCATTTATCATCATGATGAAGACCTTTAAACAAGACATATACAAAACAGCACTCGCTTTTCTGAAAAATAAAGAAGAGGCTTTGGAGGCGGTGCAGGAAGTAACCGTGCGAGCCTATCAGAAAAGGCATCAACTGAGGAAGCCACAGTACTCCAAAACATGGTTGATCAGAATTACGATCCATTACTGCCAAGATACTTTGAAACAAATGAGCCAAGTCCACCCTCGGGAATAAATAGAAAAGGCCGGGGAGGATGAGGCGGATCGGATTGCGCTCGAAGATGCTATTGCTTCTCTTGATCCGAAAGATCAGGAACTGGTTTATTTGAAATATTTTCATGGAATTACGTTCCGGGAATTATCGAAAATGATGAAGGTGAAAGAGAACACATTAAAAACGCGTCTCTATACAGCACTTGGCAAATTGAAGAAAGAAATAGAAGAGGAGGGGCGACATGAGTAAACGGGATGAAGATTTGAAAGAATGGAAAAAAATGTATGACCAGGTACATGTGGATGAGTGCGAGTTAGATGATGCAATCGAGCATGGCTTTCATAAGGCGTCCTCTCCCTCAAAGGTAAGGTTTCCGAAGGTGATATGGCCGATGCTGGCTGCTGTTGTTGCGTTGTTGGTGATGGCTGGAGGCGTTCGTGTGTCTCATGTGTTCGCTGAGAAGATTTCACAAATTCCAGGCATGGAGAAAATGGTGACCCTTATTCAGGGGGATCATAGTAAGAGGGCGGCTGTGGAAGCTGACCATTTTCAACCGCTTGATATAACAGAGGAAAAAGGGGAGCTAAGGCTGACGTTGGAAGGAGTCATTCGTGATGACTATGGGATCGTTATTTTTTATAACTTGGAAGCGGACGGGAACCATAGGAACCTTCGTTTAGGCACCCCGGAACTGATGACAGGGGATGGGAAAGACCTGCCGCCGAGGTCTTTGTCTTATAAAGGTGATGGATTAGGAAAAGGCAGCTCGATGCAGATGATGGAGGTTTATACCCAGGAGTCGATGGAAGATATAGAGGAGTTCGAACTCGCCATGTCAGGTAGTGGGATTGTGGATGGCTCATTCGTGAAAGAAAACTTCAGGGTAAGTTTCCAAGCAGATTCTTCTGCTTCATCGAGAGAGTACCCCGTTCATGAACAGGTATCCATCGAAGGGGAACGGTTTATCATTGATCATGTGATCATCCATCCCTTAAGAACGGAGATAAAAGTGAGTGAGCATCCGAATAACCGAACGGAGCTGCTTTCGATTGATGATCTTTCATTAATAGGGGAAGACGGAAAGGTATGGTCTGGAATTAACAATGGAATAACCACGTCTGGGGGTCCAGGGGATGATGAATTGACGTTTTATATAGAAAGCAACTATTTTGAGGACCCTGAATCCTTATCGCTTCATTTTTCAAAAGTGATGGTTGTGGATCCTGAAACAGAATATATGACCATTGACGTGGAAAGTGAAGAAATTATCTATCAGCCTTCTGATCTAGCAACACTGCTTCACTCATCCCCTTCCCATTTCGAAATAGAATTCCACGAAGATGTAGCCCGGGATATCGGTTTTTCGAGTTTGACGGATGCGGAAGGGAACAGCTTGTACCCATCCAGTAAACAGATTGAATCCAGGATGGAAGGGCCGAAGACTGTCGAAACATTTCTGGCAGAGGAAGTGAAAGGCCCCCTCCGAATTGATTTCTCCTCCTACCCTCATTGGCTGGAGAAGGAAATAGACATTCCATTAAAGTGAAAAAAAGCTGAGTCTATACAAAGACTCAGCTTTTTTGTGAAAATGAACGAGATGATCACATTATTCCTCTACTATAAATTCGAAATTCCCTTCGAATTTAACGTCTTTACCTAAAAGGACACCGCCTGTTTCAAGGGCTGCATTGTACGTCAATCCATAAGCTTCACGGTCGAGTTTTCCACGGACATCAAAGCCTGCAATCGTGCTGCCATCCATCGGGCTCTTGGATGTTCCATTGTATTCAACTTCAAACGTTTCCTCTCGGGTTACTTCTTTAATCGTGAAGTTCCCTGTCACTTCAAATTCGTCGTCCGTAATTTTTTTGATGGAGGTGCTGCGGAAGACGAGATTTGGATATTGATCCGCTTCGAAAAAGTCGCCTGAACGCAGATGACCGTCACGTTGCTCATTACCTGTGTTGATGGAAGTTACAGGAATGGAAACCGTGACTTGGGAAGACGGGAGGTCATTTAAATCACCCGAGAATTCGAAGTCGAACGTTTCGAATTCTCCTTTCGCTTTGGATACCATCATATGTTTGATTTGAAAATTAAGGCTACTGTGTACTTGATCCAACGTCAATTTTGTCATTTTGTATTCCCCTTTAAGAAATAGTTTGAATTCTAAATAAAAGATTACTCTCTATTTACTTTGAAGTCAAGATATTTTATTCCGAAATATTTAAAGTGTGAAAAAAAGCCCCGGACCTAGGGATATCCGGGGCTGTCATATTACCTGCGTACGAACTAAAAAGAATTCCTTTCCTTCGTGAAACTGGGGAAGTGATTGTGAGATGACCGGCTTTCTGTGGGAGTCCCGTGAACCTCCTCAGGCTTCCGAGGTCTCACGATGCAGCTGGTTTCCTCAGGAGTCTCGCATTTACTGGACCACCTTTTCAGTATTGTAGGGAAAGAATTCAGTTCAATCCCGGATAAAGAAGCCGGGTTCTTACCGGGTGAAGTCCGTAATCTTTTTTAGGAAAGGGATGGAAGGGCAGATCGGAAGACACCTCCAAGGTGAGACCCCAGAAAACGAAGTTTGAGGAGGCTCAGCATTCCCCGCGGAAAGTGGGCGGTTTGCCCTTCCATCCCATGCTCTCATAAAGCGAACGGACGACCATCTCCCGAGAACTTATGATAACCCCTTATTTATTCATTCGGAAATGGGCATTTAACTGGCCGCGTAGCATTCGTTCCATCACTTTACCTCTGGGTGAAGATTGCAAATCTTTCCGTATTTCGTATGTTTGTACACCTTCTTCCCGTTTATCGGCGATTTGCAGGAGAGTTTCTACATCAGAAAATGAATACTTCCGGGTACCTCTTTTCGTACGTTCAGGAAAAATCAGTTCTCTTTCTTCATAGTAACGGATCTGTCTTACCGAAAGTCCAGTCAGCTCATTGACCGTACCAATCGAGATGACTTTTTTATGCTTGTACGATGACATCCCTTCTCCTCCTCCGTGTTGGGCTTCCTTAGGGGCGATCCACCCGGGAAGCCAGAGCTTCGAGCTCTGTCAATGTCAACGATTGGAGCCCTTCATCAGAGGCTTGGTACATTCCGGCCTCTACGAGTTTTTGAATGTAGTGTTCTTTCATACTTTCAACGGCTGTCCTCAAGTGATTTTTCATTATGGTTCACTCCTATAAAATTGATAAAGAAGTTCAGTGAGCACAACAACAGCTGGAAGATATAGAAACCTTCATATACTCCTCCCATTCTTATTGATTGTTAATAGAATATCGGAAATAAGATATATTGTCACTCTTCATGTTAGAAAATCTAACATGAAATATACTTTTCGTGATAAAAGCTAACAAAACACATTCGACATCTTTCACTCTATCTATATTTAGCAGGATGGTTATATAATAAATAGAAATAATTGGATAGGGTGGGTTGTGGATGGTTGTGAAAACGAAGGGTCTGTCGATGATGGATGCTCTGAACAGTATAAAAGAATATATATTGTTGGCGGATGTCAATGATCGCCTCGTGTGGATGAATGAAGAAGCAGCAGCCCTTTTGAAAAAGCTTGCTCCTTTATTGGGATACGAGAGTGTAGAAGAAGTGGTCGGGGAGCATGTGGAAAAGTTATTGACCGGGACGCATAGCCCTCAGGTGAGGGAGGGGAAGGAGCGTCTTCTGAGAATCGATATAAAAGGTGAATTTATCGCTGATGCCATCATCACTCCGCTAAAGGGCGGAGAGAAGGAAATGGGCTATCTTATCATGTTGAAGGATAGAACGGGGAGAGAAGAAGAAGAGCAGAAGAAGAGCAGCGGAAAGATTCGATCATCGCTTCCCTCTCTATCCCTATTTTGAAAGTGTGGGATCATGCTGTTGCAGTCCCGCTCATCGGCGACCTTGACGAAAAGAGAGTGGATACCCTCATGTCATCTCTATTGAAAGAATGCACAGAAAAAGATATTCAATACGCGTTAATCGATTTGAGCGGGATTCATACTTTTAATGATCAGTTCAGTAGCCACTTGAAACTATTGGATCAATCCCTGCAATTGGTAGGAACCGAGTGTCTGATCGTGGGAATTACGCCGAAACTGGCTCTTTCTTTCCAGCACTTCGATAAACGATTGAAAACGTTTAAAGATACGTATTCAGGTCTCCGGTATATCATTGAACACGATTGCTGAACCGTGTTTGCTTTTACGCAGGTCTGATTTTCTGTGAGATTAATAAATGTCTGCTTTTATTAAAAGATAGATAAAAAAGTAAATGCAAGCAGCAACGATCGATCTTTAGTGTTTATTGTCCATCTATTTAGTGAATGAATGAGATAGAAGGGCGGTGAGGAACATGTGGATCAGAAAGCCATTTTTCAAATATATATCTGCAGCTATCCTTATTCTCATTCTCTATTATTTCTTAGAGAAACTAGAATTGCTGGACCCTGTTAAAACAATCTTCGGAACATTATTCTATCCGATGCTGATTGCGGGGTTCCTTTTCTACATTTTGCGGCCGGTGGTCCATTTTATCGCAAAATCGAAATATATCCCACTGCCTGCAGCCATCCTGCTAGTCTTTGCTTTTATCGGTGGTCTGATATTTACTGGTGTCTGGTTTTTGGCAGATACGATTCAAAAACAGATTACAGATATATCCAAGCTTCCTGATAAAATCAAGGAAACGGCAGAAGAAGCAGGGAAGAAGCTTGAGGAAAGTGATATGGGCATGGTATCAGGTGCCTCAATCCAACAAAAAGTTACGGAGTACTTCGGCGGTTTGACCCAGCAAATCGGGGAACATATGATGAGTGTCTTCTCCACGATTGCAGGGGCAACCACCATTTTGATCATTGTTCCGTTCGTTTTGTTCTTTTTTCTGAAGGATGGACACCGATTGATTCCATTCTTACAAAGAGCTTTGCCTGAAAAACATAAACCGCGTGGGGAGAAGATCCTTGGAGATTTAGATTACACGGTTTCTTCTTATATTATTGGACAAGTGACGATTGCTGCGGTTGATGGCGTTCTTACCTATATCGGCTACGTCATTATCGGTCTTGATTACGCGTTGATTTTAGGGCTTTTTGTCATTTTCACGTGCGTTATTCCTTTTGTAGGTCCTGTGATTGGTGCTATTCCGGCAATCGTCGTTGCTCTTATGCAGGAACCTTCCATGGCCGTTTATGTAATCATCACATTCATCGTTGTTCAGCAATTAGAAAGTAATCTCGTCGCCCCATTCGTTTTTGGGGAACGGTTGAACATCCATCCTTTGACAGTCATTCTCCTGCTTGTTGTTGCTGCGCCGTTATACGGGGTGGTGGGAATGATTATCGCTGTACCTACTTATTCTGTATTGAAAGTTTTATTAAAACACGGGTACGATTTTTATCGTCTCTATCATCCGAGACATGAATGACGTTCAGGAAAATTCCTGAACGTCATTTTTACTTTAGTTCAATTTTTGAAATCAACATCATCAATCACGAACCCGCTCTTCGGAAGAGACGGCATTTTCCTTAAGCTATAGCTGTAGTCTTGGTCGGGGACATTATATTTCAGATACTTGGTCATGTACCGAAAACTGGCCTGGAGCACTTCGATGGTCGGCCATTCCCCTGGACAGCGGTGCCCCTTGTAGTATCCGCCTCCGCCTTGTGGGATCAAATCGAACAATCCCCCGTCCCAATCGATGAAACGGTCAGGGTCGAAATGATCCGGTCTTTTCCACACTTTAGGGTCGTGATTGATGCCGTAAATATCGATTAATACGAGCTGATCTTTCTTGAAAGGGTACTGTTGCCATATAAAATCATGGTCAACCCTCGCTCCTAAAAATGGGACAAAGGGGAAAAAGCGGCGGACTTCCTGGGCGAACCGGAACAAATATTCATCATTTACTGCTATTGGTTTCTGCGTTTCGGGATGTTCATGTAAAGCGACAGCTCCGAATGTTATGAACTTAGATATGGCTACAAGGGGACGGATAACATTCAATACTTCAATGGCCGCCATTCGTGCATCCAATGGTTGCCCGTTAATGTCCCTGTGCATAGCCATTTCATAAATCGCTTTGCCTTTTTCTGCGTTCATATGCCCTTCCCGGACCTTTACAATCATTCTTTCTATCCAGTCTTCTGAACGTTTTCGTGCTTTTCTGCTTTTGATATGTTCAGGGCCCATAGCACTGAATCCATCAATCATCAGACTCAAGTCTCTTGTTCTTTTTTCCACTTCCTCTTCTGCAAGTGGAACTCCTGCCCAGGCACAAGCGGTACGGCAGAGTAATTCCCGAGACTCATCGTAGAGGTTCACCTTTTTCATTTGGCTCCACTTCTTAGTAAACTGTGCCCAGTTTTGTATAGTACGCTCAAACAACTCTTGAACTGATTCTGGGGTCATCAATGACATGAACAACAGTTTGCGGTGAGTATGGGCATTCCCATCCATAGTTTGTATGGCGTCTTCCCCGAATAAAGTTTTCAACACCCTTTTTGGAAGGGCACCCTTTCGGTTCATTCTGTTTGTATCATAAAAGAGCTTTGCCCCTTCGAGACCGCTGATAAGAGCTGTTTTCTCTCCAAGTATAATCGTTTCATAAACATCCAGATGGTGATTCTGCAAGCGGTTGGGTATAAAGTTATATCCATCTTTAAAAATAGCCAGTGTGCGATCTACGCCTTTGTCTTTGGGGACGTGGGTTTTCATTATGTCCATCCTCCTCCTGACATTCTTTTAACTTTGTGCATTCCTTTTTCTTCCTAATCATAAACCGGCTTCAAAAATTTATCGAAAATCTATTGAATTTTCATGCATGAAAATGTATAGTTACTAACTATTAAGAGTTGTTTAATTATACTGATTCATGCATAAAAATGATGGAGGGGGAGCAATCATGGCTATACAACATTCAAAAGTGGAGACCATCCAAGAATCTACATCCTATACAACTAAACAGTGGATGAAGTTTCTCCTGCCTTCTTTCGTAGGCGTTCTGTTATTTCTCGTTCCTATTTCTGTGGACGGGCGAGTGACAATAGGTCTCGGATTAATGGCTGATGGTCTGCAGGCAGCAATCGGACCGTGGATACCTTTATTTATGACCATCGTCATATCTCTTGCTGCAATTGGGAGTTTGGTAGTGAAAGGTTCTGGAGAAAAGGTGAGAAGCCATCCTTTTATAGGGAATGTTTTCGATGTGGGACCTTTATGGATCGTTCTGCGATTCCTGGGAGCAGCTTTTGCTGTCATGACCTTGACCGAAGTGGGGCCATCATTTATCGGTTCTGAACTGACAGGCGGAGTCGTCCTTTATGACTTGATTCCGGTGCTTATGGTTTGGTTTTTATTTGCCAGTTTATTCATGCCCTTACTATTGGAGTTCGGTTTGATGGACTTGATCGGTACGGTTGTTAGAAAAGTGATGCATCCGTTGTTCAAGCTTCCTGGTCGTTCTTCGGTGGATGCAATGGCCTCATGGATGGGAAGTGGAACTGTAGGAGTATTGCTGACAACACAGCAATATGAAAACGGGTATTACTCCAAGCGTGAAGCGGCAGTCGTTGCCAGTAACTTTTCAATTGCGTCCATAGCATTCAGTTTAGTTATTGCTAAATTCCTGGCCATTGATCATATGTTTGTATCTTTCTATTTCACAGTAGTGGTCTGCGGAATCGTTGCCGCTGTCATTTGTCCTCGTATACCGCCGCTATCCATGAAGAAAGAAACTTACCATGAACCGGTAGGTAAACAAATTGATGAAATTGTCCCTGAAGGAAAATCCACTTTCAAATTTGGACTGGAACAGGCTGTAGCTAAAGCTGACCAAGTGAAAAGTGCAGGTACTGTCGTGAGAAAAGGTATTTTCAATGTTGTGGACATTTGGTTCGGTCTCATTCCTTTGGTAATGGCGCTTGGGACAATCGCGCTTGTGGTCGCTGAATTTACACCAGTGTTTACGTGGCTCTCTTATCCATTCATTCCGTTTTTGAATCTCCTACAAATACCAGAAGCAGCAGATGCAGCGCCGGCTATGATCGTCGGGTTTGCAGACATGTTTCTGCCTGCAGTGGTAGGGAGCGGTATAGACTCAGAATTGACCCGTTTCATTATCGGCGTCATGTCTTTGACTCAGTTGATTTACATGTCTGAGATTGGAATATTGTTAATCAAATCGAAGATACCGATTAACTTTTTTGAACTGTTTGTGATTTTCCTTCAGCGTACAGTCATTACACTACCGATTGCCGCGCTGCTTGCTCACCTCTTATTCTTTTAAATCGGCATATTGAATACAAAAAAAGGCGTAGCTGAATTTTCAGCTACGCCTCATTTATTTACAATAGGGGAGGTCATTACATGTATAGGTTTCGCCAGTGTATTATGATTTTTGGGGGTTTTACGCTGGGAATGAATAAAGCTCCTTTTCATAATCGCAGGAAGGGCTTTCTCTTCGTAGGTTATGGTGCGTCCCAGTAGTGGTGGTCTTTTTGCAACAACTACAGACCTATTTTTTCTAATTGAATGGAAAACCCCTCAGAACTTGCGATTACATCTTTCAGTGGTGTAGAGTATGAAAGAGCTTGTTAAGAGCGAAAAGACTAGGAACGAATCCTGAAAGAGGAGGATGATTATGGGAACGAATGATTTTAACAAAGGGAACGGATGGGCGTTGCTACCATTTGGGGTATTCATACTTTTATTCATCGGCTCCGGTGTATTGACCGGTGACTTTTATCAAATGCCCGTTCTGGTGGCTGTCTTTGCGGCTGTGCTCGTAGCCCTTTTCATGAATAGAAAAACAGCGTTTCAGACGAAACTGCAGCAGCTGACGGAGGGGGGAGGACATTCCAATATTATATTGATGGTGATCATCTTTTTGTTGGCGGGTGCCTTTTCCACTGTGGCAGAAGGTATGGGTGCTGTTGATTCAACCGTAAACTTAGGATTAAGTGTTCTACCGGGGAATCTTCTCATTGTCGGATTGTTTGTCATCGCCTGCTTTATTTCCATTTCCATGGGGACTTCTGTCGGGACGATTGTTGCCCTTGCCCCTGTAGGTATGGGAATTGCCGAGCAGACGGATGTAGCCGTTGCATTGACGATGGGGGCGATTGTCAGTGGGGCGATGTTTGGAGATAACCTTTCCATCATATCTGATACAACCATTGCAGCGGTACGAACGCAAGGAACGGAAATGAAGGATAAATTCAAGGCGAACTTCTTCATTGTACTGCCGGCAGCTATTGTAACGGCTATCCTGTTTGGAGTCCTTACCGCTGATGCCGCTTCAACGCTTCAGGATGATCATCCATTCAATATCATCAAAGTACTTCCTTATTTAGGGGTGCTGATTTTTGCTGTATTGGGAATTAACGTGATTTATGTGCTTATGGGTGGAATCGGATTCGCTGGGCTAATTGGTCTTCTTATGGGCGATTTCTCCATGATGGAATTCGTATCCCTTTTAGGTGATGGATTTGCCGGTATGCAGGAATTAGCGCTGCTTGTCATTTTACTTGGTGGATTAGTGGAGTTGATTCGTCAAAACGGTGGGATTGATTTCATCCTCCGCAAAATAAGCCGGGGAGCCAGCTCAAATCGAGGAGGCGAATTCAGTATCGCCGGATTGGTGAGTGCAGTAAACGTATCTACGGCTAACAATACGATATCGATCATGACAGCCGGTCCTCTTGCTAAGCAGATTTCTGAACGGTTTCAAATCGATTCGAAAAGGTCAGCAAGTATCCTGGATATCTTTTCGAGTTCTGTGCAGGGATTGCTTCCGTACGGGGCGCAAATATTGTCGGTGGCAGGCGTCGCAAGTGTTTCTCCCGTCAGTATAGTTCCGTTCTGCTTCTATCCGATTTTGCTTGCTTTGTCAGGAGTTCTAGCTATCCTGTTTCGTTTTCCAAAGTTCACCCTTGGTAAATGAAGAGATTCAAAAATATCACAGAGGGAATAAGCTCAGTATCAGGCGTTATGTCTGATGCTGAGAGTATATCGTGGTTGATAGGTAATGGGGAGATAGAATCATGAAAGTTTCCATCCAAGATATAAATAAAGATCATATCAAAGACTTCCACGAGTGGGAAATGGATGAAAAATTACAAGTGAAAACAGGTGTCGATGTTCCACGCACATTTGAGCAGTTCCATAACGCGTACGAATCTTATTTCAGTGGTGAAAAGCCAAATCTTTATTTGAAAGCGGTGATGTTGGATCATCGATTGATTGGAAAAATCGAGCTGTTCCGCACGACTGAGAAAGATTTTATTGGCATGGTCATTGCAGAAAAGAGGAGCTGCGGAGTAGGGACGGAGGCGCTTCGTTTGTTCTTGCAAGAAATCCATGACCAGTTCGGAATCCGTAATGTCTATGCTGAAGTCTACAAAGACAACCAGGGTAGCCTGCGTTTCTTTGAGAAAAACGGATTTGTTTCAACAGGAGAAGTTACAGACGAATGGTTCAGGGGTCAATTGCGGCCATTAGTAACATTGCGGAAAGAACTTAAATAGCCTGTCCATCAAGTGAATGATGGACAGGCTGTTTTTATTCGATCCTAATCCTTTTTTCGAGTTTATGGGAATGAGCCGCCGCCTCATTTACGACGGTCAGCAAATGGGCGTCCTTTTTCGTGATGGATGTTGCTTCGTTACGGATGATATCGTTTACCCACTGTTCAAGAGGCGAGGCAATGACGGGAGGAAGGTCCGGAATTGTCCATTCAGTTATTCCGTGCGCATGGCTCTTAATCCTTGCTTCTTTTCCTTCGATCAACAAAGTGCCCTCTGTTCCATAGATCTCCAATTGAAAAGGGCTTCCTGAAGAAAGGAAACTCGACTCCAACACCGCCAGAATTCCCGATTCATATTCGACAGTAGCTACGGAATGATCGTCCACGCCTCTCTGCATATAAGAATTGAGACGTGCAGAAACAGCTGTCGGATTTCCGGCCAGACGGTTCGTTAAATAAACTGGATGAGCACCGAGGTCGATCAATGAGCCACCACCGCACTGCTTTTTATTGAAAAAACGATCAGGGAGCCATCCGCCTGGGTGTTCCTGCGTAGGGACTGCTCCGTTATGGGCCACACGGCAGCGAATCATAGTGACCGTACCAAGCATCTTCTTATCCATAACATCTTGGGCATATAGGTAGTAGGAGGAAGTCAGTCGCGGTAAAGAAATCATAAATTTGATGCCTGACTCCTCGACAGCAGCTAAAATTTCTTCATCGTCATTCTTGCTGAGAGAAAGCACTTTCTCTGTGAATATATGTTTTCCCTGCCTGGCAGCCTCTACCATAATTTCTTTATGCAACTCGGTCGGACTCGTTACAATCACCCCGTCAATTTCAGGGTCGGTAAGTACGGTGTCCAACTGTGGTTCAAACGGTACTTCAAGTTCTTCGGCCCATTCTTGTCCACGCTCAAGGTCTTCATCCCAAACTTTGGCGATCTTTATCTCAGGATGATCAGCAGCCTCCCGTGCATAATCGACGGCATGCACGTGCCATTTGCTTACTAAAGCTACACGAATCATCGATTCAGCTCCTTACTTCGTATCATTGATGGTAATCAATGCCTGTTTGAGGTCATTGAATGTTTCCAGTTCTTCAAAGTTCATTTCGGATTGGATAGCCGCAATGGCCATTTCGGTTCGGATGCCAGTCAGCACTGTTCTAGTTCCAAGCAGCTTAATCGTTTTCGTCAAATTGAACAAATCATTGATAAATACTTCATCGAACGTTGCGATTCCTGAAAAGTCAATGAATAACAGCCGCAGTCCATGTTCTTTGACCTTATGTAATGTATGATCTTTGACAACTTCAAAACGTTCCGGTGAAAACTCACCGACCAGGGGAAGAACCGCCTGAAACTCATCAATGAGAACGACAGGGGTGGAAACCGCATTCAAATGCTTTTCCATTTCATCATGTTCTTTTTCCTTCGTCTGGTTATAACTCTCTGTGGTCGCACGAATCGCTGCATCAAAAGCGGCGACAACTTCTTCTGTAACAATGAACCCTTCCTGGATATCTGCCTCCTGGATCATGTCCGAATGTCGCATGTGTTTCATAAGAGAAAGACGGAAGACACTTAAAACGTCTACGGTCTGCTTTAATAGGACCCCTTTTGAGTAAAGGTAATTCTCCGTATCATAACCGATCTCTGCAGCACTTGTTTCATCCGGATGCTGTAAAAGACTCTTCGCTACACGATCAAGAAGTAAACGCAGCATCTCAAAATGATAGGTCAAATCCTGATTGGTGTAGTTGATCTGCAGTTCATCCAATGTTTTGGGAAGCAGTTCATTCACTAGTTTTGTTTGGTTGTCGTTAAAATATTGCGCTAATCGTTCATTTAATTTATCCATATCCTTTTGCCCCTTCCTTCATCTACCTGTTCCATTACCCCTATTTTATACTAGTATAACGAATGATCAGAGATTTTCAGCATAATTTTATGTTTTCGTGGACTGTTCTTGTGTACCAGGTACACAATCGTCAAATTCCGTACCTGGTACCGTCTCTCTTCTTTCCGGTACCAGGTACGGGGAAAGAAAAATTCGGTACCAGGTACCGAAAAAGAAAAAGGCGGTGCCAGGTTTGGAAAGGGGGAATTTATTGATTTGTTTCTATGCCGAGGACCGCAACATATTGGTTATCGAATAAAGGGACAAAGCCGGTGGATGGGTTCCAGGTAAGCGGTGTTTGTACCAATCCGAGTCCATCCGCATTGTATTGGCCGATGATTCGTTGGAATGCGAACAAATTATAGACTCCGTCTCCATCGAAATCGATGGGATAAAGGGTGTTCAATCCAGAGACGGATCCTTGTAAAGGTGCTTTCAATGTTCCGTCCGTATTGTATATCTGAGATAAGTACTCTGAATCTCTGTTGCTGAGGTCAATCAAAAAAGAAAGGGAGAGCGTTTTGTTGAGTATTTCTACAACATAATGGTCTTGATAATTGACATCATAGTCATAGGTCTGGTCGAAGAGTTCATAATCGAAGAGGAGGGAGGGGTGATTGTTTATAAATGAATACAAGTAGTAGTAACCGTAACCTCCGCTTCCCCCAGAATCCATGCTGATTAAGATGTCATCGATACCGTCACCTGTGAAGTCTCCAAGAAAAAGGCGGGGTTGATAGCCCATGTTCGTTTTTAATGGAACACTGTAGAAGAGGTTCGTTTGACCATCCTGCACGACGAGGGTGATATTGGTAATGTAGGGGCTGTCGGAACTTTTTTCGCCTATGAGAAACACTTGGTCTTCAATGTAATCACCATTCACGTCGCCTCTGGCATAAGAGAGGATATTTGAAGTTGACTGTTCTCTGAAGGAATAAGGGAAAGGATACATATGATAACGCCACCTTTTTTCAATACCTTATGCTGAAATTAACAAGGTGACAATCTTATGCTCATAAAAAAAGAGCCGAAATCTACGGCTCTTTGACTTATAAGCGGCTGAAGCCTTCCTGTTCAAGAAAATTGACGGCTTCTTCATAAGAATTGAAGGTGCCTTCCAACTGTTCTTCTGCATACACGTGAAAACCATCTTCTTCACGCATGAGCACAAGCGCTTGGTCGTTATCATTCATCCATTCTTCCATGACTGGATTTTTTTCAGCTGGGGATAAAGACAATGATTCGATCGCTTCCCGAACCAGTGTCCGGAGTTCATCCGCATGAATATCTTTAATGTTAACCATGCCTTTGTCGTCTGTAGGATAGTCTTCCAGTTCACCTGCATAAATGAAGCCATTACCGTTCGGATGCAGTCGGTACACGACGATTTTTTTATCATAAACGCTTTCTTCATAATGGAAATTAACTCTTCCAAGCGAAATTTCTCTTTTTTCAAGTTCAGGAAATTCTTCAATGATGTTTAGTTTCTCTTCAAATGTAAGCATATGCCCCTCCTGAGGTTTTTTAGTAGTCCAAGTATAGCATATGGTTTCAGCCAGCGCTTCCTTGCTTTTTGTTTAAAAAGGTGATATATTTATTGGGCGATGAGCTGTTTGTGTAAGACGAAGTACATGCTTTTTAAAAGCTAAACGGCGAATGTGGTCGCCGGTATATTCGCGACAAAAGTCGAAGCCTTTCCTCCACGGAGGAAAGGCTTTTTTATTTAGAGTTATTTTTTTCCGAAGTTCATATGGGTGTAACGTCCGCGTACGATTTGATAGATGCCGTATAAAATCAAGCCGATCGCGGCAATACCTAACAATATTTGACCGAAAGGCTGCTTGGCGATTTCGGATAATGCTCCATCCAGTCCTTTGGCTTCTTCAGGGTTTGCAGTCCAAGCGGTTTGAATAAAGAAAAATCCGATAAGTCCAAGAACAACGCCTCTTGCAGATAGTCCGTAGGTGCCCGATTTTTCGGCTGCCTTTTTTTCATGGCTGTCCATTTCCCCTGTCCGCATTTTGTTCATAAACCGGCGGGTACTTCCTTGATAAAGTTCATATAAGCCGTACCCGATAATGATCGCTCCTATCAATCCGACGATCCATTGTCCAAAAGGCTGAGATAGAAGCTTTGCGGAAAGCGTCTGTTTGGAGTTTCCGCTCCCTGATCCGGCATGAATAGCGATTCTCATGGCATTGAAGGCAAGTGATCCATAAATGACGGCTCCGACAATATAACCGATCCGGGTGATTAAGCCCTTGCCATCCGTTCCTTTATTACCTGGATCCATAATCGCTTTGATGGCAAGCCAAAAGATATAACCGACCAAACCGATGCCGATGATCCAAAGCAGAATCTCACCAAATGCGACACCGGCAAGTGAGCTGAACATCCCTGATGTTCCTGTCGTTTTCCCTCCGACTCCGATGGCGGCCATAAATGTTAAAATACCGACGAGAGCATAGACGACTCCCTTGGCCATAAATCCGAACCTACCGAAACGCCGGACCCATGGTTTGATTTCTTCCTTGGCTTCTGTCTGGGTGTTTTTGTCTGGTGTGATTGCATTCGCCATACGATCCCTCTCTCGTTCATTGAGTTATTTTTCCCCATCCTATTTCCCGCTTTCCTTACGAAAGAAACCCTCCTACAAGATGGGCGTGATATAATAGATAGTAAAGAAAGGTGGCGGCGGACTATGTATTTGACAGTTGAACAAACCGCAGAGTATCTGGAGCTGCCTGTAGACTATTTGGAACATTTGATTTTGAACCATAAAATCAAGGTGATTCATGATGGACACCAGTATCTGATTAATAAAAATCAATTTCATAATCATTTAGAGCAAATGGAAAAATACAGGGAAATGATTCAGGAGTATTTGAGTGAGCCTCTGCCCGAAGATCCTGATGTGAAAGATGAGGATTAAGGAATGGAAAAGGAAGCAGAGCCGGAGAGGCTCTGCTTCCTTTTCTGAGGTAGACATAAAAACATCAAGTCTTACGAATGATTTGGAAAGACTATCAACTTCTTGCAGCGATGGCTTCAATTTCCACTTTCGACCCTTTTGGAAGTTTGCTAACTTCGACAGCTGCCCGTGCAGGATAGGGTTCACTCAAATAACTCGCATAAACTTCATTGACAACAGAAAAATTATCCATGGAGTCCAGGTAGATGTTCATTTTTACGACATTCTCAAAAGACAGGCCAGCCTCTTCAAGAATCGCCTGTATATTTTTCATTACTTGTTCGGTTTGTTCTTTCACATCATTGGAGACGAACTCCATGGTAGAAGGGTCCAAAGGAATTTGGCCTGAAATGAACACGAGGTTTCCAAGGTCTGTGGCCTGAGAGTAGGGCCCAATCGCACTTGGCGCTTGATTTGTAGAAATGGTAGTAAACATGCGGGCACTCCTTTTTTGTGAATTTTGTTCATCCTATCATGATTTTTAAAATAGTGGAATAGAGTCAAGGACTGTTAAATATTCGACAATAGATTTTTTATCTCGTTTTAGAAGGTAGAAAAAACAAGGAGAAAGGCTTATTTTGGTGCAAATTCTTCCGATATAAAGGATAGTGGACAATGAGAGATATTTATTTGGAAATTATCTCAAAATAATAGTTTAAAATCTGTTTTATAGGGTAAGGTACGAATGAAGGAGATGACAAAATGCCTTATAAAGAGCGATTGGAACAACAAATAGAAGAATTGAGAACGCGGATGTATGAAATTTACAATAATAATCCGAAAGACGAAGAATTACTAAGAATCTCTCAAGAGCTTGATGATTTGTTAAACCGTTTTAGTGAGCATAAACAGTTTCAGTATACCAATTAAAAACAATCCTAATTTGAATATCAGGAAGCACTATGGTATTTTAGTATCAATGCCATCCTTGCATTCGATACGACTGCGGGAAACTTAACCATTTCTATAGGATGGCAGGTTACATACATAATCAAAAACCTCCGGCGCTGCCGGAGGTTTTTTTGATGGAAATAGAAAAAGCAGCGATCTCCTTCTTGGAATCGCTTTATTTTTGAGAAAAAAAAGATAAAAAAATAAATATTCAGAAAATGGGTTGTGGTTCGACAAAATCATCGCTAGAATACACCTTATCATTCAATTTTGAGAGGAGGCTCAGCGATGATCACTTTTATCGCATCAATAGTTTTACTAATCGTCGGATATCTTTTCTATGCAAAGGTGGTTGAACGAATTTTTGGGATCAATGATCAGCAGAAAACACCTGCTTATGAAAAGAACGACGGCTTTGATTATGTGCCGATGAGCTGGTGGAAAGCAAGTCTTATCCAGCTGTTAAATATCGCTGGGCTTGGACCTATATTCGGTGCGGTAATGGGAGCGTTATATGGGCCGGTAGCCTTCATCTGGATCGTTATCGGGTCTATCTTTGCAGGCGCCGTCCATGATTACTTCTCAGGGATGCTTTCACTCAGGCACGGGGGAGCTCAATACCCGAGCCTCGTAGGGAAGTATTTGGGAGGACCTGCCCGATCGGTCATCAATGTATTATCAATAGGGCTGATGGTCCTGGTAGCGGCCGCTTTTACTGCAGGGCCGGCACAACTGATGGCTGAAATCACGCCGCTTGGCTTCTTTACATCTGTTCTTATCATTTTTGCCTATTTCCTTGTGGCGACACTTCTGCCTATCAATAAAATCATCGGAAAAGTGTATCCCATATTTGGAGCTATTCTCATATTCATGGCTGTATCCATTGGCGTAGGGATGTTCTTTTTCGAAGAATCGATTCCGAACTTGACGGTCAGCAACCTTCACCCAGATGAACTGCCGGTTTGGCCGATGCTCATGGTAACCATTTCTTGCGGGGCCATTTCTGGTTTTCATAGTACTCAAAGTCCGATCCTTGCCCGGACTTTGAAAAAAGAAAGTGAAGGAAGAAAAGTATTTTACGGGGCTATGATCGCTGAAGGAATCATAGCTTTGATCTGGGCAGCAGCCGGTATGACGTTCTTTGGTAGTACAGGAGGACTGCAAACGGCTCTGGCAGAAGGCGGACCGGCAGGAGTAGTGAATGAAATCAGCAGTACGACACTGGGCACGCTTGGAGGTATTCTTGCTGTCCTTGGCGTCATCATCCTTCCGATTACAACGGGGGATACGGCTCTCCGTTCTTCGCGCATGATGCTAGTTGATTTCGCTCGTCAAATAACAAAAAAAGAGTTTCAGGGAAAATGGACACCACTGCTTTTTGCTGTTCCCGTTGCTGTTCCGGCGTTTATGCTTACCCAAATGGATTACAGCTTCCTTTGGAGGTATGTGGGCTGGTCTAACCAGGTGGTTGCGACCGTTATGTTGTGGACCGCAGCGATGTACTTGCTGAAGAATCATAAATTCCACTGGATCTGCAGTATACCCGCCTTGTTCATGACAGCTGTCGTGAGTTCCTATATCTTTTATGCTCCTGAAGGGTTTGGTTTGGGATATTCCACATCCATGGTACTTGGAGGAGTTGTTTGGATCGCAGTTGTCACATGGTTTGTATGGCAGGTGATCAAACAGAAAACAGGAAGAGAAGATACCATCATTACAACTAAAGCAGGGTAGTATGAAAGCCGCTCATCCTTAGGATCGAGTGGCTTTTTCTTCTTCTGGAAAACAAGTTGTCCCTCTTCTCCATTTCCTTAACAACCCCCTCGAAACTGCACGTCCCTAAAAAAGGGCGTACGCACAGATAGGTAACGGAAGGTAGGTTTATTCCTAGTAACCTTATCGGTTTTTTGTGATATAATAATGGAAAAGCAAGGAACAGGGAAAGGAGTCGGTTCGATGAGCAGAATATATGTCCTCCATGAGAATGATGAATGGACCGATCATTTGACGGAACGTTTAGAGGAGCTTGATCTTCCTTATGACCTTTGGCATTTGGATGAAGGAACGCTTGACTTAACAAGTGAGCCTCCGGAAGGTGTCTTTTATAACCGAATCAGTGCATCTTCTCACACCAGGGGACACCGGTATGCGCCCGAGTTCGCAGAAGCTGTACTTGCCTGGCTTGAGCGTCATGGCCGGGTTGTTGTTAATGGCAGTCGTGCCCTCAGGCTTGAGGTCAGTAAGGTGAACCAATATATGGCCTTGAACCAGACTGGGATTCGTACCCCTCAAACCGTGACGGCTTCAGGAAAAGGGAACATTGCAGAAGCTGCACGCAAGCTTGACCGTAAGCCGTTCATCACGAAACACAACCGAGCGGGTAAAGGGCAGGGCGTCCAGCTCTTCCATTCCTCAGAGGCATTACAGGAATACTTGGAAAGTGATTCATTTGAAGAACCGGTCGATGGTATGACGCTTATTCAGCAGTATATAGAAGCACCACAGCCTTTCATCATCCGTCATGAGTTCGTAGGCGGAAAATTCGTATATGGTGTTAGAGTGGATACATCCGATGGGTTTGAATTATGCCCCGCAGATGCATGCTCGATTGACGAAAGCCTTGAAAGGGTGCAGCAGCCTAAGGCGGAATTTGAAATCCTTGAAGACTACCGGCCGGCAATTGTGGAGGATTATGAAAGATTCTTGCAGGAAAATGAGATTCAAGTCGCAGGGATTGAAGCAATTGAGGATCAGGATGGGCGGTTATATACGTATGATGTGAATACGAATACCAATTATAACTCAGAGGCAGAGACGGTGGCCGGGACGTATGGTATGTTGGAACTTGCCAAGTATCTTGGAGGTCTTCTGCAACAATCGGTCGTATAGTATAGAAAAGATCGATCACAGAAGTGTGATCGATCTTTTTTAGTGACGCTTGCTTAACCAAAGAACCCCTGATTTGGCGAGGCGGGGAAGAACACCGGTCATCGGTTTTTGCAGCATATTGCCGAATCCATCGTTTTTTCCAAGAGAGCCGAGAGATCCTTTCAACTTCACTTCTGAAGGGCGTTCAGGAACTCGGTCTTTCAGAACAGCATTGAGGACTTCTGCTACCTTTTCTCCTTGTTGACCTGCCAGCTGAGCGCTCGGGGAATGTTCTGAGGAAGCGCAGTCTCCAACGATATAAACGTTCTGGTGGCTCGGCACCTGGTAAAAATCATTGATGATGACTTTTTCCTGATCGTCTTTTTCAAAAGGAAGTTCTCTGACCAGGTAGTTTGGACGCACTCCCGCCGTCCATACAGTGACATCGTTCAAATAACAAACACCGTTATTGCAGACACCGTCTTTTTCGACATATTCTACATTCGCCCCGTGAATAACTTCTACATCGTTATCCTCGAACCATTTTTCTACATAATTTTGTATCTTTGAATCGAAGGCCTTTAGCACGGTTTCTCCACGGTCGAGTAAGCGAATGTTCAAGTCCGGTCGGCTTTCTCTTACTTCTGAAGCGACTTCGATCCCGCTTAATCCTGCTCCGACAACTGTCACCTTTCCGTAGGCTCCCAGGTTATTGATGGCGAACCCTGCACTTCTCGCTTTGGAGAATGTCTGGACACTTTCTGTGAACTCCCGGGCCCCTTCAATTCCGTGATAGTTATCCTCACAGCCGAGTCCGATCAATAGATAATCATAGGGAAGGCTTTTTTCGCCTCCTTTGATCAGAATGACTTCCTTCTCTGTATCAATTTTTTCCACTTCATCAAATACATACGTGACCTGGTCATGTTCTGGAAAATCGACACGCGCATGGCGGTCTGACTCTGTGCCTGCCGCGATCGTATAAAATTCGGTTTTTAAAGAATGATAAGGATTCCTGTCGACGACAGTGATATGTACATCTTCCTGGATTTGATCGAGCAACCCGTGCAAGGTGTTCATACCGCCGTAGCCGCCCCCCAAAATAACGACTTCTTTCATCTTTGTTCCACCACCTTTTCCTTAATCCCTGTTCGAAAACGCTTTCTGAATACTACAACTTTTAGAGTACCAAAATTACAGGGGAAAAACTACAATGATTAAGCAAATTCTCTCATCTTTCCTTATTATTCGATACCCTGTCTAGAAATATTTAAAAGTCCTAATCGGTACTTTGGAACGGTGTGGGTGTGTTAACTTTTTTTAAATCCATTCATGGGTCGAAACCTGTGGAAAAGGGAAGGAGTAGAGGGAGTTCATTTTCGCCGGATAATCTGGTAAATTTAAGGCAGAAATGGTTAGAAAGGAATCGATGATGAAAAACATACATAGCGAAATTTTGCAGTTCAGAGGTACGCACTATGACTTTGGAAAATACCAGGGGCATTTATTGAAAGACTCCTGGACGGTTCTGAACCGGGAAAAGCAATGGCGCGTAAGAAAGCCACGGTTCAGCGTAGAGGAACGGGAAGTGAAAGAAGCGATTACCCGGTACGCTCCAGGCGTATGGGACGAACTCCTCGGATTAAGGGACGCCTTGGAGTGGCCGATGAAGAAGGTGATGATGGAGTTTGGAGGATACCGTATCGATTATAAACGGAGTGGATGTTCCATCATGACCGGGGATGGGTATTTCATCCGGAATTATGATTACATGCCGAAGACTTATGAGGGGCGGTACAGCCTCTTTCAACCGACTGATCAAGGATACAGCATCATCGGCCCGACGCAGCGGATCACAGGGAGAATGGATGGGATGAATGAGAAAGGCCTTGTGCTCGGTTATAATTTCATGCACCGAAAGCAACCGGGGGATGGGTTCATTTGTTGTATGATCGGTCGGATGGTTCTTGAATCGTGTGCGGATGTTCAAGAAGCGGCGCACATGCTTCAGGAAATTCCACATCGCCATTCATTCAGCTATGTAGTTTTCGACAAAAGCAACAGCACCTATATCGTGGAAGCTTCCCCACGTGGCGTGGAAGTCAGACAGGCGGATGTCTGTACCAACCACTTTGAAATAATGAAAAAGGAAAACCGTAATCATCTGGTCGACTCCATGAAGCGCATGGATGCCATCCAGACGAATCGTGGACGGATAAATAATGCTAATGATGCGTTCCGGTTGATGAATGATACCGACGGTGGAGTCTTTTCCAAGTTGTATGCGAACTGGGCTGGAACGATTCACACCTCAGGGTACCTTCCGAACGAAAGCAAGGCCTGGTTTGCCTTAGGAGGCGATCGAGAGCCTGAAGTGTTTGATTTTTCCCGTTGGCTGCAGGGAGAAGATGATAATAAGGACAGAGTATACGGGGAAGTGGATACTGATCTTCCTTTTGCGCATATGGAAGATGGCGCCTATTGGAGTGGGAAAAAATGAAAGCATGCACCATCAGGACAGGCCAGCCTGAAGATGCTCCATTCACATTGGAAATTGCGAGAGAAGCACTGTCTGAAGGTTACGGCATCAAAAACCTCCAGGAATTTCATGGATCCCTGGAAAAAGAAAAAGCATGGATCACCCGTTATGAGCCGCCTGCTTTCTTTCTGGTTGCCGAGGTTCAGGGCGAAGTCGTAGGATTTCTCAACTTCGATGTGTCCCTTTTTTCTGCAACGAGGCACCAAGGGACATTCGGTCTGAACATTAAAAGAAGATATAGAAATATAGGGATCGGGAGGCAGATCGTGGGGACCATGATCGACCGTTGCCGTCATTCCCAGATCGATATCATTCGATTGAACGTCATGGAATCCAATGAACCTGCCATCCATCTGTACGAATCCTTAGGCTTTCAAAGAGAAGGGGTGTTTCAGGATTATATCCGCAGGGACGGACGGTCTGAAAGTTTGATCCATATGGCTTTGCATATCCGCTCATAAAAGGAGAGGAGGTTGAGTAAATGATGGCAAAAAAAGTAATGGTCTCGTGGAGCGGTGGGAAAGATTCTGCGCTGGCGTTAAAAAAAGTGATGGAAGATGAAGAGTTTATCGTTGAGGGCCTTTTTTCTACAGTTTCTAAACAGACCTCACGTCTTCCTGTCCATGAAGTGGAGGGAACGCTGCTTCAAAAACAAGGGGAAGCCCTTGGACTTCCAGTGGAAATCATCCCTCTTGAAGATCAGGCATCTAATGAGGTTTTCGATCGCAGGATGGGCAGTTTATTTCAAAGCTTCAAAGAGCGTGGGGTTCATAAGGTTGTGTATGCAGACCTTTTCATCGAAGAAATCCGGTCGTTCCGTGACGAGCTTTTAGAGAGGCATGCGATGTCAGGGGTTTACCCGTTATGGGGGAAATCTTCTCGCGAAGTGGCGGATGAGTTGATTCACGAAGGTTTCAAGGCAGTGGTAACGACAGTTGATAGGGACAGAATGGATATGGAAGAGTGTGGGCGAATTTATGATTATCTATTCCTGCGGGATTTACCGGGAAATGTAGATCTTTGCGGTGAAAACGGAGAGTTTCACACTTTCGTGTATGATGGACCGATCTTCCATCATCCTTTATCTATTGTACACGGAGCGCGTTTTGAAACATATCACGGGAGGTTTTCACATTTGCAGATCAAGGGTGAGTAGACAATCCTCTTTGTGATAAGGTATAACTAAGGAAACGGATTTTTTGGAGGTTATTATGGAAGATATACTACAGATGAAAGATAAAAACATCGTTGTCATGGGAGTGGCAAATCAGCGGAGTCTCGCCTGGGGAGTCGCGAAATCCCTTTATCAGGCAGGGGCAAACGTTATTTTTACATATCGAAAAGAAAGAAGTTATAAAAAACTTGAAAAGCTTCTGGCTGAAGGTGGTCTGGAGGCAAAAGCCATCGTTCAATGTGATGTAAATAGTGATGACAGTATACAGGAAGCATTTACGGAAATTGGTGAGAAGGTCGGCGTCATACATGGAGTCTGTCATTCCATCGCCTTTGCTCATGCAGAAGATTTAAAAGGTGAATTTCTTGAAACATCCCGTGATGGCTTCGCCTTTGCTCAAGATACGAGTGCTTACTCACTCATCGCAGTAGCTAAGGCCAGTCAGCCTTATATGACAGAAGGTGGATCGATGATTGCCATGAGTTACCTTGGGGCAGAGCGTGTGGTTGAAGGCTATAACGTTATGGGTGTTGCGAAAGCATCCCTGGAGGCGACCGTTCGCTATCTTGCCAATGACTTAGGGAAAAATAGAATCCGAGTGAATGCTATTTCAGCAGGTGCGATTCGTACCCTTGCTGCCAAAGGTGTGCCAAGCTTCAATGAGATTCTCCACAAAATTGAAGAAATCTCTCCGTTGAAGAAAAATGTCACCCAGGAAGAAGTCGGGGATATGACGCTTGCGATGATGAGTCATCTATCACGAGGAGTCACAGGTGAAATCGTTTATGTAGACTCTGGTTATAATATTTTAGGGTAAGGTAAGGAAAGTCTCTTCTCAGAAGAGGCTTTTTCTTTTTGGAAACGTTTCACAGTTTCTTTTTGGGGAATGGACTTCTAGATAAGGAAATACACACAGGACCAATTCATTAGAACGGAGGCTATTGGATTATGCAAAGACAACAAACCATTATTGAAGAGTCATTAAAAGCGATTATGGAGGATAAAGACTTTCTTCCGGATTTAAAAGCTCAAACAAGGGAACAAGCTTACAATTCTCTTGTTGCTCTTTTATCTACCCCGAACCATATCCACAAATCTTTCCTGCGGATTACAACCGAGAACGGGACCATTGTTCGTATCCCGGCATTCCGTGTCCAGCACAGTGATACTGTAGGACCTTATAAGGGCGGGATTCGTTTCCATGAGTCGGTCGATGAAGATGAAGTTTCCAATTTAGCGAAGTTGATGACCTTGAAAAACGCGCTTCATGAACTTCCTTTTGGGGGAGGAAAAGGCGGTGTCGTCATTAACCCGAAAGAATACAGCGTGAAGGAACTCAATTTGATTTGTAAAAAATATGTGCAATATTTCAATGATATTCTAGGTCCGGATAAGGATATTCCAGCTCCTGATGTCGGTACAGGCGAACGGGAAATGGATTGGATGATGGGAGAATTCAAAAACATCCACCCGGGCGAGCCATACCGGAACAGCTTTACAGGTAAAAGTATTGTGAATGGTGGATCTCTTGGCAGAAGGGAATCAACCGGGAAAGGCGTCTATTTCACGTTCCGTTATATGATGCACAATTTCGTCAACGAGCATCGAAAGTGGCTTGGGGATACAGAGAACATATTCGCACACACAGCCCTTGACCATGCGGAGCAGAAGCTTAAAATCGCAGTCCAGGGTTTCGGTAATCTCGGTTCGGTTGCTGCATTGGAGGCTTACCAGTGTAACTACCTGCAAAATCGGGTAGTGGCGGTAAGTGACGCTAATGTCATGTTGTACAACTCTGATGGTCTGGATATCCCCGGTCTTGTCCAATACGCCAAAGAGAATGACGGGGATCTTCCTTCAACAGATCAGGAGCTTAAAGAAAACGAGCTTGTGGCAGAAATTAAAGAAAGAGACGATTTATTGGAAATGGACGTCGATGTACTTATTTTGGCTGCATTGGAAGACCAAATCCATAAAGACAATATGAAAAACATCCAGGCCAAAATCATTGTTGAAGGAGCGAATGGCCCGATCACAGAAGAAGCGGATCGTTACTTAGCGGACAAAGGCGTTCTCATCATCCCTGACATTTTAGCTAACGCTGGCGGTGTGATCGTTTCATATTATGAATGGGTGCAGGGAAGAGAAGCACAATTCATGACTGAAGATCAGGTTTATGAAAGGCTTTTTGAAAAGTTAAGAGGGACGATGGATACGATCCTTCCGCAATTCTTTGGAGACCCATTCCCACTGCGTCAGAATTGCTATATCCACTCCGTTACAAAACTGTCGACGATCATGTATCGTCAAGGGAAACTTTATTAATAATAAGACACTCAGCCTGCTCCGGGCTGAGTTTTTTTGTACATATTTTCTTAGAAAAGGGAAGATTAAGGGGAGAGTGCATATATAAAGGAGGAGTTTCCATGCTTGAAGGAAGATCAGCTTTAATCACTGGTTCCGGGCAGGGTATCGGACTTGAAATCGCCACAGAATTCGCAAAAGCAGGCGCTAAAGTAATGCTCAATGATATTAATGAAGAGACCCTCAATCAATCAGTCGAGCAGCTGCGATCAGAGGGGCATACCGTTGAGGGAGTCGTTGCGAACGTTGCGAAAGAAGAAGATGTAAAAAATGCGATTGAAGAAACGGTTCGGAAGTTCGGTAAAATCGATATTCTCGTCAACAATGCAGGTATCCAGCATGTCGCACCTGTGGAAGAGTTTCCAAGTGAAAAATTCGAATTGATTTTGGACATTATGCTGAAAGGGCCATTTTACGGTACGAAATATGCCTTCCCTCATATGAAAGAACAAGGGTATGGACGTATTTTGAATATGGCTTCCATCAATGGGCTCATCGGATTTGCAGGTAAAGCAGGATACAACAGCGCCAAGCATGGTGTCATTGGGTTAACGAAAGTTACAGCGCTCGAAGGGGCAGATCATGGGATCACAGTCAATGCTATTTGTCCGGGCTATGTGGATACCCCGCTCGTCCAAAATCAGTTGGAAGACCTTGCGAAAACGAGAAACATCGATAAGGAAAAGGCACTGGAAGAGGTCATTTATCCCCTGGTTCCTCAAAAACGGTTGCTTCAGGTACAGGAAATTGCCGATTATTCCATCTACTTAGTCAGTGATAAAGCGAAGAGCATCACCGGTCAAGCGGCTGTCATTGATGGCGGATATACGGTTCAATAACGGTGAGAAACACGTCCCCTCGGGTAAGGACGTGTTTTTTAATTTAACCGTTGATATTACGTAAAAAGCTCCCCTCACGTTGAAGAGGGAAGCTTTTTTACATTTAGTTGATGCCCATCATGGCCAGTAAAATGATGGCAACTGTTGCAACCATCGGAATTAGAAGACCGACGACAAACACGTCTTTGTAAGAGTCTTTGTGGGTCAATCCGGTAACCGTGAACAAGGTCAGTAACGCTCCATTATGAGGAAGGATGGATGCTCCTGATGCTACCGAAGTGATCCGGTGAAAGGCTTCAAGGCTCATTCCTTGGTTGACGGCAATGTTGTAGTATTCCTGGCCGAGAGCTTCAAGAGCAATCCCCATACCACCGGAAGCGGATCCTGTAATCATCGCCAGCAGACTGACAGCGAAAGCCTCGGAAAAGAATGGACTCAGGGGAATACTGAAGATGATTTCTTTGACTGAATCAAAACCGGGCGAGGCTGTCACTACTGTACCAAAACCTACGGCGGCACTTGTATTGATGGTAGCCATAACTGACCCGGAAGCACCACCATTAATGGCTTTAATGAAATCTTTATAATCTTGCCAATTGAAGATCATAATTAACAGAATCCCGATGAGCAAGGCTGCTAATATACTGATGTCAAAAACATTCAACGTTAGAACGACAGCAACAAGAGGTATAGTCGAAAGTATCCAGTTCGGAAGTTCTTCTGCGTTCACACTTTTCACCTGGTTATCTCCTTCAGGCTCAGTGAACTTCTCATCTTTTGAAGTCAACTGTCTTTCACGGAATTTCAGGTAGAAGTAACCGCCGACCGCCATGATCAATCCGGCAACGATTCCGAGGATGGGAGCAGCCATCGTGTCGGTTTTGAACGTGTTGATCGGAATGATGTTCTGGATTTGCGGAGTTCCAGGAAGTGCAGTCATTGTGAAAGTGAAGGCCCCTAATACGAAAGTTGATGGGATCAATTTTCTAGAGACATTTGCCTCACGGAACATAGCAACCGCTAAAGGATAAACGGCAAAAACCACCACGAAGAGGCTGACACCTCCATACGTGAGAATCGCTGCCGACAAAAGCATACCAAGAACCGCTCGTTTTTTACCGATTACACTTGAGATTTTATGGGCTACCGATTGAGCGGCACCTGTGTCTTCCATCAACTTTCCAAAAATCGCCCCGAAGAGAAAAATCGGAAAGTAATCTTTGGCAAAATCGACAAAGCCCTGCATGTAAGTATCTGTATAGGCAGGAAGAATATCCATCCCACTTAAAATCGCAACGATACCAGATACGAGCGGCGCAATCCAGATGATGGACCATCCAAGATAAGCCAACAGCATAAGTAGTACAAGTCCAATAAGGATACTGATCATGATGAATCCCTCACTTTATTTAATATCAGTTTTACTTTGTCCAAAACTTAAAAATACATGAGGGAAATCCATTGGAACACATTTTGAAGCATGTCCAAAGTGCTTTATGGAATAGGTGAAAAACATTCATCATGCTGAAGTAGCTTGTCTAGGGAGGTTTTCTTCTGCATGGGGCTTTTCGGAATGCATCTGTTGAAAGAATTAAATATCCGCACTCTCATTAATTCTACAGGTTGGAAATGGTGGGCCAGTTTTTTATTGTAAGGGTGCCTTGTTTAGCGTATGGACTAAGCGGAGGAGAAATAAGGAAGGCGAAAAGCGAAAGGTTAAATGATGACTCATCGTTTAACGGACACTTTAAATGAAAAAAACCGGGCATAACCTTGGAAGGTTATGCCCGGGTTCATGTATCGTGATCAGCCTGTATTACGAAGGCCGGCTGCGATTCCACTGATGGTAAGAAGAACTTCTGTCAAGGTATCTTCATGGTCGTCCACTTGACGTAGTTCTTTAATCAGCTCCACTTGTAGGAAATTCAATGGATCCACATAAGGATTACGCAGCCTTACCGATTCCTTGATCGTCGGCTGGTGATCAAGAAGTTCTGCATCTCCTGTGATCTGCAGAAGGATGTCCTTCGTTCGGTCGTATTCATCCACAATATTTTGGAAGATACGTTCTCCGAGTTCTTGATCGTTGACAAGTGCTTTATACTCTTTTGCCGTTTGGATATCCGCTTTTGTCAGAGCCATTTGTAGGTTGTTGACAACGGAACGGAAGAACGGCCAGTTTTCATACATCTGTTGAAGCACAGCAAGGTTACCTGCATCTTTTTCGATGTAACTTGCAAGTCCTGTGCCTGAAGCGTACCATGCCGGAATGAGCTGTCGGTTTTGAGTCCAGGCAAATACCCATGGAATAGCTCTCAAGTTTTCAAATTTGGAGCTGTCTTTCCGTTTCATTGGACGAGAACCGATGTTCAACTCACTGATTTCCTGTAATGGTGTGGCTTCATTGAAGTAAGTCAGGAAGTCTGAATCACCGAACACGAGGGATTGGTACTTTTTCAAGGACACATCAGAAATTTCCTCAAGAGCTTGTTCCCACACTTGTTCACGGTGGTGCCCCTGTTCTGATTCCTTGGAAATGTTCATAGCACCTTCCAGAAGGGTAGACGCTCCCTGTTCAAGGCTTCGGTAAGCAATATCTCTAAGCAGGTAACGGGAAGAGAGGACCTCACCTTGTTCTGTAATTTTCACCCCTTCACCAAGCGTTTCCACCGGCTGGGAAAGCAGGCTGCGGTTTAGCGGACCACCCCCACGACCGAGGGAACCTCCACGTCCATGGAAGAACTTCAAGCCTACATTGTATTCATGCGCCATATCATGGATTTCCTGCTGAGCTTTGTACAGTCTCCAATTGGCTGTCAATGTCCCGCCATCTTTACTTCCATCAGAATAACCAAGCATGATTTCCTGGTGGTTTCCATGTTTTTCTAAATGTTTGCTGTATACATCCATTTCGAATAGAGTTTTCAAAATATCAGGACCGGCCACAAGGTCATCCACCGTCTCAAGAAGTGGGGCTACATTCAAATGGCTTTCCACAGTTCCATCTGCATGCAGACGATAAATTCCCGCTTCTTTTGCGAGGACGAGAACTTCCAGAAGGTCACTTGCAGATTCAGTCATGCTGATCAAATAAACTTCGATGGAGCGATCACCGAACTCTTTATGAGCCTGGCGGATCATCTGAAAGACATTCAGCATCTTTTGTGTGGATTCGGAATAGTCTTCGTTCAGCAGGGAAATGGGACGAGGGTCCTCCAATACATCCTGCAGTACATTCATCTTTTCTTTCTCTGCAAGGGAAGAGTAATCCTCGACAATCCCGACTTTTTGCAACAGTTCTGTAATGGCTGATTCATGTTCTCCGCTGTGATTCCGGATATCCAACGTAGCGAGATGGAATCCGAAGAGTTCAACTTGGCGGATCAGTTTACGCAGCTTTTTCAACTCTTGTTTGTTCGGCTGGTGGGTCTGTGCACTATCTCGAATTTGACGAAGGTCTTCCAGAAGCTCGTCCGCATAGTCATAACCGATCTCCGATTGTCCGACATTACGGAGTCGTTCGAGAATGATGGCAAATTTACGACGGTAAATTTCACGATCCACACGCCATTTTTTCCCTTTAGGGAGCATAGGTTCTTCTTTTTCGATCGCATTTTTCAATTCATCCGTCACGGTAACCTGTGAAGAAGAATGGCTGAAACGCTTCATTAATTCAACAAGGACTTCATCATATTTCTTAAGGACGAGTTTCCGCTGTTTTTGAAGGGTTTCCCACGTAATGTCAGGGGTTACATTTGGGTTTCCGTCACGGTCACCACCAATCCATGAACCAAAGCGCAGGAAGTTGGGCACGTTCCATTTTTCATCAGGATAATGATCTTCCAATCTTGCTTCTAACTCCTGATGGATATCCGGAAGCACATCAAACAATGTTTCATCAAAGTAATAAAGGCCGTTCCGCACTTCATCCATGACCGTCGGTTTTCGTTCACGCAATTCATCGGTCTGCCATAGAACCGTTACTTCATTCTGCAGGCTGTCCTGCAGGCTTTTGCGTTCGCTTTTCGTTAATTGAGGATGGTCCAGCTTCTTAAGAATTGTCGCAATTCTCTTCTGGATTTCCAGGACGGTCCGCTTCGTTGCTTCTGTTGGGTGTGCGGTAATAATCAATTCCAGAGAGAGTTTATTTAAAACTTCTTGGATAGCATCTTTTGAAAACTCATTGTTTTTCAAATTCTGTACAGCACTCTCAAGAGAGAACGGCTGAGCCCCGTGGTCTTCGCGCAGCTGGTATTCACGGCGTCTGCGGATGCGGTGATTTTGTTCAGCGATGTTTACGAGGTGGAAATAAATTGAGAATGCGCGGATGACTTGGGAGCGCATCGGTGGTTCGAGGTTTTGAATCTCTTTCTTCAGTTGGTTGTATGTTGAGGGGTCTGGGTTATTCCTCAGGTCTTTCGTCAGTTGTCGGATGGTTTCTACTTTGTTCAGTAGTTCCTCTCCGCCGTGGTGGACGAGAATGTCACCAAGCATTTTTCCTAATGCATGAATATCCCTTCGTAAGGGAGTTGTATGATCGTTTGTGTTTTTGACAGTAGTCATACTTTCACCTTCCTGTTAGATCATTTAAGTAAAATTTCGTTTGCCTATGTGTTTCATAATGTTATCAGAATAATTTGCATAGTCAAACACTTCGAACCGTGTTATCATCTATGGTTGCCCTGTTTTTACTTGAGTCAATGTTCAGAGAAACTAAAGCTGACAGTGAATGTAAGCGTTAACTTATAACCATGCATAAACATACTTTTTCTATTTTAAATTTTTTCATCCTAAAATACAAAATGTAAATCTTAGGTGTTGTGTTTTGGAATAATTTGTATGACCTGGCCACCCAGTTATTTCCAATTTGGGTGGGAGGTGTTTTATTGGGGTGGAGTATAGAATTTGGATGGGAATGAAAAAGTAAAGGGAGGACCATGAGTGGCCTCCCTTTATAGTGGGGTCAGTTTTTCGAGACTCATTTCATACAGGTTCCATTTTTCGTTTCCGAACGAGCGGTGGTTTTTCAAATGACGATCAATGGTGAATCCTGCTTTTTTATAACAATGAATCGCTTTTGTATTAAAATCGAAAACGCCTAAGGTTAATCTTTCAAGGCCCAGAGTTTGGAAAGCGTAGGTGGAGAAGGCCTCCATCATTTTGATTCCATATCCTTTTTTTCTAAACTGAGGAAATACGAGCACTTTTCCGATTCTCCCTTGGTTTTTGTGAAGATCGATGCGACCAATTGAAATATGTCCAATCACCCTTCCCTCATTGGCATCATAAACTTGGAAAGCCTTTCGATCCGGGGCCTTTTTGTACTCCAGAAGTTGTTGATGTGTTAATGGGTAATGAAACATCGGGCCGCCCCACTGAAGAAGAAACCTTGGGGATTGGATACAGTCGATTACTACTTGAAAGTCTTTTTCTTGAAAGGGAATGAATTGCAGCATATGTGCACTCCTTTTTACTTCTTTTTTTGAGGATCTATCATTTTTGAAAAATTGGGAAAAAAATCGTGACATTACATCTATACACATGTAATGATAAACTATTGTACAGTTAACGTTGATAGAGGAGGGAATTTTGTGCCGGATAAAGACAAAGAAAAAGAAAAAGAACAAATTGTAGATGAAGCCTTAGGAGAAAAAGACATACGAAGGTTGGAGTTCCGCGGTGGCGTCTTCACAGCAACTGTACCTTTAGTATTCTTCATTATCTGGGCCATTGTCTTGAGTGTCACAGGCCTTGTGACTGAGCAAGCGCTCGTCCTCGGCATGGTGATCGGGATTGCTATTGGACTGTTTTTATGTAAATCCAAATGGTCAGATTATGCCCAAAGTTTAATTTCAGGAATGGCTCAGCCTGTCGGGGTGGTCGCCATTATCGCCTGGTTTTGGGCAGGGATGTTTGCCAACATGTTATCAGCTGGTGGATTAGTGGATGGTCTCATTTGGTTCGGTTTCCAATCCGGACTAGAGGGAGGAGCTTTTGTAGGAATCACCTTCCTGTTGGCTGGGTTATTTTCCACAGCTGTTGGTACAGGTTATGGTACAGTGGCGACCTTTGGTGTGCTCATGTATCCTGCAGGGGTTATCCTGGGAGCAGATCCAGTCATCCTTCTTGCAGCAATTTTAAGTGGTGCCGTGTTTGGGGATAACTTAGCTCCTGTATCGGACACGACGATTGTCTCTGCCACGACCCAGGATGCGGATGTACCAGGTGTGGTACGTTCACGTTTCAAATATTCCATCACTGCTGCTATTCCAGCTCTTATTTTATTCGTGATTTTCGGTGGTGGCGGAGAAATGGGAAGTCAGCAGGTCGTCAATCAATTACAGAATGAAGTCTCACCGGAAGGATTACTTATGCTCGCTCCGTTTGCTTTGGTTTTATACTTAGCTTTGAGCGGTCATCATCTTTTAACCTCTCTTTCATACGGAATCCTGGCAGCAGGAGTGTTTATTCTCTTATCCGGGAAATCGTTGACAGAGGTCCTGCATATTCATAAGAATGATGCTGGTGAAGCGGTAGTTGAGGGCGCATTGATCGATGGGATCAGTGGTTACTTTAACATGGCTATCCTCATCTTGTTCATTTTGGCAGCCGCCTATCTATTGGATGTTGCCGGCACGATGGATGTGATCAAGAACTTCTTCCTGAAGTTGATCAACAATGTTGTGCGCAGAGCTGAACTTTCAATTTTCGGAATAGTGGCTTTCTTGAATGTATTCATTACAATCAATACGGCTGCTGAAATAGCAGCTGCTCCGTTTGTCCGTAAGCTTGGTAGAGAAATGAACATCCATCCTTACAGAAGAGCTAACTTTCTGGATACAGTTACTTCTTCGCTGGGATATATTTTTCCATGGAGTGGTGGTGTACTGCTCGCATGGGCAACCGTCCAGGGAGCAGCCGATCAATACGATTTCCTGCCTGTCGTCGGGCCGGGAGAAGTCTTTCCATTTGTATTTCAAGGATGGCTATTGTTAATCGTCATGTTTATTGCCGCATGGACTGGCTGGGGACTTCGTTATACTGGAAAGAATGGTGAAGAAGTAAAGCCGGAGGATTTTGAAAAACAAGAATAATAAAGGAGCCTCCTGAGTGATGACTCAGGAGGCTTTTGATTTATGCATGTATATGTGCTTTGATTTCCTTCATTTGGTCCAGGTGGCGCAGTTCGTGCCAGCCGATAAATTCCACCCATTGGACTAAGTTCATATCTCCGAAAGAGGGATGTGGAAAGACTCTGTTTTTTAAAGTTTCTTCATCTTTATTATGGATGAGGAACCAAGTAGCTTCACGGGACTTTTTCAAACCTTCCTTGGCATCTTCTAGGGATTGGAATTCTCCTTTTGGCTGGACGGCCTCTGGAGCTTCCACTTTGTAATCACGGTTGGTCGTCTTATGGATTGGTTTTTCGGTCGCCTGTTGAGTGTCTCCTTGTTTAAGGGCTTGATTAATTTGATAAACAATCAGTTGTTCCATCAAGTAAAGATGTTCTAAAACTTCTAGAATGGACCAACGGTTTTCTTCCGGCTTGACGTCAGCTTCCTGTGTAGAAACTTGTTCAACGAAATTCAGGAGTTCCTCTCTTTTGTCTTCTAAGCCATACATACAAATTCTCCCTTTCAAGTGAAGTTACCTCGAGTTTATCACAACTACTATCAATGAATCTTTCCCGAGCCCTCCACATAATGAAACCTTTCCCCGACTCCATCGTATATACATTATGTGAAGAAGGGATTTATTGTATGACCAGGTCATACATATATTTCCATTATACGACTAGACAATTTGGAGGGGGCAAAGGTATGAGTGAATATTCCATTGAAGAGTTTATTCGGAAAACGAAGCAGGATGAATCGGAGAATGATTATTTTGAGTTGGAGACGCCGAGAATTCTGGAAGTGAATCTTCTTGATCAAGTCTGGGCCAAGGCGGGTGCGATGATATCCTATAATGGAAACATTAAGTTTGAGAGAGAAGGTATTCTTGAACATGGGGTTGGGAAATTGTTCAAAAAAGCGATGACAGGAGAAGGTAGTTCCTTAATGAAGGCGACAGGGAGGGGGCGTTTGTACCTTGCCGATCAGGGAAAGAAAATAACCATCTTTGACTTGGACAATGAGACGCTTACCGTTAATGGCAATGATCTGCTGGCCTTCGAACCGAGCATTGACTGGGATATTAAACTGATGAAAAAGGTAGCCGGTATGGTTTCCGGAGGGTTATTTAATGTGACGCTGAGCGGAAGCGGCCGGGTTGCAGTTACTTCCCATTATGAACCGCTGACGCTTTTGGTACGCCCGGGTGAACCGGTGATCACAGATCCACATGCTACGGTGGCATGGTCAGGTCACTTGGAGCCGAATTTCAAAACAGACATCAGCTTCAAGACGTTGATCGGACGGGGAAGCGGAGAGTCGATCCAAATGCAGTTCGAGGGGGATGGGTTCGTCATCGTCCAGCCTTTCGAAGAAGTATATACGACGGGCCAAAGCTGAAGCTGAATTTTTTACAGACAGGCATGTGCGTGTTATCCTTTGAATACAATAAATACAAGAGAGAACTTGAAGCCCATCGAAATTAATTTTTCAGTCTGTTATCCTTTACTTCTTTACACAAACGTAGTACTATGGGTACTAACAAAAATAAATAACGGAAACTTCTTATCCAGAGAGGCGGAGGGACTGGCCCTTTGATGCCCGGCAACCATCGAATCAATCCAAGGATTGACGAGAACGGTGCCAATTCCTGTAGAATGGATGACCATTCTAAGAGATGAGAGGATCGTGCGGATATTAGCGACCCCTTTTCTTACTGGATAAGAAAAGGGGTCTTTTTGTGGAACAACACGCCCGTCAAGGCTCTCGATAGAAGTTGCGTTAAGGGAAAGGAAAGATGTTATATGGCAACAGCTATTTTTGGTGCAGGATGTTTCTGGGGAGTAGAAGCATTCTTTGAAAAATTCGAAGGAGTTACTCAAACGAAAGTCGGTTATATCGGCGGCCATTTGGAGAATCCGACCTATGAACAAGTGAAAGCAGGGGAAAGCGGACATGCTGAGTCCGTTAAAGTGGAGTATGATCCAACGGTCATCACATATGCAGAACTTGTGAATATATTCTTTGAAGCTCACGATCCTACCTCCCGGAACAAGCAGGGAATTGATGTCGGGCATCAATACCGTTCTGTCATTTTTTATTCCGATGCAAGTCAACGCTACATTGCTGACGAAAAAATTAAGGAATGGGAAGAAAAAGGAATCTTTAAACGCCCAATCGTTACCGAAGTTGAACAGGCAACGACTTTTTACGAAGCAGAAGAACATCATCAGAAATATCTGCAAAAGCATGGCTCAGCGGCATGCTCCATCGGATAAAGCGAAAGGACCCTAGAAGGGTCCTTTTTTTATGGATGATAACCAAAGTTGGTCCTGAAGTTTCGTTGCTTTTTCATTCTTTATGATGCCGGGATCCATCCATTGCTTTAAGAAAGTACGCAGTTGGAAGAAGGATGCCGATCCCGGACTCAAGCAAGGCAAAGAAGCGTGTGATCCCGACGGGCAGCATATCTCCATAACCTACGCTTAATAATGTTTCACCACTAAAATAAACCAAATCCAAAAAGGAAGGGTCTACAGCATCTCGTGATGATAAACTGGTAACAAGGATGACTCCATTCGTGGAAAGTACGTAATAGATGATCGCAAATCCGATCAATACACCTGTAAGGACAAAGAATAATTGAAAGAAAAGGGCTGTGCTGAAATAGCTTTTCTTATAATGTTTGTTTGTGAAAAAATAAACCAGGTTGGCTGCGATGAAAATGATGGTCACGATGAATAAGGCTTGTACCATTTCGTTTCCTCCCTTCTCCTGAGATGAGTTAGCTGTCCGTTGCCGAGGAGAAACGGACGTTATGCAGAAACAACTACCCGAATGGCAAGTTATTATAAACATGGATGACATAAGGAAGGGGATGACTGTATGTGGATGAATGATGCGATTCTTATCATCATGTGTTTGTTCATGGTGCTTGGAGCGCTTGATTATTATGTCCTGAATCATAAGCTTTCTCTCGGATGGCGGTTTTATGAAGCCTTTATGATGATGGGTCCGCTCGCTCTGTCAATGGTCGGGATTATTTCTTTAGCCCCGGTGCTCTCACAATGGCTTGCCCCTGTCATCCGTCCCGTATTTTTATGGCTCGGGGCAGATCCTGCAATGTTTGCATCCATGATGCTGGCTATTGATATGGGGGCCTATCCGTTAGCAGAGTCTCTCGCTATAGAAAAGGAGGCAGCTACGTTTTCGTGGGCACTTCTCGGGACTATGATGGGGCCTACGCTCGTTTTCACCATTCCTGTAGCCTTGACGATTGTAAAAAAAGAAGACCGCCCATTCTTTTCCAAAGGAATCTTAGCTGGTCTGGTCACTGTTCCAATCGGATGCTTTATCGGAGGTGGACTGGCTGGTTATGAAGCAGGGTGGATGCTTCGTAACCTGACTCCTGCTCTTTTACTTTCTATAGGCATTGGTGCCGGATTATGGTTGTTTACAGATGTGACCATTCGTTTATTTTCTTATTTTGGAAAAACGATTGAAATAATAATCATCACAGGCCTTGTTCTTATCATTATTGAAACACTTACAGATATTGTTCTCCTCCAAGGTATGGCTCCGTTATCGGAAGGGATGATCATTGTAGGTAGAATTACGGTCACTTTAGCCGGGGCTTATCCTCTTGTCGCATTTATTAATCGCAAGGGGGAGAAGGTCATTGGTAAGCTTGGGAAGAAATTTGGGATGAATGCTACTTCTCTCACAGGGTTGATTGCCTCCACGGCTCACCATTTACCGATGCTTGCAACGATGAAAGATATGGATGATCGAGGAAAAACGGTCAATGCTGCTTTTGCTGTCAGTGGGGCGTTCGTTATTGGCAGTCATTTTGCATTTGTAGCGAGTGTTGAAAAAGGGATGATCTTTCCAGTATTAGCAGGAAAGTTATCAGCAGGATTACTCGCAGTCATTCTGGCTCTATGGATGACGAGGGAAAGCAAATCAGTTTCCTAACAAACCCACACGCTTTATAATAAGGACTGAATCCACAAAAAAGGAGTTTTTTCATGAAATCGCAAATGAAACAGCAGTATGATGAGTATATTGAGAAATTCAAGAAATCGGCTCCTCAAGAAACACAGGATAAAATGAAGAAAGCCATTGATGAACTGGAATCTTCCGATGAGGGCAAAGGTCTGCCTGCAGGTGAAAAAGCCCCTAATTTCAATCTTCCAGACGCCAAAGGCGAGACTGTTGAGTTGAATGAGCAGTTGAAAAACGGCCCGGTTATCCTGACTTTCTATCGTGGAGGATGGTGCCCTTACTGTAATATGGAATTGAGGGCCTATCAGGAAATTCTTGATGAGATTCATGGAGAGGGAGCGGAATTGATTGCCATCAGCCCGCAGACTCCGGACCATTCATTGAGTACTCAGGAGAAAAATGAACTGAATTTCCATGTATTAAGTGATGTGGGGAATGAAGTGGCGAACCAATATAATCTTGTTTACCAGCTGCCGGAGTATCTTGCGGAGGTCTACAAAGAGAAAGGTTTGAATGTAGATCAACATAACGGGGATGAGACGTGGACACTGCCTGTCTCTTCTACTTATATTATCGATAAAGACGGAACGATTGCCTATGAATATACGAAATCGGATTATAAAGATCGTGCAGAACCATCAGATGTTCTGGATGAATTGAAGAAGTTGAACAAGTAAACAGCAAAAGCGTCCTCTACAAGAGAGGACGCTTTATTTTTTAGGCTCTGTTAAAGTTCAGTGTTGATATTTGCAGCAACGGATGGAAGTGACAATGAATGATAGGATGGCGAAAAAGGTATTTATTTCCAAGTGCCGAAACCTTTAGATGATCTACTTTCACGATGTAACCATTGAATCTTGTTGGATTATTATATCGAAACGGATCCTTTCGCTAAATGGAAGGATTCTTGAAGACTCCGTTTCGAGATGGTTCGGGGTTCGTTATCGTGTTGGGTGCCAGGGGTGGCTGGGATTACATAAAAAGACTGACGTTCTTAAAGAAAAAATAAGCAGCAAGGATGAAAATAATGAGACCGCATTGCAGGCAGAGCCCTAGGATGCTGCACACTTTGCCTCCTAAAGCGAAACGGAAGCCTGGCTCATCAGTGGAAAGCTCCCGGAGAGCCTGATTAGCGAAAACAATCCCGGTCCACCCAAGAATCATACCTATGAATGGCAGGAAGAGGGAGATAATGCCTAAAACGCAGGATGTAACGGCCTTTTGGTACACCGGAGATCCCCTCCTATTTTGTATAGCGGTTCGCATAGCTGCTGGCTACAATCGAGTCCGGCTTGATTTTCGGTTCCATACCAAGCGACTCAATCCTTGCCATCATTTCATTGACGTAGACTCTTGTCCTGTTTCGGTCTCCACTTCCGATATCGATATGGCCCTCAATTGTAAACGTCGCTCCTTTGTAGATGTGAGGGAGGACTACCTCGATGAGAGCATTCTTTTTTTCTTCCGAAAAGAGAGTGGCTACTTGTTCTGTAAGGGAGGTTTCATAGGAAATCCGTTCATGTAAAGTCGTCATTTGCCGGTGGACGATTTCTTTGCGAAAGCATGCCCATGCGCCTTTTCCTACACGCTGGATGACGATGCCGGTAATGAAAAGGGTGTGGGAGGGATGCACTTGAGAATCCGTCCCCATCATGAGTTTGTAATTTCCGAGTGGGTCGTGCTTCATGAAGGTAATAATGTGGGAAAACACATCTTCGAATTTCATCTTTTTATGGGTAAGGTTTTGAAAATTATGGGATGGGTTCACAGTAGCCAACTCCTTTAATTTTTCGAAAGAAAGGGATTGTACGTCAATGAGCTAGTGACCATTCTGTTATTAAGATATTCATAGACCTACTCGAAAGATAACATGAATTTATCGAGAGTATGTGTATAGGATGAAAAAATTATGTGTTCAATCGAAAAGGAGAGGAGGATTTCCCTATCTGCAGCTTTTTTTGTTCATTCATTTCTTGAAATGATCGTTAGAATGGGGGAGGGGGATGTTTATGGATGTAAATGAAATGCTGCAGCAACTTCCTTGCCTAAGGGAAGGAGAAACCTTCATTTTAGGGATTGATGGCCTCAGCCGTTCGGGTAAAACGACGGTCACGAAAGCATTGGAAGGAGAACTTAAGAACAGGTCGATTCCAGTGGTGGTTTATCACATCGATGACTATATTGTGGAAGCCAATAAGCGGTACAACACCGGATATGAACCCTGGTACGAGTATTATTTCCTTCAATGGGATGTGGCAGTGTTAAAGGAGAAGCTGTTCAAAGACTTGGAAAAAGAAAAAAAGCTGGTCATTCTCGAAGGAGTATTTCTTCAACGGGAGGAATGGCGAGGATATTTTAATAGAATGATCTATTTGAAATGTTCGAGGGAGGAAAGATATTTAAGGGAAGAACCGGAAACAAGAAAAAAAGTCGATAAGTTTAAGGAGCGCTATTGGAAAGCTGAAGATTACTACTTAACCATGGTCGATCCGGAGGGGCGAGCGGATGTCGTAATCGTTTCTTCTTAATGAAAGGAGAAGAGGCACGGCCTCTTCTCCTTGAAACATTGAGCTAGAAGATAAATATCCAAAACAAGATAGCGGTTAGGACAAATGTGATGGCGTAAATAGTCGTAAGCAATGGGATGCTTCCCGTGTCGCTTCCTGCATTTTTTAATTGGACGGCATCGTCTTCAGGAGATGTTTTATTCTCCGCTTTATTTACATTCTTAGCAATGACGAGTGTCCCGATTAGAGCTGCAATGGAGACGATGGCGATCAGGCCATAGTAGATCGGATACATTGGATGTGCTCCTCTCCCATTTGTTACCTCTATTATAATAGAAGAAACGGAAATGTGCGAAACTCTGTTTGTTGATCACATATTCTCCGGGGCTTGGATGCCAAGCAGGGCCAGTCCTTCTTTCAATTGATAATTGACCATATAAATTAAAGAAAGAAGGGGTTGTTCTTCTTCACTGCCAATTATTTTTGTTTGGGCGTAGCATTTATTAAAATGACGGGCGGTTTCCAACAAGTGTTTAGCAAGTATGGAAGGATCATACTCTTTATAAGATTTTTTAATCACCTCCGGATAAAGTTGGATGGTTTTTATCAATGACCAGGTGGATGCTTTATGGATTTTTGTTTGGTAATTGATCGGGTTAAATTTCCCTTTTTCAAGCAGTGATAGCGTTCTTGCGTAAGTATATTGCAGATAAGGAGCTGTATTCCCTTCAAAGGTCAGCATATCTTCCAATGAGAACTCTACATCGTGTCGACGGTCATGTTTCAGGTCATGGAAGATGACTGCCCCCACGCCTACTTGTTCGGCGACCTCTTTTGCATTCTTTAGATTTGGATTTTTTTCCTTGATATTTTTAAGGGCCTGAGTAATACCTTCTTCAAGGGCCTGTTCCAGTAAGACGGTTTTTCCTTGGCGGGTGGACATTTTTTTGCCGTCTTGAAGCATCATACCAAAAGAGATATGCTTCAATTGGTCCGCCCAGGAATACCCGGCTTTTTTAAGTACATGTTTGATCTGTTGAAAATGGAGCGTCTGCTCACTACCGACTACATACAGCAACTCATCGAACCCGTGCGTGTTCCATCGGTCAATAGCGGCTGTTAAATCTCTTGTCGCATAAATTGTTGTTCCATTGCTTTTTTGAATGAGGCATGGTGGGAGTTCTTCTTGATCCAATCGTACAACCTGAGCACCTTGTGATTCTTCCAACAATCCTTTTTGTTGCAGCATTTGAAGGGTTGTATCCATTTTATTATTATAATAGGCTTCCCCCTGGGTTAAGTGGAATGAGATCCCGAGCAGGTGATAGATTTTTTCGAATTCTTCTAAAGAAACTTCTTTGAACCATTCCCATAAAGAAAGAGCTTGTTCATCGTTGTTTTCCAGTTTCTTAAACCATTCTCTTCCTTCTTCGATGAGGGAGGAATCTTCTTTGGAAGCCTCATGGAATTTTACATACACACGCGTCAATTCCTGAATAGGGTTCTCTTTAATTCCATCTTCTCGGCCCCATTTTAAGTAGGCAGCTAATAGTTTTCCAAACTGGGTGCCGTAGTCTCCGATATAGTTAATTTTCACAGGAGTATACCCGCATTTATGAGCCAGGTTGGACAGCGCATTTCCTATAACGGTGGATCTTAAGTGTCCCATGGAAAAAGGTTTGGCGATATTCGGAGCAGACATGTCCAGCACAACCGTTTTCCCATTTCCAAAAGAATGAGAGCCATAAGTATCAGGGTTTTGATAGAACTGCTGAAGGACATGGTCAGTCACGAACATCTGGTCAAGGAAAATGTTAATGTATCCACTGGCCGTCTGCACTTCTTTGAAAAGCGGATGTTTTAAACCTTTCGAGATTTCTTCTGCAATCATCGCCGGATTCTTTTTTAACGATTTCGCCAAAGAGAAGCATGGAAAAGCTAAATCACCGACGTCCGATCGTTTAGGAACTTCAATGTTATCCTCTACCCATTCCTTTGGGTAACTTTCCCCGAGAATATGAGAAATTTGTAGCGAGAGTATTTGTTTTTCCATCCAGGACACCTCCAAAAATTAAAAAACCCCGTCTCTTAGAAGAGACGAGGTTTGTGCTCGTGGTACCACTCTTATAGCTGTTATCCAGCCACTCGATGTTGTTAACGGGGAATTCCCCGGCTTATCCCTACTCCTGTTTTCAGGTAAGCTCCTCAAAAGTCCGTTTCACTATCAGGAATCTGCTCAGGCTTCCACCGTCCCTGAGTCGCTGTTCTATTCCTGTACAGTTACTCTCTTTTTCCTAGAATTTTTATATGGTTGAAAAGAGTATAGCGGAAAGATTTCCTGTTTGCAATCCCTTTTCTTTTCATTAATGAATCTTCATCTCCTCTAGGATATTATTTGTAATGATATTTTTCGTACAGATGATGAAGATTATTTTTTGAAAACCGCTCCTGGAAATGAGTCTTTACTCCCTTTTATTTTCCATATATTTAAAATGGACCTTTCCATTCAAAGAAACCTGTGTAAAAAGACACATGATAATGATAGCGGTTACATAGGTGTGTCTATACTTTGGATATTACCGTGTAATATTACTCTTAAGTAAAACAGATATGGATTCATGTTTACAAAAAACAAGAAACTCCACTTGATAAATAAGAAAAGAAAGGATAGAGGTGTACAACACATGCCGTTTTAAGAAGTATTTGAAAAGCATCTTTTGAGAAGGACCATCGAATCATTCTATGACAATAAGGTTACAGGGAGGTTACGAAGGAAATGTTTACCTTTTGAAATTTTGTGTGTGCTTGTAAGACTTGTGGAAAAATATGATGTTTCTTGTATTCCGATGATGTGAAATTTTCTTACTATTTACATGATACTTTACTACCTTTTTCCGTTTGTCCAGTTTGTGATAGTGTTGTCATGCATTCAAGGTTCGACATTTTATTGGAAAGTGAGGTGGCTTATGGCAAGGATTCCAAGTTATTCATCTGAGCATTTATATAAGACAATGCTTCATGCAGTGAATAGCAATTTGGAGGACCAAAGCCTGAAAGATCTGGCCGTACAATTTATTTCTTATAAGAAAACTGAGGGTTTTTCTTTTTCCACGATTACTCAGCTTCATTTTCACATGGATTCCAGGGAGAAACACGAGGGCATGTACGTCCTATCAGCGGCTGTTGAGTTCTTGATCCTGGCTCTTGATATTTTGGATGATCTGCAGGACGAAGATGCTGATGATAAACCTTGGGCCCAGTCTTCTAAGGCTACATCGATGAATTTGTCTACCGGCTTTTTAGTGATGAGCATGAAGCTGATTCAAGAGGCTCCTTTCCAAAAGGGCGTTTCCACTGGCGCCTTAAACTCCTTGCATCATCAAGTCATACAAGCCGTAAATGGTCAACATAGAGACTTACTTTCAACACCTTCTACTGAAGAAGAGTTTTTGGATATGATGAAGCATAAATCAGGGGCATTAATGGCATGTGCATGTATGCTCGGGGCATCTATTCATGATGCCAGCAACCTCTCCATCATACAACGATATGGGGAGAGCTTTGGTATAGGAGCGCAACTAGTTAATGACTTGCAGGACTTGGTTCGTTTTGACTCTAAAAATGATTTGCTCAATAAAAAGTGGACATTACCTGTATTTATGCTCATGAAACAAAATGCCCCGGAGGCAGAATGGATGAAAGATTACTATGAGGGACGCGTAGATCGTTCGTTCATCACGGATCGGAAGCAGGTTTTATTTGACTGGGTTTCCCGATCCACGGTCATCCCATACATCCAGGTTCTCGTTCGCAAGTATCAGCGCAAAGCTGTGCAGGAGATGGAATTATTGCAGGTAAACCCGGAATGGAAGAAACGGATGGAGAAGGTTATTGAGGACTTATAAAATGATGGATCTTTACTAAGGAGGAAACAACGATGCTATTTGAGATGGTTGAAAAGTTGGTGCAGAATCCAAAGCTTATTGATCAGGTGAAAGAAGGTACAATCGACTTTCCTGGTGTTTCTGAGATTGAAAAAGAAGCTATAATCGATGTATTTACATCAGAAGATCCACAGGGAATCGATGTGAGAATGTGTTATTGGAAGTAATCGTTATAGAGTCTTAAAAGCCAGAGATGCTCTGGCTTTTTTTGGCTTCATTAAAGAGAGGGAAGGAGATCGGGATGGTATTCTTAAGAAATCATAAACACGTTTTTTTTTTAGTCTTATATTAATAACTGCGATTTATCTCGTTTTCGTGACGATTACCAAAACGTATGTTGGTATTGATGTGAAAGAAAATGAGGAGGGTTCTTGGGAGGTCTCAAGCGTGGATTCTATTGGCTGGGCTGCCCATCGAAAGATAAAAGTGGGAGATGTTGTTAAAGAAGTCAATCATCAATCGGCCGATACCTATCATTCCATTCAGAATTATGGTGTAATCGGAAATCTTGATCAAATGAAAATAATGAGAAGCGGGACCGAGTTGGAGTATGAGGTTCAGGATCCGATCAATTATAATACGCTTCTTTACCATACGATTCTCCCAACCATCGTGTTTCTCGTCCTGTATTTGTTTTCTTTACAGGTTTTTATAAAAAAACGGAGAGACCCCGTGGCCATATATTTGATAGCCTTTCTTCTGGCAGTAGGGATCGGATACTTAAGCGCCGGGGCATCTGCCAGAACGGACAGCCTGGCTAGAATCATGAACAGTTTGTCCTTAATGATGGTACCTGTTCTGTTTTTGCATTTTCATTATCAATATTTTTTAAAATACCAGATTCAATTGGTAACCAAGCGGTTATTAGCAGCCATTTACCTGCTTAATTTAGGCGTCGTTTTTTTAGATGGCTTATCCATCTTCCGGTTGGCTATGGGGAGTTATGAAGTCATCCGCAATACACAGCTGATCTTGTTTTCGTTGGAGATTCTTTTTGGTTTGAGCGTTCTCGTCTATTATTATATGACCTTTCGGAAAACTATACATAAGTCGATTTTTCAAAATACTATCTTCGGAATCATCGTTTCATTCTTCCCATTTATCTTTTTAACGGCTTTACCTAATGCTGTGTTTGGAGTCGAACTTATACCAGCTCCCGTGACAGCTCTGTTTTTAATATTTTTGCCAGCTTTTTTTCTCTATCTTGTGCTGACAGAGCGGGTATTCGATATTGACTTCATTAACAGTCGACTACGCTATTATGCCATTATTTCCATGATCCTGACTGCATGCATCATCGTGTTGCTCATCTTCTTTACGAATCTCAATTATTTACAGTGGATCAGACTGTCCATTCTAACCTATGGTCTATTGATCTTGTTTTTCTATCTAGAAGAAAGATTCTCTCTTCGTTCAAAACTGTTTGGGGACAAGTTTAATTTTCAAGTGAGCCTCGACAGGTTTTCCTATGACCTGGCGAAAATCTTCAAAAAAGAAGAACTTGATGACAGACTTCTTCGTGAAGTTAAAGACGTCCTTCCCGTGTGGCATGCGGCACTTCTGTCGTATGACAAAGTGGAAAATGAACTAACGTTAATAGCAGGGGATGAAAAAGTGATTTTTCATTCAATGAAGACGTATGTGGCCTATTACAGACGCTCGTTAAGGATTGGTCTGCCGTTCTTACTCGAAGATGGCTTAGGCTATGTCATTAGTGACAGACATGATACAGCTGATATATTGTGGATTGAACAAAAAGTGAATCATACGCCATTCAACCAGGATGAGCAGCGGTGGTTGAAAACCATCGTCCAGTATACAAGCATCGTATACGAAAATTTTCAATTGATCGAAGGGGTTACGGAAGATTTGAAAAATTCGATCCAAGAAGATCAATCCGTCCCTTCATGGATGTTGAGGCTTATGTTTAAGCTATCGGAAGAGGAGAGAGCAAGGCTGTCATCTGATCTACACGACTCAGCTCTTCAGGAGCAGCTGGTATGGTATCGGAAGGTGGAAGAATTATCGGCTTCGAAGGATATGGATGAGCCTGTAAGAGAAGAACTGTTACAGGTCAGAGAAGGTTTATTAGGGGTCGTCGGACAAATCCGGGAAACTTGCACGTTCCTGCGTCCTCCTTTCCTGAAAGAAACTGGGATTGTGGAAGCTCTCTCCTATTTAATCGAGCATTATCGCAAGCGTGAGAACTATCGTATTGATTATCATTATGAAGATTTTACAATCGAGCTTGATCATGAACAATCCTTAACATTTTATCGGATTGCTCAAGAGCTATTGAATAATGCTTCTAAACATTCAGAGGCTTCTTTAGTTGAATTCGAATTGAAGAACGACGGGAATATGGTTATGTTATCGTACAAGGATGATGGTGTGGGAATGAAGCACAGTCAAAAAACGAATGCTTTCACTCAAAGTATGGGGTTAACTGGGATTAGACAGAGAGTGAACAGTCTTGGAGGAAGCATGGAGATTTTTTCGCCTGAAGGATCGGGTGTTGAAGCCGCTATTTTAATAAATGCAGATGGATGAAGTGATGAAATAGAGGAGGGGTATGATGGTTTCTATATTATTGGTGGATGATCATCCTGCTATTGGAGAAGGTTCTAAGTTAATGATTGAAAGGGAAGAGGGGATGGTTGTAACCATTGCAGACAGCCCGGGGAAGGCAATGGAAATCTTACAGGACCAGAGTTTTACCATCCTGTTGTTCGATCTACGCATGAAAGGAATGAACGGTATAGAGCTGACGAAACAAGTACGCAGCGCGGGGCATTCTTCGCCTGTACTCATTTATACGGGTCATGACGTAGGGCCATATTTCAATACATTGGTTGAAGCGGGAGTGTCCGGTTTTATTAGTAAGACAGCTCCCAGGGAAGAATTAATAGACGCCATTAGATATGGGGTGAAAGGAAAAGCCATCGTTCCTGTTTCGCTCTTCGAACAACTGAGAAAAAATGAAGTTCGAGTAGATGAATCAGAGGAGCATGAAATCCCTGAACGGGAAATATCCGTCACGCCGAAAGAGCAGGAAATATTGAAGGAAGTGGCCAAAGGAAAAAGCAATAAGGAAATAGCCCAACTCTATTTTAAGAGTCCGCGGACCATTGAGTACAACTTAACGGAAATTTTCAAAAAGCTGCAGGTGAAGACAAGAGCAGAAGCTGTGTTAAAGTCAAAGCAGTGGGGGATCATTACAGAAGAAATCGATTGAAAAAGGTCTAAGGTATGATTTTCTTACTATCGAGAGAGAATGATTGTAACAGAGATCAAAAAAGTCCGAACGATATTTTACATATCGTTCGGACTTTTTTAGTTATTCTTTAGCCTTGTCCCAATAGCGATAGGCATGTACCGTATACCCGCGATAAGAGGAATAAGAGTTGAATTCTTCATCAACTTTCGAAAGCTGGTTCTCCATTTCTTCTTTTCCTTCCTCATGGAAGGAGATATGCGGGTGGGAAGGGTTCTCTTTCATCTCTACTGAAATGAGGATGTCTTTTCCAAGTTCCTCGGAATAGTTGACCTCATTTTTAGCGGCATCAATAATACCGGCCGCTTCATCACGGAAGGCCATAACTGATGTGTGATCCATTTTGCTGATCACCCATTCATTAAAAGGCGTGTCCGGGTGCCCTGGTGTTTGGGTATCATCAAACCACATGGCTAAATCCATACTTGCTTCCAAGTCCGTTCCGCTTTTTGTTTCTTCGACAAAACGTTCTAAATTACCCATCCATTGTTTTAATACAGACTCTTGGTCGGTTGACCAGGAGGGTTCTACATACGGCTCAATATCAAGATGGATGCCGTCAAATGACTGGTTTTCTGTAACATTTTGATTGTAGGACTTTACATAATTCACCAGATCTAAGATCCGATCTTCTTCTTCTTTTAAGGCCCAGGAAGGATGTCCGCCCATGGCATGTACTTCAATCCCTGCCTGATTGGCAGCTTCGACGAAACTCGAATATGCGCTGTAGGGCTGCGTTAAATCAAGACGTGTGTAGAGAAGGTTGATGTTATTCTCTTTGGCGAATTCCAGTATTTTGTCTTTTTCATTAATAAGTGTCTCTGCTTCCCATATATATGTGCCTCGTTTTTGTTGTTCCTCCTGTTTGGGAGAACCTTCTTCCAGTTGTTTCAAGTTTGTATAATTGTCGATGGCGTATCCAACATAGGAGTTGTGTTCACCGAGGTGTTTATCGATCAGACCAAGGTGCATATTCATACTCGCCAAACCTTCTTCATAAAACGTGGTCGAATTCTGATCGGTTTGTGCCGTAGTAACACCAACCATAATTTGTTTACCGGCTTTGTCTGCTGCTTCAAACTCATCTTGGGTCAGCGCTACAATTCCGTTGTCCGTTTCTAAAGTATCTCGATAAGCCAAGATAGTTGTATGGTCAAATTGTTGAATCAACCACGTGTTAAAAGGGATATCCGGTTGACCGGGTGTCTTTAGTTCATCCAGCCAGAAAGGAATGGAACTGCTTATTTCGAGCGTGCTGTCCCCTTCAATCGATTGCATGGTAGCGGTGATATTATCTTTCCATTCACGAAGGACACGAGGCTGGTCCTCGTACCATTCCACCAGGTATTGAGGCTGGATTTTAAAATGGATACCCGCAAATTGTTCTTCCGTATCTACTGATTGATTATACTCTTTCACCCAATTCACAAAGTCTAAGCTTTGCTGTTTATTTTCTTCTAAAGCCCACGAGGGTTTACCGCCAAGGGCGTGGACTTGAATACCTTCGTTTCCAGCTTGTTGAATGAAATCTGCATACACTTGAGAATCTTCTTCGGTATTCACTTTTACATATAGAACATTGATTTGATTTTCTTGGGCCCGTTCCAGAATGGCACTTACTTCTCCGCTTATGTCTTCCATCTCCAGCCACATAGCTTTCTTGTATTCATCCGTACTTGAAAAACCATAAAGTGGGAGAGAAAGTACGGCAATCATTACGAGCAACCATAATTTTCGCTTCATTGTGTACCTCCAATTAATAAGTCATTGTTCTTTCGTTCGGCATTTACTGACCACAAATCCATCCATTTCTGCTTTTCATTTTCCGGGGGTCCGCAATCATTGTGCTGCGTATTTTTGAAAGCGGTTCACCTATCATCATTCCTGTACCTTGGTTTTTTCCCCTTTATTCGACCGGGTAATTTTTTGTCGAATTTTTGTGGGGGTACCGAAATAGAAATTCGTCGTTCCGAACCCTTGTTTTCGATGAAGAGTCCTAACCCCCGTGTTAGCGTAATAAACGTAGCGAGGAAACACACTAACAATCTAACGGTTCCAAACAGAGTTTGCAATACCTAAAAAGTTTTTCTTTTGTGCAATAAAATGGAAAGAGGAGGGTGAGCGAGATGAAATGGAAGGGCTTGGGGCTCATGGTTATCTTTTTTATGACTTTGGCCGGCAGCTATTTTTTAATTAGTTCTACGCAGGTGACGGAAAGTAAACAGCTTCAAGATGGAAGCCAAGTGAAGTTCCGCACCAAAGGCGATCAAATAGAAATCTATCAAGATGAAAGCTGGTCTCCGTATTTTATTAAAGGAGTGAACATGGGAGCCTCTTTGCCCGGCCATTTTCCAGGAGAACTTCCGATGAATAAAGAGGACTATCTCCGCTGGTTTAAGAGGATAGACGAGATGGGAGTGAACACGATTCGGATTTATACCATCCATGAGCCAGTTTTCTATGAGGCCCTGGTGGAGTATAACGAAGACTCGGAAGAAGACCCCCTTTACTTTATGCAGGGAGTCTGGTCACCTGTCAGTTTGATGCATGAAACGGAAGATGCTTTATCATCACGGGTGATCGATGAATTCAAGCAGGAGATCGATCATGCAGTAGGTGCCGTTTATGGAGATATTGAAATACCAGAACAGAAAGGAAAAGCGAGTGGTGACTATACCGCCGATGCAAGTCCTTACTTAGCTGCCTGGCATATCGGGACGGAATGGGACCCGGATATCGTTCAGGAAACGAATGATAAGCACAGCGATGATCCAGCTTTCAGTGGCTCTTATTTTAAACCCACAGAAGATGCCTCCCCCTTTGAAAGCTGGTTAGCTGAACTTTTGAATTATACAGCAAAACAGGAAAATAAAAGAGGATGGCAGCATCCGATGACCTTTACGAATTGGATTACGACGGATCCATTAGAACATCCGCAGGAACCTCAAAAGAAGGAAGATTTCGTCAGTGTCGATCCCACTAACATTAAAGAAAAGAATTGGGATGCTGGATATTTTGCTTCCTATCACGCTTATCCGTACTATCCAGACTTTTTAAGGTTCACCGATCGGTACGATGAGGTGAAGAATGAAGACGGAAATACAGATACTTATAAGGGCTACCTTCAGGATTTGAAAAATTATCACAGCCGCATGCCTGTCATGATCAGTGAATTCGGTGTCCCATCATCGAGAGGGAATGCTCATAATGGACCGCTGAATCGCGACCAGGGTGGACATAGTGAAAAAGAACAAGGAAAGCATGCGGCGGATCAGCTTCAGCATATTTACAAGGAAGAATTTGCAGGGGCGGTTTTATTCACGTGGCAGGATGAATGGTTTAAAAAAACCTGGAACGTCATGCCAATGAGTATGGATCATAGAGAGGCCTATTGGTATAATCCGTTATCTGCCGAAGAGTCCTATGGCGTATTGGGGATGTATCCCGGTAAGTGGGATGATCTAACGATCGATGGGAAAAAGAACGATTGGGAGGATTTAGACCAAAAAGAAGTAAAGGATATTTCCACACCGTTAACCGATTTGAGCGTTACACATGATGAGGGATATGTTTATATTTCTGCTCATTTACCAAAAGGGATTGATTTAGAGAATCAATCGTTATATGTAGGTGTGGATAGTCTCAAAGGAGGGGCCACATCTCCACAACTTCTAAAAGGGGTTCAACTGGAAGACGGACTTGAAACAGTCGTTCGCCTGAGTGAATGGGAAAAGAGTGAAGTACTGATTGGATCTTCTTACGATTTCCATAAGCGTCTTTATGAAGAAGCTTCAGGCAGTGATCAAGAAGGTGGCTTTCATTCATGGAAGCTTGGGGTCAGTTTACCGATGAGACACCCATTAACAAACGATGAAATCCCTTTTGAAGAAGTAGAAGTCGGACAGCTGAAACGAGCTTCTTCTTCTCCGCGGAAGGAGGGGGACTGGGAAATTGAAGGGGACGTTATAGAAATAAAAGTCCCATGGTCATTATTAGGCTTTTCAGATCCGAGTACGAAGCAAGTGATTGGTTATCCGTCCGCTGATGATAGCGAAGAAACACTTAAGAAGCAATCTATAGAAGGTATCCGTTTCCTTCCATGGATCTATGATGAAAAAACAGGAGATATACAAGGGCTCCCTGGAGGGGCTGCCCCGGTTCCCATGGAGGAGTTCCCGATGTACGAATGGAAGGATTGGCAGGGGGTCACTTTTACAGAAAAAAGAAAAGACAGCTATTACATGATAAAAGAAGCCTTTCAAAGCTTGGAAGATTAAGAGAGGAGGTTGTCTGTGTTTATAAATATCCAAATTGCTTATTACATGATTGGACTTTTGCTTATTCTTATGACCATCTTCATGGCCGTGACGTTAAGTTTGAAATGGAATAAAAAGCGGTTGGAGAAACGAAAGAAGGAATGTCTGACCCGATTTAAGGATTATTTAGATTATTTACAGACTCAGATAGGAGAAGAGGAACGGTTACGCCCCCCCAAAAGCGAACTGAAAACGTTTGAAAGAAAAGTTCTGCAGTCAGAGTTGGTCCATTGGATCAATCGACTGGATGGGGTATACCGGCAGCGGCTGTTAACGTTGTGCGAAGATCTGGGTTTGGTTGAATATAATTTGAAACGTTTGACTAGTTATCGTCCATTGGTTCGAATTGATGCCGCGTATCATCTCGGGGCGTTGAGAGCATCCGAGGCAACATCGTGTCTGATCTCTATTTTATTCAAAAAGCGGGTGGACTCTTCTTCCTACATTTATGCCCGTGCGGTTGCTCAGACAGCGGAACAAGTAAGTGAAGTTGCCGACCTCTTACATTTTCTCATCGAGAATGGAAAGCAGGATGTACACTTAGCAGCGGATATTACAAGAGAGTCCGACCTTGATTTAACGGATTTATTTACGATGTTTCTGCAAGAAGAAAACCCAAAATATATTAAGGTGGGGCTTATCGGTTTACAGAACAGCCTGAAGCCTGATTTGCCGGATCGGATACAGGAGTTGACAAAGTCGGACGATAAAGAAATCCGTTTGAATGCAGCCAAGCTATTAATTGATTCCGGAGATTTATCAGAAGAGGATGTCCGTTTTTATATGAATTTCCCTGATTGGGAGATTCGTAAACTATTTGCTGAGTGGATTGGAAGAGCCGACCTTATTCAATACGTCCATCTGTTATCCGCAAGGGTTGATGATACAAATTGGATGGTATCGCGCGCAAGTGCAGGAAGCTTAATCCTAATGGGAGAAGAAGGTTTCGAAGCGCTTTGTAAGTTGGCTTCTGGAGACGGAAGCGAACATGGGAAAGCCATAGCGAGAGAATTCATTGAAGAAGAATTGAAACATTCAATGGAACAAACACCGCTCGTGAATGATATCCAGATTCACAACAAGAAAGAGTTCCTTTATCAGAAGTACTTTGGGAACACCCAGCCTTTAACAAATGTCATGTAAGGAAAGGAGGAAGAATATATGAGAGAGATTCTGTTATTCTACGGAATTTTTGCAATGTATTACGTGGTCACCATTAATACGATCTACTTCGGAATTATCTTATTTTCTTTCCGAAGAATACTTGGAATCATGAAAGAAACCTTCTATTCAAAATACGAGGCACTATCCGGGTCTAAACATGTGCCTGCCATATCCATTCTTGTTCCAGCTTTTAATGAAGAGTTGACCATTAAGGAAAACGTCCGCTCTTTATTAGCGCTTCATTATCCTCAATTCGAAGTCATTGTGGTCAATGATGGATCCGGAGACGGGACCTTAAATACTTTGATTGAAGAGTTCGAATTGAAGTATCACCCACCCAATATGATCAAAGATACGATAGCGACAGCTAAAGTCAAAGGAGTTTATTACAACCCAGCGTATCCTACTCTTTATATAGTAGATAAAGAGAATGGCGGAAAAGCGGACTCCTTAAATGCGGGCATCAATCTATCTAATTACTCACTGATCTCATCCATCGATGCTGATTCCTTACTGGAAGAAGATGCACTGATTAGAATTGCTAGAAAATATATGGAAAACCCTGAAGAGAATGTGGCAATTGGCGGAAATGTGAGAATCGCCAATGGCTGCCGAATTAAAAACGGGATGGTGAAACAGGTCAATCTTCCAAAGAAATTACTGCCGATGTTCCAAACAGTGGAATACTTAAAAGCTTTCCTTGGTGGTCGAATTGGTTGGAGTGATGTGAATGGACTCATCATCGTGTCCGGTGCTTTCGGTGTATTCAAAAAAGAATATGTGGTGAAAGTAGGGGGTTATCGTGGTGGTTATCCTGGCGAAGACATGAATATCATCATTAAGCTCCACCGATATATGCTGGATCATAAGCTTCCATATAAAATCGACTTTTGTCCGGACGCTGTCTGTTGGACACAGGCACCGGATACGTTCAAGATTCTCGGCAGTCAGCGTAAACGCTGGGGGCGTGGGAACTTAAAAAACATGATTGAAGAAGGACGGTACATGTTCATGCGTCCGAAGTACAAGATCATGGGTATGTTAACGATTCCATATAACATCATTTTTGAGACATTGAGTCCTTACTTCAGAATTACTGGATTCCTTGCTATCCTCGGGTACAGTTTTATGGATATGACTGGATGGAAGCTTATGGGCGTTTTCATGTTGATCAATGTCCTTTACGGGACCCTGCTTGGATTAGGGTCATTGCTTCTGGAAGAGATGGCTTTCCAGCGCTATCCAAAAGTCCGTGATTATTTCAAGATGGTTTTGTATACGGTACTGATGTTCTTCGGATATCGGCAGTTGGGGATTTTATGGAGATTCCTCGGCCACATCGATTTTATGCGTAAGAACAACTCCTGGGGAACGATGGTGAGAACCAGTTGGAATGAAGATGATGATAAAGAAAAGGCGGCTTAGTCTTTGGATAGATAAAAGGGAGGAAGAAAAATGGCAGATGTACATGTAGGCTCCAGAATTATTCAATCGTTCAACCACTTTCTTCAATACTATGAAAGTAGTCAATTGTCTTGTGGGATTATTCTCGCTCATGCGGATTTAAATCAAGCAGGGGTGAGGGATATGGAGTCGTATTTGGAGGAAGAAGAACCGGATACAGCCTTTCAAATGAGTTATGATCCAAATGAAAAGATTCTGGGAATCCTGCTCGATGGTTGTCAACTGGCTTATACACACTTCTTATCCCTTCACGTCAAAGATGTATTAGAACAGCGTCATCAGCTTGTAGGGGATGTATGGGTAGGAAGTTTTCCGGAAAACAGTGACCATGCTGAACAAATGATGTTCGATATGTTATGGCAGATCATTGAAGGAGATCAGCAATCAAAGGAGATTCATCTTTATCAAGCAGAAAAGAAAGTAGAAAAACAAACGAAATCCGTGCTGCTTGTCGATAGTGATCAGAGCCTCGTTCAGCTGCTGACGAAATACTTTCAGCGAAAGGGCTATTTAGTCTATACAGCCGAAGATGGAAAAGAGGGAGTGGATGTCTATCAAAACGTCCTGCCGGATCTCGTCATTACAGAGATTAACCTTTCCGCTTTGGGAGGCTATCAGTTCATCAATCAAATCAAAAACATTGAAGAGAATTCCAAAGGGTCTACAGAAATTATCGTCCTTACGAATAAACAGCTGGAAGAGGATGTAAGACGTACATTCGATTATGGTGTTTCTGACTATATGACTAAGCCTTTTTCACTCGTTGAGCTTGAAGCACGAATGAAAAGACTCGTCAGTGTTTCTAAATAAATTTTACAAAAAGAGAGGGATCAGGAATGGGATATTTTGAACAGCTTTGTCAGAAGATTGAAAAGAAGAAAGCGAACATCGGAGTCGTCGGTATGGGGTATGTCGGGTTGCCACTTGCTGTGGAAATGGTGAAATCAGGATTTACGGTTTGTGGAATAGACTTAGATGACAACAAAATCCAATCCCTTCGTAACGGTGAATCCTATATCAATGATATCTCCAATGAGGATTTACAAAATAGCCTGGCATCGGATCGCTTCTTCCCAACAAGTGACTATGAAGTGGTGAAAGACCTTGATGCTGTCAGTATTTGTGTACCGACACCACTAAGTGAGAACCAGGATCCGGATACCTCTTATATTACAGGCGTGATCAACAGTATGAAGCCTTATATGAAAAAGGGTATGCTCGTCACACTGGAAAGTACGACTTACCCGGGGACGACAGAAGAATTGATTTTGAAGGAATTTAACCGAATGGGATTTGTAGAGGGGGAAGATATATTCCTCTGCTATTCACCAGAACGAGTCGATCCAGGGAACCAGTCTTACAATACGCATAACATGCCTAAGGTTATGGGCGGAATGACTGAGAAGTGTAATACAGTCGGAGGTCTTCTTTATAGAAATTACATTCCGGACGTCGTTCCCGTTACGTCACCGAAAGTAGCCGAGATGTCCAAGCTCCTTGAAAATACATTCCGTAGTATCAACATTGCTTTTGTGAATGAGATTGCAATGATGTGTGAACGCATGGATATCGATGTTTGGGAAGTCATTGATGCAGCCGCGACGAAACCATTCGGCTTTATGAAGTTTCAGCCGGGACCAGGAATCGGAGGACATTGCATTCCGCTTGATCCTATGTACTTGTCCTGGAAAGCGAAAGGATTCCGTTTCTACAGTAAATTCATTGATCTCGCTCAATCTATTAACAGCAACATGCCGGATGTAGTCGTTGGAAAAACGTCTCAAGTATTGAACATTCACGGAAAGTCCATCAATAGTTCCAAAATACTTATCTTAGGGATGGCTTATAAACCAAATATTAGCGATCTCCGTGAATCGCCAGGGCTTTACCTCTACGAGTTATATAAAGAAAATGGTGCGAATGTTGAATATCATGATCCACATGCTCATAGTTTTCTTGATGATGATGGAGAAGTTGTCCACTCAGTCCCTTATGATAAGGAACAATTAAAAGAATACGATTGTCTGGTTATGGTCACCAACCACAGCGACTTCGATTATCAAGAACTGGCAGAATTAGGAGTACCGATCGTGGATACAAGGAACGCTTTCCAGGAATTCGATCAATCGAATATTCATAAGCTTGGTACAGCTTCTAAAGTCAACAAGAAACACCATCCATCTATTGCTCTATAACTGAAATCTGTGTCTAAATCAATCACTCATTATGAAGGAGATGAATAAATATGTGCGGAATCATGGGGTATATTGGAGATAAAGAAACACAGCGTGTATTAACCGAAGGACTGCGTAAACTCGAATATCGAGGCTATGACTCAGTAGGGATTGCTATGAATAATGGAGATACACTGGAACATGAAAAATCAGAAGGTCGACTTGGGACGTTAGAAGAAAAACTGGAGCAGTCTCCTCTTTCCGGTTCAATGGGAATAGGGCATACGAGGTGGGCGACACATGGTCGTCCTTCGGATGAAAACTCCCATCCGCATCTGGATGCGAAATCAGAATTTGCGGTGGTTCACAACGGGATTATTGAAAACTACATGGAAATCAAACGAGAATTGAAGCAGGAAGGCTACACGTTTATATCCGAAACAGATTCTGAAGTGATTTCCCATTTGTTCTCTCATCTATATGACGGAGAGATGGTGTCCACAATCCAGAAAGTGGTTCGCAGACTCGAAGGCGCTTATGCACTGGGGATTGTTTCCCAGCATGATCCGAATCGTCTTTATGCTGTCCGGGAAGCGAGTCCACTTATCATCGGAGCTGGAGATGGAGAATCCTTGATCAGTTCAGATATCCCAGCTTTACTTGAACATACACGCGACATTTATATTTTAGAAGACGGGGAAATGGCGATTCTTTCAAAAGAAAATGTTACGTTGTTGGAAACGGAGACAGGGAAAGAGTTGAACCGTGATATTTTCCGAGTGGATTGGGATATGGAACAAGCAGAAAAAAATGGCTACGATCATTTCATGCTGAAAGAGATCTTTGAACAGCCAAAAGCTCTGGAAAAAACAATGACTGGTCGTCTTGATCAAGAGACGAAGCGCGTAGACTTCGATGAATTACAGTGGTCGGATGAAACGATTCAGCAATGGAACAAAATTACGATCGTAGCCTGTGGGACGGCTTACCATGCAGGATTGATCGGCAAACATGTTATAGAAGAACTTACGCGGATTCCCGTCGATGTAGAGGTAGCGTCAGAGTTTCGTTATCGTCGTCCAATTATTGATGAAAAGACATTGGTCATCGTTGTCAGTCAATCTGGAGAAACAGCCGATACTCTGGCTGCGCTGCGTCAAAGTCAACACCTTGGAGCGAATGTTCTGGCGATTACAAACGTCGTTGGAAGTTCCATTGCACGGGAAGCAGATGAGGTCATTTTGACAATGGCTGGCCCGGAAATTGCCGTCGCATCTACAAAAGCGTATACGACACAAGTATTGTCTTTCTACTTGTTAGCTCTTCACCTAGCTGAAAGGAAACAGACGATCACAGAAGAAGCCCATCATCAGCTGATCGATTCTATTTTGGATCTGCCAGGTAAAATAGAGGAAATGTTGGAGCACTCTCAAGGTATTCGCTGGTATAGTGACTCCATTAAGGATGCTAAAAGTGTCTTTTTCCTTGGAAGAGGATTGGATCATGCCGTTGCTTTGGAAGGTTCCTTGAAATTGAAGGAAATTTCATATATCCACTCTGAAGCCTATGCTGCTGGAGAGCTGAAGCATGGAACACTTGCTCTGATCGAAGAAGGGACGCCTGTCGTTGCCCTCATTACTCAAGATGAGGTAAGCGAAAAGATGATGGGAAATGTTAAAGAAGTCAAAGCACGAGGAGCCCAGGTGCTGGGTGTAGCAGAAGAAGGGAACTTAGATGTGTGGGAGTATGTAGATGAAACATGCTACATTCCGAATACTCCTTCCATTCTAACTCCACTGCTTACTGTCGTTCCATTACAATTGATTGCTTATTATACCTCTCTTGCTCTTGGCAATGATGTGGACAAGCCAAGAAACCTTGCGAAAAGTGTAACGGTCGAATAGGTGCCTAATCATGATGGAAGTGATGGAGCGTCAACAGACGAATCTTAAAACGAAAGATTTAAAAAGTTTAATGGTTGGGGTTTATGAAAAGGTTGAAAACGAGGAAATCCAAACCGATCGACAGATCATCGATGAGGTCATGGAGCAATTAAGACCATTCGTCCAGCCCATACAAGAATAGATAGAAATGGAGGAAATGAGATGAGCCAAACGTTTGCTGTTGTACTAGCTGCAGGTAAAGGAACGAGGATGAAATCAGATCTCCCGAAAGTTCTTCACCAGGTTTGTGGAAAACCGATGGTCGAACACGTCATCGATCAACTCAATCGTCTTTCCATCGATCAGATTGTAACCGTCGTCGGTCATCAGAGTGAGCGAGTGAAAGAGCAATTGGGTTCCTCCGTGGATTATGCATTCCAAGCTGAGCAGTTGGGTACAGCCCATGCTGTGAAAATGTGTCGTGAACAATTGGGTCACCTTGAAGGATCGACCCTTATAATCACTGGAGATACACCGCTCATTTCCAGTGGCACCCTATCGAAGTGTTTAGATCTTCATCGTGAAACGAAAGCCGGTGCTACAATTTTGACGATGCAACCGGAAGACCCATCAGGATATGGTCGTATTATTCGCAAGGAAGATGGACAGGTGGAACGAATCGTTGAAGAAAAAGACGCTTCGGAACAGGAACGAAAGGTGAATGAAGTCAATTCAGGAATCTTCTGTTTTGATAACCGTCTTTTATTTGAGGCCCTGGAACTTGTATCGACCGATAATGAGCAAGGGGAATATTATTTACCGGATGTGATCGAGCTTCTTCAACACAAAGGGGAACAGATTTCAGCAGCAAGCATTCAGGATGTCGAGGAAGGACTGGGCATCAATGACCGCTCACAGCTGGCAAAAGCGGAAAAAATTCTACAAAGGCGAATTATTGATGATCATATGGAAAACGGTGTTACCATCATTGATCCTGTTTCCACTTATATCGGAGCAGATGTAACAATAGGCGTAGATACCGTTATAGAGCCGAGAACCCATTTAAGAGGGAAGACTCAAATTGGTGAAAATTGTATCATTGGACCGGACGTCGACCTCGAAGATTACCGTGCGAAGGATCGTACCAAGATACAAAACTTCTCCAGAACAAATGATATCAGTGCCATGCCTTATGTTAAATAAAATAAGTAAAGAAAGGCCTTTCCAACGTGAAAGGTCTTTCTTTAAACAAAAATTATTCCGTGGAAAAAGCATCCTCGTGTTGGTAGTAATGCTTCTTCTAACTATTGGGGTTGGAGTCTATATGAGTCAGGAATCACAAGTAAAGGCAACTTGGATCTGGGATTTGAGTGAAATGGAAGGCGGCATCGAAGAGAATATAGAATTCGCTAAAGAACAGGATGTCAATTTGATTTATCTGCATGTCAGTAGAGAAGGATTAGATGAGAAGAAAGTGCAGGCGTTTATAGAAGAAGCCTCGGATCAAGATATAAAAGTGTTTGCCCTTGGAGGAGACCCCAATTGGGCCTTGAAAAAGAATCAGGACAGTCTTGCTTCCTTTATGGCTGTCGTTAAGGGTTACAACCAAGGAGTGACTGAAGAAGCGAGGTTTCAAGGAGTGCATATGGACATTGAACCTTACCTGCTGACAGAGTGGAAAAGCAATAAGGATAAAGTCATTACCCAATGGATGGATAATATCACTTTTCTGAGAAAGGAAGCTAAAAAAGGAGAGCAGAAGCTCCAATTAAGCGGAGATTTTCCATTTTGGGTCAATGATTTAAATGTACCAGGGAAAAGTCAATCCCTGAGTGAATGGATGCTGGCTCAACTTGATTCCATGACCATCATGGCTTACCGTGATTACCTGGAAGGGAAGAATGGAATTAAACATATTGCCTCACCCATTGTGGAAGAAGCGGCCAATCAAGGGAAGTCAGTAGTCATAGCTGTAAATGTTATTAAAACGGATGAAGGCAGCTATACGACTTTCTATGATAGTCCACCTATGCGCATGGAACAGGAATTAACCGGTCTAAACCAGAGCTTCTCCGGTCATCCAGGTTATGGCGGGGTGGCTGTTCATGATTATAGTTATTGGAAGCTTTATAAGAACAAACAAATGGAAGGGTAAAGAACTGACGGATGTCAGTTCTTTTTCTTTGTGTCTCCTTCTATGGACCGCTCTGCTTGCCTGAGAGGTTATAGAGGGAAGGATGACTGGGATATCAAGAAGGTGTTTTATAAATAGGAAAAGGGGTTAAACAAAAGCAGGACTGAAAATCGAAGGAACGACTTCTGATATTATTATGGATATTCTTCAAAGAATCAGGAGAGATTATCCATGATGGATGATTCATTTTAAGCCATGGCTTTTTATCCTTTAGCAGAAACGAATACATAAATAGTCTTGGAAAGAAAGCAACGGGGGAGGCACCCCATCACAGATATCCCTCCCTTATTTGTTGTTTTTTCAAAGTTTCACGTGGATCTTCCTATTCTTATCGATTGAAGAGGTGGCTAGTATGGACTGGGTATGGAAATCAGTTCTTATCATTATCATAGGTACAATCATTCTCCGGGTTGCCGGTAGGAAGTCGATCTCGCAGATGACATTGTCACAAACGGTGATCATGATCGCTATTGGCTCCCTGTTGATTCAACCAGTAGCCGGGAAAAATATATGGGTGACTTTTGGTGTGGGTGGCGTTCTTGTCGTTACTTTGATTCTGATGGAATTTACACAGGTAAAATTCGACTTTATGGAACGGTTCCTGACCGGGCGTGCTGTCTCTGTTATTGAAAATGGACAGATGAATGAAAGGAATATATAGAAGCTGCGATTTACTGTAGATCAGTTGGAAATGAAGCTGAGACAAAGCAGTATCTCTTCCATAGCCGATGTAAAGTCAGCGACATTAGAGCCGAATGGCCAGGTAGGGTTTGAATTGAAGGATCATATGAAACCTGCAACAAAACAGGACATAGATGAGCTCAGAGATCAAATTCTGTCGCTGAAGCGGATGTTGAATCCGAACCAGGCCACTCAAACCCCCTTGCCACAATCAGCAAGGGAAGACCTTTTCAAAGAAGTTGAAACGAAAAATCATCGGGAAGTCCATCCTGATCGTTTGAATTGAGCGTCATGACAGGCAATTCGTTCTATTCCTTGCTATAATGTAAGAGAGGTGAGAAAAGTGGAATTTGTAAACACCATCGAAGAATTAAACACATTCGTTCACGACCATTCTCTATCAATTGTATACGTTTCACGACCGGGATGCTCCGTATGTCATGGTCTACGTCCTCAAGTAGAGAACTTATTGAAAGATTATCCTAGAATTGAAGCCAGGCAGGTAAATGCGGATGAAATCCCTCAGGTAGCAGGAGAATATTCTGTCATGACTGTGCCTGCTGTTCTCATTTACTCGGAAGGGAAAGAATTATTCCGAAAAGCCCGTTTTGTACCCATTGGTGAATTGAACCAACAGCTTGTAAAGCTAAATCATTTTATCCATGAAGGTTAACCATCTGTTGAGATATTCAACAGATGGTTTTTTATATGGCTTTTTAAGGACTTTATTAGTCAGATAATTCCCTCAATTTAGGTTTCTCCGGCTATTCTTAAAAATTCAATGCGCAAATATAGGTATGAGACGAGATTATTTGCGATGAGAAGCGATGAAATGGAAATACCTCGCGGTGAAACCGTTTACACTAACTAATTGGCTTATATAAACCCGACTTGCCAAAAACCCCTTGAATAAGTTTTGCCCAATGTTATGATGAAAAACGTCTTAAATAAAGCGAACAAAAAATGCGAACGGGAGAGATTAACCCAATATGATTAAACAAACGATTGCTTTTCTAGGTGCAGGCTCAATGGCTGAAGCGATGATTTCAGGCATGGTGGAATCCGGTAATATTCCAGCTGAGAACATCATCGTGACCAATAGAAGTAATCAAGAACGTTTAAACGAGATCAATCATCAATATGGCGTACGTACAGTATTAAAAGCAGATTTAAATTTCGCAGAAGTTGACCAGTTCATTCTGGCAATGAAACCGAAAGATATCGATGCTGTACTCGATGACTTAAAAGATAAATTGACACCAAATCAAGTGCTTGTTTCAGTACTTGCGGGAATCTCAACATCATATATGGAAGAAAGATTGAATGAAGGACAACAAGTGATTCGTGTTATGCCTAACACATCAAGCATGCTGCGTGAATCAGCAACAGCTATTACACCAGGGCGTTTTGCAGACATGGACAATGTCCTTGTAGCTAAAGATCTATTGAAATCCATTGGCGAAGTATTCGTTATCGAAGAAGATAAAATGGATGTATTTACAGGAATAGCAGGAAGCGGCCCCGCTTACTTCTATTACCTTATGGAGCATATAGAAGAAACAGGTCGTGCGGAAGGCATGGATCGTGAAACTCTACGTGAAATTGGAGCTCAAACTTTGCTGGGAGCAGCAAAAATGATGCTTGAACGTGATGAGAGTCCGACAGAACTACGTGAAAATGTGACATCTCCGAATGGAACGACAGCTGCAGGTCTTGATGCGCTTAATCAGGCGGGTGGAGGCCACGCGATTTCTGAAGCAGTACGTGGAGCAGCCAGCCGTTCAAAAGAATTGAGCAAAGAACTTGAAGGATTACTTGTAGGTAGTAAGTAACGATAGATGACAGACGCGAAAAAGTTAAACAGGAGTGATATGTTGAGTCAAGATAAAAAAAGGGTAGTAATTAAAATAGGGAGTAGTTCCCTCACCAGCATGCACGGTGAAGTAAGCCGCCGTAAATTAGAAAAATTAGTAGATGAAGTCGTTCAACTGAAAGACGACGGCCACGAAGTTCTACTCGTATCCTCAGGTGCCGTAGCTGCAGGTTATCGTAAACTCGGATGCCTTGAGCGCCCGAGCGCCTTGCCTGAAAAGCAAGCGGCCGCATCCATCGGTCAGGGATTGTTGATGGAATCTTATTCCGATCTTTTCCTATCCCATGGCTATATGGGTTCTCAAATCCTCATTACTCGCAGTGACTTTTCTGATGAAGACCGCTACAACAACGCAAGAAACACCATCAATGTCCTACTGGAACGCGGAATCATACCAATCGTCAACGAAAACGACACTATTACAATCGACCGTTTGAAGTTCGGTGATAATGATACACTCTCTGCTAAAGTTGCAGGTCTAGTGGACGCCGACCAATTGATCATTCTATCTGATATTGATGGCCTTTATGATGCAGACCCTAGAAAAGATGAGAATGCAAAACTACTCGACAAAGTCCACGAAATTACTCCAGAAATCGAAGCCGCAGCTGGTGATCCAGGCAGTGCAGTTGGAACAGGCGGTATGAAATCCAAAATTGATGCCTTTAAGATTTCCATGGCATCCGGCATTGCTTCCTTCTTAGGAAAAGCCAACACGCCGAATATCGTTTATGATGCTGTATACGGTAATGCAACAGGAACGTACTTTGAAACGACGACAGACTCTGAAAACCTTGATCAGAAGAAACAGTGGATTGCCTTCAATTCCGGACCAGAAGGGGAAGTCATTATCGATCATCGGGCGAAAGAATCGATGGTTGAAATGAAGAGCAGCCTTCTACCAATGAATGTTCATCATGTGAAAGGCCGCTTTGAAAAAGGAGCCGTTGTTCACATCTATGATCTTGACGGAGATGAAATTGGTCTTGGAGTCGTAAATTATTCTTCTGAAGAAATGGAAGAAATGATCAGCTTGACTGAACCTGAACTTGAATCCTATGAACAAGCAGCCATTGAACGGAAAGATTTTGTCTGCCATTTAGAAGTTGCCCTGCCCGTAGGCGTTTAAAATACTCAAGGAGGTCTTTGATGACACTTACAACAAATGTGAATGTTGAAGCACAAGCAATAGAAGCAAAAAAAGCTTCGAAAAAACTGATGATTCTTTCAGAAGAAGAGAAAAACCAGGCGTTGAACCATTTAGCAGATGTTCTTGAACGCGAATATGAAACGATTCTGAATGCCAATGAAAAAGATTTAACAAATGGCCGTGAAAAAGGCTTCACGGAAGCATTTATGGATCGTTTGTCTCTATCCAAAGAGCGTATCGCTGAATTTGCTCAAGGATTGCGTGATGTTTCCAAACTTGAAGATCCGACCGGTAAAGTGCTGACGGACTGGACACTTGAAAATGGATTGCAAGTGGAAAAAGTCACCGCCCCCCTTGGCGTCATTGGTATGATATATGAAGCTCGTCCGAATGTTACCGTTGATGCGACAGGACTGGCGTTGAAATCCGGAAATGCGATCGTTCTGAAAGGTGGATCTTCTGCCATCCATTCGAACCAGGCCATTGTTGAAGTAATGCACCGTGGTTTGGAAGAAACAAAGATTCCTAAAGAAGCTGTACAATTCATCGCATCTACAGACCGTGCAGCAACAAATGAACTCTTCAAAATGAAAGAACACATTGACGTTCTCATTCCTCGTGGAGGTGGCAAGTTAATTCAAGCTGTTGTTGAGAACGCAACCGTGCCTGTACTTGAAACAGGCGTTGGAAATTGCCACATCTATGTGGATAAGCATGCAGATGTTGAAAAAGCGATTAATATCCTTGTGAATGCTAAAACAGACCGCCCGGCGGTGTGTAACGCTGCCGAAACACTTGTAGTTCATAAAGAGTGGTTGAATGACAACAAAGATGCGCTTATCGCAGCATTGAAAGAAAACAATATTTCTGTACACGGTGATGAGCATATCCTTAATATCATTCCGGGGGCTGTACTTGCCGGCGAAGAAGACTGGGCGAATGAATACTTGAGCACAGATATTGCCGTAAAAGCTGTCGATGATCTGACGGATGCGATCTCCCATATTGAAACGTATGGTACGAAGCACTCTGAGGCTATCGTGACGGATGATCAGGAAGCAGCAGATAAGTTCTTTGCTCTTGTCGATGCAGCAGCGCTTTATCACAATGCATCCACACGTTTTACTGACGGTGGTGCGCTTGGATTCGGAGCAGAAATCGGCATTTCCACACAAAAATTGCATGCCCGGGGACCAATGGGGCTTCCAGCTCTGACTACTGTGAAGTTTCTCATGAAGGGAACCGGTCAAATCAGATAATCATTAACGAAAGAGGAACTCTCAGGAGTTCCTCTTTTTATATGGGACAACACAAGGAATGCGCTTCCTTTCTCGCAAAGGGACGGCTTCTGGAATCCTTATGCTAGAAGCGTCTTCTTCTATCTATCTTTAGAATCAAATACAAAGGCTCTGTTAAAGTTTAGTGTTGATATTACTGCAAAAAAGGAACTTCCGATTTTATGGAGGTTCCTCATTTTTATAGTTGGCTTATTCAACGAAAGCTCCCTTTTCTTGAAGACTCAGTTTGAGATGTTCCGGGGGTTCATTGCCTGGTTGAGCGTCAGGGGTGGCTGGGAAGCCACTCGCTCTCCTGTGGGGGAGTGACGAGCTTCCTCGGGCTACCGCCCGGCGGGATCTCGCCGATCTTCTTTCTCCCACGGGAGTCTCGCAGCTTCCCAACCACCCCATTCAATCATGCGAGAAACGACCCCCTACACCAAGAAGGAGCACCTTCCTCTATTACTATCTATAGTAAGAAAGTGCTCTATAACAAGCGGTTATGAGCTCCATCCATACGATGGAGATAAGGGATACAGCTCTCCATTCGTATAGAGAGTGCCTACTTCTGAAAGTAGTTTCGAGACACTCCCTTCGCAAAGGAGTGGAGAAATCGAAAAAAAGCTATGGGACGTGTGGATAGGTGAGCCCATGGAAGGCGTGGCCTGAGGAGACTGAGCTCCCTTCTTTTACAAAAAATTCAAACTGTTATATGATAGTGTAATCTTTATCTTTAGGAGGGATATGATGAGACAGACAGATGCTGTAGCAGCAATTACAGACAGTTTGAAGGAAGACCCCCTTGTAAAAGCTGTCTTTCTCAAAGGTTCGATGGGACGCGGGGAAGAAGATGTGCACTCAGATGTAGATATATATGTGATGGTTGATGAAGGAGATCAGTCTTTGTTCCTGAAGAAGCGACGGCGACATTTAGAAAGCTATGCGTCCTTCATTTTTTATGATGATATTTATATCATCGCGCCTCAAATCATTGCGGTATATGAAAACTTATTGCATGTCGACCTTTTTACCGTGACTGAAGATACATTGATACATAAAGATTACTTTCACGTGCTGTATGATCCTGAAGACCGTATGGAGAAACATAGAAGACACCAGAACCTTTGGTTGGCAGACGAAGATTTTCTGTATGCAGTCGACGATGTGGCATTCTTTTTCTTGCAGTATAAGAAAGCGGCAGACCGGGGGAATGAGCTATGGGCTGTTAAAGTCGCTCATGATATAGCGTTGAATCTGGCTAAAATTCTTTTGAGGAAATACACACCGGAGAGAGCACAGCTTGGAATGAAATCGGCTTGGCGCGACCTTCCTTCTTCTGCATTGCAGGAATTTGAAGAGGTATATCGCCGAATTGATTTAGAAGGCCATGTAGAAGCTGTATGTGGTATGGCCGGATTGATGGAGAGCCACCTTGAATGGCTGGAAGAGTGCTGGGGGGAGGAGATGTACACCCTTCCATTCTTAAAGAGAATGATCAAAGAAATAAAAGATAGAACTCCCGTCTAAGAGAGTTCTATCTTTTAATAGGATTGACCAGCCATCGCCTGGGACAGGGTGGCTGTAGTCGTTATGTTTTTAAAATCAACACCGAGCTGGACAGCTGTCTGGGCGATTTCCGGTCGGATGCCCACCAATGTGGAAGAAACACCGATCAGCTGGAGGCTGTCGATCAATTGGAAGATTTGTTGGGCAACCATCGTGTCTACAAGGTAAACCCCTGATAAATCAATATAGAGAACATCGATATGTTCTTCCGTACAATTTCTTAATGTGTTTTCAAGGATTGCTGCTGCTCGCTCGGTATCAATATTGCCAACGAGGGGCAGCAGTGCTCGTTCATGGGACAGATGAATAAGTGGAGAACTCAATTCATTGATGACCGTTTGCTGGTGGTCAATCTTTTTGTTCAGTTGTTTGGATTTTTCTTCTGTCACTTTGAACACGATTTCATCAAACACTTCGATTAAGAGCCGTTTCCATTTATTTTCCTGAGCTCGGGGCACTTCTGTCTCCTGTTGGGCAATGAATTCTTCGAGAAAGTCCAGGTATTGTTCCCTCACACGCATGAATTCTCGGATGATTTCGTGAGTCGGGGTTTCTAAATGGTGAGGATCACGGCCAATCTCAATAATCCACCCTTGAATGCTGCTGAAAAATTCATCCCGTTCCAAAATGAAAAGTTGACGCATGTATTTATGAAATTCATAATTCTGGGCTTTTAAATGATTGATGGTCGTATCATCTCTGGATGCATAGACCCCTGATACATCATGCTGGTTTAACGAATCATACCATTCCTCTGTTAGAACATCTGCTTTCTGTAAGAGAAAGTCATGTAATGCTTGATTCGATTCCATCTGCAAGCTCCTCTCTATATGAATGATCCTCTAAGTGGAGCTGTCGGAGAGGTCATTAGTTACCCCCATTATAAATGGTAAATCTATTCATTTCCAATAGGATTGACTGAAGATTATCAAAAAAGGGAAAACAGCAAAGAGGAGGTGGTAAAATGGCTTTAAGAGAGGTGTTACTAGAACAGTTGAAAGCTGTTCATGAGGAAAATAGCTGGTTTGTCTGCTTCAATTATGCTGTTAGAGAATTGGAAGAACCACAAGCTATGGAAAAAGCACATGATCAAACCCACTCGATTGCGGAAATCGTCCATCATCTCTATTTTTACAATGAAAGGTACCTCAGTCGTTTTCGTGGGGAAGAAGTAGTTGTCCGACCGCGTCACTATGACACATTTCAAAATCACGGAAGCGTGGATTGGCATAGCCGCGTGGCAGATTTTCAAATGGTCATGGCGCTGTTCAGACAGGAAATCGCTGCCTGCAGTCAAGAAAAACTTGAGATGTGGGGAGAAACGCTTTCGAATTTATTCATGCACAATGCATACCATATCGGTCAGATTGTAACCATAAGAAAACGTCATGGCTGGTGGGGGATCAATCCGGTAGTGAACGGGTAATGGTCCGCCGTCCTCGTTTTAATCCCCTGAGAGTTCCCCCGATTCGTTATGTAAAAAAGTGCAGGAAGTCACATCCCGCACTTTTCCTACTTACTCTCCAGCCTGATCCATTGCGTCGTCCATTTCTTTGCGTGTAGCCATAAGTGGTGTTGTTGGCTCAAGGCAGGAAATGCTGCAGAAACAGTCAAGATCTACAGTAATACAGACGCCTGTAGCACGAAATTCGCCGACCAGTCTTGAAGGGAAGTAGTCACAAATATCTTTTTTGCCACAGTTTCGGACTAGTTCAGCGCCGGATGCAGTCACAGGGATCAACAGCTCAAGCTTAACGCATTTGCCATCATCCGTGAACTTCTTCGCTCTGAAAATAGGAGAGCTCACGCAATCAAGGTAGCTGCCGTCAAGTAATCTTCTTTGCTTACGGATGACTCCGCTGCCGATGAATGGTTTACAGTCTTTGCAGTACAAAATAAATGGAATCGTCGTGTTTTGCGGAAGCTCAGCTGCAGGTGAGAGCAAATCGCGGATTGAACGCTCACAGCTGACATCACAACATCCATTATCCATCAAACCTGCTACTTCATCTTGAGCTTTGATGATTTCTTTGATGACGTCGCGTACGCAGCTGTTGTCTTTTCCTTTACAACTCATAAAAACATCTCCTTCTTTGTTTTTTCTCTACATTCTATGACTTTTCATAGAGAGTGCTTGTATAAGTGCCTATTATTCTAAGAATCTTCATAGTTTGTAATATTGTGGGTGATAGCCAAGGCAATGAGAGGAACATAACATACCTTATAGTACTGAGGGCTTATGAAAGCTTGAAGTTCATGGTATTTACCACACCATGGAAAATTTCCCTACGGTCTGATGCCAGCGTACACTGGCATCTTTTTTATTGGAGATTTTTACTGTTTCTTATCCGCTCCCTATGGATTGAGCGGTAGATAGGATGTTAAGTTATGAATAGTCATTCATTATTTGTTGAAGTTTCAGAAAATTGTGTATAGAATAGAAGATACTAACCGTTTGGTATGTTATGGAAAGGAGGAAAAGGAATGGACTTTGATTATTCCGATCACGTAAAAAGTTACCTTGATAAACTCCGTTCGTTTATGGAGGAACAGGTTTATCCAAGTGAGCGGGTGTTTGAAGAGCAATTGGCTGCCCAGGACGACCGGTTTTCGCAGGTACCTCCTGTTTTGGAAGAGTTAAAAGCGAAAGCAAAGAAAGCAGGACTTTGGAATTTATTCTTTCCTGATAATACATATGGTGCGGGGTTAACGAATTTAGAATATGCACCTCTTTGCGAAGAAATGGGACGCTCTCTAATCGGTCCCGAAGTCTTCAACTGCAATGCTCCGGATACGGGAAACATGGAAGTTCTTGCACGTTATGGGAGTGAGGATCAAAAGGAACGGTGGCTGCTGCCGCTGCTCAATGGGGAAATCCGGTCCTGCTTTTCCATGACAGAGCCGGATGTTGCTTCCTCTGATGCCACCAATATCGAGGCAAGCATTACGAGGGATGGAGATGAATACGTTCTACATGGACGAAAATGGTGGTCTTCAGGAGCCGGCGATCCGAGGTGCGCATTTGCCATTTTCATGGGGAAGACCAGTCCTGATGCTCCACGCCATGAACAGCAGTCGATGGTTCTCGTTCCGTTGAATACGCCTGGCGTTCAAATCAAACGGATGCTCCCTGTGTTCGGATATGATCACGCGCCTCATGGCCATGCAGAAATCGATTTCCAGAGTGTTCGTGTCCCCGCAGAAAACATGATTTGGGGAGAAGGGAAGGGATTCGCTATTGCCCAGGGACGTCTCGGTCCTGGAAGAATTCATCATTGCATGCGGTTAATCGGAGCTGGAGAACGTGCCCTTGAGGAATTATGTAAGCGCGTTCAAAAGAGGGAGGCTTTCCATCGTCCGCTGGCTGATCAAGGAGTGATCAGGGAATGGGTCGCAGACTCCCGCATTGAACTTGAACAAGCCAGGCTTCTTACGTTGAAGGCAGCTTATATGATGGATACGGTCGGAAATAAAGAAGCAAAAACGGAGATTGCGATGATTAAGGTCGTGGCTCCGAATATGGCATTAAAAGTCATCGACAGGGCGATTCAAGCTCATGGTGCTGCAGGTGTGAGCAATGATTTTACACTGGCTGCCCAATGGGCGAATTCTCGAACGTTAAGGCTTGCAGATGGTCCGGACGAAGTACATCGGAGGCAGATAGCCAAACTGGAATTATCCAAGTATAAGGAGTGAGACTATGCATGTGAAGGATCTTTTCGATTTGAAAGGTAAAACGGCTCTCGTAACAGGGGGTGGTCGAGGCCTTGGGGAGCAGATTGCCGAGGGGCTTGCTGAAGCTGGAGCTGATCTAGTTATCTGTTCACGTAAAAAAGAAGCCTGTGAACAAACGGCTCTCAGGTTGGAAGATGAGTGTGGTGGGAAGGTCGTCGCTCTTGAGTGTGATGTCACAATCCCATCCCATGTCGATCGAGTCGTCGAGGAGGCAATAGCTGAGTTCGGAACGATCGATATTTTAGTCAACAACAGTGGAGCCACGTGGGGAGCCCCTTCTTTAGAAATGCCACTAGAAGCATTCCAGAAGGTAATGAATGTGAATGTGACCGGAACATTCCTCATGTCTCAAAAGGTAGGGGAACATATGGTCAAACAAAAATCAGGCAAGATCATCAACATTGCTTCTGTTGCAGGTTTAGGTGGTGCCGATCCAAGATTCATGGAAACGGTGGGGTATAACGCAAGCAAAGGTGCTGTCATCACGTTTACAAAAGATCTTGCGGTTAAGTGGGGCATGCATAACATTCAGGTGAATGCCCTGGCGCCTGGCTTTTTTCCCACAAAAATGTCTAGAGGTGTACTCGAACAAGGAGGGGACTTCATTCTTGATCGTACCCCGCTTGGGCGGTTCGGATCAGAGGAAGATTTAAAGGGCGCAGCGCTATTCCTGGCTAGCCGGGCATCTGATTATGTAACAGGGGATGTGCTTGTAGTTGACGGGGGGATGCATGCCTCTTGTTGATTTTACTTTTTTAAAGGCAGGGAGATTGTAGTGAAAGAAAAAATGATGGACACCATGATCGAACTGTTCGGTAAGAAAGGGTTCCAGGGCACTTCGATTCAGGATATTGTCACAGCAAATGGAGTAACGAAAGGGACTTTTTACTATTATTTCAAAAGCAAAGAGGATGCGCTCGTTCAGATCCATGAAACATTTATCGATCATCTGTTAGAGGAGCAGGAGAGCGTTCTATACAACCACCATTTATCGAATCATGAAAAACTGCATCTATTTGTAGAATTGTTAATCCGAAATATCCGTACGAATGGCCATAGTGCGCTCGTATTTTTCCAGGAAATGAGGCACTTGAGTGAAGAGAAGACTGCTCTCATTCTACCGAAACGTCATCAGTTTCAAAAAAACATCCAAAAGGTGTTGGAAGAAGGGAAATGCATGGGAGAATTTAATAAAAGTATGCGTGCCGACATGATTTCCTATGCTGTGCTTGGTATGGCGAATTGGAGTTATTTTTGGTTTGATCCTGATGGTGAAGTGGATGAAAGGACACTGATTGATTTGTATATGAAGATGATTCTTAGTGGAATTGAAGAACGAGGAGGAAACGTATGACCATTGAAAAAATGACGGTGGTTGGAGCAGGAAGCATGGGGCATCAAATTGCCATGCTCGGAGCGTTGGCCGGGTTTAAAACCACCCTTCAGGATATCAGTGAGGATGCTCTAACTGCAGCGGAAGAGAAACTGTCAGTCATCATGGATAAATGGGTCAAAAAGAATAAACTTTCCAGTCTGGCTAAGAACGAGGCTTTTCAGCGACTCAAATTCACTACAGATCTCCATGAAGCGGTGGAGGACACGGACCTTGTTATTGAGGCCGTCGTTGAAAAGTTGGAAGTAAAAAGACAAGTATTCGCAGCCATGGACAAAGCTGCTCCTTCCCATACGATTTTTGCTACTAATTCTTCGACAATGGTGAGTTCCCTGATTGCAGATGCTACCTCAAGGCCTGAAAACATTTGCAACATGCACTTCTTTTTTCCACCACTCGTTATGGATTGTGTCGAAGTTGTCCAGGGAGAACATACGTCAAAAGAGACGGTTACAACGGCGATGAAAGTATGCGAAGCCATGGACCGCACGGCGGTTCTTCTGCAAAAAGAAATCTCGGGGTTTGTAGCTAACCGGATCCTGTTTGCTATCCAAAAAGAAGCGATGAACTTATATGAAGGTGGATATGCAGATTTTGAGGATATCGATAAAATTGTGAAAAAAGCTTTGAATCATCCGATCGGCCCTTTTGAATTAATGGATTTGTCAGGGATCGATGTAGGCTATTATGTGATGCAGCAGCAGTATCAGGAAACAGGGGACCCGAATGACCGGCCTTCTGCCACCCTGGAGGAAAAAATGAAAGCCGGCGATATTGGAAGGAAGACCGGAAAGGGATTTTATCGTTACGATTCCAAAGTGATGCGTTGAGGGGGAGAAAGAATGCATGAAATTGAAGTGAACGTCAGGTTTTGTGAAACGGATTTGCTGGGTCATGTGAACAATAATAATTTTTTTGTGTACATGGAAGATGCCAGGATTCGCTTTTTTAATGATTTAGCATTAGTGGGAGATGATTGGAATTTCATTCTCGCCTCTACGAAGTGTGACTTCATCAAACAAGTATATTTTAACCAGACCCTGGTCATTCGAAGTCATGTTGTGAAAATCGGCCGGTCAAGTTTTCATTTAGAGCAGGAGATGTTCGAAAAGGAGTCAGGCGAACGGGTGGCAACGGGGATGTCTGTCATTGTTCAATTCGATTTCGAGCAGCAGCAAAGCGTCGCTCTGACGGATGATATGAAATCGGTTTTGTCTTCTTATCAAATGGCAGCTCAATAAGGAGGTTCTTCATGGCTTATACACAAGATACTAGGCCCGTCCGTCGAGGAGAAGAGCTGAATATCGGAAAACTGGAACATTTTTTAAGACAAAAACTGGATATCCCGTCAGAAGAAATAGTGATCAGGCAGTTCGGCGCGGGACATTCTAATTTAACCTATGAACTGACAGCGGGAGAATGGAAAGCGGTATTAAGACGGCCGCCCATTGGTCCTGTTGCCCCGAAGGCTCACGACATGGAGCGTGAATTTAAGGTTCTGCAATCCTTATATCCTGTTTTTCCTTTGGCACCTGAACCTTACCTTTTTGAAGAAGGGGATGTGCTTGGCTGCCCATTTTTCCTCATGGAACGGCGGGCAGGGAACGTTTATGATCAAGCGCTTCCTGAAAGTGTGAAGGGTGAAGGTGTGATTGGGGAGAAAGTTTCTGCAGCAATGGTCGACCGGCTGGTGGAACTACATTCATTGGATTACCGTGAAACTTCCTTGATGGAAATGGTAAAGCCGGCTGGCTTTATGGAAAGACAGGTCCATGGATGGATCCAAAGGTATGATAAAGCCAGAACAGATGATGTTGTATCAGGAGCCCGCTTGAAGCAGTGGCTGATCGATCATCTTCCTGCATCTGTCGAGGCATCTATTATCCATTATGACTACAAATTGAATAATGCCATGTTCAGTTATGATGATCCATCAAAAATGATCGGATTGTTTGACTGGGAAATGACAACCGTGGGAGATCCTCTAGTGGATGTCGGTGCGGCTATGAGTTATTGGATTCAGGATGACGATCCGGACCTGTTGAAAACAGGATTGGGACATACGCCGGTCACTGTTCAAAAAGGTTTTTACACAAGAGATGAATTCATCCACAGCTATGCGGTGAAAAGCGGTCGTGATTTAGATGGCATTGACTTTTATTTGACCTTCGCATATTTCAAACTGGCGGGGATTGTCCAGCAGATCTACTACCGTTACAAACAGGGGCAGACAAAAGATCCAAGGTTCGCGAGTATGGATGTCTTTGTAAACGGATTGATCCGTCATGCGGAACAAACAGCAGGCCTCTAATATGGGAACAGTCGAAATCCTTTTTAAAAAAGAAGACATTAAGCCGGAAGAGCTCAAAGGGAAAGTAGTCGTTGTATTTGATATATTATTTGCGACTTCGACCATTACAGCAGCGATCGCTGATGGAGCTTTCAGTGTAATACCGGTTTACAATGCAGATGAAGCCCGCCGGAAGTCGAAGACCTTTCAATCGTCCTTCTTAATGGCGGGCGAAGATCAAGGGAGAAAAATTGATGGGTTCGAACCTCCATTGCGGACTTACTTAAAACCGGTCATAAAAAATAAACATCTCTTACTGACAACGACGAATGGAACGGTAGCTCTGCATCAATCGAGGAAGGCATCTGCTTTATATGCTTCCTCCCTTTTGAATAACCCTTACATGGCTGATCATATGATTTCCCGTCATCCAGGGGAGGAAGTCGTTCTCGTGTGTGCAGGTTCAAGTGGTAAATATTCTGTGGAAGACTTCTACGGGGCAGGGAGTCTTGTCTATTACATGCAAAAGCAACATGAATGGGAACTATCGGATGCTGCGATGACCGCTCTCGGTTTTTACAAATCCACAGATAGAGCTCAAGATTTACTGAGAAATTGCAGGGTAGGTAAAATGTTGTTGAAAGCCGGTCTTGATCCGAAGGAAATCGATTTTGCAGCACAGGAGGGGGCGTTCCCAACCGTGCTGACGTATGACCGGAAAACCGGTCAAATTAAGGAGGAAACATAAGATGGCAGTTCATCACGACGTTCGAGGTGGACAATTCCTGATTGGACAGACGACTGAGGGGGCTGTGTTCACGCCGGAAGATCGTAGCGATGAACAAAGGATGATAGGAGCCACTGCTCGACAATTTATTACCCGGGAAATTCACCCGAACATGAAGCAAATAGAGAACGGTGATTTTGATTTTGTTGCGGAAAAAATGAGGCTGGCCGGCGAGTTGGGTCTTCTTGGACATAGTATTCCTGAATGTTATGGAGGACTTGGTCTGGATAAAATCAGCAAAGGAATAGTTGGAGAAGCTCTGGGAAGTGGAGGTGGTTATAGTGTCGCTCATTCCAACCATACATGTATCGCCACCTTACCCATCACCTATTTCGGAACGGCTCGCCAAAAGGAGAAATATCTGCCGAAGCTTGCTTCTGGTGAATTCATAGGAGCATATTGTCTAACAGAACCTGAGGCTGGTTCCGATGCTCTTTCGGCAAGGACTACGGCAGTTTTGAATGATAGCGGCTCCCATTATCTACTGAATGGCACGAAGATCTATATTACTAATGCTGCATTTTCGGATACTTTTATCGTTTATGCGAAGGTGGACGGGCAGCATTTTTCCGCTTTTATTGTTGAGAAAGACTTTCCTGGTTTGTTCGTTGGACCGGAAGAACAGAAGATGGGGATTAAAGGTTCCTCGACCTGCTCCATCATTCTGGATCATTGCGAGGTCCCCGTGGAGAATTTGTTAGGGGATGTTGGAAAGGGGCATTTGATAGCTCTCAATGTTCTCAACTTAGGCAGGTTCAACTTGGGATTTGCCACATTAGGGGCTTCCAAATATGCTTTCCAGCAGGGAATCTCCCATATCAAGGAACGGAAACAATTTAACAGGAGGATTGCTGATTTTCCTGCGACGAAGGAAAAAATCACGGGCATGGCTGTCCAAATGTATGGTGTTGAGTCCTTGCTTTACCGCTCAGGTGGTCATATAGAGGCTTCCCTTTATAATCATGATGATACGGAGGAAACCAAATCGACAGCTAAGGCGATGAATGAACACCGAATAGAAGCAGCGATATGCAAAGTTACAGGTTCGGAAACCTTGGATAAAGTGGTGGATGACGTTCTTCAGCTCCATGGAGGAGCAGGGTTTATGAAAGATTATCCGATTGAACAGGCATACCGGGATTCAAGAATCAACAGGATTTTTGAAGGAACGAATGAAATTAACCGGCTCTTGATTCCATCTGCGTTTCTTCAAAAAGCAGCCAAAGGTGAGTTTTCTGCAGTCACCCTTATGGAAAGAGCAGAGTTTTCTTTAAAGAATGGTGGGTTCAAAAATTCTGACTCAGGGCTTGAAGCCGTTGCTTTATTTAAGGATTTATTTTTGGTGAGTGCTGGAACAGCCTTCAGGATATATGGGGAAAGCATCAAAGAAGAACAGGAAGTATTAATGAAATTAGCTGATGTTGCGATAGAAATATATAAGGTCGAGTCTGCTGTTATTCGTACGGGAAAAGCCGCGAGGGCACAGGATCCAGAGCTTGATTTAAAAGAGATGCTGACTACCGCTTTAATTGAACAGTCGGCATTGGACGTCCAAAAGTCCATGACCCAGCTGTTATCCGCATTGCTGAATGGAGAGGAGCGTGTTCAAACCCTTCGTCGTATGAGCCTACTATTCAGCGAATATCAAGAAGAAGGATCTATTGAGAGGAACCGCAGGGTAGCTGATCGAATGATTGAGGCAGGACAATATATATCGTAAAAAGGAGAGGGCAGGATGAAATTAGGAAATGAACATGTGACGGTTGATTTGAAAGGACCTGTATTAAGTTGTGTATTAAACAGACCGGAAGCTCTTAATGCATTCTCAGATCAAATGATTCTCGGACTTCAGGAAGCGGTCACGGAGGCTGAAAAAAACGATGAAGTGAAAGTTGTCGTTCTATCAGGGAGCGGGCGTTCTTTTTCTGCGGGAGGGGACGTGAAGTCCATGGGCTCTGGAGATGCGCAGCAATTGTATGACCATGTTGGCGAGCTGAATCGATTAATTTTAAAAATAAAAGATTTAGCTAAACCTGTGATCGCAGTTGTTCATGGGTACGCGGCCGGTGCCGGTTTCAATCTCGCTCTCGCCTGTGATCAAATCCTTGCAGGAGAAGAAAGTAAATTCGTTCTTAGTTTTGCACAGGTAGGGCTCGTAGCGGATGGAGGAGGCCATTACTTCCTGTCCAGACTGATCGGACCTTATCGTACAAAAGAGCTGTTATTCCGGGCAGAACCGATTCCTGTAGAGACAGCTGCTGAGTGGGGGCTGGTCAACCGGGTAATCCCACTTGCAGATTTAGAGGAAGAAGCTATGAATTACGCACTTACTCTTTCCAAAGGTCCGGGAAGAGCTATGGGGATGATGAAAAAAATCGTCGATCAGGCAGAGCAGTCTGATCTTGCTTCGATCCTTGAACAGGAAAGAATCACCCAGGCTATGATGGTATCGACGGAAGATCATAAAGAAGGTGTGCAGGCTTTCAAAGATAAAAGGAAACCTAATTTCGTAGGTAGATAAGGAGGGAGAAAATGAAGGCCATTCAATTCGAAGACTACGGAGGTCCCGAGGTGCTGCACCAGGTGGAGATCGATGTCCCGACGCTTGAGGAGGGTGAGGTCCTGGTTAAGGTTCAAGCCATCGGTGTAAACTATGCGGATACCGCAAGACGAGAAGGAGCGTATGTCGTTCCTACCCCACTTCCATTTGTTCCAGGTGCCGAAGTAGCAGGAGTCATAGAGGAAACAGGGCCAGGAGCCAGTCGTTTCCATAAAGGCGACCGTGTAGTTACCCTTATTGGTTCAGGCGGCTATGCGGAATATGTGAAAACAAAAGAGAAGACCTTGATTCCCATACCAAATGAAATGACTGATGAGACGGCCGTCGCTCTGCCTTTGCAAGGGCTTACCGCTTATCATATTCTATTGACAATGGGGCGCATGCGGGTAGGGGAAACGGTACTTGTTCACGCTGCAGCAGGTGGCGTAGGGTCTCTTGCTGTCCAACTTGCCAGGAAATTTGGTGCTGGACGAGTGATTGCCACGGCCAGCACGGATGAAAAGTTGACTTACGCTTTGGGTCTAGGTGCAGATCACGCGGTTAATTATACGAATACAGAGTGGTGGGACGAAGTGCTCTCCCTTACTGGTGGTAACGGGGTGGATATCGCTCTTGAAATGGTCGGCGGAAGCATTTTTCAGGAGACAGTGAAATGTATGAGTCCCTTCGGTAGAATCGTGGTATATGGTGCAGCGAGCGGAGAACCTGCGCATCTGTATCCCGCTGGTCTCATGAATAGGAATTTATCTGTCATCGGTTTCTTCCTGCCTCAAGTGATGAAAAAAAAGAAACTCTTTCAAGAGAGTTTAAATCAATTGTTGGAAATGGCAGTGACAGGTGAACTGAAGATGACCATCGGAGGCGTATTTCCATTGAGTGAAGCTTCCCATGTCCATGAGAGCCTACAGGGGAGAAAAACCAAAGGGAAACTCATTCTAAAGCCATAAATGATGAAAAGACGACAGACATGTACTGTCGTCTTTTTTATGCAGGAAGAAGCGTGGATTGTGTCGAATACATGGACCACAGAAGGAAAAGGGGGAAGAAATATGTTTGCGTACAAAGTTGATGAAGAACTATCATTAAAAATGATTGATCATCGTGATGCACAAGAATTGTTTGAATTATCGGATCATTCCAGAGAACATATCCGGACTTGGCTGCCGTGGATCGATGTTACGAACGAAGTCGAAGATACTAGAAATTACATAAAAATGAGTCTGCAGCGATATGCAGAGAACAACGGTCTGACGATTCTCATCCTCTTTAATGGAAGGATTGCAGGGGTGGTGGACTTTCATGAAATCGATGAAAAAAACAAAGTGACAAGCATTGGGTACTGGATGGGGGTAGAGCATAAAGGGAAAGGGCTTCTTACCCGTGCCTGTCGCGTCCTATTTCAATACGCCTTCGATACCCTTGGAATGAACCGCATCGAAATACGCGCAGCTTCAAAAAATATTAAAAGCCGGGGAGTTCCCGAGCGTCTTGGGTTTAAGCAGGAAGGCACGATTCGTCAGGCAGCTCTTCTTTATGGGGAGTATACAGATCATGTCGTCTATGGGATGTTAAAAGAAGACTGGAAGGATATAGGAGGCAGCCTGTGAAAAATATTATGGTTACTCATCTCCAAGAGAAAAGTCCGGTGAAAAAAGAATGTGAAGATGCATTTGTTCTAAATGATGCAGCCTGTATATATGGGGTGTTGGATGGAGCAACACCTCTCGTCTGTTTTCAAGATGAAGATGGACATAATGGAGCTTATCTGGCTGCGCAAATCTTCAAAGAGCGTTTGGAACGCATGGAAAAGGAAGAAAATCTGGTTGAAGTAGTGAGCGAAGCGAACGTTTTACTGAAAGAAAAGATGGACGACTATTCTATACGGACAGACCTTGGTGAGGAACGATGGTCCACATGTTTGGCAGCTGTGGAGATCACAGAGAACTGGATTTATTTCGTTCAACTTGGAGACTGTATGATTCTTTCTGGAGATGCAGAGGGGAACTGTATGGTGGTTACGAAAGATTCGGTAAAAGGAATTAGCTTAAGGGCTGAACGGAAACGGGGAGAAGATCGGAAAAGGGGAAGGGATCTTCCTCCTGAGAGATACTTTGATATACGTCTGAACAGACTTCGCTACAACAGGCGTTTAGCGAATATGGAAGAAGGCTACACCGTTGCAAACGGGATGCCGGAAGTAATGGATCATCTTGACTACGGGGCGTTCAAGCGAGAGGGAGGACAGAAGTTACTGATTCTCTCGGATGGTCTTTTTCATCCGGACCTTACCCTTGAAGAGACCTATTATCAAATTGAGGAGGTGGGTCTTGCCCCTTATATCGAAGAGTTGACAAATCACCTCCAGCATCAAGGGGGGCACATCGATGATAGGACTGCGATATGGATTGAACTAGAATAGAGGATTCCTGAAAAAGGAACCCTCTATTTTTTGTTCATTTTACGAGAGCCAACACGAAACCATCGTAGCCTTTACTTCCGACCGTTTGAAAAGCAGTGGCATCGAGATTGGGATGAGTGTTCAACAAATCAAACATTTCTCTGATTCCCTGAACGCTCTTATCATCACTTTCCTTATCCAATACTTTTCCATCTCTGACGACATTATCAACAAGAATCGCTGTACCTGGCTGGGAGAGTTTCAATACTTCCTCGATATAGCGGCTATTGTTGTTTTTATCAGCATCAACAAAAATAAAGTCAAAAGGTTCCCGTTCAGAGAGCGTGGGCAGCGTATCCAAAGCAGGTCCTACGATCACTTCCACTCGATTTTCGAATCCTGTTTCTTTAAGATTACGACTGGCTACTTCCGCGTGTTTCGGGTTGAATTCGAGGGTGGTGACTTTCCCATGACCTGGCAGTGCTTTTGCCATCCAGATTGTACTGTAGCCTCCTAGTGTGCCGATTTCCAGAACATTTGCTGCGGCTTTCATTTTTATAAAGAAGTGAAGCAATTTCCCTTGTAATGGAGAAACATCAATTGCGGGTAGACCTGCTTGTTCGTTTTCTTTATGCACCTGCTTCATGAGGGAGTCTTCGGGTAATAACCGGTCGATGAAATATTGATCTACGTGTTTCCATGTATCGTGCTCATTCAAAATGATCACTCCTTATTTATCGTTAGGTTCAGTGTAAGACTCATTCAGGAAAAAAACGAGAGAAAAGGGTTTGTCTTGTAACGATGGGTGTGGCGTAGGTCCAATTCATATCCTGGACAACTTCTCACAAGTCCTATGAATATGAAGCATGATTCGATTCAAAGAAAAAGAGCTCAGTAGAACTGAGCTCTCAGAGGGGTTAACTGAACAGTTGCGGAATGCCTTGAATGAGCGACATCGCCCCCATGAAGGACATGGCAATTACGATAAGAACACCGAATATAGTCAGCCAAAGAGGGTGTTTATAATCTCCGACGATTCGCTGCTTGTATGCAGCCACAAGCATAACGCCAAGAGCTATCGGAAGGATCAATCCATTCAATGAACCGACAAGGATCAAGACTTTGACGGGTTTACCTACGGAAACAAAAACAGTCGTGGAAAGGACGATGAACCCGACGATGAACCACTTATGATATTTGTTGATCGTTTTACTGAATGTTCGAATGAAAGATACGGATGTATAGGCAGCCCCTACGACAGACGTTACGGCTGCAGCCCACATGATGACACCAAATATCTTATATCCGATGTTTCCAGCGGCTGCCTGGAATACGGAGGCTGGCGGGTTTTCAGGGTTCAACGTGAAGCCGGAAGCGACGACGCCTAAAGATGCCAGGAATAGGAAAATACGCATAATCGAGGCGATTCCTATGGCGGAAACTGAGCTTTTCGTTACCTGAGGAAGAGCTTTCTTCCCTTTTACCCCTGCATCTAAGAGGCGGTGTCCACCCGCAAAGGTGATATAACCGCCAACGGTTCCACCGACAAGTGTGATAATGGCAAGAAAATCAATCGTGTCCGGGACAAATGTCTTGGAAATGGCCTCTCCGACAGGGGGTTGGGCAGAAAACATGACGAAGATCGTCAAGGCAATCATAACGAACCCTGCAATTTGTGCAAACCGGTCCATGACTTTACCAGCCTCACGCACGAGGAAGACAGCAACAGCGACAATACCGCTGAATAAAGCTCCCATTTCCGGGGAAATGCCGAAAAGGACATTCGTGCCAAGTCCTGCTCCGGCAATGTTTCCAATGTTAAACGCTAATCCACCAGCGACGATGAGGACAGATAAAAAGACTCCAAGTCCTGGGAGTAAGCTGTTGGCGATGTCTTGAGCAGGCTTTTCTGAAACGGCTATGATTCGCCATATGTTCAGCTGAGCTCCAATATCAATGATGATCGATATAAGGATGACAAAGCCAAAACTTGCAGCAAGTTGTTCCGTAAAATGAGTCGTTTGTGTCAGGAAGCCAGGGCCGATAGCAGATGTTGCCATAAGGAACGCGGCTCCTAACAGGAGACTTCTCGTAGATTGTTCTTTCATAGGGGGATCTCCTTTGCATTAAATAGTAGGTTGGTATACGCAGCTTCCATTACTTCGTGAGAAATTGACCAATGGATTGAAGTTTGATTTCTGAATCTTTCAGAGCTTCTGTAATATAGCGTGCGAATTCTATGGCACTTGCTCCATCTCCATGGATACAAATGGTTTGAGCCTCGATGTCAATATCAGAGTGATCGACTGTCCGAACTTTGTTCTCTTTGATCATACGGATGACTTGATCGACGGCCTGCGTATGGTCCGTAATAAGAGCATTCGCTTCTCGACGTGAAGTGAGGGTTCCATCCGGCTGATAGGTACGATCAGAAAACACTTCACTTGCTGTCTTGAGACCTTTTTCTCGGCCTGCTTTTACTAGTTCGCTACCTGCGAGCCCGAAAAGGACGAGTTCAGGATCTACATCGTAGACGGCCCGGGCAATCGCTGCTGATAACTGTGGATCTTTTGCTGCCATGTTAAAGAGGGCGCCGTGAGGCTTAACATGCTGCAAGTTTCCGCCTTCTGTATCCACAAAACCTTTAAGAGCACCGATTTGGTAAACGACCATATCATATGCTTCCTCTTCAGAAATATCCATCGGTCTCCTGCCGAACCCTGATAGGTCCGGCAGACCGGGATGAGCACCGATCCCAACGTTATGCTCCAAAGCCATAGCCACGGTCTTTCTCATGATCGTTGGATCGCCTGCATGATAACCGCACGCGATATTCGCTGATGTTACATATTTTAATATCTCTTCATCACGGCCAATAGTATATCGGCCGAAACTTTCACCCATGTCACAATTCAAATCCACAATATGCATATATTCTCCTCCTTAATGAAGCTTGGATATTATTCCTCTCTCTAACTGCTTCAAATTTCTTTCTTCTTCCAGAAGCAGCTGTTGGGCTTTTTCATGTGTAATGAGGGAGAACCTCATAGAATCTCCGGGACGCATCTGTGCAATTTTTGGCAGATCGACGGAAGCTACTTGGGCGATTTTCGGGTAGCCGCCCGTCGTTTGATGGTCAGCCAAAAGTACGATTGGATTGCCATCTGGAGGTACTTGAACTGTACCGAACATGACGGCTTCTGAGATGATATCTTTTTTCACTTTAAGGCTTAACGATGAGCCATTTAAACGGTAGCCCATACGGTCGGATTTAGAATCGATTTGAAACCCGTCTTTAAAAAAGAGTTCTTTGCTTTCCTCTGTGAAAAGATCGATTTCTCTGCCTGGTATCACTCGAATTGGGTGTTCGTCAGTGATGTACTCTGTGAATTCAGGGGCGACAAACCAAGGGAAGGCTGTAAAAGGCTGAGCCTTCTTCAATGGTGGCAGCTGTTCGTTCAAACGTTCGGAACGTAAACTCATGTTCCCTCGCTCTAGGCGGTCACCTTTTTCCATTGTCCGCCCTTCAAAACCCCCGATGTTGGCCCTGAGATAAGTGGAAGAACTGCCCATCACTTGTTTCACTTTAAAGCCCCCTGATATGGAAAGGTAGCTTCTGAATCCTTGTTTTGGCTGACCGAAGCGGAGCTCACTTCCTTTTTTTATGTATACAGGTTTCCACATTGAAACGCTTTCACCATCGATAATTGGAGTAAGGTTACCTCCACATAAGGCGATGAGTGCATCTTCTTCAAATTCCAGCACCGGCCCCATAAGTGTAATTTCCAACGTAGCCTCGTTTTCTGAATTACCTACGAGAAGATTTGCAATTCGGTGAGCTTTCAAATCCATAGCTCCGCTCACGATGACCCCGTCTTTTTGGTAACCATACCGGCCTGTATCCTGAAGAGTCGTCATCAATCCTGATTTCAATACGGAAATCATTTGCCCTCCTCCTTTAATCTTTCATATTCCGTTTCATTAATGCGTGTAAAACGAATCCGGTCTCCAGCTTGAAGGAGGGAAGGATGCTCTCTCCGAGGATTAAACAGGGCAGAAGGAGTTCTTCCAATCAATTGCCAACCACCGGGTGTTTCAATAGGGTATACGCCTGTCTGTTCACCGGCAATCCCTACGGAACCTGCTGGTATGGAAAGCCTCGGCTCATCACGCCGTGGAGCAGCTATTTTTTTATCCATGCCACCAATATAAGGAAATCCTGGAGCGAAACCAATCATATAAACCAGGTAGTTTCCATTGAGATGGGCCTCAATCACTTCTTCTTCACTCAAGTGATTATGGGAAGCTACAAATGCAAGATCAGGTCCTAAATCTCCCCCATAACAGACCGGGAGCTCAATAGTCCTTGTTTCTGATTCATAAGAGGAGGATTGAGAAAGAAGATTCTGCACCTCATCCCGGGCCCAATCAAACGGGAGCGTGGTTTGGTCATTTAGTTGCTTTGCTATGTAAAAAGGGTCGTAGAGAATAGTCAGTGTAGAAAATGCCGGGATGTATTCAATCATCCACGCGGGTTGTATTTCATCCAGCCTGGCAGCTGTTTGACGTACTAGTTGATTTGTCTTTTCATCAATAGATTCTCCGAAATCTATGATTAGGGACTGATCACCTAGAGGATGAATGCTCGTGTTCAAGTGAAAACCTCCTATGTAGTTTATTGTAGTAGGGATGGAAGGGCGGTGATCTTGTGGTCAGAAATTATCAAACCATGTCACTTTTTCTAACTTGTTAATGTGAATATCGTATCTTATTTTTCCTCGATTTTCAATTCGACGAAGGTCCCCCATTGGTTTAATGGTTTTCAAAGCAAGGGAATAATAAACGTATAATAAAATAAGGAGAGTGTTCGAAATGCCATGGGATACAGAGGATTACCCAAGTTCCTTTAAGAATATGGAAACCCCGGTCCGAAAAAAAGCGATTGACATTGCGAATGCGATGATTGATGAGGGCTATAAAGAGGAGCAGGCTATTCCGATCGCTACCGAGCAGGCGAAAGAATGGTATGAAAATGCAGATGAAAAAGAAATCAATCGTGTGAAACAGATGAGTGATCAAAACTTGAAAACAAGAGACGATGAAGATCAGAAAGGGGAGAGCCGGCCGGAATTGTTGGAAAAGGGCGAGCATGTAGTCGTCCATGAAGATGGCTGGGCTGTAAAAGCAGAAGATGCAAAACAACCGTCAGACGTATTCGAAAACAAGCAGGAAGCCGTAGAGAGGGCCAAAGAAATTGCCACTAACAAGGGGACTCCAGTAGTCATTCATAGAAAAGATGGAAGTATCCAACAAAAAATGTCAATGGATGGTTAATCTTAGGTTTACTCCTTTTCTGAACGGGATATATAGCTTATATACTAAATATTCAAGGAGGAATTCAAAGTGGCTGATAGTAGAAATCAAGCGGAACATGTAGTTTCTCATGAAGAGGGTTGGGCCGTACAGGCAGAAGGAGCAGACCAGCCGACCAAAGTTTATGAAAATAAACAGGAGGCTATCGATCGCGCGAAAGAAATTGCACAGAACAAAGGGACATCCGCAGTGATTCATACAAAAGAAGGTAAGATCCAAAATCAATATGATTACAGTAGCTAATACTTAAAAAGCACTCTGCAAAGGGTGCTTTTTTACGTTCGTTTTCAGGTCATCTGATAGGGAGTTTGTTCAAGGGAACGGTTTGTGTGATAGAATACGTAATAGACTGAATGTGGAGGTTCCAACTGATGAATGGACAAAAACGAAATGATATAAAAGTCGGCGCGGAAGTCGATATTGTTCTGAAGAAAGATCAGCGGACGGGTGCCCTGACCACCGGGAAAGTGAAAGATATTCTCACCAAATCACCGAATCATCCGCACGGAATAAAGGTACGCCTGGAGGATGGTCAGGTTGGCCGTGTGAAACATATTCATACCTGAAAACCAACGTAATCCTAACGAAAGCCCATGCAGAGCATGGGCTTTTTTGGTGGCAGATGTCTATTCTTTCAAGTTCCTAGCTTTGATTTTTTGTTGGAAATCTCTATAAGGCATTTCAATAGTGAAAAAGGGACCGTCTTCATCTTCAGTGACGGCAAGGATTCTATAATCCGTTCCAAAAATTTGCTGCATGGCATAATCTCCATTAGCAAAGGATTGACCATCGATGGAAAAACCCGATCTTCGGAAAGTTTCCAAATCCTCTTCTGAAAACGCTTTCTTTTCCTGTAATTGGATGATTGGGCGGATTAATGCTTCTCCATCTGGTTCATCAAGAATCTCATAGCTGATTTCAACCTTTACACTTTCCCGTACGTCTTCAAGCATATCAAATACAGCATCTTTAAATTCGGCTAAATCCAAAAGGAAACGGACATCTTCCGGTTCAAAACGGTTTAAGTAATGGGGCATGAAGCAGGTCTCCTTCCGGTCTTCTAACGATTATATTACCATGTTTAAAGTTTATGGACCTATGTAAATTGGAAAAGCGAGGAAGACTGTTGTCTCCCTCGCTTTATAGTCTTTCGGAAAATATCAAGTTTTACCAACTTGTGATTTCCACAAGTATGATGGTTTTTCCATGTTATTGCCGCGGTTAAAAATTCCACATGGTAGTTTTTGGCAACTTAAACGACGCAATCCCTACCTCTATTGCATCCTTACAGCTCCGAAGCTGATCCAGTGTGATTAAGTTGTATCAAAACGTAGCAGAATGCCAGTCTCATACTAATCACTCTTTTCTTTTCCGAGTTACCTTCTTAAGAAGGCACTATTAGAGTAGTATAACCCCTAATTCATCACATGTCAATAGTGTGCGTTTTGAAAGACTACCAATTACATAAGTTTGACGATAGAACGACCACGTGTATGACCTTTGAGGATTTGTTCAAGGGTCTCATTCACTTCAGTCAATGAATGGACCACTTTGATACGGTCAAAGGTTTCTTTAATTTTTAAATCATTAGCCATTCGATGCCAGACTTTTTTCCGCTGATCCATTGGGCATTGGACAGAATCAATACCAATAAGACTGATACCCCTTAATATGAAAGGATAAACCTCAGTAGGGATTTTGGTTCCACCTGTTAATCCACTGACGGCAGCGGCGCCGCCATATTGCAGTTGACTTAGCAGGGAAGCGAGAGGTTCGCCTCCAACAGGATCGATCGCAGCCGCCCACTTTTGGCTCCTCAATGGTCGCAGAGTGCCATCGAAGACATCCTCACGCGTGAGGACTTTTGAAGCGCCGATATCCTTTAAATAGGAGGAATGATCAGGGCTGCCCGTACTAGCTTCGACAATGTATCCTCGTTTGGCGAGCATAGCTACTGCCATGCTGCCGACTCCACCGGAAGCCCCAGTCACAAGCACAGGACCTTTGTCCGGAGTGAGGCCATTCACTTCTAAACGGTGGAGGGACAGTGCTGCAGTAAAGCCGGCAGTACCGTAAATCATCGCTTCTTCCGTAGTCAGCCCTTCAGGTAGATGAACGATCCATTCCGCCGGTATACTTGCATATTCGCTAAATCCGCCATGATGATTCACACCAATGTCATAACTTGTAGCTAAAACAGCATCGCCTTTTTTGAATCTTGCATCGGAGGATCGAACCACTTCACCAGATAAATCAATTCCTGGAATGAGGGGGTAATTTTCTACAAGGGGATTATCCGGCTGGGCGACCATCCCATCTTTGTAGTTGATGCTGGAATAGTGAACGTTTATTAAAACATCACTGGAAGGAAGGTCCGCAAAAGAAACATCTTGAACCGAACCGTTTACTTCTTTTTCTGTCTGGTCAATTTTATAAGCTTTAAACGTTGCCAATCTTACACCTCACTAACGTAATCAAGGACGAAGATCTTCGTCATAATCTTCTTCTGTTACAGAATCCTGCTTTGATTTTCTTCCTTTTTCCTGTTCCCGTTCTTCTTTTTTTACTTCTTCATCGGGAATTCCGTCCATCAAGTTTTCTTTTTTAAGTTTTTCTTTGAAGCTTTGGTCTTTCTCAGATAATTTATTCCGCTTCTGGTCGCTCATTATTCCACCTCCAGAAAATGGTTGTTTCGGGTATGATACCTTTTTAGAAGTGTCATTAAACGTTTGACCTTAGGATGAAATTTAAAAAAGCCGCCCGAGGACGGCGGCTTCATTTCTCAATGAATTTATTTTTAATTGATTGAATGACCGGAGTTTGGAGGAAATAATCAATGGTGGTGCTTATAATCAGGCCATGAATGATCACACCCAAAATTGTGAAAATGACGATAATAATATGACCGGCCATCGTTTCTGGTTCAAATCCTGATCGCCCGAAGAAAGTCAGGGATAGGATGGCGCTGACCCATGCGTCTCCGTAACTTTCCAATTCCTTTTCTACTAAGGTCAAGGGGATGATTAAAAGGAAGATCAGGAGGAAGGTGGCCCCGGATACGGTTAAAAGATGCTGCCTTTTCAGGAAGCGAATGAATGGCATGGTGTAATATTTTGTGATGGACTTTAATCTTAAAAGGTGCAGAATCCTTGCAAATCTTGCAAATTGAAACACGGCATCGAGTGGGATGGCAGCAATGACTATGAATGGGTGTCTTTTTATAAACCCCCATTTGCTGTCGGCTCTATATAAACGATAAAGAAAGTCGAGGAAGAAGATGGACCATGTTGTCCAAACGATCAGACTATTATATCCAGTTTGCTGCCAAATGGTTGCGACAGATAGAGCAGCTAAGCCGATCATTATTAATTCATAGAAAGTTTTACTGGATTTTCTAGAGCGTAGTCCCATCGTCATGCCTCTCTTCCTGATTATGTCGAATCCTCTTTTATTATATCATTCTATATCAAAGAGGACATACGCTATAATCAGCATTCTGCTTGAGGTAACGAATCTGCTAAAGTTTGTTGTGGATATGTATTACTTCTGCTATATAACTTCATCATAACCCAGGTGGCAAAGTCTCATAGACTCAGGAACTTTCGGATTCTGTACCACTTCTTTGATATTAGAATTTTCTTAGGTTTAACAAATCCATCCCTGAATTGATAAAGGTCTCCGTTCTCTTCCTGCACTCCCAGAACTTCAGATTTTACTTGTTGTTTGACATATTTTCGGAATGGGAAGGGTTTGTATTTTATCGGATGGTAAAAGTTCCTGGTGTAGAGAAGGGGGTACTCGTAAAGTGGTCCCTTCATATACCAGGGTGAGCCGGTTCGAAAGTCGTCTGGCGTCACAAGGGCACTTGTTTTTTTGAAAAGGACGACACTGGATCTGTTAAGGACTTCTGCGACAAACTGGGAGCAGAAGTAACTGGATTTCATGTGGATGGGCTGGTTCGCAGGCACCCCTAATAATCCTAAGTAATTGTAGAAGTAAGTTCTATAGTTTTTTGCGAAGGCTTTTAAGAAGGCGTTCTATTTTCTGATATTCTCTCCTGGTCACTTTTAATTCATATACCGCGCAGGTAGCAAACGGGTACCAGCTGAATGGTACCTTCGATCAAGTCTTCCTGTACGAAACCACCCCAAAAAAGGATTGGTCGGGCGACGCCTTCCAAAACTGTACAATCGCTTCATATTTTTATCAAGGGATAGAGAGGCATGGTTATAAGGGGCGGTGGTGACTGCTTTTATAGCTTGATTCGTAATTGTACCTGTATTGGATAGCAGCAAATAGACGGATTTCATAGAACTCCCCCAAATGGATGTTTCTGTAAATATACTATATGAAACTATGAAAAGAAACGGTTGATATTTCTCGCTCTCGTCGAATGTGGTATTCTCAAATTAATCAAATAACGAATGAAAGGGAGTAACAAGTGCGCAATCGATCAAATTTTAAGGGTTTTCTCTTTTTTGGAGGCGTAGTTGCTCTGTTGATTTTCTATGTAATACCACAAGTAGAAAAGGAGCTTCCCCAAGGGGTGTTCTACAAAGAAGATGTTCCTTTACCTACAAACCTTCACCCTACGGTGGAAGAACGAAAAGAAAAGTTGGTAGAATCAGTGGAAGAGGCCGGAATCAACATCGTCATCACAGAAGGGCATCGTTCCGTGGAAAGGCAGGACAAGCTTTATGAACAAGGCCGTTCTGTTGAAGGTGAAATAGTTACGCACGCCAAAGGTGGAGAGTCTTACCATAATTATGGATTAGCTATAGATTTCGCTCTTGAACTTGAAGATGGCCGCATTATCTGGGATACCGGATATGACGGTAACGGCAACGGAAAAGCTGATTGGATAGAGATTGTCGACCAGGCGAAAGCGCTCGGGTTCGAATGGGGAGGCGACTGGGATAACTTCAAGGACTATCCTCATTTGCAGATGGATTTTGGCTTATCAATAAGAGAACTGAAAAGAGGGGAACGTCCGCAAGTCGATGAATATGCCGATGAAGATTGAAAAAGGTGCTCCGCCTGGGAGCACCTTTTTTATTGATTATATTCTTCGTAAGGTTTGATCATCGCATGAATGGTTTCAATATAAGGCATGCTGAGTCCGACTTCATTACCTAAGCGCAAGGCTCCTCCATGCAGATGTTCAACTTCTAATGGAAGCCCCTTGCGTCGATCTTGATGCATAGAGGAAGTCATCTCTGGATCGAAGCCACGTAAGCGTTCAAAGGCTTGGTTTACTTGTTCCTCACTCAAAGCAATATGGCGTGCGTTCGCCAAAGCTTTCATCTCCTGGAGAATGCGCTCGGCTATACGGAAGGTTTGAGGGTAACTCCTAACTTCACCAATTGGCTGATTGACAGCGGTCGTGATTCCTGAAAAAGCGGTAATGAACATATATTTCTTCCACATGTCCTCGAGAATGTTTGGACTTAATGTCCCGCTTATGTTCGCTTGATTACAGGCGAGTGCCAGTTCCTCACAAATGGATTGCTGGGATGTATGAAGAGGTCCGAATACAAGGTCATGAAAGGGGCTCGTGTGAACAACATGCCCATTTTCATCGAGGGTTGCGATGATGTAAGACAATCCGCCAATCACTGCCTCTTCTCCTAATTCTTTCTGAAGGATGCTGATGTGCTCCATTCCATTAAGCACAGGATAGACTTTGGCCCCTTTATTCACTAAAGCTTTCAACCAATCCAAGGTACCGTGCAGGTGATAGCCTTTCACGGCGAGAAAAACAAGGTCCGGGTTTTCTATTTCATCCGGGCTCTTTGCGATTACCGGATCTGAAATTTCGTAATCTCCCATTTTACTATGTAACTTCAAGCCCTTCTTCTCCAGCTGTTCTGCTCTTCCCTCACGGACGAGGTTAATGACTTCATGGCCGGCCTCCTGCCATCGTGCTCCAAAATATGCTCCCAGTGCTCCTGCACCTAAGACTACAATTTTCATATTTTAACACCTCCGAAGAATTTACTTTCAGCTTTTGGCTACATTTTCAGTTGTAAAGCTTGAGGTTATCACTTTGGTCGTTTCTACAAGATCTTTAATATGGTTGTTCAAATATTGGATGATATCATCGAACCCCGCAGTTTTCATGATTTCATAATAGTGGTCTTCACTGTTAAAGATCGATTGACCAAGCATCAGCTCTTCATCCTCTTCAATGTCAATGACGTTTAAAAAGCCCATAGATCCCTGACTGCCTGTTAACTTATTGGAAAAATAGATGTTGTGATCGAGAGCACCGTGAGATTTCAGTAAGTCGCCTGATTTCCTGGTCATATCTATGAATTCTTCCAACTTGTCTTTATTGACTCGAAAAAGACAGATGATCGTAAACATTCGCATTCCCCCTGCATAAATCTTCTTAAAATCTTTGGTCTACTTTTGATGAACGTCCCGCATCGATGAGGAGAACGATAGCTGTGACGGTGTGCATGATCCACCCGACAATGGGAATGGCACCGATGGCACTCGTGATCATACCAAGTACACTCCCAGCGTAGGATTGATCCCCTTTTGCTGAGACGATGAGAGTGATCAAATGGAAAACGAACATGAACAATAGCGGCATCCAGCCATTACTGAATATGAACGCTCCCCCTGCGATTGGGATGGCGAGGAATGCTTCACATCCACCTGTTAACCATTTGAGTATTGTGGATAGTTTCATTAAAATCTGCTCCTTATCAAGTAATCTGCCCGCGTGCGAGAGCGGTAGGTCAGGCTTATCCTCACATTCCACACTATAGGTGGTTTTGAAACATTTTAACAGAATCAAAAATCGTTCTCTACTCTTATGCGTTAATTCGACATGAGGGACTCCATTTCCTTTCTTCCTCAAGGAAATGGAGTCAGTCTTCATCTCATAATGCCTGATAAACAAAACAACCCCCGGGAGACCGGAGGTTGTGAATGGTTACGTGTATGCTGCATCCAGCTTTTATTATTTACTAGCTTTCTGTAACTTCTGGATCATTTTAAGGCTGCGCCCCGTTCCGATGGCTACGGATTCTAATGGGCTCGGTGCCATGTGAACAGGTACAGAGATTTCCTCGGACAGCCATTCCTGCATGCCGTTCAAGAGGGATCCGCCTCCAGTCAGGATGACTCCATGATCGACAATATCCCCGCTCAATTCCGGTGGGCATTCTTCGAGAGTTGCGCGGATGGTTTCAAGCAATTGTTCAAGGGACTCTTTCAAAGCTCCTTGAATCTCCGTAGATTTCAATTCAATCGTTTTAGGGAGACCTGTGACCATATCGCGTCCTCTTACTTCCATCGTTTCTTCGGGATGGTCGATGAGTGCATAGCCTATTTCCATTTTAATCTGCTCGGCTGTACGCTCCCCGATCAAGACGTTATAAGCTTTCCTGACGTGTTGAATGATTTCTTCATCCATTACGTCTCCTCCTGTACGGATGGACTTACAGGAAACTACACCTCCAAAAGAAATAATGGCGACTTCACTCGTTCCACCACCAATATCTACAACAACATTTGCTATGGGTTCGTCAACTGGGAGATCGGCACCAATTGCTGCTGCAATCGGTTCTTCGATCAAGTGCACATTTTTGGCACCGTAACTTTTTACAGCATTATGAATCGCTCGTCGTTCAACAGATGTGGAGCCGGAAGGAGTACAAATGACAACCGTTGGTTTGCGCATCGATATGCCTGATTTTTTCGCTACCTTTTTCAACAATTCTTTTAACATTTGCGCGGTCATATCATAGTCAGCGATGACACCATCTCTTAATGGGCGGACAGGGATGATATTTCTTGGGGTCTTTCCGACCATTTCTTTTGCTTCTTTTCCTACGGCGACTACGTTCTTAGTCTCTGTATTGTAGGCCACTACAGATGGTTCGTTAAGTAAAATACCTTTTGATTTTGAATAGATCAATATATTTGCAGTACCAAGATCGATACCGATTTCTGCATTTGATAACATTTAGACGTACCTCCAAAGATGACAATTATTCTATTTATAGATCTTCTCTTATCATAGGTTTTTTCTGGGGGTTGAACAACAGGAAATTCGTGGTCATACAGAGTGGTGTCAGTAGTCATTTCCCATGTATAATGGGACTAAGGATTGAAAGAGGAGTTTTATAATGAGTTATTTGAAACATGAAGAAATTATCAAAAGATGTGAAAAAATAAACCAATCGTACGAAATTGACCCATCTTTTTTTGATGAGATTGTAGACGATTTATTGGATAGTGAACAAACAACTGAGTCAGTCATCTTGAATGGTTTTCAACGGCTGCTGTCAGAAGTGGATCATGAAATTAGCCGGATGGAGGAATTCACCTCTATGAAGCCGAATTGTTTTATGGGGTGTGCCTTTTGTTGTTATTTTCCCATTGTCATTACGAAAATGGAAGCAAAAATGTTCTTTCGGTCTATTGAACATTTCCCGGAAGAACGGAAGAAAGCCATTTACTCTCATTGGGAGAGCTATTACGAAAAGAATCAGGAAAAACTGAACGCCGCCGTGGCTATGGATTATGAAGCACCAGAGACGAAGCTTGAATATAAGAAAATGAATCTCCCATGCCCGATGCTGGATCCGGAGACCCAGTTGTGTATGGCTTATGAAGTACGGCCAATCCCGTGCCGAACGTATTTGAATTACAGCGATCCACAAGTGTGTGCAGACAATCATATGCCGAAAGAACCATTTAGTTATGAATTTCTTTATCAGTTTTACTTCGGAGGGATTAATGAGCTGATCCAAGCTCTGTATGAAAATGGGGAAGAGGTATTTGTCGATTATCCCATGGATGCTTGGAGCTATGACTATCTTCCTGCATGGATCGATCAATGGCGAAAGGGGACTTTACTTGAAATATAAACTTCTATCTTTGAATGTCGGTAAGCCTGAAACCTATGAAACCGTTAGAGGCGAATTGAAAAGCGCTTTCCGGAAAACCCCCGTGCACAATGGCCTCCATTTGAACGCCTTGAATTTTGAAGGAGACGAACAAGCGGATAAAAAGAACCACGGCGGAAGTGATAAAGCAGTTTGTCTCTATCCTGCCCAGCACTACAGGCACTGGGAAGCTCATTATGGACAGGAATTTTCTTTTCCTTCCTTTGGGGAGAACCTTACCGTAGAAGGTGTAGATGAACGTAAGGTGAGAATCGGGGATATCTTTCAGCTTGGAGACGCTCAACTTCAAGTATCTGAGCCAAGGAAACCCTGTTATATCATTGCCAGGACACATGGAATTGAAGATTTTCCTGCTCGAGTCATGGAAAAAGGGTTTTCAGGCTTTTATTTAAGAGTCTTACGCGAGGGAAAAATAACACCAGGCGATTATATGACCCTGATTGAAGCTCATCCCGGCGAGGTTACGGTCGATGATGTAAATAACGTCCTTTATCACGAGCGGAAACAGGTGGATAAAATCGAGAGAATCCTCACCATCGAACCGTTAGCTTCAGGATTAAGAAAGTCTTTACAGGCTCAGTTGGATAAATGGAAGTCATGAACATGTATCAGGTAAAGCTTTCCTAATTGAATAAGAATCGGAGGATTGAGAGATGGACTATGGACATTTGATTGAAGAAAAGATCAAACAATCGATGGAAAAAGGAGATTTCGATAACCTGCCAGGGAGAGGAAAGCCGCTGCCTAAGGATGAATTCGCCCACCTCCCGCCAGAGGTGAGGAATAGCTATCGCATCTTAAAAAATGTCAATATGCTTCCGGAAGAGATGGTCTTAAAAAAAGAAATCGTGGAACTTGAAGAACTGCTCGCTGAAATTACGGATCCACAGTTATCCTCCCACTATAAAAAAGAATGGAAAGAGAAAAAGCTTCGGTTTGACATGATGATGGAAAAAAGGAAACTCAAAGAGTCAGGAGTTTTCAAACAATATCGAAGAAAAATTGACCGGCGCTTCGGATTTTAATCCGTGTCGGTCTTTTGTCTAATTTCATAGGGGACACGGCAAACTAAAAGAAACGGCCCTGTAATCAAAAAGGAGGTAAGGGAATGTGCGGAAGATACACACTTTTGGCAGAGGAAGCAGAAATACTTAAGGAGTATGGAATTGAAAAACCCATCGATGGATATGAACCAAGATATAACATTGCCCCGGGGCAGAGAGTTCTTGCTGTCATTCATGATGGAAAACAAAAACGAGCCGGCTTCATGAAATGGGGGTTGGTACCGTCGTGGTCCAAAGATCCGAAAGTCGGTTACAAAATGATAAATGCCCGAAGCGAAACCGCTCATGAGAAGCCCAGCTATAAAAAACTAATGAGCCAGAAGCGCTGTCTGATTATTGCAGATAGCTTTTACGAGTGGCAAAAGAATGAATCAGGCAAACAACCAATAAGAATACAGCCTGAGGATCGATCTCTTTTTGCATTTGCCGGGCTATGGGATCAGTGGGAAGGGGAGGAAGAATCCCTGTTTACTTGCACGATTCTAACGCAGGAAGCGAACGAGTATATGTTACCCATTCATCACCGGATGCCCGTCATTCTGCCTGAAGAGAAGGAGGACGACTGGATTGAGCCTGTCAAATGGTCCTCATCTGATGCTAAGGGCTTCATCGAGCAGTTGACCATGGATGACCTTTGCTCTTATGAAGTCAGTGAATATGTCAATTCAGCTAAAAATGAAGGGCCGGATTGTATCACGCCGATTGCTTGAGGACTCAGGTGTCAACATGGAAAAACCTCTTAGAATCGCTGGGCATTGCAGAGGTAATCGCGTATGAACTTTTTCCACGGGGATTGTGGGAAAAGATTCATAATGAAAAGGCTCTGTTAAAGTTCAGTGTTGATATTGGCAGCAACGGATGGAAGTGACCATAAATGATAGGATGGTAAAAGGGGATTTATTCCAAGTGTCGAAACCATTAGATGATCTCCTTTCACGATCCAACCATTGAATCTTGTTGGAGTATAATTTCGAAACGGAGTCTTTAGCTAAATGGCAGGATTCTTGAAGACTTGATTTCGAGATGTTTTTTGAGTGGATGGGGCTGCGTGGAATAGCTCGCTTTCCGCGGGAGCGCGGTGAGCCTCTTCGGACTACGTCCTGCGGGGTCTCACCAAGCACTCTCTTCCCGCAGGAGTCTCGCCATTCCCCTCCGCCCCTTTGTCATGGCAGATTCTCTAAATCACTACTGGAACAATCAGCTTGAATGACTGAGGAAAGTAGATCATATAACCTCACCACAGCAGGCATTCAGAATTTATAAGCTTGATACAGAGCACTTTATGCCTGCCTTAAAATGGGGAAGAGGGAACAATTTCTCTAGGTATAGGGGTCGTTTCTCTTTACTATGAAAGGGGTGGTTGGGAAGCTGCGAGACTCCCGCGGGAATGGATTGGCTGGCGAGACCCCACAGGACGAAGTCCGAGGAGGCTTGCCGCCATCCCCGCAGGAAAGCGAGTGGCTTCCCAGCCGCCCCTAACGCTCAACCAGGCAATGAACCCCCAGAACATCTCGAAGCTGAGTCTTCAAGAAAAGGGATCTTTAGTTGAATAAGCCAAATATAAAAAAATGAGCTTCCATAAAATTGGAAGTTCATTTTTTTTAGTAATAGCAATACTAAACTTTAAAAAAGCCAATGAAAAAAAGAGGGGGCAGTCCATGATGGACTACTCCCTCTTTTTGGTCCGCTATTGATGAAATCACCCAGCTTGTCGTTGTTCCCGCTCTTGTTGTTTTTCTTTTTTGGCGACTTTCAGGAACTTGTTCGTTTCGGAAGCTACGACTCCTGATAAGAGTAAGAGACCGATCAAGTTCGGGAAGGCCATTAAACCATTCATGACATCAGCAAAGACCCAAACGGTGCTAAGCTGTGAGACAGCTCCAACTAGAACGAAGGCTACGAATACAATCTTGTAGATCCCGATGAATCGTTGGTTCGTTAAGTATCCGAAACACTTTTCCCCGTAATAGGACCAACCGACGATTGTAGAAAAGGCGAAAAAGACAAGCCCGATGGTTACTATATAGGCGCCTGCATCCCCAAGGAAGATTTGGAATGAAGTAGAAGTCAAATCTGCTCCATCCAGTCCACCCTGGTACTGTCCTGCCATTACGATTGTTAGCCCGGTCATAGTACAAACAATGATGGTATCAATGAAAACCTGTGTCATAGAAACGAGAGCCTGACGACCGGCGTAATCCGTTCGTGCGGCTGCCGCAGCTATTGGGGCAGATCCGAGCCCTGCTTCGTTGGAGAATACTCCACGTGCTACTCCATAACGAATGACGGTACCGAGCAACCCACCTCCAAGGGCGCTTGCCGTAAAGGCGTCGTTAAAAATCGTTCCAAAGGCTGGAATGATCAGGTTGTAATTGAGGATAAGAATGATTAATGCCCCAATGACGTAGAAAACAGCCATGATCGGAACAAAAAAGGCTGTCACTTTACCGATGCTCTTAATGCCGCCAAGTAAAACAAGCCCGGCAAGAAGCGTCAGTAGAATGCCGGTCACCCAGGGCGAAACATTGAATGTCCCTTCCATAACATCCGATACGGAATTGGACTGTACCATGTTACCAATCCCGAATGCAGCGACAGCGCCGAAGATGGCGAATAAGAATCCAAGGGGCTTTCCTAGCCATTTCATGCTTAGCCCTCTTGATAAGTAATACATCGGTCCCCCGGACATTTCTCCATTTTTTCCTTCGATTCGGTATTTTACAGCAAGAACGGCTTCTGCGTATTTAGTAGCCATTCCGAACACTGCCGTCACCCACATCCAGAAAACAGCCCCAGGACCACCTAAAACAACTGCTGTAGCAACCCCGGCGATATTTCCGGTACCGATTGTGGCTGCCAGAGCAGTCGTCAGGGCCTGGTAATGTGAGATATCCCCTTTTTCTTTCTCCTTCTTCGCTTTGCTTGGCTTGAAAGCAAGTTTGAGCGCGTAAGGGAGCGTTTTAAATTGAAGAAAGCCTAGACGAAGGGTTAAATAAACCCCGGTTCCCACTAAAAGAATCAAGAGGACGGGTCCCCAGACGATTCCACTTAGCTCACTTAAAAAACTGTGTAGTGCACTACCCTCTCCCATTATCTTCCCCCTATCGATATATGTAGTATTTGTTCATATGTTAAATATTCCGAAAATTTAAAACAAATGTCAAGGTGCTTTTCATACAAAAATGAAAAAAGCGGTTGAATTCGACAGGGAATGGGAAGATAATTGTGTGACTTGTCCTTTTTTGGCAGGATTTTCACGGCTTTCATAGAAAATAAAAAAAGAGAAATACTATATTGGAGGAACGAAGTTATGATTCGTGTATTGTTTGTCTGTCTGGGAAACATATGCCGTTCTCCTATGGCAGAAGCTGTTTTTAAAGATTTATTGATAAAAGAAGGGCTGGATAAACAGATTTCCGCAGATTCTGCAGGAATCGGCCATTGGCATATCGGAGCAGATCCCCACGAAGGCACGAGAGGAATTTTAGATGAGAAAAATATATCCTATCAGGGAATGAGAGCCAGGCAGGTGAAAGAATCCGACTGGGATGACTTTCATTATTTGATTGCCATGGATGATAAAAACATCCAGGACTTGAAGGGTATTCGGGAGAAAAATGATGTTACAGTTGCCAAATTGCTGGATTATGTACCCGATTTGAACGAAAACGAAGTACCCGATCCCTATTTCACAGGAAATTTTGAATATGTATACGACCTCGTGCACGAAGGCTGTACGAAACTCTTAGAGCAAATAAAAAACGATCATGATTTATGAGGAGGATGTTTATGGGACAGAGTAAACTTTGGAAAGGTGTACTAATCGGAGCTGTAGCGGGAGGAGTAGCCGCGCTATTGGACAAAGAAACCCGACAATATGTGGGAGATCGCTCACGAGCTACGAGTTCGAAGTGTCAAGGCTATATAAAACATCCTTCAGAGGCTATTCACTCCATCAGGATGAACTATGAAGCATTCTCTTCCCAAGTGAATAAGAGAGTGGAAGAACTTCTGGAATTATTAGAGAAGGCGGAGAGTATGCTGAATAAGGTAGGGGAAATCAATCAAGAAGTGAAAGAGCAGCTGAGAGCTGTCGACGATTCAAAAGAAGCTTCTTGATTCCAAGAGGTGAGGGAGTATCGTGAAGATCATCAAGAACTTTGGCAAAGAGTTGGTTACTCGCTTCGGCGAAGATGATGTCGGAGGGATGGCTGCTCAACTGTCATATTTTTTTCTGCTATCTTTGTTTCCTTTTATGATATTCCTGCTTACATTGCTTGGGTATTTACATATTGACGAGGAACGAGTGCTTGCTTTCGTCAGTACCTATGCCCCCCCTGAAACATTTGACTTGATTACGGAGAATGTGTCGTCTTTGTTAAGCAGTGAAAATGGAAGTCTACTATCAATAGGTTTGTTAGGAACTTTGTGGGCGGCTTCCAACGGTGTAAATGCCATTATGAGGGCGTTCAATCGTGCCCATAGTGTAAGTGAAAACCGTTCCTTTTTCGTGTCCAGGATGATAGCCATTGTTCTTACCGTTGCTATGGTTTTCGTCATAGGAATTGCCTTTTTGCTTCCTGTTCTTGGTCATACGATCGGTGTCCAGCTCTTTTCAGTCTTTGGACTTTCCGAGAACTTCTTGACGTTGTGGAATGGGATGAGATGGGTCATTTCATCCATCATTTTTTATATTGTATTGTCCTTTTTATATGTGACGGCTCCAAATAAGCGATTGAAGTATCGAGATACTGTACCTGGAGCATTGTTCGCTACTTTTGGCTGGCAGCTTGTTTCGCTCTTGTTTTCCTTCTATGTCAGCAGCCTTGGAAATTTCTCGGCAACCTACGGCAGTTTAGGGACGGTCATCGTTCTTATGATCTGGTTGTACCTCTCTGGGATTGTCATCATCCTTGGAGGCGAAATCAACGCCATGAGCCATCATCGCCGGACAGAAGAAACTTGGGGATGAGGAAAAAAGCCAGGGTCTCATTTAGAGTGACCTAATAAAATGAGACTTAATAAAACACCTTCAAAGTTGTAATACTACTTACACTTGGAGGTGTTTTTCTTATGGGTAAAAAAATTCATTATCCAAAAGAAGTTAAGAAGAAAGTTGTTCAATTAAAGTTAGAGGGAAACCATTCAAACCAGGAGTTGATGGATATGTTTGGAATTAAGAATAAGTCTCAAATTAAAACTTGGATGAAATGGTTTAGAAACGGGGAGAACCACCGTTTCGCTCAACCTATAGGAAAACAATATTCGAATGGGTTAGGTCCGAAAGATGAGAATGAAGTTACGTTGTTGAAGAAGAAAGTTGCTTATTATGAAATGAGAGAGGAATTGTTGGGAAAATATCAGGAAATCGAAAGGAAGTGGTTCCAGAAGTATTCATCCAAGTCGTAGAAGCTTTTAAGCATAAGTACAAGATCAAAGCTATTTGCGAGTGTTTCGGTGTAGCTAAAGCCACCTATTATCGTTGGCGGGGAAAGGAATGGGGACCAACGGTGTTAGAGAAAAAGATCATTGAGACTTGTGAAGGTTTAAAGTTTCGAATAGGTCACCGTATGGTCCGAGATCTTTTACGTAAAGAACATCAAATAAAGGTGAATCGAAACACGGTTCAAAGAATTATGCAGAAATATCATGTTCAATGTCGTGTGAAACCGAAGAGACAGTCTTATATTGCCGGGGAAAGCAAGATTGTTGTACCCAATTATTTAGAACGAAATTTTGATGCTACTAAACCTAATGAAAAGTGGGTGACAGATATTACCTACCTTCCTTCCTTATGGAGAGAAGATGTTATATTTATCAACGATTATGGACTTGTACAATAATGAAATTCTCGCTTATTCCATTAGTGACAATCAAGAGAAATCATTAGTATTGGATACGTTGAAGAAAGCTTGCGAAGGACGTGGTGTGTATGAAGTGATCCTTCATAGTGATCAAGGGTCACAGTACACGTCTTATGAATTTCAGGAAGAGACTAAAAAAAGAGGCATTATCACAAGCATGTCCCGGCGGGGAAACTGCTTTGATAATGCCGTCATCGAATCCTTCCACTCCATATTAAAATCGGAAGAATTCAACCCTCTAGATCGAGGGAAGTTAGATAACCATACAGTACGTGAAAAAGTAGAAACGTACATGTATTACTACAATTATTGTCGACCATTTAAAAAACTAAACTGCCAAACTCCAATTGAATTCAGAGTAATGGCAGCCTAGGTGTTTTATTGAGTCTTATTTAACTGTGTCACTCCAATTTGAGACCCTGGCTTTTATACATCGTCCCCTTCAAGTGTTACCTAATCGAAATCCATGTTTAAGTCGTTCATTTCAATAAACGAAGCCCGTTCAGTATGACCAGAATTGTGCTTCCTTCATGACCGATAACGCCAAGAGGAAGGTCTAACACTTGTAGGAAATTACTAATGATTAGCAGCATGATGATGGTCACCGAAAACATTACGTTTTGTTTGATGATTTTGTTCATCTTTCCAGATATTTTAACGGCTTCTCCAAGCTTGGGAAGGTCGTTCTTCATGAGTACGACATCCGCTGTTTCCAACGCTACGTCTGTACCTTCTCCCATGGCCACACCTACATCAGATTCAGCAAGGGCGGGGGCATCATTGATTCCATCCCCGACCATGCCTACGTGAGAGAAGTGTTCTTTTAAGGTCCGGATTTCTTCCAGCTTTTGATTGGGCAAGCATTCAGCAATGAAATTGTCCATCCCCACTTCTTCAGCAATCGCTTCAGCTGTCCGGGGATTGTCACCTGTCAACATAATGGTGTACACACCTTGGGCTTTCAAGTTTGAAATGGCCTGTTTCGCTTCTTCCCTGACTGTATCCTTCAAAGCGAACAGAGCAACTATCTGCTCATCTTTTGCAGCGAAAATTACAGTTTTTCCTTGGGAGGATAGGCGTTCAACTGCATGGTCTTTATAAGAGATAGCCGCCTCATTTCCCACAAAGTCAGCTTTACCGATTTTCCAGTTCTCATGATTATAGATACCACTTACGCCTCTCCCGCTGTGATCTTTTACGTTTTCAACGGGGAGAACTGTTGTATTGCGTTCTACTGCGTAACGTACAATGGCTTGAGCAAGAGGGTGGTTGGACTCACTTTCGATGGAGGAGACAGCAGACAGGATAGATATTTCCATGTCTTCTTCCAAAGGGATGAAATCCGTGACTTCGGGTTCTCCTTTCGTGAGCGTTCCGGTCTTATCAAAGGCGACCGCTTTCAAGTGAGATAAATGTTCCAGATGGACGCCTCCTTTGAAAAGGATGCCGCTTCTTGCCCCTTTAGATATAGCGGATAAAGTTGCCGGCATGATAGAAGCGACTAGCGCACAAGGCGAAGCGACGACTAGCAGGATCATTGCTCGGTAAATGGTTTCCATCCAGGACCAGCCCAATACGAAATGAGGAAGGAATAACATAAGTCCGACAACTGCCAAGACGATTTTTACATAGGTACTTTCAAACCTCTCGATAAACAATTGCGAAGGGGATTTTTCGCTTTGTGCATTTTGGACCATCGTGATGATCTTTTGAAAAAGGGTCTCACTCGATGGTTTAGTGACGGATACGACAAGACTTCCATCAATATTCATCGTCCCCGCAAAAACTTCTCCAGCTTCACGTTTCGTTACAGGAAGGGATTCTCCGGTAATCGCACTTTCGTTGATCGTCGAAGTTCCTTTAACAATGGATCCATCGGCAGGAACACGCTCACCCGGTTTGATTAAGATATGATCCCCGATTTGAAGAGTTTTTACAGGGACCCATTCATAACCCGCATTGGTTATAAGAAAAGCCTCTTCCGGCTGCAAGCTCATCAAAGCAGAGATTTCTTTATGACTTTTGTTCATCGTGTAAGTTTCCAAAGCTCCACTAAGTGCAAAGATGAAAATGAGGACAGCGCCTTCCGTCCAGTATCCAATCGAAGCGGATCCGATCGCAGCTAAAATCATTAATAACTCCACATTGAGTGAGCGATCTTCAACCGTCTCTACCAGGCCTTCTTTTGCTTTGGCAAAACCACCAATCAGGAAGGCGGCCAAATATAAACCAACATAAACAGAAGGGCCCCAGTGGTGCTCACCATACCATGCCAACAGGATAAGACATCCACTTAATATTGCAGCCGCCAGTTCCGCATGTTCCTTTAACGAAGTGAACAGTGGTAATTTTTGCCGTCCTGAGAATGTTAATGTGTGGGATTTGTTCATTTTATTTTCAACTCCTTGTTCTAATTGAGAATGAAAGTCATTATAAATGGATGAATGGTTTTTCAGATTAAAATAATTTTAATTTAATATATGTTATTATCATATCATTAAAGGGTGATAATACAAGTGAAAATGATGAATTGGTTGAAAATTAATCAAGGCAGTTGATATTACAGGTGTCAAGTTGCTATATTAGACAGGTGCAATAAACATATGGAAGGTGGAAACAGAGAAATGCGCAAAGGTCTTTTATTTATACTTATACTAATGCTTGCTGCGTTTCTGGCAGCTTGTGGTTCAAGTGAGGAAGGCGAGAGTAGTTCAGACAGCCAGGAAAGTGAAGAGGCTGCAGATGGAAAATGGAGTGAAATCCAGGAAAAAGGCGAAATTGTAGTCGGTACTTCGGGTACGCTTTTCCCTGCGTCTTATTATCCTGAAGGTTCTGATGAAATGACTGGATATGATGTTGAGATCATGAGAGAAGTGGCGGATCGTCTTGGTCTGGAATTGAAATTTGAAGAATATGGTGTGGATGGTCTACTATCTGCCATTAACAGTGGTCGTATCGATGCCGTGATCAATGACATGGAAGTGACGAAAGATCGCCAGGAACAGTTCACATTCAGTGAGCCATATAAATATTCTTATTCCACGATGATTGTCCGTGAGTCTGATCTATCCGGAATTGAAAAGCTGGAAGACTTGGAAGGAAAAACCCACGGCGGTGGAGCAACGACCGTATTCTCCCAAATTGCCGAACACTTTGGGGCAGAAACGAAAACATACGGTAATGTGACTAATGATGTTTACTTGAGAGATGTTGAAAATGGAAATACAGACTTCATCATTAACGATTATTATTTACAGTCCCTTGCATTGAAGGCGCTGTCTGATATTGAAGTTCAGCTACACCCTGATTTGAAATTCCATCCTACGAACTCCGCCATCGTCATGCCGAAAGATGCGTCGGTTATGAAGAAGGAAATCGACGCAGTTCTCCAGGAGATGCGCGAGGACGGCACTTTGACAAAGCTTTCGGAGGAATTCTTTGGTGGTAAAGATGCTTCCGAAAAACCAGAAGCGGATATCCGTGAACTTGAAGGACTGGACCTGTAAGGAGCTCCCTTATGTTAGGTATTGAAATAAACGAAATTCAAATCGAAAAGCTTTTTAACGCGGAACGTGCCTGGTCGAATCTTCCTTTTATCCTTGAAGGTGTGCCGATGACATTATTGGTGGCTTTGATCGGTATGTTGGTCGGTCTTATTCTGGGTTTTTTCCTCGCGTTGGCGCGGGGGTCGGAACGCGTCTGGCTTAGATGGCCCGCACGCTTTTACATTTCATTTATGCGGGGAACGCCTATCCTTGTTTACTTATTCGTTTTGTATTTCGGTCTTCCTGTCGTAGGGATAAAAATGCCGGCAACGGTTGCAGCGATCATTGGCTTCGGGACTAACAGTGCGGCCTATATTGCAGAAATCAACCGTGCTTCCCTGAACAGTGTCCCCGGCGGTCAGTGGGAATCTTCCAGGGCGCTTGGGTTTACGTACTGGCAGACCATCAGAAGAATCATTATGCCACAGGCAACGAGAATTGCTATTCCGCCGCTTGGCAATGTCTTTCTTGATTTGCTTAAAGCAACTTCATTAGCAGCAATGATCTCTGTGCCTGAGATTTTGAATAAAGCACAAATTGCAGCAGGCCGTACGGTAGATTCAATGACGATGTATATTACAGCTGCATTGGTCTATTGGCCACTTACCATGATATTTTCTGCACTTCAAGACTATTTGGAGAAGCGTCACAACCGATATTTATAAAGGGCTCTGTTAAAGTTTAGGGTTGATATTACTGCCAAAAAAGGAACTTCCAATTTTTTGGAAGTTCCTTTTTTATATTTGGCTTATTCAACGAAAGCTCCTTTTCTTGAAGACTTTATTTCGAGATGTTCCAGGGGTTCATTGCCTGGTTGAGCGTCAGGGGTGGCTGGGAAGCCACTCGCTTTCCTGTGGGGGAGTGGCGAGCTTCCTCGGGCTTATCGCCCTGCGGGATCTCGCCGATCTCCTTTCTCCCACGGGAGTCTCGCAGCTTCCCACCCCCTCATTCCAAGAGGGTGTAAACGAACCCCTTTACAAAAGTTGAATGGTCTTCCATTACCCCGGTTGTTGTAAGCATAAAACGCTATGGATCAAGCTTTCCGGGTTCGAGCACCTCGGTTTGGGCGTATGAACCTTATCATCTCACCAACTAGAATAGCGGATGGTTCATGAAGGGGTTTCGAGACACTGATATAGCTAAGGGGCGGAGGGGGATGGCGAGACTCCTGCGGGAAGAGAGTGCTTGGTGAGACCCCGCAGGACGTAGTCCGAGGAGGCTCACCGCGCTCCCGCGGAAAGCGAGTCATTCCCCGCAGCCCCTATCCACAACACAAAATTCTCGAAATCAAGTCTTCAAGAATCCTGCCCTATAGCGAAAGACTCCGTTTCGAAATAATAATCCAACAAGATTCAATGGTTACATCCTGAAAGGAGATCATCTTAAGGTTTTGGCATTTGGGGATAAATTCCTCTCAATCCGTTGAAGCAAATATCAACACTGAACTTTAACAGAGCCTTTGGTTTATCTTCTCTTGGTAAGACTGTGCTAAAAGTGTAGCATCGATCATTCCAGAAGAAGAGAGGAATCTTCAATAATGTAAGGTCTCTTTTCTTTATTCATTTTGCTGGAAAAATCACCATCTGTTCGTCATGACTGTTGTGCCTCAGTGTGTGGGTCTTTTTTATACCAGGTCGCTGCAAAAACGATGATCAATAGCGTAACGATGACGTAAAAGAAAGACAGGTCCGGCCATAGATCAAGAAAGAAACCTGAAAGAAAAGGCCCGAGAATACTACCAATACTGAAGGCCATCCCACATAAAATATTGCCGGCTGGGAGAAGTTCCTTTGGAAGCAGGTCTGTCATAAATGAAATTCCTAATGAAAATAAAGAGCCTACGAATAATCCTCCTATGGCAAAGGTTACAAACAGAGCAATCATCGAGCTTTCAAATAACGCAGAGCCGGTAAAAGCAGCAATCCCTCCAGCTACTACGATCATAATCACTTTTTTCCTTCCGATTCGATCACTCCACGTCCCCAATGGAATTTGTGAGAAGAGACTCGCTGCAGCAAAACATGGAATAATCAAGGATATTACGTTCACATTATGTCCGATTCTCATCCCGTATACCGGGAAAATGCCGTGCAGAGTTGCTTCTAAAAACCCATAGGCGAGAGGTGGGAGAAAAGCGACCCATCCTGTTCGTATGGCCTTCCCAAACCTTTTAATTGAACTGGTTCCATAGGCTGTGGTATGTTCTTTTTCAGGTATTTCATTTCTGACCCGAATCATGAATAACCACACGGCTAAACTTAAGAGAGAAGAAATGATGAATGGGACATGGATACCGAAAGACAGCAAGTTGGTCATCAGCGGTCCTATCGTGAATCCAACACTGAAAAATAAGCCATAGTAAGCAATGCTTCGACCACGGTTATGTTGGTCTGCCGTCGCAGTAATCCAGGTTTGGGTTCCGAAATGCAGGATCTGATCGCCGATGCCGATGGTGACTCTTAGCATAAACCAGAACCATAGCGCCTGCCAGAAGGGGAATAATGCCAGCGATACAATGACAAGGGCTCCGCCAGCCATGACCATAGGCTTATATCCTAATCGTTGTAATGGTTTTTCCATGAACGGAGAGGACAGTAATATCCCTATATAAAGACCCGTGGCATGCAGTCCATTGACAGAAGAAGAAATTCCGTTTTGTTCAAGGATCACAGCTATTAATGGAAGCAGCATCCCTTGTGAAAATCCGGAAATGGTTACGAGACCTATTAAAATCCAAAATCTTGTTTGTTTGGAAACCACTAGCGATCGCCCCCTTTTTTTCATACTTCCTTATCGTATAAGAAGACGACAGGAGGGGACAAGTATTCTTTCTGGTGCAGAAGGTTATTTCCTTACTGAAAACGGTTATTATAAGACTAAGGGCGCAGCAAATTGTCAAAGGAGTGAAAGAACATGGACTTTTATTTGAAAGAAAATGGTGTGCGTACATCGTTTGAATATGGTCAAATGAATATTTCAGGCGATGAAACGTTTGGTTTCCGTCCCTATCAGCTTATGGTTGCTTCCATTGCAGGTTGCAGTATAGGGGTTTTCAGGAAAATCCTTGATAAGCAGCGTACCGAATATGAGGACATCAAAGTCACAGCAGAAGTCGAGCGCAACCCTGACGAAGCGAATCGCATCGAAAAAGTGTACCTCCATTATGTCATCAAAGGATATCACTTGAATCAGGACAAATTATTGAAGAACTTGGACATTTCACAAAAGAATTGTTCAATGGTGCAATCGGTGAAAAATAGTATCGAAGTAGAAGAAACGCTTGAGTGCATACAATTAAGCAAGTAAAATGAAAGAGCCTTATCCTGAAAATGGATGAGCGCTCTTTTTTTATGTCTTATGTATACCTTTACATCTCCAGGATGAACGGATATTGAGCAGGGTGAGTATGAAGATGGTTGTGCCTTCACCACACTACCTGGAGCAGTATGAAGGAAGAGGAGAGGGTTGAAATGAGGAATATCAGCATTAAAGCATTTTTTTATCTTATGGGTTTAATTATCATTTCTCTTGGAATTACTCTGACCATAAAATCGAACCTTGGAGCAGGAGCGTGGGATGCACTCAATGTTGGACTGACAGAAACCATCGGCTTCACGGTGGGAAGCTGGGTCATTTTGATCGGAGCTCTGCTTATTGTCACAAACGCTTGGATTGCTAAAGAAAAACCGGATATTTTCGCCGTAATCACGATCTTTGTCATCGGTAAATTCATTGATTTCTGGATGTTGTCTGTATTTGACACATTTGGTCTCGATTCCTTCTGGCTTCAACTTGGGTTGTTGATCGGGGGGATTGCGGTCATCGCTTTTGGTGTCTCGTTATATTTACAACCCCAATTCTCCTTGAACCCAGTGGATGGATTCATGATCGCCCTTCAAAAAAGGTTTGGTTTCAGTCTTCGGACAGCCAAGACGCTGACAGAAGTCTTCGCTCTTGTCTTAGCCCTCTTGTTAGGGGGGCCAATTGGAATTGGTACTGTCATCATCATCGTACTGATCGGACCATTCATCCAATTTTTTGATGGAAAAGCAAACCATGTTATGAATAAGATGCTGTCGTAATTTTGTGTATACTGTGGGCCATCTTTCACAAAATATAAAAAAAGAAAGGTGGCCCATAATGTGAAGATAAATAGGTTAGGACTGATCATATTTATTGGGATTTTCATGGTCGTTAGTGCTGGGTCCATATCCGCTGAAAATAAAAAGGCTGAGAAAGAAAGCACGATTCCGAATCATGTGCTGAACATATCCAAAGACAACACATACCCGAACTCCACAGACGATCAAGAACTGCTGGAGGCTGAGGAAATAACGAAAGAATTGATGGAAGAGACGGATGTTCGTCTGACGAACCCGCAATTGATTGAGATGTTGAATGAAACATCTTTGAAACCATCTCCGTTTGCCATTGGTTATCGAGGAGAGATTTTTCTTGGAAGATGGCCCCTGGCCTATGACTCAAAAGAAACAAATATCAACTGGGAATATCAGGAGATCAATACGAACGAGTACAGCAACCACGGGGGAAAACAAACGGAGAAATTGAGTTATGAACAGAAAGAGGAAAAGCAGATCAAAGGTGGCTTGACCTCAAGGATCAGTCACAGTGATCAGATGATGAAACTCATCCTTCTGGAAGCTCAAAAGAATACGAAACTGCCGTTATCTTTTAACACAGTCATTGGGAAAGGAACGAAACAGAAAAACTCTTACGGAGTTCCTACAAATAAAGTAGGCATTCTCCATGCCTATGCTCCAGCTGTCAACGAAAAAGGAGAAGTGACCTTCGGAGATGTTTACATTCAGCTTAAAGGTTCCAAAAAAACGTTGAATGTAAAAAATATCACGAGACAGGGAATCGGGGCATGGATCCCGATTCAAGATCACGTGAGCTTTTCATTTGAAGTGAAATAGGATTTCTCATTAGAAGCTGAATTCAATTCTACGCGCTGTTCTGACATGAAGATGTTTTGTTCAAACAACTCTTCAGCAAGAATGAGGCGCGTTTTTTTTGCTGCTGTCCAGTAGACTAAATCATTGACGACACCTACAACTGTATATTCATACCCGCGGTGCTCATGGTTCAAGGAGGACATGCCGTAGACTTGGAAAGGCTCATATGGATCATCTTTCAAGTCTTTCTTCAAATACTCGTGTAATTCCTTATTCAGCCGCTCACAAGCTTTTTCTAACACTTGATAAACCTGTTTCGGGTCTTGATGGAAACTGGTGGTCACTTTTTCAATCACCCGCATGTACTCGAAATTGTAATTTTCGATCGTGTTGATTTGTCCATTGCTGATCGTTAATAACTTTCCACTCCACTGGCGTACTTTCAAGAACCTGAGGCCGATGTCTTCTACTGTTCCGTGAAACGTGTTGTTGACAGTAATGAAATCGCCCTTATGAAGCTGCTTCTCATAGAGAAGGAAAATCCCTGCAAAGAAATCCTTAATCAGGCTTTGGGCCCCAAAACCGACAATGATTCCGATAACGCCAGCCCCGGCTAATAATTTTTCAATCTCTGTGAACTCATCAAGAACGACCAGAATAAATCCGATAACGGCTGAGTAGCTGATGATGGAATTCAACATCGATTCGAGCGTATTTTCTTTTCGTTCTTCAATAAAATCCGTTTTCTTAAAAAAGGTATGAATGACTTTTCGAAGAATGAGGACAATTACAAAGAGAACCGCCGCTACAATCAGTAGTCGTATGACGGGGTTTTGTTCGAGATATTCATTGAATTCGGCTAGTGTCATGATTACTTCCTCCTAAATGTTCTCTTGAGCATTATACCATTGTGCTGGGGGGGATTCCTTCTCTATGGACAGTGCCGGTGACTTGTACTATGATGAACGTGGTCAAAATGTAAGAGTATGAAGAAGAGAGGTGCGGAACAATGGCACAGCAAGAACGTATGGAAGATTTGAAAGCACGCCTGGCTGAATTTATGGGCCGTATTGAAAATTTAGATCCGGAAGAAACATCTGTTGAAGATATCGATCGTCTTATTTCCATGTTGGAAGACCTTGAAAAAAACATGAAGTAAACGGTTATCGTCAGAATTGACTCTCATTTCATTTGAGGGTTGATTTTTTTACATTCGTGCTTTATCATGATAAATCGTTAATGTATGAAAAGAGTGAGAGGAGAATGTTTTATGGCATGGGCAGTCGTTGTCTCTGTCCTTGTAATGACGATTTTAAGTTTATTACGAGTGAACGTCATTATCGCCATTCTTGCCGCTGGATTGACGGCAGGACTTATGAACGGTGAAACTTTTGTCAGTTCATTGGACCTGCTTGTAGGCGGTATGGGTGAACAGGCCAGTGTGGCCCTTAGTTATATATTATTAGGCGCATTTGCAGTAGCGATCAGCTATTCCGGGGTCACTTCTTTGCTGATTAATTACCTTCTGCGTGTTCTTAAGAATAAACGTACGATGATGGTACTTGTCATCGCTTTTGTGGCGAGCTTATCCCAAAATTTAATTCCCGTGCACATCGCTTTTATTCCTATTTTAATTCCACCTTTGTTAAAATTGTTCGATGAAATGAAATTGGACCGCCGCGCTGTGGCGGCAGCTTTGACATTCGGATTAAAAGCTCCTTATGTCATGCTCCCGTTAGGGTTCGGTTATATCTTCCATGAAACGATCCAATCATCTATGAGCAGCAGTGGCATCGAGCTTGGGATCGGGTCGATTGCACGTTCTTTAATTATTCCCGGTTCAGGAATGATTGTCGGCCTTTTGATTGCCGTATTCATTACGTACCGGAAGAAGCGTGAACTTCCAGCATCGGCGACAGAAGGTCAAGGGTTTGATATGGAGAAGGTTCAGACGACTTCGTTTAACCTCCAGCACCTATGGACGATTATTGCGATCGTTGTGACATTGGTTATTCAGGCATTCTGGCAGAACCTGATTCTTGCTGCTTTAGCAGGCATTATTTTGATGTTCATTTTCCGTGTTGTTCCTTATCATAAAGGGGACAAAGTCGTGAACGATGGAATCGGGATGATGGGATTCATTGCCTTTGTCATGCTTGTGGCTGCAGGGTATGCGAACGTGCTGACAGAAACGGACTCTGTTTCCGCTCTTGTTGAAGTCAGTTCAAATTATCTGGGGGATAACCAGGCCCTGATTGCATTCTTATTATTGCTTGTCGGTTTAATCGTAACGATGGGGATCGGCTCCTCTTTTGCAACGATTCCTATACTGGCCGCTTTATTTGTACCAATTTGTCTGGCCTCCGGTTTTTCACCTATGGCTACCGCTGCGTTGATCGGTACCGCAGGAGCTTTAGGCGATGCAGGTTCTCCTGCTTCTGACAGTACGCTTGGGCCGACTTCCGGATTAAATGCAGATGGAAGGCATAATCACATATGGGATACTTGCGTGCCGACCTTTTTGCACTTCAACATTCCGTTGTTCATTTTCGGATGGGCCGCTTCTTTGTTTCTTTAAAAGTCATGTGGGGAATTTTCCCACATGACTTTTTTTATATTCGCGGACGGACCACACATACTAAGAAAAAAGTGAGTGGTGCTTATGTGGAAACGGGCAATAGCTGCATTCGTCGCAGTTCTTCTACTGGCTGTGCCGGTGCAGGCGTCAGCAGAAGGCTGGGGATATAGTAAAAAGAAGGACGGTTCCGTTCCGGATGTCGGTCGTTATAAGAATATGATTGAAACCTATGATGGTTTTTATGTAGATCCATCAGGGGATCCTGTCGTTTATTTAACCTTCGACAATGGTTATGAGCAGGGATATACAGGAGATGTACTGGACATTTTGAAAGAAAAAAATGTCCCGGCAACATTTTTTGTGACGGGTCATTACATTGAGAGTGCCCCTGAATTGTTGAAGCGCATGGCAAAAGAAGGGCATTTGATCGGAAACCACTCCTGGAGTCATCCAGACTTTACAAAAGTATCAAAAGAAACCATGAAACGTGAGCTTGAAAAAGTGGATCAGGCTGTCCAAGACTTAACAGGACAGGACGTGATGTCATTTGTGCGTCCTCCACGCGGGACGTTTAATGCACAGACTTTAAAATGGGCGAAGGAATTCGGTTATACCCATGCTTTCTGGTCTCTTGCGTTTGTAGATTGGGAAACGAATAACCAGAGAGGCTGGCAGTATGCATATGAAAGTGTGATCGGCCAAATTCACCCAGGCGCCGTTATTCTCCTCCACACGGTCTCTCAGGACAATGCGGAAGCGTTGGACCAGTTGATTGACGAGCTTAGAAAAAGAGGGTACCGCTTTGGCAGCTTGAATGATCTGATGGTCAAACAGATGATTCCCGAACAGATATGGGGATTGTGAAACGGCAACCACCACACATTTGTGGTGGTTTTTTGTTTATCTTTTTACGGAAAATTGAAAAGGTGCCTGGTGGACATATCAGTGGAATTGTAGAAGAATGTTTAAAAAGGATAGAAGATGGAAATGAGTAAAAGAAGTCATTAGGGCATAGTTCCCATTCTCCAGAAAAAATAAACAAATCGTCCGACAAAAGGGAGGAAATACGGCTTGTGGAAAGAAAAGTTTAAAGCAAATACTTTTTATGATTTTGATTATACCCTACTCCGATGGTCGTTTGATCCTCTCACCCGCCTGGATAGGGAAGAACGCTGGGTTGATGTTCCAGTGAAACTGGGTGGAGCCCATCACATCGTCCGCGTTCAGGGTCTTGGCACAACCGCTGCACCTTCATTCGAAGTGTCGAGTGACAGTGATGAAGATAAAGAACGGCTGCTCGCATACATCCATGATTTATTTCAATGGAATACAGATATAGAAAAAGTGCATGAGCATTTCCTGGATACGAACTTAAAAGACTTATATCAAGCTCATCCAGGAACTCCAATTGTTAAAGACTTTCATCTTTATGACTGCCTCATGAAAGTCATCATTCATCAGCAATTGAATATGAAGTTTGCCTATACATTGAGTACACGTTTCGTAGAGAAGCTGGGAACCAAAAAGGATGGGGTATGGTTTTACCCGGATCCCGTGACGGTCGCCGAGACATCCTACGACACGCTTAGAGAACTGCAGTTCAGTCAACGGAAAGCTGAATATGTCATCGATACCTCCCGGCTGATTGTCGAAGGAGAATTGCAATTGGAAGACCTATCACAAAAATCTGATGAGGAAATTATGAAGCGGTTGGTGAAGGTGAGGGGAATCGGACCCTGGACAGCGGAGAACTGGATGATGTTCGGTGTTGGTCGACCGAACCTCTTCCCAAAAGCGGACATTGGAATCCAAAACGCCTTGAAGCAGTATTTCGAAATGGAAACCAAACCTTCTTATCAGCAAATGGAAGAGTGGAGCCAGGATTGGGAGCCTTATTTAAGTTATGCTTCTTTAACTTTATGGAGGAGTATTGAAGGGTAATAAACAGAAATCGTCATAAACTTGTCTCCCGTCTCATATTTTGTAGAGGATACAAAAATAGTGGATGAAATAATTTGAAAATATTCAAAATTGTTTTTAGTTGCGTTATAATGGAAAACGTACTGGAAAATACTGAACGGCTAAAAGGAAAGAGGTCTTAATATTGGTTATTAGAGAGAGGTATTCTGACCAAGTGCATAGCAGCGAAATTTTGGATGTTCTAAGTTTGAATGGTACACCTGCATGTTTACTGGATTTGCGTCTTCAGTCGGTTACGCTAAATCAGGAGATGCAAGGAACACTTCAACTTCAGGAGTCGGACATGTCATTCTCTCAATGGATCCGAAGTTTTGGCCATACCGGGCAGGAACGTCTTCAACAAGTATTGCACCAGCTGCTGACAGAAGGCCTGCGGGAATCTTCTGTCCAGCTGACTGATACTTACAAGCATAAATACCAATGCAAGCTGGCGCATTTAACGAATGGTCAAATTGCTTTTTCCTTGAAAAGCATGAAAGCTATCTGGAGAGGCCCTGCTCCAGCTTCTCTCTCTTCAAACAAGCAAAAAGAGACTGGATTACCATTGAACCGGTCCGTAGGATATCATAATCAGCGGAGTATGATTCAGATGTTTGGAGCTGAATCCTCCCATTTGCAAAAGAGAATGATGTATCTTGTAGACAAGTTCCCTCATGGTCTAGCCTTGATCAATCATAACTGGGAAGTCACCTATGCAAACCCCAAGATGGAAGAAATGACGAAAGTTCCTTTCTACCAAAATTACTTTAAGAAATTATGGGAAATATTCCCTGTAGAAGACCATTATCGATTTTTCCAACACTATTTAAGAGCGATGGAAACTCAGGAAACTGTCGAGTTTGAAGGTTTCTTGAAACAGACAGATACGGTTGTCCATGTTACGGTGCACCCTACCGAAATGGGAATTACCGTCTTCCTGCAGGATATTACCGAATATAAAAACCAATTGAAAGCATTAAGGGCTTCTGAGGAGAGATTTGCCCTGCTTGCCAACAATATTAAAGATGTCTTTTGGATCAGCGAGCCGAACTTTCAAGAACTCCATTATGTAAGCCCTGCTTTTCAGGAGATGTTCGGCATCTCCAGGCAGGAAGCTTTCCTGCATCCGCAACGGTTACTGGATCAAGTTCACGAATCCGATCGCGCTTCGTTTAGGGCTGCTTTCGGTGAGATGGTAAAAAAGGAAAGCGAAATCGAATATCGTCTCCTTGCCCCTGATCAAAAAATGAAATGGATCCGTACGAAAGGCTTTCCTGTGACCTATTATGGTAATTCATATGTACTCGGTATTCATGAAGATGTGACCGAATATAAAGAAATGCTGGAGTTCAAAGAAAAATCCCAACAGCTGTCTACGATCACTCAAATGTCAGCAGGAATTGCTCACGAGATAAAAAACCCGCTGACAGCTATCAAAGGCTTTCTGCAGATTGGTGCGGCTAATCCTGAGCTTCGCGATAACTATCAGGAAATCATCCTGGATGAGGTTAATCGGATTGAAGCGATTGTTCAGGACTTCATGATGCTTTCCAAACCGAAGTCATCCATTCAACTTGAACAGGTGGACCCTGAACAGCTGGTCTCGTACGTACTGAGACTTCTTGAGCCGGAAGCCAATGAAAAACAGATTTATCTCCTCTTGGACTGCGACCCGATTCAAGGGACTTTTGAAACGGAACCTAAGCGGTTGAATCAAATTCTGATCAACCTTGTAAAGAATGCGATTGACGCTGTGGATGTTGGTGGAGAGGTCCGTGTAAGTATCCAAATGGCCAGTGATAACCTAACGCTTTCCGTTAGGGATAATGGGCCGGGATTGACCCCCCAGGAACTCGCGAAGATTGGAGAGCCTTTCTTTACAACGAAAGAAAAAGGGACCGGTTTAGGTGTGATGGTCACGAAAAAAATCGTCTCCGACTTAAATGGTAAAATCGCTTATGAAAGTCAAAAAGGAACAGGGACAACAGTGACCGTTACTCTTCCGAAATAAAAAACATCACCCAGCTGGGTGATGTTTTTTATTTTGATCTATTTTCTAATCAACCTTCCATCGATCCCACAAAGGAAAGATCTCCTCTCCCTAAATAGATACTTTTACAGGAACAGAGCCTTCGACAAAAAGGTACGAACGGAATCCGTGTCTTTCTTTTTCTTCTTCCCGTGACATCATTCAACAAATAAGGGGGGATCATCTTGATGTTCGGGGCTATTTTTTGAAAATTCTAGGTTCAATCGCTTACAAAAAATAAAATATTTTTTTACGTAAAAAGCTGTTTACAAACCCTCTTATGGGCTCTATAATCCCGATTGTACTACAATTTTCGTTCGACAAATTCTTACGTATTTTCACATAAAAGGAGGCTTTCTGATGCTTAAAAAAGTATGGTCTTTTCTATTGATGAACCTGGGTGCGCTCGGAGTAGCCATCAATGTCCATTTTTTCCTATCACCAAACGATCTTGCCACAGGAGGAGTGAGTGGTGCCTCGATCGTATTGAATAAAATCATGCCTGATCTTTCATTAGGAATGATCATGATTATCCTGAACGTCATCCTCTTTATCGTCGGTTTCATATTCTTAGGTTTTCAATTCGGTCTCAAGACTATTTATGCAAGTTTCGCGTTATCGTTTATGGTCTGGGGGCTGGAAGCATACTTCCCAATGCAGGAAGCATTGAGCAACGACCTTCTGATCCAATTGATCATTGGACAGATTATTGCAGCATCAGGAATGGCTCTCGTATTCCACCAGGGGGCATCTACTGGAGGAACAGACATCCTTGCGATGATTTTGAATAAATTCTTTTCGATCGAAGTCGGAAAAGGGGTTCTCTTTTCAGATATTGCCATTGCTACTTCCTCCATTTTCCTATTTGGACCAACCGTAGGGATGTACGCCTTTTTCGGTGTCATCTTGAACGGTCTCGTTATTGACTATATGCTTCAGCAATTTGAAGACAATAAAGAAATTGTCATCATCAGCAGAGAAAGTGAGCAGGTGCGTTATTTCATCGTGAATCAGCTCGGACGTGGCGCGACTATCCATCAGGCTAAAGGTGCGTTTAATCAGGAAAACAAAGAAGTCATTACAACGATTTTAAGTCGTAAAGATTATACACGTTTGAAAAAGTATATGACGGCTGTAGACGAACAAGCTTTTATTACCGTCCATTCGATGAATGAAATTCTCGGCGAAAACTTTAAACGCTTAGCATAAAGGTGGGATATTATCCAGTACCGTACGTTTAGAGATTCCTTGAAAGAACGACAATCAAGAACGGATGACGTCTACGATTATTTGAAAAACAACATTCTGTTTCGTCATTTACCCCCAGGGACACAGCTTGTTGAAAACATGATCGGAAAAGAGCTGAACGTATCCCGTACCCCGATTCGTAATGCCATGAAGAAGCTCGAACAGGAGGGGTTAGTCAACATTTATTCCAACCGCGGAGCATTTGTTGTGGAGCCTACACCTGAAGAAATAAGACAGGCTTTTGATATGAGGCGGCATCTGGAGAAAATGACGCTGGAACAAATCTATGACCAAATGGAAGCTGATGACTTTGTCCAGTTGGAAGAATGGACCGAACATGAAAGAAAGACTTATGAAACGCGGAATATTCTTGAATACTTGGATGTGAATAAGCAGTTTCATATGACGCTTGCTTTGAAAACGAAGCATTCATTTTTGATCGATTTCACCGAACGTATACTGAATCAAATCAATGTCTACCTCATGTTATATGATGTCTTTGTTGATGAGGATTTATATGAAGAACAACGTTTCAAGGAACATGAACTCCTGATTGATGCGTTAAGGAATGAAGATTTGCCCCGTCTTCTTGAACTGATTGATCAGCATATGGAGAAAAGCTGGAACAGCATGTCTTTCTCCGAAGAGAACAATTGGATAGACAAGAAAAAGAGCCTTTGATCCGGTGAGATGACTCAGCGGGGTTCAGAGGCTCTTTTTCTTTTGATAACGGACGGTAATCAGAAAGTGTCGTAGATTAATGACGACGAAGGTAATGATGGATGCCAGCGTATAATTGAAATTTTTCGTCACTAAGGAAAAGGATGAAAAAACGAGCACCATAAGGGTGGATACAAGAAGCAATGAATAATTGTTAGGCTTGAGAGACTTGCGTGCTGGACGTGCTTCCACTGCTGATCACTCCCTGAATTACGATTACAAGTATTATATGAAAAGTTTAAATTGTTTGTCAATTTAAGTGTATGTGCCTGGAAGTGAGGCATGATGATTTTTCATTTATCACTTATGATTCATTATTTGAAATATTAAGAAAAATTGCTATAATGGAATGGACAAACTGAACAGTCGCTCATCAAAAAGGAGGCAGCCGCTATGAAAAGAGAAGAATTGATTGCACCTGAGAGGTATAACGTCGTTTCTGAAATGGAGAAATACGTATCTGATTCAGGAAGAAAAGCATTGTTGTGGTTGAACGAGCTAGGGGAGAAAAGAGAAGTTACATATGATGTATTAATGAAAAATGCGAATAAAATTGGAAACGCTTTCCTTGAACAGGGACTGAAGCAGGGAGATAAAGTTTTGGTCATGATCCCTCGCCTGATTGAAGCTTATCAAGTCTACATTGCGGCTCTCAAAGTCGGGCTCGTTGTGATTCCAAGTTCAGAGATGCTCCGGACGAAAGATCTGCAGTACCGAATCACACACGGGGAAGTGAGCGGGGTGGTGAGCTATTACCCGTATACTGATCAATTCCACGATGTACGGGAATTTAAAGAACTGATCACGTTTTCTGTAGGCGGAGCCAAAGAAGGGTGGAGAGATCTTGATGCTTTGATGGATGACCAGAGCGAGCGGCTCTCTCCTGCAGATACCTCCCGGGAAGATATGGCCTTTCTTTCTTATACATCAGGCACGACTGGTAATCCGAAAGGGGTCGTTCATACGCATGGATGGGGATATGCCCATTTGAAAACGGCTGCTTATAAATGGCTGGCGATCCAAGATGAAGATACCGTCTGGGCGACAGCTGGACCGGGCTGGCAAAAGTGGATTTGGAGTCCTTTCTTATCCGTTCTTGGTACAGGAGCCCAGGGGTTGATCTATCAAGGGAAGTTCGATCCTAAAAAATACTTGAGTTTGATGGATGAACACGATGTGAATGTTCTTTGCTGTACACCGACCGAATATCGATTGATGGCTAAAGTCGACAATCTGAAGGATTATAAACTGGCAGGACTTCACAGTGCGGTATCGGCAGGTGAACCACTGAACCGTGAAGTTATCGATACCTTCCAAAAGCACTACGATGTAACCGTGAGGGATGGGTATGGGCAGACGGAAAATACGCTGCTTGTTGGTATTATGAAAGATATGGAGGTCCGTCCTGGATCGATGGGACGCCCTACGCCGGGAAACCAAGTGGAAATCATTGATGAAATGGGGACTCCTGTAGCTGCTGGGGAAGTAGGAGATATTGCCGTTCATCTGGATACCCCTGCTTTATTTAAAGAGTACTATAAAGATCCTGAACGGACAAAGATGGCCCGTAGAGGCAATTATTATGTCACAGGGGATCAGGCGAAAATGGATGAGGATGGTTACTTCTGGTTTGAAGGAAGAAGCGATGATATTATCATCAGCTCCGGTTATACAATCGGCCCATTTGAAGTAGAAGACGCGCTTGTTAAGCACGAGGCTGTACAGGAATGTGCCGTGGTCGCAAGTCCAGATGAAGTACGTGGAAATGTAGTGAAAGCTTATATCGTTCTGCAAAATGGGTATGAAGAGACAGATGAATTGATTTCTCAACTGCAGACACATGTTAAGGATTTGACAGCCCCTTATAAATATCCACGGAAAGTGGAATTCATAAGGGAGCTCCCGAAGACGACTTCCGGAAAAATCCGCAGAGTAGAACTTCGCCAAAAAGAAAATGTCTTGAAATAAGTAACATTCACACCTGGAGGTCGAGAAAGACTTCCAGGTTTTGTTATGATGTAAAGGGAATTACAGGAAGGGGGATTGCAATGATCCGAGCAGCAAGGATTGAGGATGGAGGAGAGCTGGTGCCTTTGATGGCTGACCTCGGCTATCCTTCCAGTGAAAGGCAAATCCAAAACCGTCTGCAAAGAATTTTGTCCCATGATCATTATCAAACGTACGTCTATGAAACGAATGAAGGTTTGTGTGGAATGATCGGGATGACCTTCAACGATGCGTACCACACAGATGATCCACACATCCGGGTAATAGCTTTTGTTGTGGCAGCATCGGAGCAGGGGAAAGGTATAGGGAAAAAACTCATGAAAGAAGCTGAAAGCTGGGCTTTTCGTAAAGGGGCCAAAACCGTTGTATTGAACAGTGGAAACAGAGAAGACCGAAAAGCGGCTCATCACATTTATCATTCTCTTGGTTTTGAGGGAAGAGCCACCGGTTTTTATAAACGTATGGATGAATAATAATAGAATTCGGCCATAATAAAGGAAAACAGGGAGTTTTTGAAAGGAGGTATAGATATGAAAGTCAGATTGGAAGTTACATATAAAACCCCGAAAAAGACAGAGGCTTTCTTTCGATCCGAAGAAATGACGATCGGTCAGGCGCTCTTGATCACAGAAGATCTTGAAAAGACAGGACGAGCTAAAGCGATTACTTTCGTAGATGAATATGACACGACGTGGAAGCGGAAGGATTTACAAAAATACATGAATGACATTCAAACAGAACCTCATGATCTTACCGTCTATTTTGACGGTGGATTTGAAAAAACTACACGTGAAGCAGGTCTTGGCTGTGTTTTGTATTACAGTCAGGATGGGAAGAACATGCGTCTGAGAAGGAATGCGCGTGTGGATGAACTGAGTTCGAACAACGAGGCAGAATATGCCGCATTACATTTGGCGGTTCAAGAATTGAAATTTATGGGTGTCAACCATATGCCTGTTCGGTTTGTTGGTGACTCTCAAGTTGTCATCAACCAGATGAATGATGAATGGCCGACGATGGAAGAGTCGTTGAATGAGTGGGCCGATCGGATTGAGGAACAGTTGAACAGGATGGGAATCACTCCAACCTTTGAAGTAGTTTCAAGAAAAGGCAATGGAGAAGCAGACAGACTCGCCTCCCAAGCACTGAAAGGTGTGGAAGTAACCAGTCATGCAGAAATAAATAAAAAGTAAAAGGCGGTGGAGTGCTCCCACCGCCTTTTACTTTTTGGTTTGTTATGATGCTTTCCCTCTTGTCCTTCCATGAAGCTAACGAACGTACGATCATCAGCGACTTTCATAGAAGTCCTTCATCATGGGTGGATCGTGACAGGTGTTCCTACAGGAATCGTTTGCGCCAGCTCTTCTACATCCTTGTTGTACATGCGTATACACCCTTTAGATACAGCTTGACCTATGGACGAAGGATTATTTGTGCCATGAATGCCATAATGTTGTTTAGATAAACTCATCCACATGGTTCCATAGGGTCCTCCTGGATCTGGCGCCTTGTTAATGATGAAAAAGTCGCCGACTGGAGTGGCTGAAAGCATGCGCCCAACAGCAATCGGGTATTCTTTTTGCAAAGAATTATCCTTGTACAACCGCAGCTTTCGCTCAGATGTTGATACATCCAACCGATAAGGGATCGTAGAGGGATTGGGAAAGCCGGGTATATTGATTTGCTGGCCCGGATAAATCATATTCGGGTTTGGAAGTTGATTGGCTGCGAGGATGCCATTCAATGGCGTGCGGTAATCTCGTGAAATTTGGCCGAGCGTTTCCCCTTGCTTCACAATATGGATCATGCCCGTCTCCCCTTTTTCGTTCGCTTCTAACAGCTTATGTAGAAAGTACAGGAGACTTGACCATGGATATAGGAAAAGCTTGTAGAAAAGAGACATTTCTCTTTTCTACAAGACGATCGTTTTATTTTCATGAACAATGACGCGGTCCTCAAGCGCCCATTTGACAGCTCTATTTAGAACACTACGTTCTATTAACCGCCCTTTTTTCTTCAAATCATTGACACTGTTCCGATGGTCCACTCTTATGACATCCTGCTCGATGATCGGCCCTTCATCGAGGTCATCAGTTACATAGTGGGAAGTAGCCCCGATCAATTTCACGCCGCGCTTATAAGCCCGTTTATGTGGATTGGCTCCAATGAATGCCGGCAGGAACGAATGGTGAATGTTAATGATTTTAGATGGATGACTCTCCACAAATTTAGGAGTCAAGATCTGCATATACCTCGCCAGGATGATTAAATCGATGTCATATTCTTCGAGCAGCTCCAACTGTCGATTTTCTACCTCTTCTCGGATATCCTTATTCGCCGGAATGTAATAGAAAGGAATACCGAAGGATTCGACGATTTCTCTAGCCGATTCGTGATTACTGATAACGAGCGGAATATCTGTTACGAGATCGCCGCTCTCCCATTCATATAGAAGCTCACGTAAGCAGTGAAGTTCTTTTGAAACGAATATAGCTGTCCTTTTCAGTTCATGGAGAAAAGTCATCCGCCATGTCATCTGAAAATGATCGGCGAGGGTATGGAAATTGGACTTCAGCAGGTCTTCCTTCGATTTCATATTGTCTGCTGCGAAAACGATCCGTAAAAAGAAGGTACCGTCCTCATGATCGGTAGTAAATTGATTGGATTCCACAATGTTAGCCCCATGCTCATACAGAAACTTCGAGATGCTGGAAACGATCCCTGGTTTATCTGGACAACTGACGAGCAGGCGTGCTTTATCTTCATTTCTGGTTAAGTAATGCTGAATCTGCTGGTTGGTCGAACTCATCAATACTCATCCTCCTTTTTGTTCTCCCCATTATAGTGGAGAGACTGTCATTTGGAAAGTCGATATGTTTTAAATGATAGGGATTCGGTTACATTCACCATGTAGCTAGTAAAAATTTTCTTTCCAAAAGGAGAATTAACCATGCGTAACCATCTAAAGCATTATATAAACGGTGAATGGGTAGAATCTACAGGGAATGAAACAGAAGACGTGATCAACCCGGCCACAGAAGAAGTGATCGGTACAATTAGTCTTGGGACTAAAGAAGATTTAGATAAAGCCGTCCAGGCCGCACGCGAAGCTTTTCCATCTTTCTCTAAAACATCGAAAGAAGAAAGGATTCAGATGCTTGAGGATATAGCGGCTGAATACGAAAATCGCAAAGAAGAGATCATTGAAACGATCACTGCAGAATTGGGCTCCCCCAAATCCATATCAGAAAATATACATTACATGATGGGGTACAATCATTTTTCCCAGGCAGCGGAATCATTGAGGAACTTTTCATTTATTGAAGATCGTGGGGGGCACACGGTGATGAAAGATTCGGTAGGGGTGAGTGGATTAATTACTCCGTGGAATTTCCCGACGAATCAAATTTCAACGAAAATTGCCAGTGCCTTTGCAGCAGGTAGTCCGGTTGTATCAAAACCAGCGGAATTGACACCATTTGCAGCCATTATCCTGACTGAAATCTTCGATAAAGTCGGTGTACCAAAAGGTGTCTTTAACCTTGTGAATGGATCAGGTTCAGTCATTGGTGACGGCATCAGCTCCCACCCTGATATCGACTTTGTTTCCTTTACGGGTTCTGGCGCTGTCGGATCCAAAATCATGCAGAATGCGTCGGAACGAATTGCTAATGTAGCTCTGGAACTTGGGGGTAAATCACCACTCGTTGTGCTGGATGACGCAGACGTTGAAGATGCAGCCAGAGCAGCTGTCAGCCATATTGCGACGAACAGCGGGCAAGTTTGTTCAGCAGCAACGAGAGTACTGGTTCCATCTTCCATGAAAGAATCCTTCGAAAAGGCTGTCCAAAAAGTACTCCCTGAGTTTCCTGTAGGTGATCCTCAAGGGGATAACCATATCGGTCCACTAGTCTCTAAAAAACAATGGGATACCGTTCAATCTTATATTGAAAAAGGACAGGAAGAAGGAGCACGCCTGCTAGTAGGAGGAACAGGCAAGCCTGAAGGACTGGAAAAAGGCTACTATGCGAAACCTACGGTATTTACAGATGTGGATAATAACATGGTAATTGCTCAAGAGGAAATCTTCGGTCCTGTCACATGCTTGATTACCTATGACACCATTGAAGAAGCTATAGAAATTTCCAACGATACGAAGTATGGTCTTGCTGGTTATGTATTTGGAAATGATGAACAGACGCTTGCGAAAGTGGCTTCAAGCATCCGCGCAGGGCGTGTGAAAATTAATGGAGCAGAAGCAGATTTTGCAGCCCCATTTGGTGGGTTCAAACAGTCCGGGATCGGAAGAGAATGGGGCGATTATGGTATTGAAGAATACTTGGAAGTTAAAACAATTCTGGGTTATCCAAAACAATAAACCCTGCAGAAAAGAGGCGGAATTCATTTCCGCCTCTTTTTATTTGCCCATTCGATCCATTGTAATAGTTATTTATTTTGAGAAATAGTTGAAGAAGCCTATTTTTCCATTATGGTATATGCAGGCGTCTGCCGGGGAATGACTCGCTTTTCGTGAGAGCCTCCCGCGGAGAGAAAGAATCCAGGGGAGAACTCAGGAAACGATACTTCTTATTTTAGGAAAAGGAAAGATTTTGGAAATAAATGAAACTTCCGCTGCTTTCTATCGTATTAAAGGTGTAAGATCTGCATGGAACTATTGAAGAGGTGAACCAATGGGAAAAAAACTTATCATTGTTTCTGGAATGATCCTTGTCATCCTTTGTGCATACATATATGTTGATCAACGGTATTTTTATAATCCTGTAGCCTTTACACAAGATGATATTACTCCATATCATTGGAGTGACTACGAAAGGCCGGTTACCCTTACATATTACGATTTGAAAAAACAAAGGGAAGCCCATAACGTGGAGCAGGAGAAAGTGGTCCGCTCTTTTCTGACGGAAATGAAAAACAGCCCGGAGATTCAAAATGACGGGATGGTAGCGGAAGTGAGAGGAGCGATGAAGCTCTCATGTGAGGGAAAGATACTCCTTGAAGTGTATTTCTACGAAGATTATTGGAAAGTCCTGCGGGATACGGAAACGGTTTATAGAATGACCCATGAATTGAAAGAGATCATTGACACCCTGTAACCAGTTGGATTTGAATCCAGCTGGTTTTATTATGGGCAGACATTCACGATGATGTTCTCTGCAATCTTTTTAAAGAGGAGGGGGATGTCAGAAAGTGTGCACGTTTTGTACTTTTCCTTATGGAACAGGTTGTAATATACTTGGAAAAGGTAAAGATAAAAGAGGGTTTGAAGGAGGTTTATCCTATGAGTAAATGGTTCACTCATATTTTTAATATCATCGTCGGCATTCTTATTGTAGCCGAAGGTGCTGTTTATATATTTATGAACAACAAAGACGGAGATCTGCATTTGCGCAGCATCGTGATGACATTTCTGCTTCTGCTTGCCTGGGCGATGTCGTACCGAAAACAACTGACGAGTGAAAATCCTAGTGCTTGGTTGATTGTAACGATCATTATCCTGATTCCTATGATCCTCCCGTGGCTTTTCTTCATTTGATGCTCATAAAAGCCATCTGAAAAGCCCGGAACCTCCGAATATTAAAGCACCGATAAGGTAGATGTATCCAAACACCGGGTGCTTATCATCCTCACTATCCGTTTCTACCCCACCTGCAAATGCTAAAAATAGTACCCCGATGATATACATTGTTCGTTCAACGCCTGAAAAAGGGGAGGTCTTGAACGAAAGCCACACTTCAATCGGAATGGCTGTAAACAATGGGAAGTACAAAGAGTTGAAGTGAGTTTCCCACTTTTTCTTTTGTTCGCTCATAATGCCCCTCCAATCTGAATATTTCTCTTTATACTGTCCTGATTTTGTCTTCTTTTGTCAAACAAAGACGATAGGTGTGTTTTTTTTTAACTAGATAGGGTATAGAACTTACACCCCCATTTGCCTTCTGTGTATACACTTGTTACAATAGTGCTCGTGTTTTTCTCCGGTACATAACTTCGCAACTTTGCATGAATTGCCTCTCACAGAACAAACTAATTATTGAAGAATTGGAAAGGATGTATGTCATTTGAAAACAAGATTAATCGATTGGCCGACGTTTATTGGTGCTCTCGTATTGCTTCTCGGTGTTACGATCCCGCTGATCGTCTTTCCGGAGGCTGGTAAAGAAGTCGTGTCTCAAGCGAATACATTTATGACGGAAAACTTTGGTGTCCTTTATATGATTTTAGGTTTTGTCATTTTTGTTTTCCTTGTGTATGTTGCTTTTAGTAAGAACGGTTCGATCAAACTTGGAGATGAAGGGGAAAAGCCTGAGTTTAATACTTTCTCCTGGGCAGCGATGTTGTTTGCTGCCGGTATCGGTTCCAGTATCCTTTACTGGGCGGTTATCGAGTGGGCGTATTATTATCAAGGACCTCCCTTCGGTATAGAACCTGAATCCAAAGAGGCAATCCAATGGGCTTCTGCTTATGGAATGTTCCACTGGGGTCCAATTGCGTGGGCGATTTATACGCTTCCGGCACTCCCGATCGCCTATTTCTATTACGTGCGGAAGAAACCGGTGCTAAAAGTTAGTGAAGCTGTACGCCCGGTATTGGGAGATTCTGTTGATGGTCCTCTCGGTAACATCATTGATGTATTATTCATGTTTGGTCTTTTAGGTGGAGCAGGTACAACCCTTGCTCTCGGTACGCCGATGATTGCTGAAGGGATAAATAGCCTGACTGGAATTCCAGCGAATTTAGGTATGAAAACTGTTATTATGCTATTATGTACACTGATTTTTGCCATCAGTTCCTATTCAGGACTGAAACGGGGAATCAAAGTTCTGAGTGACGTCAACTTATGGCTTTCGATTTTCCTGCTTGCCTTCATCTTCATCTTCGGTCCAACTCGTTTCATTAGTGAAACGACATTCAACGGACTGGGAATTCTGGCTGACAACTTCTTTAAAATGGCCACATGGATGGAGCCATTTGGGAACTTAGGTCAGTTTGAGAAAACGAGCTTTCCAGAATACTGGACCATTTTCTACTGGGCTTGGTGGCTTGTTTATGCACCATTCGTAGGTCTTTTCGTTGCCCGTATTTCCAGAGGACGTACCATCCGTCAGATGGTACTTGGAACAATGGTTTACGGTACGCTTGGCTGTGTTCTGTTCTTCGGAATCATGGGGAACTTCGGATTGTACATGCAGTTGACAGGTCAGTTCGATGCCATTGCATTCATGGATGCTAACGGAGCACCCGCAACCATCGTTGCGATCATCAACCAGCTACCGCTAGCGAAATTCATGGTATTGATTTTCACCGTGCTTGCGATTATTTTCCTTGCGACGACATTTGATTCCTCTTCTTACATTCTCGCTTCTGTTGTACAGAAGAATGTAGAAGGAGAACCTTTACGCTGGAACCGTTTGTTCTGGGCATTTGCTTTGTGTTTGATGCCGCTTGCCCTGATGTTCCTCGGAGGTTTGGATACACTACAAACCGCCAGTATTGTAGGTGGTTTCCCGCTCATTATTATCATGTTCCTGCTGGCATGGTCCTTCATGAAAGCGTCCAATACGGATATCAGGGAATCTGATGACTATGAACCGAGTACCATTCACATCAAACGTTGGAAGAAACGTAAGAAGAAGAAGAAGCGCTCTGCTCTTGAAGCACTTGAAGATAAAAAAGATCAAGAATAATGTAAAAAGAGGTTTCCCCGGTCATCCATCGGGAAAACCTCTTTTTTTTATTCATTGAAAATAGTCTCCTGCTTTCTTTAGGACATAGTCTCCGCTGTCTGCGAGAAACTGTTCAAGCAGACGAAGATGATCCCCGCCAATAAGTACGAGAATACGGTCATGGTCTTCAATCAACCGTGAAATATTGGCGGAGATTGCTAAGTCTCTATGATGCCACTGTTTCAACCATTGAACACCTACTTGGTGCTGCCTGTCGCCAACACGGGACAGTTTCATATAGATTCTTTGTAGCTCTTGGAGGTATCTTGGATCGTTTACATAATGGAGCATACTTTTGATCGAATCGTGGCTTTCCATCTGTTTGAGGTTGCTTTGGATTTGCATCATTTCATTGAATAAATCCGGCTGATGCTCTTTCGCCCACTCGAACACTTGGTTCAAGGGCGGGGTAGACATATCTACGACTTCATCAATGGGATGGATCCGTGATAAATCGAGGCCATCCGCAAGACGGAAAGCGATTTGTTCTACTTCGTCATACGTAGGGTGAAGCTTGTTGTTTCTGTATAATTGATATTTCCGGTCCAGCTCTTCTTCGATCAGGTAGGGTTTTTCTACAGCGATTTTTGTTGGTTTGAATGTTTCCAGTGAGTGGACGATTTCTTTGATCTCTTCCTGCTGGTCATTCACCATATCCGGATACATGGACATATGGAACATGCCCACAAGCAAGATCTCCGGCTTGTTCATAATAAACTCTCTCCTTTCGAAGGTTACCGGTGAGAAGTGAATAAGGGCAGAACCTCTTCCCCGAGTTCTTGAACTACTTCTTTCACCGGTCTCTCATTTTTTGATAAACCGAACATCAAATGATTAACTCCAATGGAACGGTATTCTTCGATTAATTTAACTAGACCTTTCCTACCAACTTTATAACCAGCAGGTATTTTTTCGGAAGGAGCGTCCGGGTCTTCTTGAAGCTGCAGAGGAAGGGGCATTAAAAAGGGTTTGAAGGCATCTTTCCCATGATAATGCTTCACTTTTTTTCTGTACTCGGCAATGGTTTCTTTCTGCTGTTCCGGCCGCTGAGGATAGAACATCCAACCATCCCCATGTTCAGCTACCCAGTCTAAAGATTGCTGGCAATAGCCGGTCATAAATGTTGGGATCTTTTTAGCCGGCTTGGGGACAATGTTCGACCGGTTTAATGTACCGAAGGAGGACGAGAGGGTGGGAAACTCTTTGTAAATCGCTTCCCTGAAAACATGAAAAGCTTCACGGAACCATTCACTTCTCTCCATAATGGGGATGTTAAGTCCTTCGAAATCTTTTCTCCGATCTCCGGATGATATTCCGAACATCAGACGTTCTGGGAAAAGTTTTTCAATGCTTGCGATTTCTTTTGCCGTTCGTATAGGGTGACGGAGCGGCATGACTAAAGCGGCTGTTCCGAGATTAATCCTTTCCGTATGGGAAGCTAAATAGGTCAGGTATATCAGACTGTCGAAAATCTGCCCGGTTGCGGGATCTTCAAACGTAAGGTCTTCCAACAAGACGTCCTGAAACCAAAGACAATGGAAGTTAAATTCTTCGGCCATCTGTGCCATTTGCACTTGGTAATCCATTGTCGGGGGGGATTTATCGTAATTTTCAATAGGTACAGTCAATCCGAAAGTGATCTGATTTGGCTGTACCATCTCCTGATACCCTTGGTGGTTTTGGAACATGAAAAAACCTCCTTCACATAAAAATGGTTCTTTCATTATATTAAGAATCCTTAAAGAAAACTAATCATAAAAGGGGCATCGTATGCAAAGATTTCCGACTGGTGTCTGTAAGTATACCATTCGTTTCGGTGGGTCCTAAGCCTATTCTAATCTTCGGATCAACGGAAGGGACAGGACCATTAAAAAAGCCCCCATCTGATGGGAGCTTTCATTAGAGTTCATTATAGAATATATATCGTCAAATAAAGAAGGGTTGTCAGAATAGCAGATCCTCCTGCCACACTTGCAATTTCCGCTGCATCGTATTCAATTCTCTTTCTCATCTTTATCTTCCCCTTTCTAATGAATGGTCATAAAAACAGGGCGGTCGGGTTTAAAAACATTCTACTAATAAAGACGATTGAATAGTCAGAAAGGTTTCATTAATATTACAATATCATATCAAAATGATTTCAACCAAATGTGACAATAAACGATCATAAGAGAAATTTGGAAGATTCTGATATAATGGAAAGGGTGTCTTAGTAAATAGATTTGACATATGAAAGTGGGGGAATTCATTGGGAGTGTATCAAATGACCTGGGATCTGGATTCTATTTTTCCAGGGGGAAGTGAATCGGAAGAGCTTAAGGAATATGTGAAGAAAACAGAAGGGATGTTGAGTGATTTAGAAAATTCGCTTCAAACGTTCAGCGCGCCTAAGAATACAGACCAAACGGAAGAACTTCATGGAATCGTGGAAATCGTGCAAAAAACGACGAAGCGATTAAGTGAATTTGGTGCTTTTGTCAGCTGTTTGAATGCTCAGGATGTTCATGACAAAAAAGCCGGGATGTGGCAGTCGAAAAGAAGTGAATTAGGAGCAAGGCTTGGAAATGCTTTGACAGAGATGGATCAGATTCTAGTGCAGGTGGATGACGATGTTTGGAAGTCACTTTTGAATCAAAAGCCTTTTCAGGCCCTTTCCTTCGTGTTAGATGAAAGACGTGCGCTGGCTAAAGATAAATTAGAAGTTGGCAAAGAATCGTTGATCAATGATTTAGGCGTCGATGGATATCATGCATGGGGGCAGATGTATGATGCACTTGTCGCCAAGTTAACGGTGGAGCTGGATGGGGAAGAGTTGTCTGTAGGACAGGCTTCTAATCGTCTGGATGATTCACAACGATCCGTGAGAAAAGAAGCTTTTGATAAACTCCAGGATACTTGGGGAGAGGCTTCAGATTTGTTTGTAGAAACGTTGAATCATCTGGCAGGCTTCCGTTTACAGACCTACAAACATCGGAAGTGGGATAATGTTTTGAAAGAACCCCTTGACTACAACAGAATGAGTGAAAAAACGTTAGATGCGATGTGGGAGACGATTACGGAATATAAACACCATTACGTTCCATACATGAAGAAGAAGGCTGAGAAGTTAGGGCTGGACCGCTTGAGCTTTTATGATGTAGAGGCGCCGCTTGGAGATACCAATCAGCACAAGACTTTCCAGGAAGGTGCGGAATTCATCATTCATCATTTCCGGAAGTTCAGCCCAAAGATGGCTGAATTCGCTGAGATGGCGTTTGAAAAGAATTGGATTGAAGCAGAAGATCGCCCAGGGAAGCAGCCAGGAGGATTCTGTACAAGTTTTCCTGACAGCGGAGAAACAAGAATCTTTATGACGTATTCCGGAAGTCCGTCCAGTGTCGCTACTCTCGCCCATGAGCTTGGTCATGCCTATCATCAGCATGTCATGGATGAACTTCCGGTATTGAATCAAGGCTATGCCATGAACGTTGCTGAAACGGCATCGACGTTTGCAGAAATGATTGTTGCGGATGCAGCGGTGAAAGAAGCGGCTAATGAAGCAGAGAAGCTTGTTCTGTTAGAAGATAAAGTGCAGCGAAGTGTTGCATTTTTCATGAACATTCACGCGAGGTTCCTGTTTGAAACGCGATTTTATGAAGAAAGAAGACATGGCATCGTTTCTAAAGACAGGCTGGATCGTCTAATGAAAGAAGCACAGGAAGAAGCGTATGTTCAGACATTGGAGGAGTACGATCCGACGTTTTGGGCATCCAAGCTTCATTTCCATATTACAGATGTCCCTTTCTATAATTTTCCGTATACATTTGGGTATTTGTTCAGTATGGGCATTTACGCAAAAGCTCTTCAAGTTGGTCCTGAGTTTGAGGGTCAATATATCGCTTTACTTCAGGATACAGGAAAGATGACGGTAGAGGAACTTGCGGACAAGCATTTAGGTGTTGATTTAGAAGAGAAGGAATTCTGGGTCCATGCGGTGGAATTGTGTCTTTCCGACTTGAAGTCTTTCATGGAACTTGTTTAATAGAAAGATCATCGTAACTCAATCGAAGGAATGACCTGATTATTGTTAATTGAGTGTAGCAAAACCTAATATAAAGGAGGAATCGAGCAATGGAAGAAAAGCTGATTCCGGAAGAAGAAAAGGAACGACGCGTCTCCCAGTTGGATGGTTGGAAGCTTACCGATGAAAAGTTCATCGTAAAACGATACAGATTCCGTGAATTTTTGACAGGGGTTCAATTTGTCAATCATATTGCGGAATATTCAGAGGATATCCAGCATCATCCTTTTATAAGCATTGATTACAAGATGGTTACCCTCAAGCTGACTTCATGGAATGCGAAAGGGCTCACAGAACTTGATCTTTCCTGTGCAGAAAGATATGACGAACTCTATGACGCCATCAAATAAAGCTATGTCCACTGAATCGTAAGGTGGATGATGAGAAAAGACCGCTCTTATGAAGGGCGGTCTTTTCGTGATTTACATGAATGGTTGTTCTAAGGATTTGACCTGCTCCTCAGTGAATAAAGGAGAATGGTCTCCCGGCATCGCCAGGCATTGGATTTCTGCCTCTGTGAAAGGGTGAACCAATGTAAGGCGGGCGGCATGCAGGGCTTGTTTGTAGTCCATACTTCCTTTTCCGCCGTACATTTCGTCTCCAATGAGAGGATGGCCAATATGACTCAAATGGACGCGGATTTGATGGGTTCTGCCTGTTTGAAGTTGTAACTTTACGAGCGTAGCATCATGAGCGGGGGCGTACGACAGGACTTCATAGTGGGTTTCTGCCTGCTGGCCGCCTTGCGAAACTCTTCGTCTTACGGGGTGGTGCCGATCTTTTCCAATTGGTTTTTCTATTTTCCCACGCTTAGGCTTCAATTTTCCATGAACCCATGCCAAGTAAGTCCTTTTGATTTTACGTTCCTGCAGTTCTTTTCCAAGCATAGCAACTGCAAGATCGTGCTTTGCAAAAAGAATCGCTCCCGATGTGTCACGGTCGAGGCGGTGAACATATTTAGGAGTAGCCTCAATCCCATTCATTTGGAAGTAAAAAGCAGCCCCGTTCACAAGCGTGTCATGTTCATGAGGCGTATTCGGGTGAGTGAATACGCCGGCTGGCTTGTTAATGACAAGCAGATGATCATCTTCGTAAATGACGTCAATATCCATATATGTCGGCGTCACTTCAAGAGGTTGTGGGCGGAAAAGACGGATCCGCAAAACATCTCCAGAAGTGACTTTCGCTGTTTTCCAGTGTGGATTCTCATTATTTAAGGTTACTTCTCTATTGGAACGGAAACTGTGCATCAACTTTCGCGGTACATTCCATTCCTTTTTCAGGATCTTCTCAATCGTCATTCCGTCCCATTTTTCAGGAATGATGACTTCAAACCATTCTCCCATTCGTTTCGTTTTCATTTCTACACCTAATTTCCTCGATTACTGAATACCCGGCCGGAGAATCGCGCATATTGGTACCAGGTACGAACTGTCCTTTATTTTACTCCTTCCTGTACCCGTTACGCAATCATCTCTACCGTGTACCGGATACACCAGGGAATAAATGGGGGGGGGGCAGGTTTGGAGAACGGGTGTAGATTTCTACACTAAGACTGGGAGGAAAATCTGGAAGGTGATGTTAACTGTATGTAAATCAGGTATCTACCTCATTAGAACTATGTTATAATAGAAGGGTTGAATAATTTGTAATACGAAAGAGGTGTGTGCTTCATGCAACACAGAGACGATATTCGTAATATAGCGATCATCGCACACGTTGACCACGGAAAAACAACACTGGTTGACCAAATGCTGCACTATTCCGGGACTTTCCGTGATAACGAGCATGTCGATGAGCGCGCCATGGACTCTAATGATTTGGAAAAAGAACGCGGCATTACCATTTTGGCTAAAAATACCGCGATCAATTATAACGATACACGTATCAATATTTTAGATACACCGGGTCACGCAGATTTCGGTGGAGAAGTAGAACGTATCCTTAAAATGGTTGATGGTGTTCTTCTCGTTGTCGACGCCTATGAAGGTTGTATGCCCCAAACGCGTTTCGTACTGAAAAAAGCGTTGGACCAAAAACTGACTCCTGTCGTCGTCCTGAACAAAATCGACCGTCCAAATGCAAGACCAAACGAAGTGATTGATGAAGTTCTTGATTTGTTCATCGAGCTCGGAGCGGATGATGAACAGTTGGAATTCCCAGTCGTTTATGCTTCTGCATTGAACGGTACGTCAGGGGATGAGCCGGAAGACCAACAGGATACCATGGATCCGATCTTCAAACTGATCATGAACAACATCCCAGCACCTGTAGATACGAAAGAAGAGCCTCTTCAATACCAGGTGACACTGCTTGATTATAACGATTATTTGGGAAGAATCGGAATCGGTCGTGTGTTCAATGGTTCCATTAAAGTGGGCCAGCAGGTTTCCTTAATGAAAAAAGATGGTTCTGTGAAAAACTTCCGCGTATCGAAACTCTTCGGGTTCATCGGTTTGAAACGTGTAGAGATTGAAGAAGCAAAAGCGGGGGACATCATCGCTCTTGCGGGAATGGAAGATATCAACGTAGGTGAAACAGTTTGTAATCCTGACCATCAAGAGGCGATGGAGATTCCAAGAATCGACGAACCGACTCTTCAAATGACTTTCCTTGTAAACAACAGTCCTTTTGCTGGACGTGAAGGAAAGTATGTGACAGCTCGCCAAATTGAAGAGCGTCTTATGACTCAATTGGAAACAGATGTAAGTCTGCGCGTAGACCCTACGGACTCTCCGGATGCTTTCACTGTTTCAGGACGTGGAGAACTCCATCTGTCCATTCTTGTAGAAAATATGCGTCGTGAAGGCTATGAACTGCAGTTATCCAAGCCAAAAGTTATTTTGAAAGAAGTAGATGGCGTGACTTGTGAACCTGTTGAACGCGTTCAGATCGATACACCGGAAGAGTACCAGGGTGCTGTCATGGAATCCATTGGCTATCGTAAAGGTGAAATGCAGGACATGGTGAACGATGGAAATGGCCAAGTTCGTCTTGAATTTCTTGTTCCATCCCGTGGGTTGATCGGTTATTCTACAGAATTCATGACTCAGACGCGTGGGTATGGAATCCTTAACCATACGTTTGACGGTTATGCACCATTGACAAAAGGTCAAGTGGGCGGCCGTCGTGAAGGAGTCCTTGTATCACTTGATAAAGGAAAAGCCTCTACGTATGGTATTATGAACCTGGAAGACCGCGGAACGATTTTCGTAGAGCCAGGTACAGAAGTGTACGAAGGAATGATCGTCGGGGAACACAACCGTGAAAACGACCTTACGGTTAACATCACGAAAGAAAAACATTTGACCAACATTCGTTCGGCTAACAAAGACACAACGAATACGATCAAGAAAACTCGTCAAATGACATTAGAAGAAGCCATTGAGTATCTGGATGATGATGAGTACTGTGAAGTAACACCGGAAAGCGTTCGTCTTCGTAAGAAGTACTTGAATAAAAACGAACGTGAAAAAATGGCGAAAAAGAAAAAGCTTCAAAATACAGAAGCGTAATGAAAAAAGCCCGTTGCATAGGCGATGCAACGGGCTTTTTATTATTCAGTTACTTCAATGGTCTCTTCCTGATGACCATGGATTTCTTCTTCAGGCTTTTCATAATGAACATTGATGGTATAGGTCCCAGGGGCATTGAACGTGTGGGCTGCGGTATATTCTCCACGTTCCTGTTCTTCAGCATCAATGAATAGATGTTTTTCCATTTGTTCGGAACTGATTTCGAAACGGACCTGCGCTTCAGCGAAAGGTTCTTCCATATGGTTAATATGCGTCGTCAAGGTTGCAGCTTCCCCAGCTCTAAAGGTTTGTTCTGTCATCAAGTGAACCATGAACTTTCCAGAGGTATCGCTGTGGTCATGTCCGTCGGTCTTGGTTTCTTTCCCAACGCTCACTTCTTTTTGCGGCATGGTATGGAGATCACCAACTTGAGTATGGGCAATCACTTGATATGTACCATCTTTACTGAACGTATGATCAATCGTATAGATGCCGTCTTCTGTATGTTCAGCTTCTATTGTTTTTGATGCGTCTTGTCCATCGTCATCGTGCCATATTTCAAACTTCACATATTCCGCGTCTTCTACAGGATCCCCCTCCTGGGTTACCTTTGCTTGAATCGTCGTTTCTGAATCTACTGGCAAAGTCTCCTGTTCAAATTCCACTTGCACTTCAGGAACTGCTGCGGCCTGCTCATTTTCATCAGCTGATGAAGATTCTTCCTTATCATTATTCGTAGAACAAGCACTGATCAAAAGAATTAAAAGGAAAGAAATAAATACTTTTTTCATAATGCATCTCCTTTATCTGTGTATTGGAGTCTTTGGTTGCCTAGACCTACCATCAGGATATCATTTTAAGCATTGACATTCTTGGTTATTTTTAGACTATCTTGTGACAAAATAGAGGAATGACCAAACAAAAAGAGAGGGGCTCTGAAGAGCTTTCCTCTCTATTCTACCGTATCATTCTGCCAGTCGTACGTATAAAAGCGTTCATCGGTGACCCACTTCAATGCTTCAGGATCATTGACTTTGATGCCCTCCTCCAGCATTTCTAACATACGGGCAGTTTGGGAAATATGAGCGCGCATCGCTGCTAGCTTCTCTTTCTGGACGGCGCGAATGTCGTTCACCACATCTGGCTCCCCTAATTTTTCTTCTGTATCATTAGCGAATGCTACCGCGTGGAATTTCGGACGCTGATGATCGTCCAATTCTCGTAAAGCTCTGACTACAGCTCGTGCGGTAGCTTCATGGTCGGGATGTACTGCAAACCCTGGATAAAAGCTGATCACTAAAGATGGTTTTAATTCATCAATCAATTGGCTGACCATCTGTTTCATTTCTTCATCATCTTCAAATTCCAGCGTTTTGTCACGCAGCCCCATCATTCTTAAGTCTTTGATTCCCATTTCTTCAGACGCTTTGATCAATTCTTTACGTCTGATTTCCGGAAGGGATTCTCTCGTAGCAAACGTAGGCTTTCCGAGGTTCCTTCCCATTTCACCAAGTGTGAGGCACGCATAGGTGAGAGGAGTGCCTTGTTTTATATAAGATGTAATTGTCCCGGAAACTCCGAAAGCTTCATCATCGGGGTGCGGGAAAATAACGAGTACGTGGTTTTCTTTTTCGATCATTATCTTTCACTCCTTACAGAGGTTCACTGTCTTTCATTATTGCTTAAATGAAGTTAAATGAAAAGTCATTTGTTTATGGCTCTCTATATATTCCGTCTTATATATGTATGATTTATTGCATAATGAGCTGAAGGTGTGGGTGTTCATTTTTCTCAGTAAACGCATGGCTAAAGGGAACTTCTGTTTTTTCCTTATACATAAAGCTTTAAAGAATTCAGGATGAAGGAATACGTCCATCGCATGAGGTTTATTTTTTCCCTCTAAAAGGAAAGCAGTCTTTAGATTGTAAAATGAAGGGAGTTTATGAACATGGAAGAAAGAATCGAGTATTTGACGGATTGGCTGCGCCAGAAGAAAGAAGAAGCAGGGGCAGACGGGCTTTTGGTAGGGATCAGTGGTGGAATAGATTCGGCTGTCGTTTCCTATTTGATTAAACGGGCGTTCCCGGGCGATTCATTGGGAGTCATCCTTCCGATTGAACAACACGTGGAAGATCAGAAGGATGCTCTTGCCCTCGTGGAAGGTTCAGGTTTGGATTATGTTGGGATTGAATTGACGGACGCTTATCAAACGACTTACGAGACGATCAAAGGACAATTGAGTGCAAAAGGGGATTGGAATGAAGAGCATTCCCAGCTCGGCGGGGCAAATCTAAAAGCCCGGCTTCGGATGAGTACGCTTTATGCTGTTGGTAACAACTATAATTACCTTGTGGTAGGAACAGATAATGCTGCTGAAGACTATACCGGTTATTTCACGAAGTATGGAGATGGCGGGGTTGATCTCGTCCCTTTGATCAATTTGAGAAAAGAAGAAGTTCGGGAGATGGCCAAAGCCTTGAATGTTCCGGACTCTATCATCCATAAAAAACCGAGTGCTGAACTTTGGGAAGGTCAGACCGATGAAGAGGAGCTCGGGATGTCATACGATACAATTGATGCGTATCTGAAAGGGGACACCATCGACGAAGAAGACAGGAAACAATTGGAGGATCGTCATAAAAAAACCGCTCATAAACGAGAGGTCCCAGCTGGTCCCGATCGGTTCGAAGGAGCGTGAGGGCTATTTTATGAAGCAGGACACAGCTTTGATCATCATTGATATGATTAACAAAATGGATTTTGACGGAGGAGAACTGCTGTTGGAGAACAGCCTCCCAGTCTCAGAGCGTTTGCAAACATTTAAGAAAGAAGTCAAGGAGCTTGGCCTGCCTGTTATTTATGTGAACGATAACTTTGGTCTTTGGCAGGACAACGCCTCAGAACTTTTGGAAGAATGTAAGAAAGGCCCGGGGAAACCCGTAGTGGAAGCTATGGAACCAGATGACGATGACTACTTCATCATCAAGCCGAAGCATTCCGGTTTTTTTGGGACTCAGTTGAGTATTCTTTTAGATCAGCTGAACGTAAAAAATCTGATACTTACTGGGGTGGCTGGAGATATCTGCGTGATCTTCACGGCGAATGATGCCTATATGAGAGAGTATAATCTATGGGTGCCAGAAGATGGAACGGCTTCGGAATATACAGAGGATAATGAGAATGCTTTAAGAATTATGAAACGGTCCTTATCAGCCAGGACGGACGAGATGGCTATTGAACGGTTACAGGAAGTGTTCAGCAGTTGACAGTTCCGTTACTTTTCCATATATTATAAGAGAACACAGGTGATGGTTCCACGATTGTCACTTTCGATTAAGAAGGAGAAATGATTTATGAGTGTGGTTGTTCTTAACTAATCCATGAATTGGATATGTCCTGAAAAAAAGCATGCGACTGCATGCTTGGTTTGTCATACCATTTTTCAGGAACAGTTAAGAACAAGCATAAGCATAGCCGGATCAAACGAACCGAAAAGCTATGACTGGCTTATTCAGTCATAGCTTTTTTTCGTACTTTCGTGGAACCACTTCCCGAAAAAGTCCGCAGCGAGCTATTACAGCTTGTTGCGGACTTTTTTGTCTTTATGGAGAATCATCTGTAAATAAAGGAGGAAGAACATTGAATCATCAAACATTTGAAGTATTAGGATTAAACGACATATTAATGAAAGCCAGTTCCTTTGCTCATACAGAACGAGCCAAAGAAACCATTCGGAATGTGCAGCCGATCAGGAATCAAAAAAGACTGGAAAGGATGCAGGAAGAAGTGGAGGAGGCTTGGGCAATTATCCAACGTCACAGTCATGTTCCGATTCATACCCTTGGAGATATCCAAGTCATGATGGAGCAGGGCGAAAAAGGAATGTATATCCGCCCGCAGCAATTTGGGTTTCTTATATCTTTTCTCGAACACTGTACAAAGCTGAAAAGGTTTATGAAAGATAAGCATATTCTTGCGCCCACGATTTCCCATTATGTTGACTCGATGGCAGATTTATCTCAACTAGAAGAAGAAATTCATCAACATATTCGACACGGACAAATTGATGATGCTGCATCGAAAGAATTGGAGAAAGTAAGAAGAAAAATCGATAAAACTCTCTCGGATATGAAAGTGCGAATCGATCGTTCCGCCAAAAAATATAGCACATTTCTACAGGAAGCGAGACCAGTCGATAAGGGAGGCCGATTGACTCTTCCAGTCAAACGTGAAAATCGTTCCAAAGTGAAGGGGAGCATTGTAGAGCAATCTTCCTCAGGAGCAACATTATTCATTGAACCCGAGGAAGTAGCATCCCTGCAAGAGCAGGTACATTTATTAAGAATGCAGGAAGACCAGGAGGTGGAACGGATCTTATACTCTCTGACTTCCTCTGTCCTGGAAAAAGAGCATGAACTTCATATAGCCATGGAAACGATGCATCAATATGATGTATTGTTTGCCAAAGCAAAATATAAGCAGGCCATTGATGGACATTTTCCCTCTATTTCTAAGAGCGTGATTGAAATCAGGGAGGGACGACATCCTCTTCTCGGGGAAAGCGCAGTTCCCCTGAACCTGCGAATGAGTGAAGAGGATCAGGCACTATTGATCACTGGTCCGAATACAGGAGGTAAAACGGTCACACTGAAAACGGTCGGCTTGTTCTGCTTGATGGCTCAATGTGGTCTTCCGATATCTGCTCATCCAGGAACGACGCTCCCGCTTTTCCAACATGTATTTGTAGATATAGGAGACGGACAGAGTATGGAAGAGAATTTGAGTACATTCAGTTCCAGGCTTATAAATTTAATAGAAATCCTCCAGGAAACGAACGACCATTCGCTGCTTCTGTTAGATGAAATTGGATCAGGGACAGATCCCGGGGAAGGAATGGGGCTGGCGACAGCTATTCTTGATCAATTGGCTTCCAAGGGGGCTGTCATCCTGGCGACCACCCACTATAGTGAAATGAAACACTATGCCCAGGAAAAAGAAGGGTTTGTTAATGGAGCCATGGCATTTGATTTAGAAACTTTAAAGCCGACCTATGAACTGCAGATCGGTACGGCTGGTAAAAGTCAGGCTTTCGATATAGCGTATAAGCTTGGTCTGCACCCGGAAATTCTGAATCATGCTTATGAAATCACCTACAAACAGAAGGCAGATTTCACTAAAGAGGACGCCATTCTGAAAAGCCCGGGCTATGAAAAGCAGATGGCTGTTCACCGGGGGAAACATAAACGTAAGGCGCAAAAGAAAAACGTCGCAGATTTTCAAATGGGCGATAATGTCTGGATCCCTGCGGAAGAAGAAATGGGAATCGTCTATAAAGGTCCGGACGCTTCAGGAAATTATATCGTTCAAGTAAAAGGCGTGAAAAAACAATACAATCACAAACGTTTGAAATTGCACATACCAGCAGATGAACTTTATCCTGAGGACTATGATTTTGATATCATTTTTAAATCTAAAGAATACAGAAAAACAAAAAAAGTCATGGATCGGAAACATGTAGAGGGTTTGATCCTCGAGGATGAAGAATAAAAGGAGCGGGAATCGTCCATATTTTCACAAGCTGTCTTATATGGGGGATTTGCTTTTTATCAACACAACTTTCTAAGCATGAAGGGGGCCTTCCCTAAAAGAAACATGTTATTCTGTACCCAACCACAAAAAGGGGGAAGAGTTATGAAGAAGCGGATGAAATGGATTGTTCCTGTTGTCATCCTAATAGGAATTGCCATTGTAGCTATCCCGGAAGCTTATGCGTATTTCACGAAGAGAAACTACGATAGCGAAGCTGTTCAAGCCGAGAACATTCCTGAAGGTTTTGAAGTTGCTACGCTTGCGGGCGGATGCTTTTGGTGTATGGAGCCCCCTTTTGAAAAGTTAAAAGGTGTCCATAGTGTCATATCAGGGTATACAGGAGGAGAAACAGAAAACCCTTCCTATGAGGAAGTTTCTGCAGGAGGTACAGGGCATATTGAATCCGTTCAAGTATATTACGACCCCGACGTAATTACGTACAATCAAATTCTCGATGTGTTTTGGAAACAAATAAATCCTACGGATGACAAAGGGCAGTTTGTAGATCGTGGCTATCAATATACAACAGCCATTTTCTTTCATACCGAGGAACAGCAAAAAGCTGCTCAGCAGTCGAAAAAGAAACTCGCCGCTTCGGGGCGTTTTCAGTCTGAAATCGTAACTCCGATTCAGAAAGCAGGAGAGTTTTATAAAGCAGAAGAGTATCATCAGGACTATTATAAGAAAAATAAGCTCCGGTATGATTTTTATCGCCGAAACTCCGGCCGGGACCAATATTTAGAAGGAATATGGGGAGAGGACTTAGAAGTTGATCTTCCGAAAAAGTAAGACGGAAAAGAACGAAACCCCCTTCGCAGTTGCGAAGGGGGTTTTAACATCAATAGCTTTCGGTTTCTTTAGGTATGGAAGGATTCGCATCCGTATCCATATTAGTGTAGCCGACATAGCTGAAACACATGACGATGATCATAAGGATGGCAAGTAAGACTCTTCTCATTATTATTTTCCTCCATCACTACAAAACGACAGAAACTCGCAAGGAGTGTCGAATAATGTAGATTGTTGCTTATTCTATTGTAGACGTTCGAGCTGAACATGACAAGAACTATGAAGCATTTATGAAACCATTTTTAACCCGATAACACCAGCAATGATGCAGGTAATGAACAACAAACGTTTCCGGTTAGCTTCTTCTTTAAAAAAGAAGATTCCCAATAAGACCGTTCCAGCTGAACCGATTCCTGTCCATATCCCATAGGCGGTCCCGATCGGTAACTCTTTCAAGGATAAAGAAAGGAAATAAAAGCTTGCGGCACCGGCAATCATAGCCATGAATGCCGGTTGTCGTTTCTTGAATCCATCAGACAGCTTTAAGAAAAACATGGCTGTCATTTCACCTGCGCCAGCCATCATTAAAAATACCCATGCCATGATTATCCCTCCTGTTGAACTTGTTCTGTTCCTGATTCAGACATTTTCAATCCGATGATGCCTGTAATTAAAAGCACAATAAAAAAGACTTTCCAAGCTCCGCCTCCGTCGCCAAGAAAAATCATCCCGATCACAGCTGTACCAGCTGCTCCTATTCCGGTGAAGATCGCATACCCTGTACCAATATCGATCACCTTTAAAGCTTTCGTGAAAAAAGTAAAACTGATGATGATGCAGACGACCGTAATAGAAGAAAAAAGGGGGTCTGTGAACCCTTCTGATAATTTCAGTCCTACGGCCCAGCCGATTTCAAAAAATGCCCCGATGAATAAATAAATCCATGCCATACTTTTTACCCCCTATTGCTCCGGGTTCTGTATTCCAAGCCAGAATATCTCCCAGCTAGCTTTTTGTCTTTCTTCATATATTTCCTGATCGTAGAAATTTTCTTCCAGGAACAAGCCATCAATTAACGTATAAAAAGCAGATGTCAGCGTATCTGTAGATAAAGGGCGAATGATTCCTTGTTCAATGCCCTGTTCAAACACTGGACGTATCAGTTCAGACATACAGTCCTCCACCATTAAGAAAACTTTCTTGATCTCATCTGCGAATTCCTCAGGTGGAAAGAAAGTCACTCGTTTGAAGAACGTGCCTTCGGTTGAATGTGCCATGTGCTGTAAATATATCCTATAAATTTCATGGAGGTGTTCAGCTACAGAATCAGGTTGAAGAATGGATACGTGTGCCGTCATATACGTTTTTTCTCTTTCACCAACGTCGTAAAGAACATGAAGAAATAAATCTTCTTTACTATCAAAGTGGTTGTAAAGAGATGGTTTCTTTATACCTACTGCTTCTGCGATATTCGCAAGGGACGTATTTTCATATCCGTGATCAGCAAAGAGTTTGAGACTCTCTTTCATAATCGTTTCTTTTGTCATTGACAATTCTCCTCCGAACTAACTAACGGTTGTTAGTTTAATTTTAGCACGTAAATATTTCTTTGTCCAGAACTCTCATTTCGACATGTTTAGTCATTTCGCAAGTAGGGAATGCTGTAAATAAGTGTACTTATACCTATATGAGGAGACTGGAAAAATCCAAAAGAGAGAAACCTTAGGATTTACCAGAAACTACAACAGAAGGGGACTGAATCGGTGAACCAATATAAACTGGATCGATACGAAGGGGCTTATGCAATTTTGGTCGAAGAATCCGAATTTAAGAATGAACTTTCTGTACTCAAAGAAAGGCTTAGCTTTGTGAAACTTGGAGATTATGTCGAAATAGAATTTGATGCAATCGGGAATTTAAAACATGTCGCCATCTTGGCACCTAAGTGCGACAAAATGGAAAAAGCTTGAGAAGAAGTGCGTCAGCGGTTCAGCTAGTGAACCGCTGACGCACTTCTTCTTTCTATGCTTTATTTTTGATTTGCTGCTTCTTTTTCAATATATGGAAGTGAAATGAAGACGACGATCAGATCCTTTTTTATGGCTCTGATAAAGTTCAGTGTTGATATTTGCAGCAACGGATGGAAGTGACAATGAATGATAGGATGGCAAAAGGAGTTTATTTCCAATTGTTGAAACCATTAGATGATCTACTTTCACGATCCAACCATTGAATCTTGTTGGATTATGATTTCGAAACGGAGTCTTTCGCTAAATGGCAGGATTGTTGAAGACTTGATTTCGAGACTTCTGTGTGGTGAATAGGGGCTGCGGGGAATGACTCGCTTTCCGCGGGAGCGCGGTGAGCCTCCTCAGGCTAACGCCTTGCGGGGTCTCACCCTGCACTTTTTTCCCGCAGGAGTCTCGCCATTCCCCTCCGCCCCTTTGCCATATAAGTGTCTCGAAACCACTACTTGAAAAATCAGCTTGTATGGTTAAGAGAAGGGAATGATATCATCTCTACCCCATGAACGTTTAGCAAACGCTTGATACTACGCATGATCTGCCCGCCTGGGGGAGAAGAATTGGAAACTTACGAATCCATACAGATGTTCGAACCTCGACCATTCAAGCTCACCCTTTTCAAAGTGGCTTCGAGACACTTATAAGGTTAAGGGGGCGGAGGGAAACGGTGAGACTCCTATGGGACGTGTGGGACAGGTGAGACCCCGGAAGGCGTAGCCTGAGGAGGCTCACCGCCCGCCCCATGGAAAGCGAACCTTTTCCCGGAGCCCCTAGAATCACACAAACATCTCGAAGCTGAGTCTTCAAGAAAAGGGAGCTTTCGTTGAATAAGCCAAATATAAAAATGAGTAACTTCCATAAAAATGGAAGTTACTTTTGCAGTAATATCAACACTAAACTCACAGAGCTTTTTTATAAGGATGAAAGCGGCAGCTAATGTTTATTCCCTTTCTTTTTCTCCATTAAATAGTAGAGTTGGAAGGGAATTGGTAATCTTTCGTAATATTTAGACAATAAACCCGAAATTTTCTTGCAATTCTTATCTATAGCATCATAATAAAAAGTAAGAGATACAGACTGGGGGGATCACGATGTTATTGCAAAATGCGTTGGACCTTTTGGATGAAGGTGTAATCATCACAGACGAAAGATACACAATCATATATGTAAACCCCGCTTATATGGAAATGTTTCATTTAAATGGGAAGCGGATCGTTGGGGAAAACCTCACGCAACTCTTTCCTGAACTGGCTTTTGAGAGAAGCTTCCTATCGAAATCGATTGAAGAGAAAAAGAACATTGATTTCGAGGGGATGGAGTATCATTCACAAGGAAGAGAAATGGTGTTGGATATTTACACCAAGCGTTTCATCCATGAAGGGGAATACCATACCCTTTTAAGAATTTTCGATATGACAGAACGGACGAAAAGAGAGAAAGAATTAATTCACATGATTGAAGAGATGACAGCTAATATTGTAACGATTGCGAAAGGATATGCTCTATTGCCTTTGCAACCGATTTTAAGAGAAGAACAACGTCATATTCTTCTGGAAAGAGTCCCTGTCTATTGTCAGGAGCAGCAGGTGAATCAATTAGCCATTCAATTTTCAGGGATTACAACGATTGATGAGGAATGGGCGGTTCTACTAAAAAACCTCATGATGAGTCTAAAATTACTGGGGATTGAAGTAGTGCTTGCCGGGATGCGCCCGCAAGTGGTGATGCAGTTTGCGCAAAGCCAAATCCAGTTGGATGGTGTACGGACATTCATGAATATACAGCAGGCCACGGCCTATTTTCTCGGGACAAGTTTCAAAAAGAAATTATGATAAAGAAAAGATGACTGTTTTTTAAGATTCCTCAATCGAGCAGCCGCTTCTGCGATGGATGTTCACCCTCAATGTTCATCCTCTTTTCTATGCCCTTCCCCCCTCTGAACAATCCTTCTGCAAATAAAACATACAGCCTTACCGTTCGTACTGAATATGCTATAATACAAACAAATGTTCTTGAAAGGTGATCGATATGGAAGAACTCTTGGACGGACTCAATCCGTCTCAACAAGAAGCAGTTGTATCCACTGAAGGCTATGTTCGGGTTATTGCGGGGGCAGGTTCCGGCAAAACGCGGGCCTTAACTCATCGGTATGCTTTCATCGTGAATGAACTAGGCATTGATCCTGCCAACATCCTTTCTGTGACTTTTACCAATAAGGCCGCCCATGAAATGAGGCGCAGAGTTAAGAAATTAATTGGTGGAGAGCAAGATACAGGGTTCATTACGACTTACCATGGTTTCTGTGTGCGCGTGCTGCGCGAAGATATTCACAGACTTTATTATCCTAAGAACTTTATCATTTTAGACGTAGAAGATCAGAAGATCCTGCTGCGCGAAATCTTTGAGGACATGGGTCTGAAATTGAATGATAAAACGTTTAAAAGGATTTTGGATAAAATCGGTATCCTTAAAGGGAATACCCACTATGTCCAGCAGATGATTCTGCGGGGGACGATGCCGGTTGCAGAAGATGCGGGAGATTTGGACAGTCAAATCATCCAACAATATTTAAAAAAACAGAAACGCGTGTATGGTTTGGATTTCGATGATTTACTCAACTTTGTCTTTACTCTTTTTGAACAAAATCAGGAAGTCCTGGAAAAGTGGCAGGACCGGCTTTTTTATGTGCAAGTGGATGAATTTCAGGATAGCAGCTATAAACAATTCGAGCTTGTTAAAATGCTCGCAGAAAAGCAGGGGAATTTGTTTGTAGTAGGCGATCCTGACCAGACGATCTATGAATGGCGGGGAGCCGATCCTAAGTATATGCTGGACTTCGAAGATTACTTCTCTGGAGCACAGACCATCTTCCTCAAAGAAAATTACCGTTCAACCCCGGAAATCCTTTCTTTAGGAAATTCTTTGATCCGGAATAATTACTTTAGGGTGGATAAGGATATGCTTCCGATTCATCCATCGGGAGTGAAAACGGTTCATTTCCACGGAAAAGATGAAACTCAAGAAGCGAAATGGGTCGCAGGGAAAATCAAGCAGATCGTAGACGAGAAGCAGGCGAGTTTAAATGAAATTGCCATTTTGTACCGCGCGAATTATTTATCCCGTTTTGTAGAGCAGGAACTGATCGCTGGAAATATTGAATATATGATTTTCGGCGGTTTTAAATTCTTTGATCGTCTGGAAATTAAAGATGCCCTCGCTCATTTGAGAATGATTGCCTTTCAGGATGATTTGTCATTCAGCCGGATTGTGAATATACCTAAGCGGCAGATCGGTAAAAAACGAATGGCTTTTCTCAGACAAAAAGCAGAGGAGGAAGGGTTGACCCTTTATGAAACTTTGAAGAAGTATGCCGGGCATGAGCAATTGAGGCGGACCGGTGCTCAGGAGTTCATTGATGCGGTGGAATATTTGAAGGGGATCAGGTACAGCCGAAAAGTGTCTGAGCTTCTCCAGGAGTCTATGCAGGTGACGGGGTATGAAGGTTATCGTAGAGAAGACGGAGATCAGGAAAGACTCGATAACATGGCCGAACTCCTGCATTCAATCGTCCAGTATGAGCAGTCGCTAGGGGAAGACATTCACTTGGAGGAATACCTACAAATGATAGCCCTGTACACCGATGATGACAGGGAGGACCGCGTAGATTCTGTGAAGCTTATGACGATCCATACGGCTAAAGGTCTGGAATTTCCGTACGTATTCGTCATCGGTATGACCGAGAGTGTCCTGCCGAATGTTCGTGCATTAAGGCAGCGGAAAGAGAGGGCACTTGAAGAAGAGCGCAGGCTTGCTTACGTAGCGGTTACCAGAGCAGAGCGTGAACTGTATCTGACGGAATCGGAAGGTTTCCAGAACGGTGGTCAAAGAAAGTACCCGTCGAGGTTCATATTTGAAGTGGAGGAGCAGTTATACGATAGGATTGGGGAGCTGGATGAGTCCCTGATTGAAGAAGCAAAAGAATATATACGGGCTTCACATCGTCTGGAAAAAGAACCTGCTGGTAATTTCCTCGAAAAGGGAACAAGAGTCAGGCACCCGGTTTTTGGGGAAGGGGCGATTCAGGAAATCGATGAAAAGAAGAACAATTATATGATCTTTTTTGATCGTCTTAAATCTCCTCGGCCAATCAGTCGTCATTTCAAAAAATTAGAGATCCTGTAAAAACCAAAAAATCCGTCCCTCATGAAGGACGGATTTTTTGGTTTCAGTCATTCATATGGCATTTGCAATATTCATAGCATGTTCTGTCCGTTCTTCTTCCGAACTGTAATATTCAACTTGATAGATGACGTCCAAATCTCCATCATACCATTCCACAAAAATATGATCGTCCTTTTCCTGGACACCAGCTACAGCACCAGAGTCCAGCGGAACTTGAAGTTCGGATTCCTGAAGAATGTTTTCCGGTTCATATAAAGTGGTCACCCGGACTCTTTGATCCTCTTCGGATTGATAGAGAACTTGGACGTTCCCCTCTTCCACCACCGACTCCACCGAGGTGACTTCGAATGGAACGTCATCCGGAAGGCCAAGCTTTTCCTGTTCTTCCTTTGATAAGGAATCTACAGGCTGTGCGAATGTATCAGGGTACGCCGTCTGTAAATCTTCCCATGATAAATTTTGTGAAGAACAAGCAGCAAGAAACAGTAACGCTGCGAACAATAAGATTTTTTTCACCATCACTTCCACTCCTTGAACATAAAAAACTCCTATCATATTTTATCATATTTTCTGAAATTGTAAGATTCCTTTCTTTTCTATCCATATAATTAAGAACGATATTGTTATAAAATTTGGAATAAAGATGATGGGAAAGTTGTGATTATGAAAAAATAGTTAGATTTTCTCATATAAATCGAAACTTTTAAGGGTATCAATCGTAATAAAGATTAGACACACAGAAAAAAATCGACTGGTAAGGCTCTGAAGGGGAAAATATTAATCACAATGAAAGGTAGGATGACATGGAAGGGATTCACATTCGTACGTTTCTTGAAAAAGATATTGATGCCGTTCAACGATTAAATGAAAATGAAGGATGGAGCGGGCTGGTAGAACGTGGGGAGGAGACTTTATGCTCCTGGTTAAATTCAGAACCAGCTTTAGTAGCTGTTACGGATCATGAGGTCGTCGGATTTCTGCGAGGTTTAACGGATGGTTCCATCACTTTGTATGTATGCGATCTGCTTGTGCATGAGAAATTCAGGAATCAGGGGATTGCAGAACAATTGATACGAACCGCTCATGAATGCTATCCAAGTACTCGCGTGGAAATGATGGCATCAAGAAATTCAGAAGGGTACTATGCAAATCGTGGCTATCGGTCTTTTTATGGGTTCCGGAAGTCTGCCGAAGAAATGTGAAAAAACAACTGATCCGTTTTTAACGGATCAGTTGTTTTCATTTATATATTCTGCTTCCTCTTCCGGACTGAGGAGGCGTTTTGCTTTACCGATCGTCCCGCGCTGGAGCTCCCATATCGTGTTATGATCAGAGACAGCATTGGAGAAATCCTCTTCTGCCCATTTCATTAATATGGTTTTATAGACATGCTTATGTTCCAGGTCATTGGTTTCCACATGTTCCAAAAGCCAGGAAATGCGGAGGGGGTGAATTTCAAAAAATGTCCATTTCTCATCAGCTTTCACTTTTTGATGGGACATGGCGTGGATATATTCCTGATATTCTTTGTCGGTCAATTCTGCACCCGGCACATCACCACCAAAAGGGTTTTTCCCATTCTTTTCGTATTCTTTCAATTCTTCTGCATTGACGGTCCCTGTGACTCCCTGGGCTGTGGAAACTCCCTGGGTTTGAATAGACAGATAAGCTCCGGTGACGGCACCGATACAAAGACAGAATGAAAACCATAGGATTAACCTTTTCATGTACAGCCCCCTTCATAATGTCTACCAATAATTTCTATTATATAGGAATAGGGGGGGGATAAAAAGAGATTGTCAGCAAATCGACTTGTATGACCTCTCCTCAGCTATCGACATAATGAGCAAACTTTGCTGCAATGGAGCGTGGGATGAGTTTGGACGCATAGGCCATTCCCTGATTTACGGTACCGGGAATGACGACGCGCTTCCCTTTGACGAACCCGAGGTATCCTGCTTTAGCTACTGCCTCAGGGGACATCGTCCGGTTGACGAGTTTTGTATGTTCCGCTTTTGCTGTTTTGAAGAAGTTGGTTTCAGTTGCCCCAGGGCACAGGGTGGTGATGGTTACACTGGTATCTTTCAATTCTTCCACTAAAGCTTCAGAAAGAGAAAGCACATAGGCTTTTGAAGCATAGTAAACCGCCATTTTTGGTCCAGGCTGGAAAGCGGCTGTACTTGCTACGTTCAACACCCCTTTAGGGATGGCACGGAAGCGGGCGGCTTTGATTTCTGGTAAGAATAAATGGGTCAATTCGGTCAAAGCTTTTATATTTACTTCCATCATCTTCTGCTGATCTAATAGTGGAAGTTCTTCGAATGTTCCATTCAATCCAAACCCAGCATTGTTTACGAGCACCGTCACTTGTAAACCGAGTTCTTTTATTTTACTGTATACGACTTCTGACGCTCCTGGTTCAGACAAGTCCTGGATAAGGATGGTGACGGGGTGGCCATCGAGCTCCTCTTTTAATTGCCTCAGTTTATCTTCTGATCTCGCTACAACAATCAAATGGTAACCGGATTTTGCGAATAAACGAGCAAGCTCATATCCGATCCCACCGGATGCCCCTGTGATGAGTGCAGTTGGCTTCATGAAAATCTCTCCTTAATGATTGCGGGTAATAGTTGCTAATAGTCTATACCCTTTCCGATAGAAGTACAAATCACTCGCTTTTATAAAAATTCAGCTAGATGATTTCTTTCCGCTTTAGAGCCTGAATGGCTCCTGCGAGAAGGAGAACGCACAAAGTTATAGTGATGAGACCGGCCATCCACAGATCCTGGCCTGCCTCCCCGTTTCTTAACAGAAAAGGAAGGGAGGGGGCGAGCTTTGCAGGACTCCATTCAAGAAGGTGGGAGAACAAACCTGTAATCAAGTTCACCATAAGGATGGAACTGATCGTCAAGGCTACGACTACACCAGGGGTTTTCACCCACGCGTTAAAGAACAGACTTACACTAATAATGAATACCAAATATAAAACGTAAAATAGGGCGGCTTCTATGACACGAATAAATGACAAGTCTCCGAACAAAAGTTGTACATAATACCAGCTCGCACACAGCCCGAGCAAAGTGGAAAGTAAAATCAATGTCGCATGTGCCGTCCATTTAGCGGTCACATAAGAGGTATATGAAACCGGCTTTACAAGAACGAGCTCCAACACTCCAGATTTCCGCTCGCCTGCAATTGTCCCCATCGTCATCAAGGAAATGACCAGAACACCTAGCGTATTCAGTTGGGAGATACTCATCATGAACGCGTCTGCAGGGGTTGGTGAAGGAATTGTAAAACTAGCGCCTTCTGGTAGACCACCCGTAGATTTGAGAATTTGAGGCAAGTAATAGGTAGTCAATGGATCGATGATGCAAAATAAAATAAAGACAAGAGGCACCCAGATCCATTTGTAGTTCCTTGCATATTCCCGGCATTCTTTTTTATAAATCGTCAACCACTGCATGCTCGTTCACCACCTTCATAAATAAATCCTCAAGCGTTGCCTGCCCGACTTCGAAGAACTCAAGCGGCCATTGTTCTTTATGTACATGATCTAAAAGAACCCCCCGAGCTTCTTCAACGTTACGGACATGTACATGAATGTTTTCTTTTTGGATTTCTGTATGGGTGACAAAAGGGAGGGCCGCTAGTTTTTCAAGGTACACATATGGACTTCCATCAAACCTCAAGGTGATTTTATTGACTTGATAACGTCCTTTCACCTCTTGAAGCGTACCGGATTCTACAACAGCTCCCCTGTGCATAAGAAGAATTTCATCGCTGGCTTCCTCCGCATCGCTGAGTATGTGGGTGGAGTAGAGGAGGGTCGTTTCCTGTTTCAATTCTTCCATAAGATTCAATACGTCACGTCGCCCGAGGGGGTCTAAAGCTGATACCGGCTCGTCGAGCAGGAGGACCTTCGGTTTATGGATCAGTGCTTGGGCAATCCCTAGCCTTTGCTTCATACCGCCGGAAAATTTTGATATTCTTCGGTTTTTGGCTTCCGCAATTCCTACACGTTGAAGCAGCTCATCGGTTAAAGTTATCGCTTGCTGTTTGGGGATACGGCAGAGCCCTCCTACATAAAGCAGGAACTCCTTTGCCGTCATCCAGTTATGGAACTGAGGGTGCTGAGGAAGATACCCGATTGATCGGCGTAAATCTCCCTCATCATCTGTGTTTTCCACGTGACCTGAAGTAGGATGGATAAGTCCTGCTATCATTTTTAAGGTGGTCGTCTTCCCTGCTCCATTCGGCCCCAGCAAAGCGATACATTTCCCTTTTGGCAGTTCATAGGTGAAATTTTTGACGGCATTATCTTTCCCAAATGTTTTCGTAAGTTTGTTAAGATAGATCATGATTCGTGCCTCCTTCCGAAAATGAAATAGCAGATAGGGCCGATCGTGTTGACGAATAAGATGAGGAGCACCCACATCCATTTAGGGCCGTTGGTCGATTCTGTACGGATGAGACTCACCAGTGCGGTAACCATCAACACCACTTGAATAATGAAAAGGGGGGCAAGGATCGCCAAATTTTCCTGGATGAATTCGAATGCTTGTTGAGTGAGTAACATAAAATCACCTCCTTAATCTTAAGAAGCCAGTGCGGCTTGGTTAGATAGGCTATGTGTAATTACGGTTGCGGGGGGTGCTTTTGATTTTTCTTCCAGACGGTCTTCCATAGAATGAAAAAGAGAATACTTGGGACAGGGAATTGGATAAGTCCCACCAGTCCCCATAACCATGGAGCTTTACCCATTTTTTTTGCTTTGATAAAGAGAATCGAACTTTGCATCACCAGGATGAAGGCGATGAGAACCCACCCCCAAACAGGTACTTCCTCAGGTCCATAATGTCTCATTGGTGCATCTCCACCCATTCCACGCGTTCTTTATAAACGTATCTGATTAAAATGACTAAAGAAAGAAGTTGAGCCAGCACAAATAAAAGCGGGATATAAAGAATGGTGAAAATCAGGAATGAAATGAAGAAAAGCGCAGTCACCCACAACCAGGCCAATTGAACCCATAACTTCCTGTACCAAAGGTCGGTCTGTTCTGCAATCAGTGTTTCAAAGTAAGAAAGGGAAGGTTCATTTACTTCCATTTGATCCTCCATCTCCCGAGATGTCTCTCTCAAAATCCTTTCTATATTTTTATTAAATTGTTCATCGCCCATCGACCTTCAACTCCTTTCTTAATTTCTCCAGTCCATAATGGACCCTTGATTTCACAGTACCTGTCTTCACCTTGGTCATTTCTGCAATTTCTTTATAATCGTACCCATAATAATGTTTCAAGACGACAGGAATTCTGTTTTCATCTTCAAGTTTCATCAAAGCCTCCTGGACTTCGTGCCACTCTCCCATCGGTGATGTCTGATGACGGGAAAGCTCCTGCCGCAGTTTCTCATCGGTAGCCAATTGTTTTTTTTGTTTTCTTTTGTCGTCTAAATAGGTGTGTGTAGCGATTTGTATGAGCCAGGTGGTAAATTTGGACCGGCGCTGGTACAAATTGATTTTCTGAATCGCCTTAGTCAGCGTTTCCTGGGTGATATCATACGCCAGCTGTTCATCCCCACTCATTTTCCACACATATTTGACGACGAAGCTGTAATGTTCTTTTAGAAGTTCTGCAAGTGCCTGCTGATCTCCCTGTTGTGCTTTATTCATGAGATCTGAATCCATAAGCATCCCTCATTTCGTCCCTGACTATAAGACGTCAGAATTTCAGCATTTGTTCAAATGAATGTTCATTTATTACATATTTGACGCTGTCATTGAAATTTCTAACAATAAAAGACTCCATTTCAAGGCGTTTGTACAGGTTAAGGCGCTCCTGGGAAAGGGGCGTAATCGTCCAAACACTCGTGTCTTAAGTCGTGTCACTTAGGGCGATTCCATATTTGGACATTTTCCATGGGGTGGGCATGGAGTAGTGGTGTCGGTGCATGAAAAGTATCGGTTGACTTTATTATCTGAATTTTATAGACTGTTGGAAAGATATTTTTAAAAAGTGGCTTTCATATAAAGTCCATATAAGCAAGTTGAGTAGAGAATGAGTTGAGTTGAGGTATAGATGAGCTGAGCTGAGTGAGCGAGGGATCTGCGGACGTTAGGAGCCGACGGATTGCCTGGCCGACAATTCCCCCTTTTCTATCCACTCGTTTTCATCCCTCAACGTCTCATTCTCCATGAATTTAAATGGAGAGGTGAGCTTTCATGAATACTTTTGAATCTTTTCAAAGCGATGCTAAAGAGCATCAGACAATCCCAATTACCCAATCCTTTTACACGGATACGTTAACTCCGATCCACATGTTTCATGCCCTTAACCAGGAAGCGGTATACATGTTGGAGAGTCAGGACCCGGAATCACCATGGTCCAATTATTCTTTCATTGGTCTTGACCCTATGGTCCAGATTAAAGAAGAACAGCAGCAGTTTGCCATCCATGATTTTGACAAAGATACGGTTAGATTTGCCCATGACTTCAAATCCGCTTACGAACAGACGGTGGCTGACCTTGATGTCAAACTCCCCCCTATCGATCTGCCCTTTAAAGGGGGCGGCGTCGGGTACATCAGTTACGATGCCATTTCGGATTATGAGCCTGTTGAGCGGGCCATGACCGATGAATTGGACCTTGCCAATTATCATTTGCTGTTCTGTAAGACTCTGATTGCCTATCATCACAAAACAAAGGAAACGACGATTTTATCCTTTGCCAGAATAGAAGCGGACCGTTCCGTAGAGTCCATCTATTCAGAAACAATCACTAAAATTCAGTCCATTGTAGAACGCCTGCAAGGGGCCAAGCCGTTGTCTGATTTAATGCTTACTGAAAACGGAACGGACGATTCTTCTTTTCAACTGGACAGCAACTATGAACCTGCCAAATTCAAATCAGATGTAGAGAAAATCAAAGAATACATTTCGGCAGGAGATATTTTTCAGGCCGTATTATCCCAACGGTTCCACACAGTAACCAATCGTAACGGCTTTGAACTCTACCGCGTGCTCCGGAGAGTGAATCCATCTCCTTATATGTTCTATTTAAAAATGGACGGAGTGGAAGTGATCGGAAGTTCTCCGGAAAGACTTCTGGAAGTACGCGATCGAAAACTTGAAATCCATCCCATAGCAGGGACGCGAAAAAGAGGCCGCACACAAGAAGAGGACGATGCCCTGGCTGAAGAGCTTCTGCAGGACGATAAAGAACTGGCTGAGCATCGTATGCTTGTGGATGTCGCCCGTAATGATATTGGACGCGTGGCAGAATATGGAACGGTTGATGTGAGTGAATATATGACGATTGGCCGCTTTTCCAAAGTGATGCACATCATCAGCAAAGTGACGGGCTTATTGAAGGAAGAGGTGTCACCGATTGATGCCCTCATTTCTTCTTTTCCGGCTGGAACTTTGTCAGGAGCCCCGAAAGTAAGAGCAATGCAAATCTTGAGAGAATTGGAACCTACCCCACGCAACCTTTATGGAGGCGGCATTTTGTATTTAGGTTTTGATGGGAACATCGACTCCTGTATTACTATACGGACAATGACCTTGACAGGGAAAGACCTCTATATACAAGCTGGGGCAGGAATTGTCGCTGATTCTGATCCGGAAGCGGAGTATCAAGAAACATTGAACAAGGCAAGTGCATTGAAGAAGACGATCCAATTAGCTGAGAAAGTATTTGAGAAGAGTGGAGAAGGAGTGGAGTCGAGATGAAAGAGACATTGAATAAAGTAGTTTCTGGTTCAGAGATGACGGAACAAGAAGCATTTGAAGCGATGGACAGGATTATGAACGGAGAAGCGACAACCGGGCAATTGATGAGTATGTTAAGCGTGATGCGTTACCGGGGAGAAACGGTGGAAGAGATGACGGGTTTCGTCCGGGCCATGCGTGAGAATATGACAAAGATGGACATTAACGATCCAACGATTGTGGATACTTGCGGGACCGGGGGAGACGGTGCGTCTACTTTTAATATTTCTACAGCTGTTTCCATCGTTCTTGCGAGCATGGGAGTGAAAGTCGCTAAACATGGAAACCGTAAAGTTTCTTCCAGAAGTGGCAGTGCCGACGTTCTCGAAAAGCTTGGGGTACCGATTGATACAACCCCGGAACAAGGAGCCAAGGCACTATTGGATAAAGGGATGACCTTCATGTATGCCCCTTTGTATCATAAAGCGATGAAACATGCAGGACCTGCTCGCCAGGAGCTTGGCTTCCGTACGATTTTTAACTTACTCGGTCCAATGTCAAACCCTGCCAATGCTAAACGACAACTGATCGGCATATACGATACGAACTATGCTGAGAAAATGGCGGCTACCTTGAAAAAGCTCGGTTCCACTCATGTCCTTCTTGCAACGGGACGAGACGGGCTGGATGAGATCACAATTACAGGAAAAAGCGATCTTGTAGAATTGAAAGATGGTAAGATCACACGGTTCACGGTGTCTCCGGAGGACTTTGGACTTCCAATCGGGAATTTATCAGACATTCGTATTTCAGAAACCGAAGAAAGTGCCAAAATCATAGAAGATGTCCTATATGGCAGGTCGAATGAAAGTGCGGCTTCTATTGTTACGTTAAATGCGGCAGCAGGACTATATGTGGCAGGTAAGGTTAATGACCTGCAGGAAGGTGTACGTGCTGTCCAAAACGCTATTCAAGAAGGTGTTACCAGCCAATATTTTGAATCGATCGTCAATGAAAGGGAGAATCGGCAATATGCTTGAAACCATTTTAGCTGTGAAGCAGCAAGAGATTGATAAATTATATTTACCAGAGGAACAATCATTAGGTCATTACTCACTTTACGAATCTTTGAAGGCCTCTCCATTTGCAGCCGGATTGATTGCAGAAGTAAAAAAAGCCTCTCCTTCCAAGGGGATCATTCGCGAAGACTTCAACCCTGTAAGAATCGCTCACGATTATTCGAAAGCAGGTGCACAGGCTGTTTCAGTATTGACGGATCAACACTTTTTCCAAGGTCACCGTGATTACTTGACGAATATTAAAAAAGTGGTGGATATCCCCGTACTGCGCAAGGATTTTATCATCGATTCTCTGCAGGTCGTAGAGAGCGCACATATCGGAGCTGATGCCATCTTATTGATTGGGGAAGCATTGGAAGCGGAGAAACTGCACGAACTTTATCTCCAAGCACATGACCTTGGAATGGAAGTCCTCGTTGAAGTACACAGTGAGGAAACCTTGGAGAAAGTATTGCATCAGTTCACGCCGAGTATTCTCGGAATCAATAATCGAAATCTCCATACGTTTGAAACGAAGTTGTCCCAGACCGAGCGCATGGCATCTCTTGCTCCTGATGAATGCTTGTTAGTATCAGAGAGCGGTATCTCCACACACGAAGATTTGCAGAAGGTCGCGAGCTACGGGGCTGAAGGTATACTTGTGGGAGAGTCTTTAATGCGCCAGGACAACATTAAGGGAGCAGTCCGTCAGTTGTTGGAAGGAGTGAATGTTCGATGAAAGAACCGATTGTAAAATTATGTGGCAACCGGTCTTTATCAGATGTAGCAAAATCGTCTTCCTCGGAGGCCTCCCATCTTGGATTCATATTTGTAAGGAGAACCAAACGATATGTACGCCCTGAGTATGCGGGGCGCTGGGTTAAGAAAATCCGGCCGAAACAAAAAATCGTGGGTGTCTTTATCGAACCTACTATTGAAGAAATCGAAGAGATTCTTCAGTTCATACCTTTAGATGTGATCCAGCTTCATGGCAATGAAACGGTTTCGCAGTTGTTAAGAATTAAGGAAGCTTTTGGACTCCCTGTATGGAAAGTCGTCCATCATAAGACAGATGGCATCAAACAAATGGAAGTCTTCAGTGGTGTCGCGGATGGTTACATCGTGGACAGCAAAGTAGACGGAGCATCAGGAGGAACCGGGGTTCGTTTTGATTGGGAGGCTATTCCTGCCTATCAAAAGGAAGCTGAAGAACAGGGCGTCTCGTGTCTGATCGCAGGCGGTATAAAACCAGAGAATGTAAGTGAACTTCTGAAATACGATCCCCATGGCATCGATCTATCCAGTGGAATAGAAATCGGGGAAGGGAAAGATATCGGAAAAATTCAAGCAATCATGAAAGAGGTGGATCGAAATGTTGCAAGTATTTCCTGATTCAAAAGGCCGTTTTGGTGATTTTGGCGGAAAGTATGTACCAGAGACTCTTATGGGACCACTCCAGGAGCTGGAAGAGGCTTTGGATGAAGCGATGGCTGATCCATCGTTTTCAGAGCAATATCATCACGTATTGAAAGAATACGCGGGGCGTCCTACTTCATTGTCTTACGCCGATAAATTGACGAGCCACCTCGGAGGGGCAAAAGTTTATCTGAAACGTGAGGATTTGAACCATACGGGAGCCCATAAACTGAACAATGCCATTGGTCAGGCCCTCCTTGCTAAGAGGATGGGAAAAGAGAAGATTATCGCAGAAACAGGTGCAGGTCAGCATGGTGTTGCTTCAGCGACAGTAGCTGCCAAGTTTGGTCTGGAGTGCATTGTATTTATGGGAGAAGAGGATATCCGCAGGCAGGAGTTGAATGTTTTCCGTATGAAACTGCTTGGCGCGGAGGTCGTCTCTGTTTCCAGCGGGAATGGTACTCTTAAAGATGCGACAAATGAAGCGATCCGTTACTGGGTCGCAAACTGTGAGGACCATTTCTATCTGATCGGTTCCGTCGTCGGACCTCACCCTTATCCACGCATGGTCCGGGATTTCCAGAGAGTTATTGGAGATGAATCCAAGCGTCAATTTCTTCATGTGGAAGAAAAATTGCCCGATCGCATTTTTGCATGTGTTGGCGGGGGAAGTAATGCTATGGGGATGTTTTACCCATTCCTTGAAGATGCGAGTGAATTGATTGGTGTTGAAGCTGCTGGGAAAGGAATAGACACGCCTGAGCATGCAGCGACCCTTTCCAAAGGGACACCAGGTGTCATACACGGATCTATGACATATCTCATGCAGGATGAAAATGGGCAGATTACCGAGCCTTATTCAATTTCAGCGGGTCTTGACTATCCAGGCATCGGCCCGGAGCATGCTCATCTCTTCCAATCGAAGAAGGTACGCTATGAATCCATTACGGACAAAGAAGCGCTTGATGCGTTGAAGCTTCTCACACAAACAGAAGGAATCATTCCAGCGATTGAAAGTGCTCATGCCCTGGCTCAGGCGTTTAAGGAAGCCCCTGAAATGAGTGCAGGAGAAACGATCCTGATTAACTTGTCCGGTCGGGGGGACAAGGATATGGCAACCTTGATGGAACACTTTCAGGAGGAGGTATGACATGCTGACAAAAACTTCATTCCAAGGGAAACTGACCAAGACAGAAAACTTATTTATCCCCTTTGTAGTAGCAGGAGATCCTACTCCTGAGATGACCATTCAATTCGCTTTACGCTTGCAGGAAGAAGGAGCGGACATTTTGGAGTTGGGCGTCCCGTACTCTGATCCGTTAGCAGATGGACCGACCATACAGCGTGCCGCTCGGCGTGCAATGGGGGCAGGAATGTCACTGCGCAAAGCCGTAGAACTTGTCCCAGAATTGAGGAGAAATGGTCTTGAAATTCCCGTTGTCATTTTCACTTATTACAATCCTGTGCTGCAAATTGGACATGAAGAATTCTTTCAACTCCTCGAACAAAATGGAGTGGAAGGTCTCCTCATTCCGGATCTTCCTTTTGAAGAAAGTGAGGAAATAAGGGAACGTGCGGAAGCGAAGGACATTGAATTCATCTCCCTTGTAGCTCCGAACTCAGATCAAAGAATCAAAAGGATTGCCCACCACGCCAGAGGTTTCCTTTACTGCGTATCTGCCTTAGGAGTGACAGGAGAAAGAAAGGAAATGTCTGCGGAGGCACTGGCGTTTATTGAAAAAGTTAGGCAGCACAGTCGAGTTCCTGTAGCCGTCGGGTTTGGAATATCCACTAATGATCACGTTCAGCTCGTAAGAAATCATGCAGATGGAGTCATTATTGGAAGTAAAATCATCCGCCTGATTGAGTCTGAACTTGAAAATATTGAAAATGGCAGAGTGGACGAATCTCTTGAGCGTTTTAGTCAAGAAATTCGAGAACTCGTTCAGTAAGTCTTTAAGAGCTGAGAGGAGTGGAGCAGAGTGATTTATATGGTTGATCATTATGATTCTTTCACCTACAACCTTGTCCAGTACCTTGGAGAGCTTGGGGAAGAAGTCATTGTAAAAAGAAATGATGAGGTGGAAATCAAGGAGATTGATAAACTTAGGCCGGATTTGATTTTTCTATCACCGGGTCCATGTTCTCCTGATGAAACCCCGATCACCCAGGAAGTGATTGATACGTTCAAAGGAGATATTCCGATCTTTGGTGTCTGTTTAGGGCATCAGGCAATCGCTCAAGTGTTTGGCGGAAGTGTAGTGAGGTCTGAGAGACTGATGCACGGAAAGACCTCACGAATATTCCATGATGGGAGAGGAATTTACGAAGGAATCAACAACCCTATGGAAGCGATGCGTTATCATTCGTTGATCGTGGAGCTTTCTGACCTTCCTGAATGCTTTGAAGTGACGGCTTCAACGGTAGAAGGGGAACTGATGGGCATCCGCCACCTTCAATATCCAATTGAAGGGGTACAATTCCACCCGGAGTCGATCGGGACAGGAGAAGGTAGACAGTTATTGAAAAATGTCGTTCAACATCGGGTGAAGGCAATCATTCCTTAATTTTTCACTAGAGTAAAGAGAAAAAGACAGGTTTCCCCTATGGAAGTCTGTCTTTTTTTTAGGGGAACACCTTGTTCATTTATAGGTATATATGACTAATTTTAGTACAAAATTCTGTCTGAGAACAAGGGATTTAACAGAAATTTCATAAGAATAGAGCAATTCTTTGAACAGTTGAGGTTATCGCTTTCAAAAGGGTATGTGAAAAAATGGAATGTACTTAAAACGCATCAAATAAGCGTTTTTCACCCCTGGAAATGCCGTTTTCACAAAAAGCAAATATATGTTAGCTTTAATATCGTTGTGTTCAAGGGCAAGTACATATCGGCCGATATTTTGTATAACAAAGCTCAACAAGAACCAGCCAACAAAAAACATCAGGAGATGATTTAGTAGTTATGGAACTGCAACAAGATCCAACTTTGTTATGGTTTATAGCAATCTATGGAATATTAATGGTCGGCATAGGGATATTTATGTCGAAGAAAGTAGCCGGCAGTGAAGACTTCGTATTAGCCGGTAAAAGTTTAGGACCTTTTGTATTGATGGGAACGCTTCTAGCCACATGGACAGGAAGTGGAAGTATTTCTGGCGGGGAAACGTCGATGGCTTTCTCTTACGGAATTCTACCTTCCTTGATGATGATGCTCCCAACGTTAGTCGGTATTATCATTCTTTATGTCGTAGCACCTAAAATCCGTAAATATGGTAAATTTACCGTAGCGGGCATTTTAGAGGCGAAATACGGTCGAACATCCCGTAACCTTGCGAGTGTTATTATCATTCTTGCTTATGTCGGTATCGTTTCTTATCAGATGAAAGGTTTCGGATTTATTCTTAACTTAACCACGGGCATGACTGTGCAGACGGGGACATTGATCGGGGCTGCCATGATCATATTCCTTGCAATGATCGGAGGGCTGCGATCTGTATCTCAAACGGATGCGATCAGTGGGTTCCTCATGGTCGGTGGATTAATCATCACGGTTCCTACAATCATTATGGTCGCAGGTGGTTGGAGTGAAGTCGTGGCTAATGTGCCGGAGTCCCATATGAGTGCGACTGGTGGTTTGACGACGATTCAAATGATCGGTTATCTACTGCCTTCCTTGTTCTTATTGCTTGGTGACCAAAACATGTACCAGCGTCTTGCTTCCTCCAAAGGAGATAAATCTGCGAAGCGTGCTCAAATGGGGTGGCTGATTGCCATGATCGTCATTTCGCCATCCATTTCCCTGATTGCCTTTGCTTCCCGCTCTCTATTCCCGGATATCGATCCTGGTATGGCATTGATGGCAACGACGGTAGCAATGCCTGTAGCAATCGGAGGCATTCTGCTTGCAGCGGCAGCTTCTTTCATCATTACAACAGGGAACTCTTACCTGCTTTCTGCAGCGACGAACCTGACGTATGATTTATATGGGAAATATGTGAATAAAGAAGCTTCTGACAAAAAGCTTCTGGCCATGACGAGGATCTTCATTGTGGCTCTAGGTATATTCGCTTTTGTTATTATCAGTTACTTCCCTACGGTCTTGAGTGTTCAAATGTACGCTTATACTGTTTATGGAGCAGGCCTGACCCCAGCTGTACTAGCCGTATTCTTCTGGAAACGTGTTAATGCAGTGGGCGGTGTATCTTCCATGATTGCTGGTGTTGTAGCCACATTGACTTGGGAGATTATTCTTGGGCAGCCGTTTGAAGTGAACAGTGTTGTTGTCGCAGTCCCTGTAGCGGTAATCGTACTGATTGCAGCTACATTACTCACGACTACCCCTGGTGCTCAAACAGCCAAAGCGACGAAAGCTTCTTAAAGTTATATAAGAGGTGCGCAGAGAAACGTTTCTCTGCGCACTTTTTTTATAGTTGGCTTATTGAACTAAAATTCCTTTTCTTGAAGACTCTATTTCGAGATGTTCCAGGGATTCATTGTCTGGTTGAGCGTCAGGGGTGGCTGGGAAGCTACTCGATTTCCGGTGGGGGAGTGCCGAGCTTCCTTGGGCTACGCCCTGCGGGATCTCGCCGATCTCCTATCTCCCACGGGAGTCTCGCAGCTTCCCAACCACCCCATTGGATCATGCGAGAACCGAACCCCTACACCAAGAAGGAGCACCTTCCACTATTACTATCTATAGTAAGGAAGTGTTCTATAACAAGCGGTTATGAGCTCCATCTATACGATGGAGATTAGTGATATAGCTCTCCATTCGTATAGTGAGCGTCTACTTCTGAAAGTGGTTTCGAGACACTTATATGGCAAAGGGGCGAAGGAGAATGGCGAGACTCCTGCGGGAAGCGAGTCATTCCCCGCAGCCCTTATCCACAACACAAAAGTCTCGAAATCAAGTATTTAACAATTCTGTCCTTTAGCGAAAGGCTCCGTTTCGAAATAATAATCCAACAAGATTCAATGGTTGGATCGTAAAAGTAGATCATCTAAAGGTTTCGGCGCTTGGAAATAAACCCCTTTTTACCATCCTATCATTCATTGTCCCTTCCATCCGTTGCTGCAAATATCAACACTGAACTTTAACAGAGCCTTATAGTTAGATGAGAAGCACAACAGGAAACTTTCATTCAAAGTAAAACAGCATATTGAAAAACCTCCCGTAATCGGGAGGTTTTTTTATTCCAGATTCAATATCATGAATGTTTGTTTACATATATGCATTGAAAACGCACCGCAATAAAGAGAGGGGGGCGATGTCTTGAATCAGGGTCGCTGGTATTCTTTTCATACTTACACTGAACTCCTCCTGCTATGGAAAACATGTGGATTTCTCTTTAACAAAACTGCCAATAATCTTTATTCATTGACTTTAAACTGACGAATTTGTTCATCCAACTGGGCGGATAAGGAAGATAATTCGTCGGCACTTTGGGAAACTTCTTCGACAGAGCTGTTGGATTGTTGGGCAGCAGCTGTCACTTGTTCGACACCTGCGGCTGATTCCTGGGAAACAGAAGCGACTTCTTCAATAGAAGCGTTCATCTCATAACTATCTTCCGAGATTTTCTTCAGTTTCTCAGAAATTTGCCGGCTTTTAGCTACAACACCCGTCACAGCTTCTTCAATACTTTCAAACGTTTGACCTGTCATTTCCAATTGTTTTGTCCCTTGGTCGACTTCCTTATACCCATGCTGTAAAGCGGTGACAACGTTCGTAGATTCACTTTGAATCCCTGTGACAATCCCAGTGATATCTTCAACTGAATGTGTGACCTGCTCGGCTAATTTCCGGACTTCATCTGCAACAACGGCAAAGCCTTTCCCATGCTCCCCTGCACGTGCAGCTTCTATAGCAGCGTTCAACGATAATAGATTCGTTTGTTCGGCAATTTCCTGAATCACTTGCACAAGCTTGGATATTTTCTGGGATTGTGCGTCCAGCCCGCGTACTTGATCGACGGCTTGTTTCACAATTTGATCGATGTTCTGCATTTGATCAACCGATTGACGCATCATCCTGCTGCCGTCAGTTGTCATGGATAAAACTTCTTGTGAGGAAGCCGCGACAACTTCCCCGTTCTGTCTCGCTTCCTTGATTTCGTTTACAAATGTATCCATCATTTCAGACAAGCGTGAGGAACTATGGGCTTGTGATTCTGAACCTGATGACAGTTGTTCCATCGTGGAGGCGATTTGTTCACTACCTTCCCGGACTTCATCAGCGGACTGTTTTAAATTATTACTTTGATCCGATACCGCTTGGGTCGCCCCCTGCAGTTGAACGATGATATTTTTGATACTCTCTTTCATTTGATGGGTGGAGGCCGATAATTGTCCGATTTCATCAGCTCTATTTTGGTAGAGATTCACGGTCAAATCCCCGGATTCAACTCGATTCATTTTCTCCTGCAAGGCAACAATCGGACGGCGGATGCGTTTGGCAATAAGGAAAGAAACAATCACAGAAAGAATTAATATGATACCGACAGTGATAGCAATCGGTAAAAGGACTGCTGCCCCTTTTGCTTCCAGCTCTTTATTATAAACGGTCCCCATGATGATCCAACCCGTAGTCTCATTGATTGAGTATCCTAATGTTTTATCTTCTCCGTTATATTCATAAGTGACCACACCTGATGGCTGGTTCTGTTCAATAATTTTCTGGTAGTAGCTTTCCTGCGATACATCGGAGCCGGCAAGCTCTGGATCAGGATGGGAGAGGAATGTTCCATTTCCTGAAAGGATGGCGGCATATCCTGTGTCCGCAATTTTTAAGTCTTCTACTAAACTCAATAGAGACGTCATATTGATATCGAGAGAAAGGACCCCGACGACTTCATTGCCATCAACAACAGCGCGTGCAATACTCATGATCGTTTCATTTGTATTGGTATCAAGATAAGGCGCGGTCCATATGAGCTCTCCTTTGTTAGTAACGGCATCTTTGTACCATGGTCGCTCTCTGGGGTCGAAATCGGAAGGAAGGGATAAAGTAGTATCTGTTATGGTTTCACCCGTTTCCTCAACCCCCATATAGGCATTTTTAATGATTTCGTTGGAAGCACGGATGTCATCCAATCGGCGAATGACGGTATCTTTCTGGGAAGAATAGTTGATGAATCCTTGAGCCTCTGAATAATGGTTGACGATATCTTCCTGGGATTGGAAAAATAAATCGAAGGATTCATTCAATGAATTCATTTGCTCTTCTACATTGCCCGTGAGTTCATCAGTCGTGATGGAGACACCAAACGTATAACTGGCGTAGCCGATAATGATACCGGCGGCAATGATCAAGGTGAGGAATGGGATTAATATCTGTCTCTGCAATGTGCGGTTCCAAAAGGAGCCTTCTTTTTTCTTCTTTCGGTTTCTTAACATGAGGTACCTCCATTCATATGTAAAAAAATAAGGAATAAAACTTTATCGTTCTTTTACATTTATCGGACTTTAAGACGTTAAATTCAATAGATTTTTTCACTTTTCAGAAGATAAAACCTTCAATTATGGTCGGTTCATGCTAAGGGGGGTTATTTTAAAGGCATGTCCATTTATTTTCGTTGGAGAAAATGTGGATGGGGGAAGGGGGAGGCACTGGCTTTCTTTCAATGTTCTGGTGAAGTAAAGGGCAAAACAAATAAAAAAACCACCCTTCCAATTGTTGAAAGGGTGGTTTTAAGTAGTGGAGCATAGCGGGCTCGAACCGCTGACCTCTTCGCTGCCAGCGAAGCGCTCTCCCAGCTGAGCTAATGCCCCATATTTTTTCGACAATTATTATTTTATAGAGATAGAAGGAAAAAATCAAGAGATTTTTGTATTCTTTTCTCCACTGTATGGCCATAGAGGTTAGGAATGGATACTTGTCATAATAAATGGAAATTTGTTTAGAAATTGAGATTATAGGAAAAACACAGGTAACAAATGAAAGGGGTGAAAAAATGTCGGAAAGAAAAGTTAAAAATCGTTGGCTGATCGCTTTGGGAGCGGTCGGGATACACATTTCCATCGGATCTGTGTATGCCTGGAGTAACTTCACAGGTCCATTAAGTGAGAAATTTGGCTGGTCAGCCAGTCAAGTGCAGCTTACTTTCAGTATTGCTATTTTATTTTTAGGATTATCAGCAGCCTTTTTAGGGTGGTTTGTAGAAAAGTACGGACCGAGAGTGGCTGGAATCACAGCCGCCATTTTTTTCGGAATTGGTGTCGCAGGTTCAGGAATCGCTGTAAATGCAGGATCATTATGGATGCTGTACATATTTTACGGTGTTCTAGGAGGGGTTGGGTTAGGTGTCGGCTACATCGCTCCGGTTTCTACGTTAGTCAAGTGGTTCCCTGACCGACGTGGACTTGCGACAGGGATGGCAATTATGGGATTCGGATTTGCAGCTGCTATCGCGAGTCCTGTGATGGATGTTTTAATCAATTCTGTAGGAATCGCTGCCACTTTTTACATTTTGGGGATTAGTTATTTTCTTATCATGATCGGGTCTTCCCTTTACATGTCCAGACCTCCTGAAGGGTGGACGCCTGACGGCTATGACCCAGAAGAAGAAACGGATACGAAAAAACAGGACTTGGCCAACCTTCGGGCTAAGGAAGCGTTGAAGACGAAACGCTTTTATTTCTTATGGACCATGTTGTTCATTAATGTGACATGTGGAATTGCTGTTATTTCAGCAGCGAAGCCGCTTTTGGAGGAAAGTGTAGGAGTATCTGCAGCCACAGCGGCTACACTTGTCGGTGTCATGGGTATCTTCAATGGACTTGGAAGAATTGGATGGGCCAGTGCTTCTGATTATATTGGGCGTGCCAATACTTATATTACCTTCTTCGTTCTACAAATCGGTTTATTTCTCGTGCTGCCTTGGACGACAGCGACTTGGGTTTTCGTCATTGCATTTTCCATCATTTACACGTGTTATGGTGGAGGATTTGCTACCATCCCTGCATTTATCGGGGATTTGTTCGGAACGAAAGAGTTAGGGGCAATCCATGGCTACATTTTGACAGCATGGGCAGCAGCCGGACTAGCCGGACCTATTTTTGCAGCTTGGATGAAGGACACGACAGGAAGTTATGAAAACAGCCTGATATTTTTCTCTGGCTTGTTTGTTATTGCCCTTGTTGTATCCATCCTTACGAAGGTCGATGAACGGAAGAAGCGGAAAGCAATGGAGAGCAGAGAAAAGACAGCCTAGTTTGGAAAAGGAGCCCGGGTGTGAAAACATTCGGGTTTCTATGTTGCAAGCATAAAACCAAGGAGTGTATGGAGGGGGAAGGTTGGAGAAAAATGAACAAAAGAGGAAAATGAAGGGAATAAATGAATGATTCAACCAATCAATAAAGTATTGCAAAAAATGATGCCAATTATTACACCAGCTGCTGTAGTTATCGGAGTGTTTTTTTCCACTGTTTTTGATGCTCTGGTCTATCTTGTCCCTTGGATTTTTGCGGTCATGACATTCACAGGGAGCCTTGGATCTAACTTTACGGACTTGAAGAAAGTTCTTAAACACCCACTTGGGTTGATTGGGTGTATTCTGGTCTTACATATTCTTATGCCATTCCTTGCTCTTGGTGCTGGTGGGTTATTGTTTCAAGATGATCCTCATACGACCATAGGGCTTGTTCTTTCATTTGTGATCCCAACCGGCATTACGTCGTTGATTTGGGTATCTATTTACAAAGGGAATGTTGTCCTGACCCTATCGATTATTTTGATAGATACCCTGCTTGCCCCCATTATTGTTCCATTAGTGATGTATGTTCTTGTCGGGAATGCCATTCAAATGGATGTCTGGGACCTAATGATCGGTCTATTATGGATGATTGTCATACCATCGTTGGCTGGAATGAGCATGAACCAGTGGGGAAACCAAGCGTTTACTAAAAAGCTCGAAAAGAACACAGCTCCATTGACAAAATTAGGCATTGGCGCCGTTGTTACCATTAACAGCGCTGCGGTCGCTCCATATTTTCAAAACATTGATTTACATTTGCTTCAGATTGCAGCAACCGTATTTTTCCTTGCCATTTTGGCATATTTCATAGGTTATGTCACAGCTAAGGTGTTGAAGCTTAACGAAGCGGGGGCTATTTCCTTAACGTATAACAGCGGAATGAGGAATATCAGCGGCGGAGCAGTCATTGCCATTACCTATTTTCCTGCTCCTGTTGCTGTTCCGGTCATTGTTGGAATGCTGTTCCAACAGGTACTTGCTTCTTTTACAGGGAAAGTTTTTGAACGATCAGATCGGCAGCGGGCATCAGTTGACGGAGAAGGCCTTGATCAAGGTTAACCGCAAGGGAAGAAGGGAAGGGAGGATAATAAAAGCGGAGAGGTAGTCAGGAGGAAACGTGATGTTGTTTTCAGGAACAAAAGTGTCAGATTTATCAAAAGCATCAATTGTGATTATATTGGCAGGCTTCGTAATAGTGGGGGGAGCTGTTTATTTTTTCACAGAACTTGCCGCAGAAATTCTTGAACAGGAAAAGTTCATCGTCGATCAGGCAGCGACAGATATAGTCCGCGCTATCGATACTTCATGGATGGATACCTTCTGGGGCGGGGTGACAGAGCTTGGGTCCGTATTATTGATTACCATCGCCTCAGTGATATTATTGATCTATCTTTTATTTTTTTCTCCATTCAGCAGGTGGGTGGGAATCTATTATGCAATCATCATGATCGGTATTAGTTCGTTGACCAAACTATTGAAAGTAACCTTTGAGCGTCAGCGACCGGAGGTTTTGGCAGAGTACGATGGCACAGGATTCAGCTTTCCCAGTGGGCATACGACGGGGTCCGTTGTGTTCTACGGGTTTCTCATATACTTAATAGTGATCAGTCCATTGAAGAAACCGTGGAAGTGGGGGGTAAATGTGGCTCTTGGACTATTAATGATGCTCATCAGTCTTTCCAGAGTTTATCTTGGGGTCCATTTCTTCACGGATGTTCTAGGTGGGATGCTGTTCGGGCTTGCCTGGCTCCTTGTTTGTATAGCGGCATTAGAAATCACGATATGGAACCAAAGGAGAAGACAATCGAAGGGATTTCGTGTTGCATCAGATTCTTAAAGTGAAGGATGGTTTACTTTTTCTCAATGAAAAAGCTGAGAGCACAAGAGTGCTTTCAGCTTTTTTATACGCCTCGTTTGTTGCCCCAAACAAGTGCATGGACTTGAGGGAGTACGCGGACTCTGTTCAGTTTGGATGAGGATACGACTTGATCAATCAGCCACTCATATTGATCAAGAAGGTGACTGGCAAGGTTATCAGCCTCGCTTTCTTCTAAATCATCATTTCCGACTTGGAGGAAAAATGGGAGGTTTGGGTACCGTTCGTGGACTTGTTCGGCATACGTCAAATCCTCTTCATTAAATATGACGACTTTTAAACTTGTATGGTTTATTCGATCCGATGTTGTCAGGCGTTCAATGATCTCATCGAGTTTCTCCCAGTCGGTTTCCATTTTGGAGCTGGGAGGCTTAGGGGAGATAGTCAAATCATCAATGTCAATAAACCAATCTTGCCACCGGCTCCCTTGTGTTTCGAGCGCTACTTCTATTCCTTTTTCGTGCAAAGGGGTGATGAGTTCATGCAAATGTTTTAACAAAGCAGGATTACCCCCGGAAATGGTGACATGGTCGAATTGTTCTCCACCGATCGCCAAAAGGCGGTCCAGGATTTCCTCAGAAGTTAACCGTTCGATATCATGTTTAGCACTGCCATCCCAAGTGAAAGCGGAATCGCACCAGGCGCAACTGTAGTCACAGCCTGCCGTGCGGACGAACATCGTCTTCCTTCCGACGACCATACCTTCTCCTTGAATGGTAGGTCCGAAGATTTCAAGCACAGGGAACTTATGATTCATCACTCATCCACTCCCGTCTGGCTTCGGCGTAACTTGTCGGTGTCTCATAAAGCTTTACGAATTCTACACGACATCCATTAGTATCCTCAGTCAAAGCTTCTTCCATCTTTTCATAAATCCAGACCACCATATTTTCTGCGGTCGTATTCATTTGAGGCAAGGTATCGTTCAAATACCTGTGATCCAAGTGGATTTCGATTTGTTCTTTCCAAATTTCTTTAATGTCACCAAAATCGATGACCAATCCAATATTATCTACATATCCGCTGATTCCGAAGATCACTTTATAGGTGTGACCGTGAAGATTCTTACATTTGCCTTCGTAACAATGTAGGTGATGGGCAGCATCAAAAGTGAACTCCTTACTGACCAGCACACGCTTTTGGTGGTATTTCAACTCCTGGCGTTTAATATCCTCATCGATTTTCTGCAAATTCTCGACAATGGTGAATCCGTACATTATTCAGCCACCTCTTTTCGGGAAACGTAAGTCTGAAGTCCGTTTTGTCGGAGCACACATGCTGGACATTCCCCACATCCATCTCCTCGGATTCCGTTATAGCAAGTGAGCGTTTTTTCCCTAACGTAATCAAAAGCTTCCAGTTCATCTGCCATTTCCCAGGTTTCTGCCTTATCCAGCCACATGAGAGGGGTGTGGATGACAAATTCATCATCCATGGATAGATTCAGAGAGACGTTCAACGATTTGACGAAAACGTCCCGGCAGTCTGGATAGCCGCTGAAATCTGTTTCACAAACTCCTGTGACAATATGCTTGGCGCCTATTTGACGCGCAAGAATGGTGGCGAAAGATAAGAATAATAAGTTCCTTCCCGGCACAAAAGTAGAAGGAAGACCACCATCTTCGCCTTCTTTCACTTCAATATCATCCCGGGTCAAAGCATTAGGAGCGAGTTGGTTAAGTAAAGACATATCAAGGATATGATGGCGCACCTGCTGATCTTCCGCGATTTCTTTCGCTACTTCAATTTCTTCTTTATGTCGCTGGTTGTAATCGAAGGTGACGACTTCCACAGATTCGAATTTCTTCAATGCCCAGAACAAGCAGGTCGTGCTGTCCTGGCCGCCACTGAATACGACCACCGCTTTTTTATTATTTTCCATAAAAAAATTCTCCTTCCATACTTGAAAAAGAGAATTCTACACACCCAAAACCATAAAAAAACCGCACCTAAGGCAAGGTACAGTTCCATCCTTAGTTTTTTATAGAGGGTGTCGCTAGAACCTCTCCTGCCCTGAAGCAGACTTTATTTCATTTACCCTACTCATCTTAACACGAGAATATGCCCCTGGAAACCCTGACTTATTCAATTACCCGCATCAGCTTTATTAAACACTAGGGCAGGATTGTTGAGACTTGATTTCGAGACTTTTGCGATGTGGGTAGGGGCTGCGGGGAAGGACTCGCTTTCCGCGGGAGCGCGGTGAGCCTCCTCGGACTACGTCCTGTGGGGTCTCACCAAGCACTCTCTTCCTCATAGATATCCGGTTTCTGCACCTAGCGGCTAGTGAGACTTCCCTCGCTTCTGTACGATAAGTCAATATCGAATCCCTTCGTTCTTCGTGTTTCCTTTATCTCCTCCAGCTCAGTCCAGTCCATACGCCGCTGTACGAGGCGCCTGCACACTTAAGATAGGAGTCTCGCCATTCCCCTTCGCCCCCTTGCTATAGGAGACTTTCGAAATCACTTCTGGAATAATGCTTGTATGATTAGGGAAAGTGGATGATATTTATTCCCTCTCTCAAGCAGACATCCAGAACATAAAACTAGATGCCTTCTTGGGAGGGAAGAGTGTTTTCCTCTAACTCGGTGTTGAAGGACTAATGCCTTATCCCATACTTCAGTATTTAGATTAGCCATTATGGAAGTTAATATCCTGCACTGTCATTGTAGATAAATCAGATGGTCCCGTAAGTAGTTTCTAGACACTTACATGGTAAAGGGGCGGAGGGGAACGGTGAGACCTCGGAAGGCGGAGCCTGAGGAGGCTCATCGCCCGCCCCATGGAAAGCGAACCTTTTCCCGCAGCCCCTAAAGCTCACATAAACATCTCGAAGGGAGCGGTGGTGGGTGAATGGGTTATGAAAATGGGAATCTGAAAAACTTTTTATATGAATGTATTTTATGTGTTGACTTCTGCATATGATTTTGTATAATTATAAACAATTCATTATAAAAATACATTCGTAGACGAAGAGAGTACGTATGGATGTTGTCGACAGCGAACCGGGGGCGGTGGAAGCCTGGTGACAGATTGATACGGAAACGCACTTCTGAGATGTTCGGTGAAAACAGTAGCCAGAACCGGGAGCACCCGTTAAAAGCTTCGAGTTGGTCTGATATACAGACAATGAGAGTGGCACCGCGGATGATTCAAAATCCGTCTCTTACCTTAAGGTAGGAGACGGATTTTTTTATGGACAATTTACAAGGAGGTTATCAATATGACAAAACCAAAAGTAGTATTAGCTTATTCAGGTGGATTGGATACATCCATTTCTATTAAGTGGATTCAAGAAAAGTACGGGTACGATGTGATTGCATTGGGGTTGGACGTAGGCGAAGGTAAGGACTTGGAGACCATCCGTAAAAAAGCGCTTGATGTAGGTGCGATAAAAGCGATTATGATCAATGCCAAGGAAATCCTTGCGGAGGAGTATTTAATGCCGGCACTTAAGGCAAATGCTCTTTATGAAGGGAAATATCCACTATCTTCTGCCCTTTCACGTCCTTTGATTTCCAAGCTGCTTGTAGAGGTGGCTGAACAGGAAGGAGCAGTCGCTGTCGCTCACGGCTGCACCGGTAAAGGGAATGATCAAGTTCGTTTTGAAGTTTCGATCCAGTCATTGAATCCGGACCTTGAAGTCATTGCTCCCGTCAGAGAGTGGGGGATGACGCGTGATGAACAGATCGTTTATGCAGAAGAAAAAGGAATTCCTATTCCTGTTAATCTTGAAAACCCATTCTCTATTGATGCGAATATCTGGGGCCGTGCTTGTGAAGCGGGTGTTCTTGAAGATCCTTGGCAGGAAGCTCCAGAGGCTGCATATGCCTGGACGAATCCGATTGAAAAGACGCCGGATCAGGCGGAGACCATTGAAATTGATTTCCTGGAAGGGAAGCCTGTGGCTTTAAATGGGGAGAAAATGGAGATCGTCCCGTTGATTGAATACTTGAATGAACTTGGTGGAAAACATGGGGTTGGGAGAATTGATCACACAGAAAATCGTTTAGTCGGTATTAAATCCAGAGAAGTATATGAGAATCCTGCAGCAATGATTTTGATCAATGCCCACAAAGAGTTGGAGTTTCTGACCCAAACAAGGGAGGTTTCTCAATATAAAGTCAATGTGGATCAACAGCTGTCAAAAATTATTTATGATGGTCTATGGTACTCCCCATTACAGCCGGCTTTGTCTGCATTTGTTGATTCTACCCAGCAAGTCGTAACAGGTACCGTGAAAGTCAAGTTATTCAAAGGCCATCACACAGTCACTGGTAAAAAATCACCGGTCAGCCTTTATAATGAAGAGCTTTCCACCTATTCAAAAGATGATGCCTTCGACCATAACGCCGCTGTAGGTTTCATTAAATTGTGGGGGCTGCCTACTAAAGTCCATGCGGACGTCCATAAAGGGGCGAAGCTGCTCGATCAGGCAGTGGTGAGCCAGCATGACTAAGCTGTGGGGCGGCCGTTTTACAAAACCGACTAATAAATTGGTGGAAGAGTATACCTCTTCCATCACATTTGATCAAAAACTCGCCATGCAGGATATTGAAGGCAGCCTGGCTCACGTGGAAATGCTTGGGGCCTGCGGTATCATTCACTCAGACGAAGTGGAGCAGATTAAGGAGGGGCTTCTTTCCATAAAGGAGAAAGTTCAAAACGGTCAGGTCACGTTTTCTGTAGCTCATGAGGATATTCATATGAATATTGAAAAAATATTAATTGATGAAATCGGCCCGGTAGGTGGAAAGCTCCATACAGGAAGGAGCCGCAACGATCAGGTAGCTACAGATATGCACCTCTATTTACGTGAAAAGACAAAAGGGTTGGTAGAGCTTGTACAAGCTGTCCAAACGTCGCTTGTCGAGCAGGCGGAGGAACATGTAGATACGATTATTCCTGGCTATACTCACCTGCAAAGAGCGCAGCCGGTCTCTTTCGGTCACCATTTGATGGCGTATTTCTGGATGTTTGAAAGAGACAAGGAACGTTTGCAGGATAGTTTGAAGCGAATCAATTGGTCTCCCCTCGGGGCTGCTGCCCTGGCAGGGACTCCTTATCCGATTGATAGACAGATGACCTCTGATACCCTGGGATTCGATAAGCCTTACCCGAATTCATTGGATGCGGTCAGTGATCGTGATTTTATTCTTGAATTTTTATCGATTTCCTCCATTTTGATTACTCACATTTCCCGTTTATCTGAAGAATTGATTCTCTGGGGGAGCCAGGAATTTCAATTCGTAGAATTAGACGACGCTTTCTGTACTGGTTCAAGCATTATGCCGCAGAAGAAGAATCCGGATGTTCCTGAACTTCTCCGGGGGAAAACAGGACGTATCTATGGTCATTTGATGGGGATGCTTACATTGTTGAAAGGACTGCCCCTTGCCTACAATAAAGATATGCAGGAAGATAAAGAGGGGATGTTTGATACGGTAGAAACATTGGAAGGTGCTCTGTCTCTCCTGGCCCCTATGCTTTCCTCCATGCAGGTGAAAGGGGATCAGATGAAGAATGCCGTCCAGGAAGATTATTCGAACGCAACCGATATAGCGGATTACCTGGCTGTTAAAGGGATGCCGTTCCGTGATGCTCACGAGGTCATTGGAAAAATTGTCTTGTATTCCATCCAACAGAAAAAGTATTTGCTGGATTTGACATTGGAGGAATACCAAGAGTTTTCCACACTATTTGAAGCAGATATCTATGAGAAGTTAAACCCTTCCCAGGTCGTAGCCACCCGGAACAGTGAAGGGGGAACAGGCTTCGACCAAGTGGAAAAACAAATTCAGCTTGCTAAAGAACACCTCTCATAAGGGAGGTGTTCTTATTGATGGTAGCGTTCTGAAGGTTTGAAAGGGGAAGAGGGAGGCTAATATATTCATAACTACCATTATGGAGAGGGATGAAGATATGGCCAAAAGCATACAAGCTTACTTTTCAACAGAAAACGATGCAGAAAGTGCAAGAGCATCTTTACAATCTTTAACGATGGAGCAGGATACAGTGGAAGCTATTCCGGAGGATTCCGATTTGACACCTGTTGTTCCATTGGCAGGCTCTACGAATTCCGGGGGAGGAACTTTCAACTTTACCGAGGTCTTATCCCCGAAGCATGACCGGGAGCGTGCGCTTTCGGATAAGAGGCATTTAACACATGTGCTCCATTTTTCCATTAAAGAGGAAGAGTATGATCGTGCCATAGCTGTGATCAAAGATCATAACGGGCACATGGATCGGAAGGATTTGTAAGACTATCATCCCCCTGCTCATCTTCAGGGGGATCTTTTTCATTTTCTACATATATAGACTGGCAAGAAAGATGCCAAGGGTTTCCTGGTAAATTTCGTCGAATTGCTCAAGAGGAAGCGGATTTACCCCTTGTCCGAGTTCCACTGTGAATCCAGGCTCGCGGAATTCCTGGATGAACCAATCCTTATAACCAGAGAAGCTATCGATAAAGCGAATGGGTTTATAGCCGCTCACTCGTTCAAATTCATTGACAATTGTCATGGACCGGGGGGGTTCGAGACCTTCATACCCCCAATAGATTACTTCCCCTTGAGTATGGAAGGCTAGCATTTTTTCAAAGTTACGGGCGCCTGCAAGTTCTGCCATGGCTACGGTTTCAGGCTCGGTCAAAGGCTGATAACCAGGGAAATCGCGCGGAGCGGGTGAAGTAGGCTTGCGGGCTGCATCTACTTCCCATTTCGCAGGGTATTGATTATTCAAGTCGACCCCTCTGATATTTGCCTTCCATCCTGAAAAATCTGTGCTCCCGCCATTGATCCTTACTGCCATCTCACCAAAATCACCTTCAGGTGGACCATTCAATACAAGATCTACACCGTCAGGATCGACCATCGGAACAATCGAAATCGTCACCTCGTTGTAAAAAGGATAGATCTCTAACCCTCTGATATTCTCTTTATTTGTAACAGCCAGCAAGTAATCATTCAGAAATTGCATAAGGACTGCTGTAGTGATCCACTCGTTGGCATGAAAGGAACCATTCCAATGGACGACTTTCGGCCCTCGCCCTATTTGCAGCTCGATTAAATCTTTGCCCATAACACTGGTGCCGATCGTTTCTTTTCTTATGAATGGGTATAACTCGTAAAGTTCTTCCAAATCGTTCGTTAGTACATTAAAGTCGTATGGTCGGTTTCCATCAACCACGCGATAGGATACTTGGATTGGTATGGACAAGGTTTGTCCGATTTGAAGATTCCTTGGGTTTACAGAAGGATTCATTAGAGCCAAAGCATCCAAAGAGATTCTTCGCTCGCTTGCAATTTTCCAAAATGTGTCTCCCGATTGTACCCGGTAAGTGCTGGTTTGATATCCAGGGATGCGAATGGTTTGTCCAATTTGAAGAGAGGCTGGGACGGCTTGTGGATTGGAATCAATGATTATATTCAATGGGATATTAAAGAGGCTGGAATAATACCACAACGTATCCCCGCTTCTCACTTTAACGTCCATATGAATCCCCCTTTTTACAGTCCTTTTTATAACTATATGGAAAATGGTTGAATACATGAACAAACATCTTCCTGTCAATTTCCCACAATCGAAGCACAATGTCCGTTTTTCAGGTACAATGAAAGAACGTGTTTTTTATGAATGAAGGATTGCTTTAATGATATAGGAATGGCGGTAAGGCGTTCAAACACCCGCGGCTTACTCAGAACTGTATAGGAGTGCATCCGCTGATTCTTATGCAGTGAGTTATTGTTGAGCGGAGGGCAGCGGGGATTCACTTGTTTTCCGGGGGAGTGCGTTAAGCCTACTCGGAATTCGCCTGCGGGGTCTCACCAGGCACTTCCATCCCGAAGGAGTTTCGGTATTCCCCTCCGCGCTTTGCCTCATATAGATCTTGAATTCTCAAGGTTTTTCCAAAGGAAAGACAAAACGAATCTATCCAATCACCTCGATAGGGGGTCTTTTTTTGGAAATATGAACACCAACGTCTACCAGAGCCGAAGGAAAATAAGAAAGCATAACAACACAATCCATAGGGAAGTGGTGAAAGATTGATGAATGCATTTGAACAATTAGGGATATCAACAGACCGGAGTGTAAGGTTGAAGAAACAGGGGATCACTTCACCGACGCCTGTACAAGAACGAGCGATTCCTCCTTTGATGGAAGGTCGTGACCTTGTGGCCCAAGCACAAACCGGTACAGGGAAAACGTTCGCGTTCATGCTCCCCATTTTAGAAAAGATTGATTCTTCCTTAGCAGCTGTACAGGCTGTGGTCATAACCCCTACAAGGGAACTGGCTTTACAAATCACACAGGAAGTAAACAAATTGAAAGATGAAGAAACCAATGTTTTAGCTGTCTATGGAGGGCAAGACGTAGCCAAACAGGCGAATAAATTAAAGGGAAATGCACATATCGTCATTGCCACTCCCGGACGTTTGCTTGATCATTTGCGTCGGGAAACGGTGGATCTGATGAGCATTCGCCATCTTGTCCTTGATGAGGCCGATCAGATGCTTGAAGCGGGATTCCTCCCTGATGTACAGGACATCATCAGTCAATGTGGAACAGAGAGGCAAACGATGTTGTTTTCAGCTACGATCACCAAACAGGTTCATGTACTTGCTACTAAAATTCTTAATGATCCGAAACGAATTGAGGTCAAAGAGGAGAAAGTGACAGTTTCTAATATTAAGCAATTGCTGTATGAAACGACGGATCGTGCCAAACAGGATTCTCTCATCGAAATCATGAAGGAGCACAGGCCATTCTTAGCAGTGATTTTTTGTAGAACGAAACGTCGAGCGAAAAAATTAAACGATGCTTTGATTGCCCAAGGCTACGAATCTGACGAACTTCATGGGGATTTGTCACAGGCGAAAAGAGAGAAGGTTATGCAGCGTTTCAGGGATGCGAAAATCCAGTATTTAGTAGCTACGGATGTAGCCGCACGAGGACTTGATGTGGAAGGAATCACCCATGTTTTCAATTATGACATCCCTCAGGACCCGGAGAGTTATATCCACCGCATTGGAAGAACTGGAAGAGCGGGAGGAAAAGGGCTGGCGATCACTTTCGCCGCGCCGAAAGATAAGACTGCGCTGAAAGATATTGAGAAACATATTAAACAAAAATTAGAAAGACGCTCACTCGAGAGCCTTTCTCCCGGGAAGAGGGAAAAGGAAGAAGAAAAACCCGTTCGACAGAAAAAACGAAGAAAGTAAGGGAGAACCAGAGTTTGCAGCAGACTCTGGTTTTTCTGTTGGAAATTTTCTAATAAAAATTCAATAACATTGAGAGGAGTAATGAAATATGATATATTATATAACGTAATTCCGAGTTAACGCATTGGAATTATAAATTATGAGGAGAGATGAATATTATGGGGATGGAATTCGTCGACCTATTCAATCAATGGGCAAGTTCATATGACGATACAGTAGCTGGAAAAGACCCGGAATATCGTGAAGTGTTTGAAGGATATGATGAAATGTTGGGTCGTTTGGCTGGACTTTCCGTATCCCCGGTCATGGAATTCGGAGTCGGTACAGCGAACCTGACGAGTAAGGTTATCGATCAAAACAAGGTCGTTTTCGGTATTGAGCCTTCAACAGAGATGAGAAGGATTGCTAAAGTAAAATGTCCGGAAGCTGCTATCTACGATGGAAATTTTTTAGAATATCCGAACCTTTTGACACCGGTCCGGTCCATCATCAGTTCATTCGCCTTTCATCATCTAACGAGTAGTGAAAAGATCAAAGCTATACAAAACTTTCACGACCGTCTTGAAGGTGAAGGAGAAGTTCTATTTATTGACACGATTTTTAAAGATCAAGCACATAAACAACAGTTGATTGCAGATGCTGAGCGGCAGGGATTTTTAAATTTAGCACAGGATTTGCAGGAAGAATACTACCCGTTTCTAGAAGAACTAAAAGAGATGTTTGCAGATCATGGGTTTGAGGTATCTTTTGAACAACTGAACAAATATGCCTGGCTTATTCAGGCCAAAAAAGGAGAATGATCATATGCCAAAAATGAACGTTGAAAGTTTTAACCTCGATCACACGAAAGTCAAAGCTCCATACGTACGCCTTGTCGGAGTAACGGAAGGAGACAACGGGGATAAAATTTATAAGTACGATCTTCGAATCAAGCAGCCAAATAAAGACCACATGGCTATGCCGGCCCTTCATTCCCTGGAGCACTTGATGGCAGAAAACAGCCGTAATCACCATGATCGTATTATTGATATTGGTCCAATGGGATGCCAGACAGGCTTCTATATTGCTGTGTTGAATGATGACAGCTATGACAATGTTCTTGAAGTCATTGAGAAGACACTACAGGACGTCCTTGAAGCGACGGAGGTTCCTGCATGTAATGAAGTTCAATGTGGATTTGCGGCTAGTCACAGTCTTGAAGGCGCCCAGGAACTTGCGAAAGAGTTACTGGATAAACGTGACGAATGGACGGAAGTCTTTTAATAATAACGGGAGTTGAGGGTCAATGGGTTACGTGAAGAATATACAATCTCTGATTGGTCAGACACCGATGATCGAACTTACCCATTCTGATATCCCTAATCAAGCTAGAATATTCGCCAAGCTTGAATTTATGAACCCAGGCGGTAGTATTAAAGACCGCCTGGGTTTAAAACTGATTGAGGATGCGGAAAAGAGTGGACGTTTACTGCCTGGGGGGACGATCATCGAACCTACGGCTGGAAATACAGGGATAGGCCTAGCCCTGGCAGCCATAGGAAAAGGCTACCGGGTCATTTTTGTGACACCTGAGAAGTTCAGCCAGGAAAAACAGACGTTGATGAGAGCGCTTGGTGCAAAAGTAGTTAATACCCCGACAAATCAAGGGATGACAGGGGCCATTGAAAAAGCACAGCAAATAGAAAAAAAAACCCCGGGTTCATTCAGTCCCCGTCAGTTTCATAATCAAGCTAATCCGGCCGCCTATTATGAAACGCTGGGTCCTGAGATATGGGAAGACATGGATGGAGATTTCGATGTTTTCGTTGCCGGGGCTGGTACAGGCGGAACGTTTATGGGAACTGCCCGGTATTTAAAAGAAAAGTCGGGACAAGTGAAAACAGTCATCGTTGAGCCAGAGGGTTCCATTTTGAATGGTGGATCATCCGGTCCTCACAAGACGGAAGGCATCGGGATGGAATTTCTGCCGTTTTACATGGACACCGATTATTTCGATGCTGTCCATACGATTCCAGATGATATAGCTTTCCAGCGTGTACGGGAGCTTGCTTTGAAGGAAGGCCTGCTTGTTGCCAGTTCATCGGGAGCAGCCTTTGAAGCGGCAATTAAGGAAGCAGAGCAGTCAGAGCCGGGAACGAAAATCGTAACCGTCTTTCCGGACAGTAGTGAAAGGTATTTAAGTCAAGGGATTTATGAGGAGTGAAGATATGAGGAAAAAAACGCAATTGATTCACGGAGGAATAACTGGCGACGATCAAACAGGAGCGGTCAGTGTTCCTATATATCAAGTCAGTACGTATAAACAGGATGGGGTCGGTCAGCATCGCGGCTATGAGTACTCACGTACGGGAAACCCGACGCGCTTTGCGCTCGAAGAGCTGATCAAGGATTTGGAAGATGGACATAGAGGGTTTGCTTTCGGTTCAGGAATGGCAGCTATTACAGCTGTTCTGATGACTTTCAATCAGGGCGACCATGTGATTTTCACCGATGATGTGTATGGAGGAACTTATCGGATGGTCTCCAAGGTCATCAATCGCTTTGGTCTGGAAGCGAGCTTCGTGGATACAAGTGATGTAGAAAACATCGAGGCAGCCATTACAGATCAAACGAGAGCGATCTATGTAGAAACACCGACGAATCCGCTGCTAAAAGTTACGGATTTAGAAAAAGTGTCTCAGCTGTCTAAAGAAAAAGATTTAACGTTTATCGTCGATAATACATTCAGTACACCATATTGGCAGAACCCTATAGAATTTGGGGCAGATATCGTTCTTCACAGTGCTACTAAATATTTAGGTGGCCATAGTGACGTCGTTGCCGGTTTAGTAGTTGTAAACAGTGAACAGCTGGCTGAAGACGTTCATTTTGTATTGAATTCCACAGGAGGTATTTTGGGACCTCAGGATTCCTGGCTGCTTATGAGGGGGATCAAGACACTCGGAATCCGTATGGAAGAAATTGAAGAGAACACTCGTCAATTCGTAGAGTTTCTGCAAGAAATTCCTGAAGTTACGGATATTTATTACCCTGGTCTTGAAGCTCATAAAGGAAGCGCTGTTCATGCAAAACAGGCACGAGGAAATGGTGGTATGATCAGCTTTGATGTGGGAAGTGGAGAAAAAGCCGATCAAGTACTCCGGAACGTCCGCTATTTCACACTGGCTGAGAGTCTCGGGGCGGTTGAAAGCCTTATTTCTGTACCGGCTATGATGACACATGCGTCCATTCCGAAAGAGCGTCGAAGTGAACTCGGGATCACCGATGGGCTAGTCCGGGTCTCCATCGGACTCGAAGATATCGAAGACTTGAAAGAGGATTTCCTGCAAGCACTGAGAAAATAGTCTTTCCAAAAGGAGCGCCTCCAAGGTGCTCCTTTTTTTAATCCTGTGAACCTTGTTTCGTTCAGAACTGTGCCGTCCTGTCAGCGCCGCTCGGTTTGTGAGGTTGTATAGGGCGGCTGGCCCTGTGCCACACTAAGGAGAAAATTGAAGCAGGAGTGGGAAATTGATATGGATTTTACACACTATAAAAAACAATTGGAAGAACGAAAACAAGAAATTGAACAGCGATTGATGGATCATGATTCTTATGGGTTGAGTCGCGGGTTTGCAAGTGACATGGCCTCCGGGGAATTGTCCCAGTATGATAACCATCCAGCAGACTCAGGTACCGAACTGTATGAAAGGGAAAAGGATCTTGCTCTACTGGTGCATTTAAGAGAAGAGTTGTCAGACATACAATATTCCTTAAAACAGATGGATAAAGGGACCTATGGGATTTGCGAAGACACGGGGCAGCAGATTCCACTGGAGAGATTAGAAGCCCTCCCGACGGCGAGAACCATCACTTCTGCATCACCGAATCAGGAGGTGCCGGAGGATCGGCCGCTTGAGGAAAAGGTCCTTTCGAATATCGAAGAGAGCTATGGTCGGGATCATGCAGATCCGGAATATAATGAACAGAACGCGTACGAGCAAGTCGCATCTTTCAATCAGAGCAGTATGACCTATGATGATTCTTCGCTAGTGGATAATCAGGACGGGGTAGGGTATGTAGAAGAGTTTGAACCTTTCCTTTCCACAGATATGAATGGGTATACAGGAGCCGATGATGTTCATTTTGAGCGGAATGAACATTACGACAAATATATGGACCGCATGGATGAAGGGGAAGAAAAATCATGAAAAAGAGCCCGGGAGCACTCCCGGGCTCTTTCGACTTGACTCTGTTAAAGTTCAGTGTTGATATTTGCATCAACGGATGGAAGGGACAATGAATGAGTGGATGGTAAAAGGGAAGTTACTTCCAAGTGTCGAAACCTTTAGATGATCTACTTTCACGATCCAACCATTGCATCTTGTTGGATTATTATTTCGAAACGGAGTCTTAAGCTAAATGGCAGGATTGTTGAAGACTTGATTTCGAGAGGGTTCGGGGTTCGTTATTGTGTTGAGTGCCAGGGGTGGCTGGGAAGCTACTCGCTTTCCTGTGGGGGGGTGCCGAGCTTCCTCGGGCTTATCGCCCTGCGGGATCTCGCCGATCTCCTTTCTCCCACGGGAGTCTCGCAGCTTCCCAACCACCCCATTCGATCATGCGAGAAACGAACCCCTTTGTCAACGTTGGATGGTCTTCCATTCCCCCGGTTGTTGTAAGCATAAAACGCTATGTATCAAGCTTTCCAGGTTCGAGCACCTCGGTTTGGGAATATGATCCTTATCCTCTCACCAACTAGAATAGCTGATGATTCATGAAGGGGTTTCGAGACCCTGATCTAGCCAAGGGGAGGAGGGGGATGGCGAGACTCCTATCTTAAGTGTGCAGGCGCCTCGTTCAGCGGCGTATGGACTGGACTGAGCTGGAGGAGATAAAGGAAACACGAAGAACGAAGGGATTCGGTGTTGACTTATCGTACAGAAGCGAGGGAAGTCTCACTAGCCGCTAGGCGCAGAAACCGGATATCTACGAGGAAAAGAGTGCTGGGTGAGACCCCGCAAGGCGTAAGCCTGAGGAGGCTCACCGCGCTCCCGCGGAAAGCGAGTCATCCCCCGCAGCCCCTAACTCCCACACAAACATCTCAAAACTGAGTCTTCAAGAAAAGGGAGCTTTCGTTGAATAAGCTAAATATAAAAAAGGGACTTCCATAAAATGGAAGTCCCTTTTTTGCAGTAATAGCAACACTAAATTTTAACAGAGCCTTCGACTTAATACCCTACTTCAATAGCAGCATTCACGATGTACATCAAATCATTTTTATCTTCTTTATCTTCTAACGCTATACCGCTTGAAGTCAGCATTCCGCCTTCCATAACTTCAATATTCACCTCACCGTAAGGGATGGCTTTTTTCACTTCCTCATGATCCAGTAAATCAAAGTCGCACGGAAGAGCGAGTTTGACGTTGATCTTCATATTGTCCAAAGATTGCTCCGGCAGTACAGAACGGATTCCTGGCATGGAATTTGTATGTATAGCGTTTTTAATGGCCCTGACAGAAGCTTTCGTCACGTTCTGTCCGTGTACATCTGTCCCCATTCCTGTTTGGATAAACATCAACTGTTCCACTTTTATCCCACCTTTTCTTTTCTTCATGATATCATAATTTGTTTGCGAACCTTTATGAAATGCACTCTCATGTATAGTGAAGCCAGGGAGCACGTTCCCTGGCTTGAACTTATCAGTAACCAACTTCTATTGAGGCATTCACGATATACATTTGATCATTATGGTCCCCTTCATCATTTAATACGATTCCACTTGTTGTGCGCATTCCGCCATCATATACCTCGACATCCACTTGCCCATACGGAATGGCTTTTTTTACTTTGGTATAGTTTAAATCATCTATATCACAAGGAACGGCTAGTTTGACAGTGGTTTTCATGTTTTCCATAGACCCTTCTGGCAGAGCCTCCTGAAGACCGGGCATAGAGTTTGAATGGACAGCATTTTCAATGGCTCTTACGGACGCCTTTGTAATATTCTGTCCGTGTACGTCAATTCCTGTACCTGTCTGAATGAAAATAATCTGATCCATTTTATAACCACCTTTCTAATGATTCAGTCGCTATATAATTTGTTTATCCCGTACATTTTTTTCTAAAACATGTGATCCATAAAAGGGAATCGTTTCCATTATTTCGTTGACACAATATTCTGTTCGACTGTATAATCTAATAATACAATTATAAAACATACTAATTATATAGGGATTATGGTATTAAGGGTGTTGCCGAGTGTTTTTGAAAATGAACGAAGTTGGAAAAACTTTTAATGTTCATGAAGAAGACCGTTTCGAAGTTTTTTCTGGAATCGATTTGAACATTGAAGAAAATCAATTTGTATCACTGCTTGGGCCGTCCGGGTGCGGAAAATCTACACTTCTTTCCATGGTGGCTGGTCTTGAAAGTGTCACAGAAGGGGCTATCCGTTTAGAAGGAGAAGAGATTAAGAAAGCAGGTCCGGACCGCGGGATGGTCTTTCAACAACCTTCTTTGTTTCCGTGGTTGAACGTTAAGGAAAACGTGCTGTTTCCTTTGAAGGGGCGGGGTTCTAAGAAAGAGATGGGGGAGAAAGCGGATCGATATTTACAGATGGTCCATCTGAGCAGGTTTAAGGAAAGTTACACCCATGAGCTCTCTGGAGGGATGCAGCAAAGAGTGGCCATTGCAAGAGCACTTGCGATGGATCCGAAAGTATTACTTATGGATGAGCCTTTCGGGGCTCTTGATGAGCAGACGAGGCATATCCTGCATGAGGAATTGATGAAAATATGGCAGGAAACGCAAAAGACAATTCTTTTTGTGACCCACAGCATCCAGGAGGCTGTGAAGTTATCAGACCGCGTCATAGTTATGGGGACGCGCCCGGGACGAATAATCGGGGACTTCACCATTGATTTTGAGAGACCGAGGAAAAGAGACGATGATCAAGTGATCGAACTTGAGCAGCAGGTCTTGGGACTGCTTGAAGGTGAAATCAATAAAGTGTTGAAGGATGAACTTCGTTATGAAGCTGGCCATTAAACGAATCGTATTTCTAATCGTCATCATAGGGTTATGGCAGTTGGTTTATTCTGTTGGTGTATTCGAGGATATTGTATTTCCTTCCCCTGTAAAAGTAGCCGGGGCCCTTTATACAGGTTTCGCTGATGGAGATTTCATCAAAGCGCTGGGTGCAAGTTTCCGCCATTTATTTATGGGCTTGGCTTTAGCTATATTGTTCGGAACGATTATTGGAGTTCTGCTTGGGAAATCGAAACAGGCCGATGAGACTGCTGGAATGTACTTAATCGCTCTGCAAAGCATACCAAGTATCGTATGGGTACCGCTTGCAATTATGCTGTTTGGTTTTTCAGAATTTGCCGTCGTATTCGTCGTCGTTCTTGGAGGTACTTTCGTGATGGCGTTGAATGTGCGTACGGCGATTTACAGTGTGCCTCCTCAGCTTGTACGGGCGGCGCGAACGATGGGGACGAATGGTATTCCTTTGTTTTTCCGAGTGGAAATCCCATCAAGTATCCCTTATTTCATGACAGGTATCCGGCTGGCGTGGGCATTCAGCTGGAGAGCTCTCATGGCTGGTGAATTGTTAAGTAACGGACCGGGGTTAGGGTATTCTCTACGTTATGCTCAAGACTATGCGCGTATGGATCAAGTGGTTGCCATCATTATCATTATTGGAGTGATTGGAGCTGTTGTAGACCAGGTCGTTTTTTCCAAGTTGGAAAAGAATGTGAGACGGCGCTGGGGTTTATTGAAAACATAATTGGAGGGGATGAGAAAATGAAAAAATGGTTTTCCGTACTCGCTTTAGCTTTCATAAGTATAGTGCTCGCGGCTTGTGGCAGTGATGAGGGGGCGAACTCAGAAGGTGGAGGAAGTTCAGATGAAATTACGATTGGGTACTTCCCGAACATCAATCACGTAGCAGGTATGGTGGCAGAAACAAAGGACTTATACACGGAAACTCTGTCTGATGGTACAAAAGTAAAATATCAGTATTTTCCTGATGGTTCCTCTTTCATGACGGCGATTGAAACCGGGGATATACAAGGTGGTCTTGTAGGCCCGGGGCCAGCGATGAACCACTTCACAAGTGGAGCGGAAATTAATGTAGTAGCGGCTGGATCCACAGGCGGAACAGTGATCATGGCAAGAAAAGGAGCCGATATAGAATCTCCTGAAGATTTGGCAGGAAAAACGTTTGTGTCCCCGCGTGTCGGCTGTACTCATGATGTTCAATTTGAAACGATGATGAAAGAAGAATTTGGGTTGACCTCCGATCGTATTGATGGGGAAATGAAGCACGTAACCGGAAAACCTGCGACTTATGCCAATTTGTTTGAAACGAAAAATGTTGATGTAGCCACAGTACCTGAACCATGGGCTTCCTCCATTGAAGAGCAGGGAAGCGGAGAAGTTCTTGTTGATACACCGAATGTGGCTTTTGGGGAAACGCTGCCCGCGGCTGTCTTTGTAACTTCAGAGGAACTGGTCGAAGAGAACCCTGAAATGGTGGATAGCCTTGTGGAAGCTCACAAAAAAGCTACCGACTTTATCAATGAAAACCCAGAAGAGGCGAAGCAGATTGCCATCGACAAAATCAAAGACATTACGGATCAGGAGCTTTCTAAAGAAGTCATCGACCGTGCATGGGATCGGATTGATTTTACTTATGATGTAAAAGAGGAACACCTGCAAAAGTTTGCGAATGCTTCTTATGACTTGGAATTTCTAAAAGAAAAGCCCGACTTGACAGGGCTGGTCGAAACGAGCTTTTTGGATTAAACAGGAGAGAGACGGGAAATGCCCGTCTCTTTTTTTTGTTCTTTTGTGAAATCATCAGGCTTAGTTTTAATTCCTTTCTTTAGTTTTTAGTATTTAGGTCAAACTAAAAACACAGGAGGGATGATTTTTGAAACGTTTGATTGCCGTGTTTTTCATCGTCGGATTCTTTTTCGTCCTAAGCCAGGCGGTAGCTGCAGAAAGTCAATATAAAATCGTTCATAAAGATAAGGTGACAGAGGAATGGGAATTTCATGTAGATTATCCGAAGTTCGAACACCTTGAAAATAAAGAACTTCAAAATACCGTCAATTTTCAAATCGTTCAAAAACTTGAGGACACGTTGAGAGGGGTAAAAAGAGGAGCGGGAGAGATGATGGGGGTTCCTTATCTTTATTATGAAGAGACAACCGTTTATAAAGAAAAGACCTTTTATTCTGTCGTAATGACTTCCCATATATCCAGGGGGAAACGTTACAATTCAACTGTCACCTCCATCAATTTTAAAGATGATGTTGGAGAGTCCGTCAAGAGCTTAAAAGACTTCGTGTATATGGACCAGTTAAACGAACAGGTGAAAAAAGTATTGGCTTCTGATAAGGATATGTATTTTCAAAAGCCATTCGCGGGTGTGCGCGATCATACCGCTTTTTACATTAAGGGTGATTATCTGGTTCTAGTATTTAACAAATTCGAGGTGGCAGCCGGTGTCCATGGCACTCCTGAAATTTCTGTGCCGATAGATGGAATATTGAAAGAAGATTTAAAGAAAAATGCCCCTCCATTACCTTCCTATACATTTGTCAACAAGTGATCTAGTTTTAATGATGCTTCCTCTTCAGGTTACCCACATTACTAACAGGGATGTGGATAATATTTACTCACAGAATGAATTTTAGATTAACGCCTATATATCAAGGTAAATTAATATTTATTCACACTGTGCACAACCTTGTGGATAACTTCATTGAGGGATAGGAAAAGAAGCATAAGCTCAGCTTATGCTTCCAAAATTTCTTCTTCACTTTGTTCCCCATAATAATGGAACAAGTACTGGTCTTTCGTGATGACATACAAGTCGTATACATCGTCAGTCCTGTTGATCCAAGATAAAACTTCAGGGTATGTTTCATTTCCATAGGATACATAAGGGATTTTGAGAGCTGCTTTCATGGACCGGATATTCGTTCGTCTTATTTTCATAAAGACAGCCTCAATATCCAATTGAAAGAACAATTCCTCAAAAAAGGCTTCCTTCGCAACCTTATTGTATCCTTTCCCAAAATACGGCTGACCGATCCATGTAGCTAAAAATCCTTTGCCGTCCTGGATATCAAACAAGTTGATGGTTCCGATCGATTGTCCCCACTCATCTAGGATGGTACGTGAAATCAATTCCCCCCGATCTTCTGCTTCTATGGTCTGTTTAGTCAAAAAGTAAAATTCGTCAGAAGATGAAGCTTTGTGACGGACGTAAGGAAACACTTCAGGGTGGCTCATCAACTCAAATAAAACCGGGGCGTCATGTAAATCACGCTTTTTCAGCATAAAAAATCCCTCCTTGAATGAGGAGGGTGGTCTAAACGCATAGGGAAATAAGCGCCCACCGGCCGTTTCGGACCACCCTCGAATTTTTATCAATTGCTCACAAAAATTCGGGGTGGGAATCGAACCCACTAGAACCAGTGCTGTCACTGGTGGCGCACCATTTGCCTTCCCTACACTACAAACTTATAAAATACCATCTAAACTTATAATAATCCACTCTGCGAAAAAAGTGAATAAAAAGTTTGTAAAAGAATCGTGGAAATTTATTCTATTCGGAAAGTGACTCGCGCTCAACCAAAACAGAGAATACAGCCAGTCGTTCTGAATATGTCGAAGCCCTCTCATTATAGGGTCCTGTACAGGTTATGAGGTTTAAAGCCTGAACATTCGCGGGTCCGAAAATTTTATGGAGAGGGGCTTCTTCAAAAGGGTAGGATTCTTTATGCTTCACTTGAAATGTCAATTTTTCTTCTTTTCCATAAACATGAATGACATCCCCTGGATTCAATTTTTTCAAGTCATAAAAAACAGCTGGACCACTATTTCCATCCACATGACCGGCGAGGACAGCGTTGCCCTGGTTCCCGGGTTTGGTTCCTGGCTGGAACCAGCCGACGTCGGTCAAGTTCCCTGGAACGGCCATTCCACCTTCCGAGGTATAGCCAAGGGATTGTATGGGAGCGTCAATTTCAATGGAGGGGATGGTTATCCGTTGAGGGACAACACCACTAAACTCTGCCTGCTGTTTTGTAGATTTCGGTCGGTTCTGAACGTTTGGGATGCTTAATTCTGGTTTGTCATCTACCTTGAGGGTGCTGGATTCATTAGAAGTAGAAGAATCCCTCGACTCCATGGAAGGACTTTCATTCAGCGAATAAAAACTGATGAAAAATACAAGGAGTCCGAGGGCAATAGGAATGAACTTTCGGATTATTTTATGCACGGGTGGTCTTGCGTATCAGGAAGAAGCCAGCACCCATGGCTAAAATTCCAAGAAAAGCGGGAATCATCCAACCGTTAGATGATTCAGATGTTCCGCCAAAACCTGTGGCAGGCATCTCAGACGGCATTGACGCAGAGTCTTGAAGGAGTAGAACTTCAGGGTTGTCAGCGGTTCCTACCGCAAAAGCACTATAAGCTTTCCCAGCTTCGAGGGTTGTACCGGAAAGGTCAATCAATTGAGTGCCATCTGTTGTACGGACTTCAAGGTCATAGGATCCTGGATCGACTTCCATATAATCGGTGACCATCGGGAATTCAGCGTTGGAAAACAAAGCTTCTCCTCCGATTGGACCTACGTCAACCGCTGGTGCACCTGGAATGAAATGACCTATGCGGACTTTGGCCATACCTTCAGTTGTTTCGGTCGTATCCTGAATGGCTTTAAGCTGCAGATTTTCCAAGTTATCGATGGCAGCAGCGGTATAAGCCATGCCAGCTTCTACAGTTACGTTTGCAGATAGAATCGGGTCCTCTTCACCTTTTGTTCCTGCTGCATAAATCTCTACAGTATGTTCTCCAGATGGTACTTCCATATAATCAGTAGCTGCTTTGAATTCAGCCGCTTCAACAGCAGCCTCATCGTTTAAGTAAACATCAACAGCAGGTGCATCAGGGGAGGCGTGGAGAATACGAAGCATGGCACCTTCTTCATGGTGATCAGCCATAACGGCAGGTGCGAAAATTCCTACAGCCAAAACAACAGCAGCAAACGACGATAATACTTTTTTCATGTTTCCACTCCTTCTTGTTTACCAGTACGTTGACCTTCAAAATAACGACTGGTGTAAGGTTCGGACGACGCGTCACAAAGTCCGTGTACAACTAATGTACAATAATTGTATACACATTTTGTGCAACGTTCAAACGCTGGGATATGCTTGGTATGTTTTTATAGACAAAAAAACACCGGAGGGTTTCCGGTGTTAACACGGCTTATTCTTGATAATAGACCATTTTCCCGTCAATCATCGTCCATACCGGCTTCGATAAATATTCGAAGGGGTGGCCGCTCCAAAGAACGAGATCCGCATCTTTCCCTTTCTCAATCGACCCCACACGATCATCAACCCCAAGATTTTTTGCAGGGGTAATAGTAATTCCCCGAAGGGCGTCTTCAATTTCAAGCCCCTCGCGGGCTGCCAAGGCTGCACATATGTTCAAGTACTGAATAGGAGTATAAGGGTGATCGGTCGTTATGGATACTCTTATGCCGTGATCGTGCAGAATTTTGTACGTCTGCCATGTTTTATTTCTAAGTTCTATTTTGGATGCTCTAGTGAAGGTTGGACCTACAGATACTTGAAGGTCTCTGCCAGCCAGCTGATCTGCAATCAGATGTCCTTCTGTGCAATGTTCAATCCTTAAATCAAGCTCGAATTCATCTGCAAAGCGCAGGGCGGTGATGATATCATCTGCACGATGCGCATGGATTCGGACAGGAATTTCCTTCTTTAATGCCTGCAGGATGGGCTTTACGCGCAGGCCTGGATCATTATCTTTCATCGCTGTGTAGAAAGTTTCTCTCAATGTGCCCATAATTCCCAATCTTGTGATCGAAGCATTTTTTGATTGCGAATGGATCCGTTTAGGGTTTTCCCCTAAAGCCAGTTTCAATCCCGCCGTTTGGCGCAAAATCATATGGTTGATGGTGTGGCCTACGGTCTTAATGACGGAGGTTGTACCCCCAATCATATTCGCACTTCCCGGCATAATGTGTGCGGTTGTGACACCGGCTTTTCTTGCATTGAAGAAAGCGGGGTCGAGAGGGTGGGCGCCATCAATAGCTCTAAGATGTGGGGTGACGGCTTCGATGGTTTCGTTTGCATCACTGCCGGCCCAGCCTGTTCCTTCATCGTATAGACCAAGGTGGGTATGGACGTCGACAAATCCTGGATATAAATCCAGTCCTTTTCCGTCAATCACTTCTGCCTGCTGAGGCAGTTCGATATCAGCTCCATAATCGTGAATCTTCCCGTCCATGACATGTACATAGCCGTTTTTTATAGAGGGAGAGGTAATCGGGTGGATGTGGACATTTTTTATCACTGTGTTCATAGTCATACAGCCCTTCGCTTCAATATACCATTATTATACTTTAAAAGAGGGGTTTGGATAACAAAAAAGAGCAAAGACGAACTTTGCTCTTCGTTTTAACTATTGGTTTTGGTATAGTCGCTCGCCCCTATACACATACATTTCTTTGAACCTTTTAGAATAGAGTCGCACTATACTCTAACCCGTTCAATGATTAAGGATGGAAGAGAGGGCCGGTTTCAATTCAGGATAATGGAAGGAATATCCGGAAGCCATCGCTTTTTTCGGGATGACACATTGCCCATCCAACAGAAGTGTACTCATATCTCCCAATGCTGCCTTCAGAGCGAAGGAGGGGGCAGGGATCCAATGCGGCCGGTTTAATACCTCGCCAAGGGTTTTACCGAAATCTTTGTTCCTTTGGGGGTGTGGAGCCGTGCCGTTCATAGGTCCATGGACATCTTTATTTTCAATGGCGAATTGGAGAAGTCCGACCACATCATCAATATGAATCCAGGACATCCATTGCTCCCCGGATCCTAGATTTCCGCCAATCATCATTTTATACGGAAGGGTCATCTTAGGAAGGGCCCCTTCTTCTCCCAGAATAATTCCAAAACGCACATAGACCGTACGAATCCCTTTTTCAGCTGCCTGGGAAGCGCGGGTTTCCCATTCTTCCACAACATGAGCAAGAAAATCGGTCCCTGACTGTGTCGTTTCCTCCGTAAAGGTCTCCGTTTGTGACTGGCCGTAGTATCCGACAGCTGAGGCATTAACGAGAACCTCAGGTTTTTCCTTCAAGGCATCCATTAAGTCCAATACACCTTCCGTGGACTTAATGCGGCTGTCTAAAATCGACTGTTTTTTCTCTTCAGTCCAACGGCCGCTGTTTAAAGATTCCCCTGCCAAATTAACAAAAGCATCGATGGCAGGAAGCTCATTTTCCGGCTCGAATCCTTCTTTCAGCCACCCCACATAGGTTATGCTATCGCGGTTGGTGTATTTCTCAGGACTGCGTGTCAGTATGTACACGTCATGCCCATCCTGTACCAGTTTTTCTTTCAATTGGGTACCGACGAACCCTGTACCTCCTGTGATTGCGATTTTCATGTTCATTCCTCCTGTTTTATGAGGGTGTCCCGTATGTGTTTCCTTCATGCGTGTGTGAGGCTGTGGTTCATCCGAATCCCATGGTAAAATGATAGAGGAAGAGGTGAAACGGATGGCGAAACTTACAAAAATTACGACCCAGAAAAAACATAAAGGGCGCTACAACATTTTCCTTGATAAAGGGAATGGCGAGGAGTACGGCTTTAGTGTCGATGAAGATATCCTCGTCAAACATGGGCTGATGAAAAATATGGAGCTCGATGACGCGACGATCCAGGCATTGATTCAAACGGATACGCTCCATAAATCCTATACCCTTGCAATCAATTATTTAAGCTATCGCATGCGCTCAGAAAAAGAAATCCGCGATTATTTAAAAGAGAAAGAAACCGACGCTGAACATATTGAAGAAATCATTACACGGCTCAGGAATGAACGACTGCTTGATGATCAGGAGTTTGCGAATTCTCTTGTTAGAACGAGAATCATGACATCAAGTAAAGGCCCTCTATTATTAAAAAAGGAGTTGAAGGAAAAAGGGGTGGCTGCTGCGAAAGCGGATGAAGCAATCACTCATTATTCGTTTGATAAACAAGTGGAAAAAGCGATGAAATTTGCTCAGAAGAAGATGAAGAATGATGGCCGCAAGTCTCACCGTCAGCAAGTTCAAAATGTGCAACAGACGTTAATGCAAAAAGGGTTCCAGGGAGATGTTATCCAGGAAGTGTTGGCTGACCTGCCCGAAGATGAGGACGGGGATTCAGAATGGGAAGCGGTCGTATATCAGGGGGAGAAACTGCTTCGGAAATTCCAGTCTAAAGCTGAGGGGTATGAATTGAAGCAAAAAATAAAATCTGGATTGTATCGAAAAGGTTTTTCCTTTGATCTGATTGACCGTTTTATTGATGAGTATCTCGAGGAATAAAAAAAGAACAAGCCGCCTGACTTATACGTCAGCCGCTTGTTCTTTTTTATTAAGGAGTCCTTTTTTATCAAGGTCTTCAATCGCCTCATGGACATGATCGACAACGGTGTTCGCTCTTTCTTTTACTTCATTGTATGCCGTTGACATTGCATAACTGTGAGGAGTCAAACCGAACATGCTTATATCATTGAAAGAATCACCGACACAAGCGATTTCTTCAGGTTGAATTCCGAGAGTCTCCATCAACTGGCGGAGCCCACTCTGCTTATTGATCGATTTCGGCATCATATCGATACAGGTTTCATGGGAGATGAAGCTGTCCACTTCTTCACCGAACGTTTTCTGGATTCGTTCAGCCGTAGCTAACACATCTTTTTCTTTCCCGTGTAACGTAATCTTAGATGGGGAGATTGTGTGGCCGACGTGGTCATTCAACTCCGGATGAACAATGATATCATGGAACATCTGCTCAGAAATCATATCAATGAAAGAATTGGACTCTTTAGTGAACGTTTCTTCTGCGGTTGATACGGTTTTGACCATTGGTTCGTGGTCAATGGTCCGAATAATGCGCTGAGCTAGTTCAGCTTCAAAAGTTTTGGCGTGGAGTGGAGTGTTCTCATCATTGAACACGAATGCCCCGTTCTGACTGACGCGGTGACCGTTCACCCCGACTCGTTTGAGCACTTCTACAATTTCATGGTCCATGCGGCCGGAGGCAACCGCCAATGGAGTGCCATCTCCAATCATCCGCTTCAAGCTGTCAATGTCTTCGTTTTTTATATAATGATCGGGTCCTAATAGTGTACCATCCAGGTCTGTGACAAATAGTTTAATCATCTTATTATCTCCTTCCGTGTGGGGAGGTCCCCAGGCACCTATCTGATTGTACACGACGTAATCGCTTTCACACAAAGGGGAGGGTTTACATTCCTTATCCTCCCACTTGTAAAAAAAACAAATCAAATATAGGATAGAAGTTATGAGACGACTGAAAACGCTTTTAGTGTAATGTAAGTGGGGGAGCATTATGGAACAGCAGATAACCATCAAAAAAGTGCTCAACAATAATGTAGTCATTGCGTCCCACCCTATATATGAAGAAGTGGTATTGATAGGGAAAGGGATCGGTTTTAACCGTAAGGCGGGAGATGAAATATCTGCCGATCAGGCAGATAAGACATTCTTGTTGAGTAACGAACAGGAAAAAGAGCAGTATGTAAGTTTGTTGCCATATATTGATGAGTCTTTGATCGATTTTATGAGTGATGTACTTATTCACATTGAGTCCCGGATGGGCCAGGAACTCAATCAGCATATCCACGTAGCACTCACGGACCACCTTGCGTTTGCCATTAATCGAGCGAAGCAGGACCTTCAGTTCTCCAATCCTTTTCTACTGGAAATCGAATCCCTTTATCCGAAAGAATATCAAATTGCTATGGAAGTCGTGACGATGATCTATGACAAGATGGGCATTCAATTCCCAGAAGGTGAAGTAGGGTTCATCGCGCTGCATATCCATAGTGCGGTCACTGATAAAACCTTGAGAGAACTCAACCGTCATAATCAGCTCATTACTCACCTTGTAGAACTAGTAGAAGATGCGATGGATGTCACGATCGATAAAAAGAGTGTGGATTACCATAGACTCGTCCAGCACCTTCATCGAGCCATTGACAGAGTTTATCAGGAGGGCCAGGCCGGGGAGGAAATTCGGCTGGCAAACATGTTGAAAGAAGAATATCCTGTGTGCTATAATTTAGCTTGGAAACTGATTAAAGTGATGCAAAAGCAACTGAAAAAACCTGTAGATGAATCGGAAGCCATATATTTGACGATCCATTTACAACGTTTAACCCATAAAACCTAAAACGTACGTGTTACTGACACGATCAGGCATGAGTACATGAAGGTGAAGTGGTTATCATAGGGATAGGACTATCTTTATGAAGCCAATTCGCCTGGTGTACTCATGTTTTTTTATGTCCTGAATAGTCAGAATGCACAAGCTATTATCCATAATTGGCGTCCTCTATTGGACGCTCATCATTTCTGTATTATTGAAAACGTTTTATTTTTCTGACAATGGATTTTATGGGCCATGGGGCTTACATCACCATTTAAAAGGAGGAAAACATAATGTTCAAGAATGCTTTCGGCACCTTGCAAAAAGTTGGTAAAGCCTTGATGACTCCAGTCGCGTTACTTCCTGCAGCTGGTATTCTTTTAGCTTTTGGTACAAGCTTTGCACAAGACAACTTTGTTGAAAAAGTGCCATACTTCGGAACACCTTGGGTTCAAACATTGCTTCAAGTAATGGCTGAAGCTGGAGGGATTGTTTTTGATAACCTGCCTCTCTTATTCGCAGTCGGTGTTGCTATCGGTCTTGCGAAGGGGGACGGGGTAGCAGGTCTTGCTGCTATCATTGGTTATTTGATTATGAATGTGGTCATGGGGGTACTCGGCAATGTTGATGCCGATATGACTTCTGACCCTGCCTATGCAGAAATACTTGGAATTCCTACCCTGCAGACAGGGGTATTCGGTGGTATTATTGTCGGTATTTTAGCTGCTTCGCTCTATAATCGATTTTTCAATATCGAATTGCCGCAATTCCTTGGATTCTTCGCTGGGAAGCGTTTCGTTCCAATCATTACAGCTTTTTCTTCCTTATTCCTGGGAATTATTATGCTGTGGATTTGGCCATTTGCACAAGCGGGCTTGAATACATTGTCCCATGTGATGTTGGAAGGGAATCAGACAATATCCGCATTCTTCTTCGGTCTGATTGAGCGTTCCCTGATTCCATTCGGACTGCACCATATTTTCTATTCACCTTTCTGGTTTGAATTTGGAAGTTATACGAATGCTGCAGGCGAAATCATTCGTGGCGACCAGCGTATTTTCTTTGAACAATTAAGAGATGGCGTTGATTTCACAGCAGGAACCTTCATGGTGGGTAAATTCCCATTTATGATGTTCGGTCTGCCAGCAGCTGCACTTGCGATTTATCACACAGCAAAACCTGAACGTAAAAAAGTGGTCGGAGGAATCATGGCTTCTGCAGCCTTGACGTCTTTCTTGACAGGTATTACAGAACCAATTGAATTCTCTTTCCTATTCGTAGCGCCACTATTATTCGCGATTCATGCTGTATTTGCTGGTTTTTCCTTTATGATTATGGAGATTCTTGGAGTTAAAATCGGACAGACGTTCTCTGGTGGTCTTATCGACTTTATCCTGTTCGGAGTTCTTCCAAACCGTACTGACTGGTGGTGGGTCATCATCGTTGGTCTCGTGTTCTCTGTAATCTACTACTTTGGATTCCGCTGGGCGATCCTCAAGTTCAACTTGGCGACACCTGGACGTGAAGACGAAGCGGAAGATGCTGAAGAGGATGGCGAAGTGGGCGATCTTCCGTTTGAAATCCTTGAAGCTATGGGGGGGCAGAAAAATATCTCTCACCTCGATGCTTGTATCACTCGCCTACGGGTTTCAGTAAATGAGAAAGATGAAGTGAACAAAAACCGTCTGAAGAAACTGGGGGCTTCCGGAGTCATGGAAGTAGGAAACAATATTCAGGCCATTTTCGGACCGGTATCGGATACTTTACGAGGACAAATGCAGGACATTATCGATGGAAAAACACCACGTTCCAGAGAAGATGTTTCTGAAGTCAAAAACGCTGAAAAATCAGCAGAAGCACCTGTGACAGAAGGCGAATTGAAATTTGTCAGCCCAATCAAAGGTAAAATTATGCCGATTACAGAAGTGCCGGATCAAGTATTCTCTGGTAAAATGATGGGTGACGGATTTGCCATTGAGCCGGAAGACGGTCAGATTGTTTCACCAGTCAATGGTAAAGTCTTGAATGTATTCCCTACCAAACATGCCATCGGCCTTGAAGCAGACAATGGTATGGAAATCCTGATCCACATCGGAATCGATACAGTCGGATTGAAAGGGGAAGGATTTACTGCTAAGATTTCTGAAGGGGATGAAGTGAAGCAGGGGCAAGCCTTGATGGAAGTCGATCTTGACTATGTGAAAGAGAATGCTCCATCCATTATTACGCCAATTGTCTTTACAAATCTTCAAGAAGGACAATCTGTTAGCATCAAAGCATCCAATCAAGTCAATCACAATGATCCTGATATCATTGAAATCAAAGGATAAAGAGGAGAGTTTAACATGGCACAACAAACAATGAAAATCACAGCAGCAGACGGTGTACATGCGCGTCCAGCTACAGCACTTGTACAAGTTGCAGGGAAGTTCCAATCCGATGTAAACCTTGAGTACAACGGGAAGTCCGTGAATATGAAGTCCATCATGGGCGTCATGTCTTTAGGCATTCCAAACGGCGCGGAAGTTACATTCGCTGCTGAAGGTTCTGATGAAGCGGAAGCTGTTGAAGCAGTTGTTGCAAAAGCAAAAGAAGAAGGTCTTGGAGAGTAATCTCTTCGATTAAAAAAAGGCTTGCCGAATCGGCAGGCCTTTTTTGTATGATTATTTAAGATCTTAGAGATTTCCTAGCTTAACGGTCGATAAAAATCTCTTTTCGTCCGTCGTCTTCTGAGAAGATTTGTTCAGCGACACCTTCAGGACCTTTTAATTTCTCAGGGTTTTCGATATGGCTGGTTTCATCCCAAAACGGGGTGTTCATACCACCCATGTAGACAGCTGTTGCAGATAACACGGAGCTTTCCCATTCTTTCTGCAGGCTTTCTGTAAACCCACGGACAGCAAATTTACTGGCACAGTATACACTTTCATTCTTTTTCCCGCGAAGCCCTGCGGTAGATATGATATTCAATACACGACCTTCTGAAGCTTCCAATAGGGGAGCGGCTAATTGAGTAGCTAGAATGGTCCCTTTAATGTTCGTATTCAGCACTTGATCGATCTCTTCTTCTTGATAGGAGGAAAGATCCCCGAATTGTCCGATTCCAGCATTGTTGATCAAAAGGTCAAGGGAGTTCATTTGTTTAAGGGCTTCCTCTATAGAAGATTTTTCTGTCACATCACAAATGACGACTTCTGCTGAACCTCCATCTCGTACGATATCGTTATGAGTTACCTGCAGGCGTCCGGCCGTTCTCCCTGAAAGGTATACATGAAAGCCGTTCTTTGCATATATTTGAGCCAGGGCTTGACCTAAACCAGTTCCTGCTCCTGTGATCCAAACATTTTTCATTTTCTTCTCTCCTTATCTTCTCCTACTTCATATTCATTGTGAAGAAACCCTGATAGAATGTAAAGTGAGCATGAAAGCAGGAGGGATTACGATGGAGAAAAGATATAGTGAATATACACAGGAAGAGCTGCGTGATGAGATTGCACAATTGACGGAAAAAGCTCAAAAAGCCGAGCAGCTGGGCATGGTTAATGAATTCGCCGTCCATGAACGTAAAATCATCATGGCTAAATCGTATATGATGAATCCTGGAGACTTTAGTGCAGGAGAGACTTATGAAGTGGATGGAGATCCTGAACATACATTTTATATTGAATATATGAACGGTATTTTTGCGTGGGGATACAGGAAGAATAAACACAATAAGAGGGCTGGCGGGGAAGAGGAAGCTTTACCGATTTCCATGCTTGGAGATATAGTGGAAGGGTCATAAAAGGCCGGGCACGTTGTATAATGTGCCCGGTATTTTTTAGTTCCGTTTGCGTGCTTGGATTTCAGTGATTTGGTCTGCCTGCGTTTGTTCGGTCTCACCATTCACGCGCTTGCTCAAATGTTTGATGCTGCGATGTGATCGGATCGCCGAGGCGTTCGCTTTGAAATTACGCTTACCCATTGTAATTCCTCCCTGTATCGTTGACGTCACGATGTCTTGACCTTGCTGCTCTTTCCTGCGGCTTGCTGTTTATTGTACCGTCTGGACGCTTGGCGAGATATTCGCTTTGGTCATCCGGTGCGTGCGTCATTTTAACGTTGGGGAAATTCTTTGCCTTGTTACGCATCAGTCATCCTCCTCATGAGTCTCGATGAAGAGACAACCTTAGTATGTACCTTCATGGTGGTAGTATGTGTTACAATGTCACTGTAAACATTGCCAAATATGGAGTGATCCTATGAATGAAATATATCAGCGCTTGGCTGAAAAGTTATACAGTAAAAATCCTCAATTGACTATAGAGGAAGCAAGGACATGGGTGGAACTATTATGGGAAGATTTTGAATCCACACGTGCAAAAGCCGGCCATGATTACCAGGGCAAACAAGTGACGGAACAGATTGTGCTCCGGTGGATTGAACATTATGGTCCGAAGCTTCATGAATTCGTTGCGACAAATCCTAAATACAAGGAAATGCTTGAGAAGAAAGGTCATCTTCATTAATACGCAGGATTTGAAAAAGGAGCCTCTCACGGTGAGAGACTCCTTCTTTATGTTCAACCCTCAAAGATTCACATAGGGCTGACTTTGTTTTGCAGTTTTTCTTCTGTAAAGACCCATCCAGTATAGGAATTCAGGATTTTCAACTGGTCGCCATGTTCATCATCGATTTGGGCCAGGGCTACGAATGGGTAACGTCCTCGTGACCTGTATCTTAAATCAATGAAGCGAACCTCTGTATATTCATCATAGTAACTCATTTCATACCTGTAGACAGGGGAAAATGATAAGAAAGCTTTGATGTTATGATCCGTCAATGCTGTTTGGACAACAGGGTCTTCGTAATCAATCGGTTTATTGTTGAACGTGTCAAGAATTGTCAGATGACCGTTTTCGGCCTTTCCTACATAATAGTGGGTAGGCGTGGTAATGGCGATTCGCCAGACATTTTGCTTCATTGTCGGAGATGTCGCGATTTGTTTGACATCTGAAATGTTCTCATGAATCAACCGGACAAGTTCCCTCTTGTCAAAGTATCTTTTCAAATAATAAAGAGCAAGCACAAAGTATAAAATCAGCCAGAGAATTCCAGGATCTGCTCCTAAATTCCATGCCACGATGCCTGCGATGTGAAGCGTAAAGATGTAGGGGTCAAAGGTATTAATAAATCCATACGCGACCCACCGTTTTGTAAGCGGCCGGTAGGCCTGGGTGCCATATGCATTGAACACGTCAACAAATACGTGCAGGATGACAGCAAGGAAAGACCAGAGCCAAAGATGCAGAAAATCCACCTCGGGAGTAAAAAAATGAATGATGCCAGGGATGGTAATGCCCCAGAGGAACACGGCAGGAATGGAATGTGTGATACCTCGGTGGTGCCGGATATATACAGCATTGTTCCTTAATTTCAGGACCGTATCTGAATCTGGTGCTTGAGATCCCACCAACGTCCCGATAAGGACCGCATTGAAGAGATTGGGGTCTGCATTTACAACCGGATCTAGAGTAGCCAGTCCTCCTAATGCGACGCCCATGACGACATGTGTGCCTGTATCCAAGTTCCATACCTCCTTTGACGCGTCGGACGTTTCAACAGTAGTTTATCACGAAGGGTGAAAAAAGATGAAAAGAACAGAAAGAGTTCAACATATTTTAAATACATTCGATAAAGAATCCTATAAAAACGATTTGATTCATTGGTTTAAGGAAGAACAGCGGATTCTCCCCTGGAGGGAAAGTCAGGACCCTTATCGTGTGTGGGTATCAGAAATTATGCTCCAACAAACACGAGTTGATACTGTCATTCCTTATTTTAATCATTTTATGAGTAAGTTTCCTTCACCTGAAGCTTTAGCTCAGGCTGATGAGCAGGAGGTCTTGAAAGCATGGGAAGGCTTAGGATACTATTCCCGTGCTCGTAATCTGCAAAACGCTGTGAGGGAAGTTGTAGCCGAATATGATGGCATAGTCCCTTCGAATGCAGAAGAATTGGGTGAACTGAAAGGTGTGGGTCCTTATACAAGGGGGGCGGTTTTGAGTATCGCCTATAACCTTCCTGAGCCTGCGGTGGATGGTAATGTCATGAGAGTGTTATCTAGGATCCTTCATATTGATGACGATATTAGCAAACAAAAGACTCGGAAGCTTTTTGAGGAGATCGTGAAGGAATTGATATCCGTAGAAGATCCATCTTCTTTCAATCAGGGATTGATGGAACTTGGGGCTCTCATTTGCACACCGAAAACTCCTTCCTGCCTGTTATGCCCTGTCCAAGAACACTGCAGAGCATTTGAAAAAGGAGTAGAATCTGAGCTGCCGGTCAAAGCATCTAAAAAGAAACAAAAGACATCTCCATATTTACTGCTTCTCGTCACGAACGAAAAAGGAGAGGTACTCATCGAAAAGAGACCTGACAAAGGCCTGCTCGCTTCACTATGGCAGTATCCCATGGTACCTCTGGCAGATGTCGGACCAGAAGCAGTCCCCCATTGGTTTTATGGTGAATATGGATTGAAAGTGGAACTGGGAGATACGGTTGATCAAATCAAACATGTATTTTCCCATTTGATTTGGGAAATGGAAGTCGTAAAGGCTACTGTAAGTGAAGGGACGCTCGACCACGATCGCGCGCTGTTCCTTGCGCCTGAACAGATGGTGGATTATCCATTTCCCGTCTCCCACCAAAAGGCCCACCCTTATATTAATCAGTAACTGGATGAGTGCCGCTGGTCCAAGTAGCTTCCTGCTGCTCCAAACCACCGCGGCGCTTGATCTCTTCATTGATTTCCCGTAACAGCGAAATACCTTCGGCGTTTAAGTACGGCGAAGACTGAGAGAGGGCATAGTGAAAATAACCGAGTTCTTTCTCCTGCCATTCCTGCTTTGGTTCCATGGATAAAGCTGACAAATCACGTCCTACATACATAAGTCATCCTCCTTCTTCTCTACTTTATGTAGAACCACTCCCCGCATACATGTAAATCATCCCCGGGTTTCATTACAAAATTGTAATGAAAATGTAACGAAGGACATCTATCCTTTATACGACAAGCATTAGACCCAATTCGACGGCTAATAGCGAAGTTTTAGACTATTTACAATTTGATGTCATTTAGGAATAATAAGGAATAGAACATAACGTTAATCCATTTTACCTATGACATACATATGAGGGGATTGTATAGATGAATAAAACTAAAATCGTTACGGCTGTCTGTGGGTCTTTGATTGGAGCGTCATTGTGGAGTGGTTCCGTATTTGCTGATGAATTACATAAAGTGAAATCCGGAGAAACGTTATGGAAAATTAGTTCGAAATATGATGGATCTGTTTCTGAAATTAAAAAATGGAACAACCTTGATTCCAACCTTATTCGAATCGGACAGACCTTGATTGTTGAAAAAGGGGCTGGAGCTGCTCCTCAAACTCAACCGGAGAAGAAGAAAACGGCACCATCCACTACGTATACAGTAAGAAGTGGGGATTCTTTATGGGCAATTGCTTCCCGTCATGGGGTAACAGTAGCCGAGTTGAAAGCTTTAAACGGATTGACCGGCAATGTTATTTATTCCGGACAGAAGCTTGCAGTGAGCGGTGAGGCAAAGACGACATCGCCTTCTTCGGATAAGCAGAAGGAAACAGATGGACAGAATTCAGAATCGGACCAAGATCCTGTCAAAGATAATAGTAGTACATATACGGTCAAATCCGGTGATTCATTGTGGGCGATTGCGACGAAATACGGAATATCCGTGTCACACTTAAAAAATTTGAATAACCTTTCCAACAACGTAATTTATTCAGGTCAAAAATTGAAAATATCAGGAGAAATTTCTGCTCCCCCAACTCAAACTTCAACAAACAATAGCGTTTCGAATTCTGATTTAATAGCAGAAGCGAAGAAGCATTTAGGTACACCTTACCGTTGGGGCGGGACGAGTCCTTCAGGATTTGACTGCAGCGGGTTCATTCAATATGTTTTCGCTATGGAAGGCATCAATCTTCCGAGAACAGTGGCCTCCATGTATGCGGATAGTCGTGCAGATACAGTCAGCAGCTCAGATCGACAGGTAGGGGATCTCGTCTTTTTCGAAACCTATAAACCAGGGGCTTCCCATGCGGGAATCTATGTTGGCGATAACAAGTTTATTCACAGCGGATCCACGAATGGAATTGAAATTAGTTCGCTTTCCAGTGGATATTGGGGCCCGCGTTATATTGGTACGAAACGAATCCAGAACTGATGGAAAGACGCTCACAAGAGCGTCTTTTTTTTTGGTATCCCTTTTAGAGTTAGCGAGTACTCCATCTCTCCTCTAAATCCTGATGAATAACGGTAGACCATCATATGTTTCAAGCGTGTTTGTAAACAAGATGAAAATATTTAATTTTTCAGGAATGAAACCTGCGCCTCCTGTACACAATAATTTTTGCGGAGGTGATAAACATGGCTAAGCAACCGAAACAAAACAAAACAGCAGCAGGTACAGACGTTAACCACGTGAAACAACAAAACCAACAAGCTGCACAAGGGAAATCCCAATACGGTGCTGAATTCGCTCAACAAACTGACGCGCAGCACGTACAGCAGCAGAACCAAAAATCTCAGGCTAAGAAAAAATAACCTGAGTCGTTGGTAGGTTGGCCGGGCTGTTTTTTTAGCCTGTATCAATCCCCCGATTAAAGGAGTCGCCCCATAAGCGGGCGGCTTCTTTTATTTACATACCCTTATTAAGGAATATGCCAGGATTCTTGACGTCTTGATGGGGATCCAGTAAACGATTCGCTTTCCGTGGGCGGGCGCTGAGCAACGATCTCCCGCGGAAAGCGATCCATACCCCGCAGCCCTTAAAGCTCCCACGAACATCTCGAAACTGAATCTTCAACTAGAGGGAGCTGTTATGGGAGAAAGCAGAAGGTTTTTGTTCGATACTCTTGTCTCTGGTCCAATTGTTTTCAATCCGCTTCATTTGTCGTTATAATAGGTAGAAGGTAGAAATGGAATAGTAAAGGGAAGGGGGGATCTTATGCCCGGCCCAGAAGCAGGTAAGCGGATCGAAATCCAGAGCTATAAGCATAATGGGCAACTGCACAGAGTTTGGGACAGTACCACAATCTTGAAAGGGACAAGACATGTGATCATAGGTGCAAATGATCGGACAGAAGTAACAGAAAGTGATGGGAGAAGGTGGATCACAAGAGAACCCGCCATCTGTTATTTTCATTCCAAGTACTGGTTCAATATCATTGGAATGTTAAGGAATGACGGAGTGTATTATTATTGCAACATCAGTTCTCCCTTTATTTATGAAGATGAAACGATCAAATACATCGATTATGATCTGGACGTGAAAGTCTTTCCTGATATGACATACAAGATTCTTGATGAAGACGAATATGAGATCCACAAGAGAAGGATGAATTATCCTCACGTACTGGATCGTATTCTATATAACAACATCGATATTCTCATCAGGTGGATCCGTCAACGCAAAGGACCGTTCTCCCCTGAATTCATCGATCAGTGGTATGAAAGATATTTAACGTATAGATGATGACCATTTGCGCACTTATAAAAAAGTGCGCTTCGTTGTTGTTTGAAAGGTTTAGAAAGAAGGTGTTCAGTTGGACAGTATTAAGAGATATTTGCGGTTCGTACAACCTTATAAAGGAAAAATTATTTTTACCGTCCTTATAGGTATTGTGAAATTCTCCATCCCTTTATTAATGCCGCTCATCATTAAATATGTGATTGATGACATTATCAATGCAGAAGACATGACTCAAGGAGAAAGGATGGACCAGCTGCTGCTTATTATGGGAGGAGCTTTTCTCGTTTTCCTCGTTTTGCGGCCGCCTGTTGAGTACATCAGACAGTATTTAGCCCAATGGATCGGGAGTAACATCTTGTACGACATCAGGGAGAAACTCTTCGACCATATCCAACGCCTTAGTCTGCGTTTCTATTCAAAAACAAAGACAGGGGAGATCATCTCGCGTGTCATTCATGATGTGGAGCAGACGAAAACATTTGTCATTACCGGGCTTATGAACATATGGTTGGATATGATCACCATTGTTATTGCCATCGTCATTATGCTGACAATGGATCCTTGGTTAACGTTGGTTTCTATCGCTCTTTTCCCTTTTTACGGTTTTGCCGTCAAGTTTTTTTATGCCCGGTTGCGGAGATTAACAAGAGATCGTTCGCAGGCACTTGCAGAGGTTCAGGGACATTTACATGAACGTGTCCAGGGTGTCCCTGTCACAAGAAGTTTCGCCCTTGAGGATTATGAACAAGGACAGTTTGATGTGAAGAATAAGAATTTCCTCGATAAAGCGATCACTCATACGAATTGGAACGCCTACACGTACTCTGTGACAAACACGATTACAGATCTTGCTCCATTGCTTGTTGTCGCCTTTGCGGGTTACCAGGTTATTACGGGTTCTTTAACCATCGGTACGATGGTTGCGTTTGTTGGATACATGGATCGAGTATATAATCCACTGCGACGTCTTGTGAACTCAGCGACTGTTCTTACCCAGTCTATTGCTTCCATGGATCGTGTGTTTGAATTTGTTGATGAAAAATATGATATTGTCGACAAGCCGAATGCCGTGAAGATGGACAATGTGAAAGGCGATGTCAAAATCGAAGACGTTACGTTCAAGTATGATGAAGAAGATCCCCTTGTTCTGAAAAATGTCAACTTGGATATCCGTCATGGGGAGACAATAGCATTCGTAGGAATGAGTGGGGGAGGAAAATCAACCTTAATCAGTTTGATTCCGAGATTTTACGATGTAACGGCAGGAAGGATCTCCATTGATGGAACAGATATCCGGGATTTTGAAGCGCGATCCTTGCGCGATAACATCGGGATGGTCCTTCAGGATAACATTCTGTTCAGTGAATCCATCGCTATGAATATCAGGATGGGAAATCCGGATGCAACCGATGAAGAAATGATCGAAGCGGCTAAAGCGGCCAATGCGCATGACTTCATCATGGAACTTCCCAACGGTTATAATACGTTAGTCGGAGAGCGTGGGGTCAAATTGTCCGGCGGTCAAAAGCAGAGAGTCGCGATTGCGCGGGTCTTTTTGAAAAATCCACCGCTTCTTGTCCTTGATGAAGCCACCTCAGCGCTTGACTTGGAGAGTGAGCACCTGATTCAGAATGCGCTTGAGCGTTTGGCTTCAGAACGGACCACCTTCATCGTTGCCCACAGGTTATCAACCATAACGCATGCGGATCGGATCGTCCATATCGAGAATGGGGAGATTGTCGAGGTCGGTTCTCACCAGGAATTGATGAAGAGAAAAGGGCATTATTATGATTTGTATCAAGTGCAGGAATTGGATGATCAAAAGCCTGAGTATATGGGGACGTAACGAGTGCCCTCTGCTTCAAGGTTAGATAAGAAACAAAAGCCGAGTATGGACGTCCATACTCGGCTTTTGTTTGGTTATTTGTCGGTTGTTTGTATGAAGTCGTCCTGATGTCGGGCCTGATAACTCTTCAACAGCTTCTTCAGACGTTCCAATTGATAATGGTATTCCATCAATTGTGAAGCCAGCGGCAGAAAGACTAATTTATCAGGGTTGTTGCTTTTTTCGTAAACGTTCATAAGCCGTTCAACAAGTAGAGGGATGTCCGGCTCTTCAATCCTTCTCAGGGATTGTTTATGAGTATGTTTGATGCGACCTTTAAGGCTAAGCACCAATTTTTCGTGAGCATTGATCAATTTATCAAGTTCTTGGACAACGGCATCCTGAAATTGATCAGGGATTTGTTCAATTTTATGCTCCAAACGGTAAAAAGCCTTCAGGACATCAAAAGACTTTTTCGTTGTGGTGATTAATTGCCGGAAAAGTACCATTTTCCTTCCTTTAGAAAAACGGCTGCCTTTAAAATAGGTCCTTTCTTCGGAATAAAGAAGGTAGGTATGATCCACCCAGCGCATATCATCCTGTATTCTTGTTATTTCATATTTTAAAGCAGGTTCATCGGATAAATTTCTCGTGGTTACTCTTAACCACTGCAGGATATCGTTGGTCGCCCGGTCAATCTTTGTGAACAACCTTGTTTCGTATCTTGGAGGGAGAAAAACAAGGTTGACGATAAATGCAGCCAGTATACCGAGCATCATTGATGTGAACCTTGACCCTGCGAAATAAAGAAAGGTTTGATCCGTTGAATCCATCAACGCGATGACGGCAACAACAGCTAGAGCAATTGTATTTTCATTCATTTTAAGTGTGGTAGTCAATCCGATCACAAGGATAATAGCGAATCCTACGATAAAGGGATCATTTCCGAGAGTAAAAACAGCGACAATGGCGATCAATGCCCCGATTATGTTTCCCTGTACTTGTTCTATAATCGATTGGTAGGAACGATAGATTGAAGGTTGAATGGAAAAGACGACAGCGATGGCTGCAAGTAAAGGGGATATGAACCCGAATAGCTGTCCGATATAAAGAGCTATCCCTACTGCCAAGCCGGTCTTCATCATTCTTGCGCCTAATTTCATGTAGAACATCATCCTTTGATTCTTAAATATCTTCCTGGTGCAGAAGTCGTTAGCCCTCAAAAAAACAGGATGAAATCATTATACATCATTTTCGTTTGATTAGAACAAAAGAAAAAGCTTATGCGGGATCCGCATAAGCCAAAGGGGAACCAGCCGGAGCTGGAACCTATGAAAAGGGAAAGAAATGAAACAAAGATCATAATTCGTGGGAATATTCAGAATTATGTTTATATAATAGCATGAACTGTTTCGGTAATCAACAGAATAGTCAGAAAAATATAAAAAAACCTCCCCTTATGAAAAGAGGAGGGGACACGAATTAGTCATTGGCCATCGTTTGGAATGTACGATCCACCGCTTTTAACGTTTGATCGATATCTTCCTCGGTATGTGCAGTTGTCAGGAACCAGGCTTCGTATTTCGATGGAGCCAGATTGATCCCTTCGTGGAGCATCAGCTTAAAGAAACGGGCGAATTGATCGCCATCCGTGTTTTCCGCCTGTTCATAGTTTTCCACTTTTTCATCCGTGAAGTACACCGTCAAGGCACCTTTCAATCGGTTGATCTGTATCTGGATCCCATGTTTTTCGGCATGATCAAGAATGCCAGTTTCCAAACGTGCACCGAGCCGGTCCATTTCTTCATAGACGCCTTTCTGCTTAAGGACTTCAAGGCAGGCGATCCCGGCAGACATAGAGGCAGGGTTACCAGCCATCGTTCCCGCCTGATATGCAGGTCCTAATGGAGCCACTTGTTCCATGATATCCGCGCGTCCACCATAAGCACCGATCGGAAGGCCGCCGCCGATAATTTTACCCATGGCGGTCATGTCCGGTTCAACATCCAACAATTGCTGAGCGCTTCCGTATGTAAAACGAAAAGCAGTAATGACTTCATCATAAATGACCAGGGCACCAGCTTCATGGGTAAGTTCATTCACCTGTTGTAGAAATCCGGGTTTCGGTTCTACGATTCCGAAATTTCCTACGATCGGTTCAACGAGTACACCTGCAATTTCGTCACCGAATGTTTCAAGGGCTTGTTTGAATGGTTCAATGTCATTGAACGGCACGGTGATGACATCCTGCGCAATGGAGGCTGGTACACCGGCAGAATCGGGGGTGCCAAGGGTGGATGGACCGGACCCGGCAGCGACAAGGACGAGATCTGAATGACCATGGTAGCACCCGGCAAATTTAATGATTTTGTCACGGCCTGTATAAGCACGTGCGACACGAATGGTTGTCATGACGGCTTCTGTACCGGAATTGACGAACCTTACTTTATCTAAAGAAGGAATCGCTTCTTTCAACATTTTAGCAAAGCGGTTCTCCAGTACTGTTGGTGTTCCATAAAGCACGCCATTTTGGGCAGCATTTGTAATCGCTTCTGTAATATGAGGGTGGGCATGACCAGTAATGATCGGTCCGTATGCGCCTAAGTAATCGATATATTCGTTCCCGTCGACATCGTAGAAATGGGAACCTTCCGCACGATCCATATAGACAGGAGTACCGCCGCCGACACCTTTGTAGGCGCGAGAAGGAGAATTAACTCCGCCGACGATATGTTCTGTTGCTTCCATATATAATTGCTCGGATTGATGGTGTTTCATAATAGTACCTCCTAGACAAACGTATTCTCTGCTATTGTAGCATGCTTGTCCATTCTGAATCACAAGGGTGCTTCCCGGATCATCTGACCCGGGAAGCACCCCTGAAAGGTTCCTTCACTCTAGAGCGTTGAAACAGTAGTCCGATCGATTGCGAGGAAAGTAACACTGAAAGTTTTTAAACTTCAGTGCAAGCTGTTTTTAGTATAGGAATGCTGCACCAACGATGATTAGAAGGATGAAAAGAACAACGATTAGCGCAAAGCCTCCGCCATATCCGTAACCCATTCACAATTCCCCCTTTCCATTGTTTACTGTATCTTATGCAGTCGTCGGTCTGCGGGCTGTGCGTTCGCCCGGTTTTTTCGGAAAAATGGACCATTAACCAGAAGTCACATCTCCTGACTGGCATAAAAGGTTCGGCCCTTTCATATGAACAAGTAAAGCTTGTTTACTCGTATAAAAGGAGCATGCTTATGATGACGATCATTCTTTCAGCTCTTTCCCTTGCTCTTATCGGAGGGAGCCTCCGCCAGATTTTTCAATCTCTCGAATTTGAACATAAAATATTCTCGGCTCAACTCTTTGTTTCCATTATGATGTTGTATACGATTGTCATGATCGGTTTCGGAGTGATATATGCCGCGCTGATCCTTCAGGGAATAGAAGTGTATATAGGAGAAGGACCCACTATAGATAATCATTGGACATTGGACGTCATTAGAAGTGTATATTTCAGTGGTGTTACTTTATTTACTGTAGGGTATGGAGATCTTACTCCTGTGGGAATCGGCAAATGGATAGCGATTTTTGAGGCTATGGTCGGGTATACCCTCCCAGCTGCCCTGGTAGCCAAGGTTTGGTTGAAGCACAAAGTGGAAAGCTGATGTTGGAAGTTTGATTGTTTTTAAGGTAACCTAAGTGGTAGAAACCATTTAGGAGGGTCTTAACATGACAGTAGAAAAAGGTAAGCAAGTGCAAGATTTTACACTGCCGGCAAACAACAGTGAATCCGTGTCTCTTTCTGATTTTAAGGGAAAGAACGTCGTCCTTTATTTTTACCCGAAAGATATGACTCCAGGCTGTACGACGGAAGCTTGTGATTTCCGTGATCATCATGAAAGCTTTGAAGATCTTGATGCTGTTATTCTGGGTGTGAGTCCTGACCCGGTTGAATCGCACGAAAAATTCATTAACAAACACGACCTGCCATTTCTTCTGCTCGCTGATGAAGATCATGAAGTGGCGGAGCAATTCGGAGTATGGAAGCTGAAGAAAAACTTCGGCAAGGAATACTACGGCATTGAACGCTCCACCTTTATCATTGATAAAGAGGGGAACCTTGCAGAAGAGTACAGGAAAGTTAAAGTGCAGGGTCACGTCGAATCTGCTCTGGAATATATCCGAGAACATTTATCGTAATAAGCATTGAACCATAGTCTACAAGTGACTATGGTTTCTTTATAGGCTACTATAAAAAGAAAAGGGAAGGAGTTGATTGGATGAAGATTGTATCTGCCATTAAAAGAGTGCCTGATGACATCCAGATGAAGCTGCAAACAAGGTTCCCTGATGCTTCTTTCATTTTCTGCCACGGAATGGGTGAAGCAAAGTATTACCTTGAAGAAGCGGATGTATTTATTACATATGGTGAGGATTTGGATGAGGGGAAAATTCAGTCGGCTAAAAAACTGAAGTGGATTATGGTCCTTTCCGCTGGCATGGACCGAATGCCCTTCGAGGAAATCGCCAAACGGGATATCCTTGTGACGAATGTCAGAGGCATCCATGCACAGCCAATGGCTGAATATGCCCTCTCGATGCTGCTTCAAGTCTCCAGAAAAGCGAAAACGTTGATGGAACAGGAGCGGAGAGCAGAGTGGAACCGCCGTCCTGTCATGGACGAAATTAATGGAAGGACGATGGTTTTGCTTGGTACAGGGGCAATCCAGCAGGAAGTTGCTAGGCTGGCCAAAGCTTTTCGAATGAAAACCGTTGGTGTTTCCAGATCAGGAAAAAGCAAGCCTGATTTTGATCAAGTATTTCCTGTAGAACAAATGGACTTGGTTCTTCCTACAGGCGACTTTATAGTTGCAGCTCTTCCAAGTACACCAGAGACCAGTTATTTATTGGAAGAAAAACATTTCAAGGAAATGTCTTCTCACGCTGTCTTCTTAAACATGGGGCGGGGGGATCTGGTTTCAACAGAGACTCTCCTTGCGGCTGTAAGAAATCGCGACATCGCTCATGCCGTGTTGGATGTATTTGAGGAAGAGCCATTACCTGAAGACCATCCATTTTGGCAGGAAGAAAACGTGACGGTAACACCGCACATTTCAGGCATTTCTCCTTACTATGTACCTAGAGGGTTTGATCTTTTTGAGAAGAACTTGTCTGTTTTTATAAGTGGAGAAGGGGAATTAAGAAATATCATCGATCCAAAACGGGGGTATTAATATGAGGATATATACACGATCAGGGGATAAAGGCCAGACATCCTTGATCTACGGACAGCGGGTAGCGAAAAATGATATACGTGTAGAAGCCTATGGGACATGTGATGAAGCGAACTCTATGATCGGTCTCGCACTCAGCCATCTGAGCGGAGAAGAGTGGGAGGGGAAAGCCTCCTTTCTTCATACTTTTCAAAAAATCCAGACAATCTTGTTCCATGTTGGTGCTGAACTTGCGACGCCTAAAGGGAAAGATGTCATGTGGAAACTTAAAAAAGAACATATTGAAGAGTTGGAAAAGCAGATTGATGAATGGGACCAGTCTCTGGAGCCGTTAAAAAATTTCATCCTTCCTTCAGGACATCAAGCATCTGCTTCGCTTCATCTGGCGCGCACAGTTGTGCGCAGGACCGAAAGAATAGCGGTAGCTCTGGAAGAGGATTTGGACAACCCTTTAGTCGTCTCCTATTTGAACCGGCTGTCGGACTTTCTATTTGTAGCAGCAAGATATGTGAACCGGCAGCTGGGTGGTACGGAAACTGTGTTGGATCCTGATGTTTAAGTCCTGGGAATGAAGGGGTGCTTTATATTGACAATTCCTTTAAGAAAAGGTTAAACTAATTGTAAGGATTCTAATTTAATAATATTATAAATCAAGAATCAGTTTATGAAAGCGAGGTGCATGACCGTGTCAGACCATCGACTCCAAGATGCCATTGATACACTGAAAGGCTCTGGTGTACGAATTACTCCACAGCGTCATGCGGTGCTTGAATACCTGCTGAATTCTATGACTCACCCGACAGCTGATGAAATTTACAAAGCATTAGAAAGTAAATTTCCGAATATGAGTGTCGCTACGGTTTACAACAATCTCCGCGTCTTTAGAGAAATAGGACTCGTACGTGAGTTGACTTACGGGGACTCTTCCAGCCGCTTTGATTGCAATACAAGTGATCACTATCATGCGATCTGTGAATCATGCGGTAAAATCGTCGACTTTCACTATCCAAGTCTGAACGAAGTGGAATCATTAGCTGAACAGGTGACTGGATTTAATGTAAGTCATCATCGCATGGAAGTCTATGGAACTTGTACAGATTGCCAAACGAATAATACTCATTAAGACTGAAAGCTTTCTGCTTTCAGTTTTTATTTTTTTAGTCTTAGGAATAATCGGTCTGCGGCATGAGATTTTCCAAGCCTTCGACCCATCACTTTGAAAAACTTTTTTCTTTTTAAACCTAATAAAGGCGATCCACGAACAGAAAAACTCCACTGTATAGACAGTGGAGTTTTTAATTATACGGCAAGACGTTTATTGCTGTCCTTGCGTTTCTTTTTTGTAACGTTTCTTATTGTACTTCTCATCAAAGTCTTTACCTTCCAGTGACTTGTCCATCGTAAGCGGCTGGTCACAGTGCATGCATGCATCCACACGACCGAGCATTTTCGTTGGTTTTTCACAGGAAGGGCATACGATCTGTATCGTTTTCGTAGAGAGCATGCCGATCCAGAAATACACAACGGTACTTAAGCCGACAAACCCTACACCGAGAATCATAAATGTCGCCATTGCCCACATGGTATCTTTGAACAACAACCCGATGTACATGACACCGATACCGAGGAAGATCAGCCAGAAAGCGAAAGAACGAATCTTATTGATTTTACTGCTGTACTTTAGAGCCACTCCGTGTCCCTCCTTACTATCTACCACGTAGTATAGCATATTTTCTTTAGGCAAATATAATAGGAAAAAAGGATTTTGCCTAAACATAGCGAATAAACACTATTGAAAGGGAAATTGAATGTGGGGGAAAGAATATGGAAGATGTACTGCGCCCGATTTACCAAGAAAAAGCGAGCCAAAGTAATACACTTGGCATTCTCATATTAGAAAAAAAGAAACCGATCAGCCCTGTAACTGATAATTTTGATGTTATTTTATTCATTATTGTTCGGGATGCTGAAGAATTGTGGTATGTGAAACATTATGAATTTGAGAATAAATCAGCAGCTATGCACATTGTGGATGAAAAATTGCTGCAGCACTGGATTGATACAAGCTCATACCGCCGATCAGTGGAATGGGTCATTAATGGTCATATCATTTTTGAGAGAAATGAATATTTGACAGAACTAAAAGAACACTTGCGGGAGTTTCCTATACAAACACGTAATTTGAAGAAAGCTATCGAATTTGCAAAGTTGATCCGTAGCTACAGTGAGTCAAAGGATCTTTATGATTCTGAACAGTACTTGGATTCCTACAGCCGGATGGTCAATTCTCTTCATTATCTTGCAAGGCTTTCAATTATTGAAAAAGGATTCCACCCGGAAGTTACCGTCTGGAATCAAGTGAAGCGGATTGAACCAGAGATCTATAAATTATACCAGGAACTTATTGAAAGTAATGAACCGACAGATAAGAGAATTCAATTGATGATTCTAGCTGTCGAACATTCTATAAGTAAGAGATCGCGAGCGAGTGCACAGCACCTTCTTCAGCTTATGAGTGAGAGGGAGGAACCCTGGTCTTTCGGAGAACTGAAAGTACACCCGGAAATACAGGAATATATTTTAGACTTGTCTTCAATGATCGAATATCTTGTGGATCATCAGGTTATCGAGGTTGTTCCGCAGGATACGAAAGGTCCTCAAATATTTCACCGAAGGTATAAGCCGGTGGATGAATATATTGATCATTAATGAAGTTACTCTTCTGGTTTTGAACTAGAAGAGTTTTTTTATGAAAAAGTTATTGACGGTACAATTAAGTCCGTGCTATATTAATAAGCGTCGCATTAAGAGCGGCAACTGAGCTGAAACATTCACATGAAAAAAGTTGTTGACACTAAACAACTCACGTGATAAATTATTACTTGTCGCATTAAAAGAGCGACAGGGAGCGAACAGCTCACAAAAAACTTCCACAAAAAGTTGTTGACACTAAACAACGGAAGTGATACAATGATTGAGTCGCTGTTTTTAAGCGGCAAACAACATTTTGATCTTTGAAAACTGAACGAACCAACCAGTACGTCAAAACATTTCTTCTTTATAGAAGAGATTTGAAACAAAGCACATTCGGTGTGCAAATGAGCAAGTCAAACTTAACTTTTATGGAGAGTTTGATCCTGGCTCAGGACGAACGCTGGCGGCGTGCCTAATACATGCAAGTCGAGCGCGGGAAGCGAGCGGAACCCTTCGGGGTGAAGCTCGTGGAACGAGCGGCGGACGGGTGAGTAACACGTGGGCAACCTGCCTGTAAGATCGGAATAACCCCGGGAAACCGGGGCTAATGCCGGGTAATACTTTCTTTCGCATGAAGGAAAGTTGAAAGATGGCTTCTCGCTATCACTTACAGATGGGCCCGCGGCGCATTAGCTAGTTGGTGAGGTAACGGCTCACCAAGGCGACGATGCGTAGCCGACCTGAGAGGGTGATCGGCCACACTGGGACTGAGACACGGCCCAGACTCCTACGGGAGGCAGCAGTAGGGAATCTTCCGCAATGGACGAAAGTCTGACGGAGCAACGCCGCGTGAACGATGAAGGTCTTCGGATCGTAAAGTTCTGTTGTTAGGGAAGAACAAGTACCGTGCGAATAGAGCGGTACCTTGACGGTACCTAACGAGGAAGCCCCGGCTAACTACGTGCCAGCAGCCGCGGTAATACGTAGGGGGCAAGCGTTGTCCGGAATTATTGGGCGTAAAGCGCGCGCAGGCGGTTCCTTAAGTCTGATGTGAAAGCCCACGGCTCAACCGTGGAGGGTCATTGGAAACTGGGGAACTTGAGGACAGAAGAGGAGAGTGGAATTCCACGTGTAGCGGTGAAATGCGTAGATATGTGGAGGAACACCAGTGGCGAAGGCGACTCTCTGGTCTGTTTCTGACGCTGAGGTGCGAAAGCGTGGGTAGCAAACAGGATTAGATACCCTGGTAGTCCACGCCGTAAACGATGAGTGCTAGGTGTTAGGGGGCTTCCACCCCTTAGTGCTGAAGTTAACGCATTAAGCACTCCGCCTGGGGAGTACGGCCGCAAGGCTGAAACTCAAAGGAATTGACGGGGGCCCGCACAAGCGGTGGAGCATGTGGTTTAATTCGAAGCAACGCGAAGAACCTTACCAGGTCTTGACATCCTTGGACCTCCCTAGAGATAGGGATTTCCCTTCGGGGACCAAGTGACAGGTGGTGCATGGTTGTCGTCAGCTCGTGTCGTGAGATGTTGGGTTAAGTCCCGCAACGAGCGCAACCCCTAATCTTAGTTGCCAGCATTCAGTTGGGCACTCTAAGGTGACTGCCGGTGACAAACCGGAGGAAGGCGGGGATGACGTCAAATCATCATGCCCCTTATGACCTGGGCTACACACGTGCTACAATGGATGGTACAAAGGGCAGCGAAGCCGCGAGGTGTAGCAAATCCCATAAAACCATTCTCAGTTCGGATTGCAGGCTGCAACTCGCCTGCATGAAGCCGGAATCGCTAGTAATCGCGGATCAGCATGCCGCGGTGAATACGTTCCCGGGCCTTGTACACACCGCCCGTCACACCACGAGAGTTGGCAACACCCGAAGTCGGTGAGGTAACCTTTATGGAGCCAGCCGCCGAAGGTGGGGCCAATGATTGGGGTGAAGTCGTAACAAGGTAGCCGTATCGGAAGGTGCGGCTGGATCACCTCCTTTCTAAGGATATTACGGAAACGTACTGTGTTGGTTGTTCAGTTTTGAGAGATCAAAGAATCTTTCAACTTGTGAACCTTGAAAACTGGATAAGGAATCATTGTTTCATCTAACGATGAGGCAATTGATGACAAGACATCTAATTGAAATTGTAAACGTCTTTTCACGAAGATAGTTAAGTGAATAAGGGCGCACGGTGGATGCCTTGGTACTAGGAGCCGATGAAGGACGGGACTAACACCGATATGCTCCGGCGAGCCGTAAGTAGGCTTTGAACCGGAGATTTCCGAATGGGGAAACCCGCTGTTCGTAATGGGACAGCATCCTATACTGAATCCATAGGTATAGGAAGGCACACCCGGGGAACTGAAACATCTAAGTACCCGGAGGAAGAGAAAGCAAATGCGATTTCCCAAGTAGCGGCGAGCGAAACGGAATCAGCCCAAACCAGAAAGCTTGCTTTTTGGGGTTGTAGGACACTCCATTGGAGTTACCAAAGAGGAAGATAGATGAATCGATCTGGAACGATCAGCCAGAGCAGGTAACAGCCCTGTAGTCGAAATCTTTCTCTCTCCGGAGTGGATCCTGAGTACGGCGGAACACGAGGAATTCCGTCGGAATCCGGGAGGACCATCTCCCAAGGCTAAATACTCCCTAGTGACCGATAGTGAACCAGTACCGTGAGGGAAAGGTGAAAAGCACCCCGGAAGGGGAGTGAAAGAGAACCTGAAACCGTGTGCCTACAAGTAGTCGGAGCCCGTTAATGGGTGACGGCGTGCCTTTTGTAGAATGAACCGGCGAGTTACGACCGTATGCGAGGTTAAGCAGCAGAAGCGGAGCCGCAGCGAAAGCGAGTCTGAATAGGGCGAGTGAGTATGCGGTCGTAGACCCGAAACCGTGTGATCTACCCATGTCCAGGGTGAAGGTCAGGTAACACTGACTGGAGGCCCGAACCCACGTAAGTTGAAAATTACGGGGATGAGGTGTGGGTAGGG